>JAZKBI010000011.1:0-246842 GCA_040388705.1 Bacteroidota bacterium | reverse complement strand
TCCATTGGTGAAAGAATAATAGGCTCACCCAGGGCTAAAATAGGCTCATCAGGCCAAATAATAGGCTCATCAGCTCAAATAATAGGCTCATTGGGTGCTGGATACTGGATGCTGGATACTGGATGGCAGATCTTATGCGCGATCTTGCTGCACAGCATCCAGCATCTAGTATCCAGCATCCAGTATCCAGCATCTAGTATCCAGCATCTAGTATCCAGTATCCAGCATCCAGTATCCAGCATCCAGCATCCAGTATCCAGCCTCCAGCACCCAACCTCCAGTTTCGAAGCTCATTTTTCAGTGTTCAGGGCGGAAAAAGCCGCCTTCGGGGTCAGAATATCTCATCTCATTTGTAATAGAACTGTAAAAAAAACTGGCCTTAGTGGCCAAAATTCATGTTTAAACCATGAATTTTCATGTATTTCCTTAAAAAGTGCAGCACAATTGCACATAACTCTGTCATTAAGACTCGGGTTATGATTTTCTTAACTAAATTGCGCCCCGCATTCATATTTAAAACTGAATTTCAATGAGAAAGCTAATTACAATGTTATTGTGCGTGGTTTTTGCTGCTACACAGGTATCGGCTCAAACGCGTACTTTAAAAGGACGGGTTACTGATGACAAGAGTAATCCGGTAGCCAATGTTACTGTTGCCGTAAAAGGTACCACAATGGGTACCACTACCAATGCAAGTGGTGATTTTACAATTGGTGTTCCTGCATCAGCCAAAACACTGGTGATCCGTTCCCTGGGTTTTGCTACACAGGAAATAGCCATCACCTCCAGTAATTCATACGGTGTTTCTTTAAAACCTGCTGCCGAGAACCTTGAAGAGGTGGTAGTTACAGGTTATTCCCGTGAAAAGAAAGGCCAGTTTACAGGTGCCGCTACTGTGCTTAATGCAAGCAAAACAGTTGGCGATGTTCCTGTAGGTGCATTCGACCAGGCTTTACAGGGTCGCGTAGCGGGTATGTTGGTTAACTCAGGATCTGGTCAGCCAGGTGCGAGCGCTAACGTAACCATCAGGGGTATCCAGTCTATCCAGGGCGCCGGCGTTCAGCCGTTATACGTATTGGATGGAGTTCCTTTACCTGCGGGTGATTTCTCAACCATCAACCCTGATGATTTTGAATCGATCACTGTATTGAAAGATGCAAGTGCTGCGGCCTTGTATGGTGCGAGAGGTGGTTTGGGTGTTATTGTTATTACTACTAAGAAAGGTAAAGCGGGTACAACTTCTTTCCAGTACAGAACACAATATGGTTTTACACAAAAACCGGATTTCTCGCGTCTGAATCTGATGAACACTAAAGAAATGCTCCAGTATGAAGAAAGAGAGAAACTGGCAGGTACGCCAGGTTGGAACTATTCTCCATTGAATCCTGCCATTCCTACAGGTATGACAGCTGCTTCAAAACAGGCAACATTAGACAGCATCGCCCGTATCGATGTTAACTATAATGACATCTTCTATCGCCAGGGTATTTCTCAAACACATGAGATGAACATGTCGGGAGGTACCGACAGAACAAGGTTCTATTTATCTGCGGGTTATTTTGACCAGCAGGGTATTGACCTTGCTTCTTACCTGAAAAGATATACCGTTCGTTTTAACATCGATCATACAGCTGATAAGTTAACCGTACAGTTTAATACAACTGCAGGTTATTCTCAATCAAGTTTTGCTGAAGGAGATCAATTGGGTAACAGCCCAAGAAATCCTTTCCAGATGACCTATCGTGCGAAAACATATGAGAACCCTTACAAAGCAGACGGAACACTGAATTTTGGATCAAGCTCAAACCTTGCTTTAAAGCAGGTAGCTAACTTGTTAGAAGGTATCCAGAACTCATCAAGGAACACCAACCAGATTAAGATCAATACAGGATTGACACTTGCTTACAAGATCCTTCCTTCGTTGACATTGAAGAACACGTTAGGTGTTGATGTATCCCGTACAGAAGAAAGCCGTTATATCAACGCCAATTCTTATATCGGATCTTTACAGTCATTCCAGTCAGGTCTTGCGCAGGAAGGTGGTAAAACAACTTCACAGTTCATCAATACATCAAGCCTGGTGTTTGCAAAAAGGATCAACAATATCCATGACCTGGAATTAGGTGCTTATTTTGAGGTTGTAAGAGGCTACCAGAAAGCGAGTGGTTTTACTTTGTATAACCTCGATCCAAGGTTGACTCAAACAGGACAGGGTGCGGGTACTTTACCTACCGGTGGATCTGCTACTTATCCGCAGAATGCAACTAGTGCAAAAAGCGGTTATGGTATCCGTTCTTATTTTGCAACAGTAAGGTATACTTATAACAACAAGTACACACTGACCGGTAATATCCGTCGCGATGGTACTTCAAGGATCGCTAACGAACAGAACAGGGAAATCACTACCTGGTCTGGTGGTGCTATCTGGAATGCGATTTCTGAGAACTTTATGAGAGACCAGAAAATCTTAACAGACCTGAAATTCCGTGGAAGCTACGGTATCGTACCTAACATCGGAAGTATCGGTGCTGGTTCATACGGTACTTATCTTAACTCAGTTACCAACTACCAGGGTCCTCAGATCCCGTCTTTCGGAACAACATCTTATGTAGGTTCTCCTATTACAGGTCTGGTGCCAACTACACCGGGTAACCCTGACCTGAAAATTGAAAAGATCAAGAAACTGAACGTAGGTGTTGACCTCGCTGTATGGAACAACCGTGCAAGACTTAGCGTTGATGCATACTGGAACAGAACAGTTGACCTGTTCGTTTCTCAACCTCTTTCTGGTACAACAGGTTTCGGTTCATTGAACATCAATGCGGGTGTTATGACAAACAAGGGTTTCGAATTTGCAGCCAGTGTTGATGTTGTAAGACAAAGAGACCTGAATGTTACTTTAGGTTGGAACCATTCTATCAACAAGAACAATATCGAAGATCTCGGATTGGTTAACGAATATTTTTTAGGAACATTCGTGATCAGGAAAGGGCTTCCTTATGGATCTCACTATACGTATAACTATCTTGGTGCAGATCCTGCAACAGGACAGCCTACTTATGAAACTGCTGATGGCAAAACAACTTTTGATATCGCCAAAGCAGGACAGTTTGCAAAATTCGGAACTTATTTACCTAAACACGAAGGTGGCGCTACAGTGGATGTACGTTGGAAAGCGATCACTATTTCTGCAGTATTCTCTTACCAGTTTGATGTAGTAAGAAGTGATAATACAAGAAACTGGATCACAAGAGGTACACCAGGTTACCAGACAGCTGTAAGAGGTTCAAGAGAATTGCTGACTATGCAGTGGACCAAACCAGGTGATATCGCCTTGTACCAGTCTTCGGCTTATGACAGAGGATTTACTTCATCGGATCTCGCTGATGCTAAATTCTTACGTTTCAGAAACCTGACCGTTGGTTATGATCTTCCAAAGATCAACAAGCTTATCAGTGGTGGAAGGTTCTATGTGCAGGCTCAAAACCTTGCAATCTGGAGCCCATGGAAAGGACTGGATCCTGAAGATGATAATAACATCAGTCTGAATGAATATCCAAATCCAAAAATGATTGTTGTAGGATTAGATATTAAATTTTAACACAGCAATTTTTAGTATCGAATCTAAATTGCAGAAATTTTAAAAACCCGTAAAATGAAAAAGAATAAAATATTGATCTTTTCCTTTTTATTACTGTCGCTGGCAGGCTGTAAAAAGGTAATTGATGTAAAAGAAACGGATTTCATTGGTGGAGATATCGCTTTAAAAACGACCGCGAACAATGAACAGGGTATTATCGGCGCTTATGCCGGTTTAACCGTTGACATGGGTATATTGCTGAATGGCGTTATGTCTGATGAATTACGTGTGGCAGATTTCTATAATTCTGCTACCGCACACGAATGGCAGTATAGCTCAACAGACATTGTTTTGAGGGATAACTTTACGGCCTTCCCTCTTTACTATAAAGTGATTGACCGCGCAAACAGGGTTTTGGCAGCATTACCTAACGCAACATCTACAGGTGCTGCAGACGATGCGCTGAAACTGAAACTGCGTGGTGAAGCTTTGTTCCTGCGTGCTTTCGCTCATTTTGAACTCTACAGGTTCTATAGCAACAGCGCGGTGGGTACAGACCTGGCATTGGCTTATTTGGATGCACCATCCCTGGCTCCACAGGCGAGGATCACCGTTGCTCCATACATGACCAAGTTAAAAGCTGACATGGCTGAAGCAAAAACGCTGGTACCTAACAACCTTACCGATATCGCAAGAGCCACTAAACTGGCTGTTAGCGGATTGCAGGCAAGAGTTGCTTTATACCTGAAGGAGTATTCTGATGCTGTTACCTACACCACCGAATATATCGCCGGTTTGCCTTTGGCTTCAAAGGCAAATTTCCCTGGTATCTGGACAGATGCTGTTAAAGATGAGATCGCATTTAAACTGATCCGTACAACAGCCACTGCAAGGTTAGGTTCATTGTACAGAGGTACTTCTGCGAGCTCAGCTAATATCGGAACCATCACATGGAGGCCTTCTGATAAATTATGGAACAGTTACGACCAGGTGAATGATGTGCGTTTTGCATCTTACCTGAAGAACGAACCATTATTGCCTTCTAACAGGTCTTCTACCAAACTGATCTACAAATATGCCGGTACTACATATGGAACTGCATCAGAAAATGTTGCTGACCAGAAAGTATTCAGAACAGGTGAAATGTACCTGATCCGTGCCGAAGCAAAAGCTGAAGGTGGTGACCTGGCCGGTGCTGCAACCGATCTGAATACATTAAGAGCCGCACGTATCAACGGTTATGTGAATGCAACATTT
This sequence comes from Bacteroidota bacterium, assembly GCA_040388705.1. GTDB lineage: Bacteria > Bacteroidota > Bacteroidia > Chitinophagales > Chitinophagaceae > Sediminibacterium. Next base: position 242,005 of record JAZKBI010000011.1, on the reverse strand, counting down.
GCAGATAAAAATGCAGTGATCAACGCGATCATGGACGAGCGTTTTAAAGAACTTGCTTTTGAAGGTCACCGTTTCTGGGATCTGAAAAGAAGGAACTTACCTGTTTCAAGAGATGCGGCTGATGCACCTAATGCAGCGGCTACTTCATTGCCTGCCGGTAACTTCAGGTTCTTATTGCCAATACCAAACTCTGAGATCCAGGCTAACCCTTTGATCCAGCAGAACCCAGGATATACGAACTAATTATTCCTGACATATTTATTGAAAGAGGCCATGATTTTTTATGGCCTCTTTCTTTTGGGGTTGATGAAGAATGATTTGCCACAGACGACACAGATTTGCACAGAAAAAAACTATCTGTGTTAATCTGTGTCGTCTGTGGCAAAAAAAATAAGGATGATTGCAGAGGCGTAGCCTCGATATATATTGTAGCAACGGATTTTAATCCGTTGTTTGTAATCCCGCATGATCCGGGAGTGCCATAGGCACGGTGCATATATGGACCGAACCTACGGTTCTTTTGTAATTCTTTAATGCTTTTTGTTCAACGGATTAAAATCCGTTGCTACAATATGAACCGAGCCGATGGCTCTACCCGAACCTTGACCTGTCTGCCGACAAGGGTCGGTTCGCACAATTAGGTAATCACTATTATTTAAGAACCTCTGCCAACTTTTTATCCAACGCCTCACCCCTTAATTCGCTTGCAATAATTTTCCCCTGCGGATCAACCAGCACATTAAAAGGAATGCCATCAAAATGATAGAGGGCAACCACCGGGGTTTCCCAGTATTTGAGATCGCTGATATGTGTCCACGTTAATTTATCCGCCGCGATAGCCGCTGTCCAGTTGTCCTTGTCCTTGTCTAAGGATACACCAAGGATCGTGAAATTCTTATCCTTGTATTTGTTATAGGCAGCAACTACATTCGGATTTTCTTTTCTGCAAGGACCGCACCAACTCGCCCAGAAATCAACCAATACATATTTTCCTTTGAGGCTGCTTAACAGGAATGGTTTGCCATTCACATCAGGCAGGTTGATCTCCGGCGCCTGCTGATCCATTAACGCATATTTTGGAACCGCGGGCTTCTGAACGGTCAATAAACTTTTGATCTTTGCGAGCCCACTGTGGTCTTTGAATTTATCCAATGATGAAGTAGCGAGAGCCAATACCTCATCCTGGTTCATGGTGCGTGATGCCATGCCCAATGCATAATACCTTGCAGCAGGGCTCGGCGATTGATTGATAAAATCAGACACCATCGTATTCATCTGTTTGATCTGTATATCTCTTTTTGCGCGCATCACGGTAAGAATACTGTCTTTTGCATTTTGTTTTTGCAGGGTATCCAATTCCATAAACGTTACGTACAGCGCTGAATCTTTTTTACGGTAATCTTCAAACAGAACATGCAACGCCTGGCTGGCAGGAGATCCTTCTATCTTGTACGCGCGATAATTGTCATTATCAAGAACCACTTTAATACTCTTGCTGTCGTTCACCACCAGAACATCGGTTCCATTTGCAATCACCAAACGATATAAACCTTCTTCTTTACCCATACCACGCAATTCAAATACACCACCGGTTTTAAGCGATCCGGAATCAAGCACAACGGGCTGTTGTCCGCCAAAGGGTAATTCTTCCAGGCTGATCTTTTGCCCTGGTGCATGTTCAATTTTCCCGCTTACCGTAAACCCGCCGAATTTTTTTTCCTGGCAGGATGCGAGAGCGATGACTGTTGTTAGAGCTAAGAGTATTCTTTTCATAATGATCTGTTTCTATTTATGAGATCGCCTGCACCGTCATTGCGAGGCACGAAGCAATCTGTGTTGCGAATGGTTTTATGCATGTCATTTGTAAACGCTCCCATATATTGGTCTCGCTAATTCGGGACACAGATTGCTTCGTGCCTCGCAATGACGGACCGCCGCATTTCATTAATGTCCTACTATTAATCAGCTAATCGCTTTTCTAGTAATTGCGTCACAACTTTCGGATCCGCTTTTCCCCTGCTTCTCTTTTTCACTTCCCCCACAAACAACCCAATCAATCCTTTCTTACCTTTTTTGTATTCGGATACTTTATCGGGCATGGATGCCAATGCTTCTGTGATCCATGTTTCCAGTTCATTAGTATCGCTCACCTGTAACAGGTTCATGCTCTCTGCTATCGCCAATGGGGAACCATTCTCTTCGATCAATACCGGTAATATTTTAGAAGACGCTACAGAGAAATTAACCTTACCATCTTCTGTTAATTTTATTAATTCTGCAAGCGTAGCCGGTTGCAGGTTGAAATCAACAAAACCAACGTTCTTTTCATTCAGGTATTGGCGAACAGGGCCGAGTATCCAGTTGGCAACCGCTTTGTAATGTGTTATGTGTTGAATAACGGATTCAAAAAATGCGGCGGTTTCTTTTTCATCGCATAGTTGCGCGGCATCATAAGCGCTCAGTCCGAATTGTGTTTGGTATTTCTTTGTCAACTCATTCGGCAATGCTGGTAATGCGGTTCTTACCTGCTCTATAAACTGATCCGTTAAATGAAAAGGTGCGAGATCGGGATCGGGGAAGTAGCGGTAATCATTGGCTTCTTCCTTATCGCGTATGGCAAATGTGGTATCATTGGATGCATCAAAACTGCGGGTCTGCTGCTGAACTGTTCCGCCGCTTTCAACCAGTTCTATCATTCTCTCTATCTCATATTCGATCGCTTTTTTTACGTTGCGGATCGAGTTAAGATTTTTCACTTCTACCTTGGTACCTAATTTTTTTTCACCTTTCAAACGGATGGAAACATTCGCATCGCAACGCAGGCTGCCTTCTTCCATATTGCCATCGCAGATCCCGATCCATCTTACGAGCCTGCGAACTTCGGTTACGTATTGCCAGGCTTCTTCAGCAGAAAAAAGATCAGGCTCAGTTACAATTTCTACTAATGGTGTGCCGGCGCGGTTGAGGTCAACACAGGTAAATGCATCATCCATATCGTGAATGCTTTTGCCTGCATCTTCTTCCATATGAATGCGGTTGAGTTGCACATTGCGCTCACCGTTATTTGTTTTGATGGAAACATGGCCACCTTTGCAGATGGGTGTAGTGTGTTGCGATATCTGGTATCCTTTAGGAAGATCGGGATAGAAATAATTCTTTCTTGCAAAATAATTATCCTTCTCGATTTCACAGTTACATGCCAGACCCATACGGATCGCATACTCAACTGCTTTCTTATTTGTCTTGGGTAAGGTACCCGGGTGACCCATTGTTATCGGGCTGATGTGCGTGTTGGGCGCAGCACCAAAAGCCGTGCTATCGCCGCAGAATAGTTTGCTGTTCGTTGCCAACTGTGCGTGGACCTCGAGGCCTATCACCGCCTCATATTTTTCGTGTACTGACATGTGGCGCGAAAATACCGCTTTTATCTGAGCGGAGGATGGCACGCGGATGACGCGGATGGGACGGATGTTACGGATTTTATTAACTGATCCGCGAAAACCAGTTTGATCCGCGTCATCCGCGTGCTATTAAAGCGCCAGGATCTTTTTGAGTTCATCGGATGTTACGGTTAACAGTCCAACCGGTGGAAGCCGACGCGTGAGCTCTTTCCAGTTCTTGTCTTTTGCAAAAATACTTTGCAGCATGGGCATTGCTTTTGCCACCTGCTTGTTATTGGCAAGGGTGATGGCGGTCCAGTATTGCATCTCAAGATTGGATGGAAAGAGTTTCATGGCGGCATTGTATTCATTCATAGCCAATGCCATATTGTTCTTTTCTACGGCGAGGTCGCCATTGTTCATGTGTTCGTAGGCGAGGTGTACATTGTATAAGCGCCTGAGTTCTTCCAGGGGTTTGGGAGAATCATCAACCCGAAGGTCTACTGATTTATTGTTCCATAATTCCATTTTCTTTCCGGGTACAACCACAATCGCAGCGGCCTGCATACCGCGGATATCACCGCCTGCTTTTTGTGCGGCTTCCAATGCCAGCAATACGCGTTCAGCCAATGGTTTGCCTGCAGTTTGTTTAAATGAATTGGCCATATATTCGCAAACCTGGTTGCCAAGCATCATATTACTTTGTACGCTGAAATTGTATCCTTTGATGTGTTTCGCGAACTGTATGCAATTCTTACCCGTATGCGCCGCTACGTTTCCTTTTGAATCTATGATGGCTACCTGTCTTACATCCCTGCCCGCGTCTGCTTTTGTTAATTGATCAAGCGCCTGTTGTGGTGTGAACCCTTTTTTTAATAAAGCCAGGGTTTTTGGGCCGTATGATTTATCTACAAATGATTGCGTGGCTACCGCACCCACACCCGCTTCGGCCCATGGAACAGAAATACCAACGGCAAACCAATGGCTCTGAACACCAACGGCCATCTCACCGGTTTTTTCATCACGTGCTACTATCGAAAACGTATGCACCAGCGGTTCTTTTGAAGAATATACCTGCGCATTGGTATAAAAGGAGAGAAGAAGAATGGAAGCGGTTATGATCTTTTTCATTTGGGATGATTGTTGCTTAAAGATACGGGGTCGGAGCGATTCAGGGGTCGGGACGCTAAGGCGGCCAGACCGCAAAAAAATGCCGCGCTAAGAATAGCGCGGCGTATATACAACATGAGAGAAAAAAATCAGTTGGTTCTTATTAGAACGTAGAGAACACAGAATGGTTACAGGTCCGCGGTCTTTAATTTTTTAGGAAGTTTGAGATCGGCTGTTTTTGTTTGACCGGCTCTTTTATACGTTATTTTAATGCTGTCGCCTTCTTTCAGATCCTTCAGTTTTTCTTTCAGTTCGTCAACAGTTGCAACGCCTTTTCCATCCACTTCCGAGATCACATCATCTTTTTGTAAACCGGCTTTTGATGCGGGTGTGTCACTGTCAACATCGAGGATCTTTACGCCTTTACCTTCTTCCACATCCTGGATCTCCAGTCCGAGTCTTGGCCTGCGTGAACCGTAAAATTCCATGCCGTCGATCTTTGGCATTACCCTGAGTCTGTCCATACCTTCCATTCTTGGCATTTCTCTTAACCTCTCTTTCATCCTTGGCAATTCTTCCTGGAGTCTTTCCAGCTTATCCATATTAAAGCCATCGCCATTAAAACTGAACGCTTTTACATTTGCCGTTTTGCCTAATGTTGCGGTGGTGGTTGCTTCTTTACCATCGCGCAGGTAGATGATGGTTACTTTTTCTTCGGGTTTACGATCACCGATGGCCTCATACAGATCTTCACTGTTCTCTATTTTTGTATCGCCTACTTTGGTAATGATATCATCTTTCTTTAATCCTGCTTTGTCAGCAGCGCTTTCTTTTGTTACGGAAGTGATCTTTGCGCCTTTGTCATTTTTTTCGGAGACCACACCCAGCAAAGCGCGGTTGCCTCCGCTGAAAGCGAAATTGTCATCACCAAACATCTTCATACCGCCGTTAGACCGTAACCTTTCCTTTAATAGTGGCATTACTGAAACCATACTTTTGTTACGAAGAACTTCGATATCTGAATCTTTCAGATCCTCTATCGGTTTCCCGTTCACGGTAACCTTGTCGCCGTCGATTACGATAGTTGTTTTTTCTTTGCTGTCGGTTTTTTTCCGGATGGTTATCGTCTGGTCCTTTTCTTTTTTAGGTACTTCCTTCACCTGTGCAGTGGCTGCTGCAGTAACACCCAGCGCCAATACAAACAGGGGTAAAATTTGCTTATTCATAATGGTAAAATTTTGTTGTACGAATTTATTAGTAGATCAAATGTAATGGTTTTACCAAATACGAAAGAATTCGGAAATGTTAAAAAAGGTTAATGGTTTTCACGCAAAGGGGCAAAGAAGCAAAGGCGCAAAGGGAAGCCTGGGTTTTGGGACCCTACCGGGTATATGGATTGCTGAGAATATAGGTTTTTACCGGGCAGCCCTCTACTTCTTCGAAACGCTGGAAATGCATACCGCATTTTTCGATAACCCTGAGGGAAGCGGTGTTGTCTATATGGGCCATGGCCGTGATGACAGGAATTTGTAAGGATGCAAACCCGTATTCTAAAGTAGTTAGAGCGGCTTCGGTTGCATATCCTTTACCCCAGTAGGGTTGTTTGAAGCGGTAACCGAGATCTACTTCATTTCTTTCGGGGCGGTATTTCAGCCCGCACCAACCGATGAATTCCAGTGATTCTTTCAGGTGCATCGCCCAACGGCCATAGCCATAGTTGGTGTATTGGGGAATGATCCGATCGATGATGGAACTTAGCGCCACATTGAGATCGGTGGTGGGTTCTTCGTGAACGTATTTAACTACGTCGGGGTTGCTGTTGAGTTCGTAGATGAGTTGAGCATCATCGGTGGTGAACTCGCGGAAGAGAAGGCGTTCTGTTTCGAAGATGAGGTTCATAACGAGGGATTGGTTGCCACAGACGACACAGACCACCACAGAAAAAGTCTGTGTTAATCTGTGTCGTCTGTGGCAAAAAAAAATTATAGCAGAGATTTCACCCTCTCAATCACCTGCGCCAAATTGCTTGCATCCTGGCCACCGGCAGTAGCCAATGTTTTCTGGCCGCCGCCACCGCCTTTAATCAATCCTGCAATTTGTTCTTTGATGATCTTGGGTGCTTCCAGGTTTTTGGATGCACTCACTGATTCATCAAGCAATACTGCCACCTGCGCTTTGCCATCGATGGCGGCTGCAAGCACTACCACGTAGTTGGTCAGATCATTCTTCAGGTCAAAGCATAATTTCTTGAGGCTGTCGGCATTGCTTACTTCCACTATTGCACCGAGGAAAGAAATATTATTGATGTTCTCAACCTTTTGTAACAATTCATTTTTGATCGTGATGAGTTGTTTGGCCTCGAGGCTTTCGATTTTCTTTCTTAATTCACTATTTTCTGTTACCAATGATTCTACGGCCTTGCCGGTCTCTTTTGGATTTTTAAGGGTATCACGAATTACACGAATCTGGGCGAATTGTTCGTTAGAGAGTTCTTCGGCTGCTTTCCCGCTTACAGCTTCTATTCTCCGAACGCCGGCTGCTACTGCGGCTTCGTGTTTGATCTTGAAGAAACCAAGTTCGCCGGTTGCACCAACATGCGTGCCTCCGCAAAGTTCGATAGAGTATTTTGGATCGATCATTACCACGCGAACCGCATCACCATATTTTTCTCCGAACAATGCCATGGCACCAAGGGCGATGGCTTCGTCTTTGCTCATTTCTTTGATATAAACAGGAATGTTCTCGCGGATCTTTTTATTCACAATACTTTCTATCTGAGCGATCTCTTCATCGGATACTTTGGCAAAATGTGAGAAATCAAAACGCAGATGTTCTTCATTTACCAGGCTTCCTTTTTGTGCCACATGCGTACCTAACACACTGCGTAAAGCCGCATGCAATAAATGCGTGGCGCTGTGATGCACTTCGGTTGATCGCCTTTTGTGCCGATCAACTTTCGCCATCACATCCGATTGAATATTGGCAGGTAAGATTTCTGTAAAATGAATGATGAGGTTGTTCTCTTTCTTCGTGTCTGTTACAGTGATCAATTCTCCATCAAAATCCAATACACCTGTATCACCCACCTGTCCGCCACTTTCTGCATAAAAGGGAGTGGCTTCAAGAACTAATTGATAAGCTTCTTTGCCCTTTGCTTTCACTTTTCGGTACTTAACTACTTTGCTTTTTACTTCGAGGGAATCATATCCTACAAATTCATTGATGCCGTTTTCTATGAGCACTATCCAGTCTTCTGTATCGATGGTTCCTGCTGCGCGGCTGCGGTTTTTTTGTTGTTGCATTTCTGCTTCGAAGCCAGCTTCATCAACCAAAAAATTCTTTTCTGACGCGATCAAACGTGTGAGATCGATCGGGAAGCCAAACGTGTCGAATAATTCAAACGCTGCGCGTCCAGTGATTCGAGGGAGTGACTCGAAGATTTCATATTGTGTTACAAAGATGTCATCAATTCTTTTCAAACCTTTATCAAGCGTTTTTAAGAACGCATCTTCTTCTTCCTTCACCACTTTACTTACAAAATCCAGTTGCTTATTCAATTCAGGAAAAACGTTTTCAAATTGTTTAGCCAATAAAGGCATTAATTGAAATAATAACGGTTGCTTATAATTCAGGTTGGAATAATAATAACGAACCGCCCTTCTCAAAATTCTCCTGATCACATAACCTGCACCATTGTTGGCTGGCAACTGTCCATCGGCAATGGTGAATGCGATCGCACGGATATGATCTGCTAATACACGGAATGCAATGGCCTCTTTGCGATCGCTGTAATCATATTTTTTTCCCGTGATCTTTTCTGTTGCTGCAATGGTTCCGGTGAAAACATCGGTATCATAATTACTTTGTTTTCCCTGTATTACGCGTACCAGGCGTTCAAATCCCATTCCTGTATCAACATGCTGCGCAGGTAAAGGCTGCAGGCTTCCATCTTTTAAACGGTTGAACTGCATGAATACATTGTTCCAGATCTCTATCACCTGCGGATGATCATTATTCACCAGTGTTTTTCCGGCAACTGCTTTTCTTTCTTCATCGGTGCGGCAATCAACATGGATCTCGGTGCAGGGGCCACATGGTCCGGTATCGCCCATCTCCCAGAAATTATCTTTTTTATTTCCCAACAGGATCCTGTCTTCGGCAATTACTTTTTTCCATTCATTGTAAGCTTCTTCGTCTTTGGGCAGGCCTTCTTTTTCATCTCCCTCAAAAATGGTTACATATAAACGGTCCTTGTCTAATTGATATACACTGGTCAGCAGTTCCCAGCTCCAGGCAATGGCTTCTTTTTTAAAATAATCACCAAAGCTCCAGTTACCCAGCATTTCGAACATGGTATGGTGATAGGTATCAACACCCACTTCTTCCAGGTCGTTGTGTTTGCCGCTTACACGAAGGCATTTTTGTGTATCCACCACACGTGCATTTTCGGGCTTTTTATTGCCCAGGAAATAATCTTTGAACTGGTTCATCCCCGCGTTGGTGAACAACAAAGTAGGATCGTTTTTTACAACGATCGCGGCCGAAGGAACAACCTGGTGCCCGCGCTTAGCGAAAAAATAAAGAAATTGCTTACGTATCTCGGCGCTGGTCATCATCTATTGAAAAATTTTAAACAAAATGTTAGGGTGTTAGAAACTATCTTTGGTGGCTTTTTAAGGGCATCAAAGGTAAGGAATTAGGACAAGCTATGAGCTGTGAGCTATGAGCTGCGAGCTAGCAAGACTGCTTCCTGGCTCATGGCTCAAAGCTCATAGCTCAAGGCTTGCCTCAAAAAGCAACAATGCCAATGAAAAAGGTAAAATACTACTATAATACTCACACACTGCGCTATGAAAAGCTGGACACACCCCTGCGCGTGCGGTTATTGCAGTTGATCGGTTTCCTGGCAGCATCCATTGTTACGGGCGCCATCATTTTCGCTATTACCTTCCGTTATATCGATTCGCCCAAAGAAAAATACCTGCGCCAGCAGAATGAAGACATGGCGAACAATTACAGCGTATTTATGGAACGCCTGAAGCAGCTGGAGCTCCAGATGGTTGAGATAGAGAACCGCGATAATAATGTTTACCGTTCCATATTCGGCGCGCTGCCTATTCATGACAGTGCCCGCATAAAGGCCATGGAATTAAAGAATGAAGTAAAGCTGGTGCAAAGTATGGGTGAAACGGAATTGGTGAAAAGTATCAGAATACAATTGAACAATCTTTCCCTGGTAACAGCTTACCAGCAGAAATCGTTTGATGATATCGGCAATATGGTAAAGAATAAAGAGAAAATGCTTGCTTCTATTCCTGCCATTCAACCTGTAAGTAACAAGAACCTGGACCGGATCTCTTCTGGTTTTGGCTATCGTATGGACCCGGTGCTGAAGATAGTAAAGGCACATATGGGCCTGGATTTTACAGCACCGATCGGAACCCCTATTTATGCAACAGCAGAAGGAAGAGTTAAAGATGCGGGTTTTAGCACCGGTGGGTTTGGCAACCACGTAGTGATCAGCCATGGGAATGGCTATGAAACGACTTATGGACATATGGTTCGGGTGAAAGCAAGGGTTGGCGACTTAGTAAAACGTGGTGAGGTAATCGGTTATGTAGGCACATCGGGAAAAAGTACGGGCCCGCATTGTCATTATGAGGTGCACCTGAATGGAAGAGCATTGGATCCTATTTACTATTTCTACACCGACCTCACTGCTGCGCAGTTTGACCGTATCCTGAAAATAGCTGCTGCGAGTAACCAGAGTTTAGATTAACCCCCCAACCCCCTAAAGGGGGAGCTGGGAAAAGAACTAAAGCATGCAGTACACGAAAAACATTTTATTACCACATATTTAATTCCCCCTTCAGGGGGTTAGGGGGTATGGAACCAGGCGTTAAACAATATCTAGTTCGCATTCTAAATACACTCGCCCTGGGATTGTTATGGATGGCCATTAATTCTACACTCGGCATTATGTATGATCTTGCTTTTGTGCATGAGCATGTAACCACCGGCAATATTCTTTTCTTTATATGGTTTGCGATCAGTCTTACTGCTTACCTGTGGTGGGTGATACGCGTATGGCGAAAGCCAATTGATTTTGAGAAGTAACTTTCCGCTTATTCATTCGTTTCAAATAACAAAGTTCAAACCATGTCTTCGTGCCTTGGTGTGCAAATTAAATTCTCACACCACGGTACGAACGCACAGTTTTTCCTTATTTTCAGGAACGAAATATTCCGCTATGTATTTAAAAACAGTTTCGAGGAGGGTTGTGATCAGCGGAACTTTATTGATATGGGCCATTAAATTTTTACTTCGTCCCTTTGTTCATATTCCTCATGAATGGAAACCGGTGGTGGGATTCGCTCCTAACTTAATCGGATCTTTTTTGCTGCCCTTTGGCGCGTGTTGGTTTTTTCAGCGCCATTTTAAATTACAGACGCCGTTGCATTTGAGTTTTACCTGTTGCTTTGGTTTGTTATTGGTGATCATCAATGAATACCTGCAACTAATTCCTGTATTCGGAAGGACCTTTGATTACTTAGATATTTTTTCTTCGGTGGTGGGAGTGTTTTGCGGGCATCTTGTTTTTGCGAGGCTGATGCTGCTGCAGGTTTCGCGGGTTGGACAGAAAGCGTAAAACTTAGTTGCGGGTTGAGTGTTGAAAAAGTTAATTGCGTTGCCGATCAACTCTTTCAACCCATAACTAAAACAACCCGAAACAATATTTTTTAGTTCTTCCCGTTCGCATCCAATATCACCGGCGTTTTTCCCCCGCCCATAATAATCACCTTTGCATTGGGTGATGTGATGAGTCCTTTCATCACCTGTATCTGCTCATATTGTAATTGTTTATCGCCAAGGCCGGAACTGATGATCTTCTGGTAATCGGCAATACCCTGTGCTTCTACTCTTTTACGTTCGGCTTCCTGTTTTTCTTTTTGCAGAACGAATTCCATTTTCTGTGCATCCTGCTCCGCTTTTATTTTTTCTTCGATGGAAGTTTTTACGTTATTGGGAAGCGTGATATTACGAATCAATAATTGCTCAAGTATCAACCCTCTTTTTTTGAAATCGTCTTCAATACTTTTGAAGATACGTGCCTGGAACTGGTCGCGTTTGGTTGAATAAAGATCGATGGCTGTATAGTAAACAGCGTTATCACGGATCTTTGTGCGTGCCAACGGGCGAACGATCTTATCCTTATAGTCCAGGCCGGTCTCTTTGACCAGGCGCGGCGCATCAGCTGCAACCACGCGATACAAGGCTGTAAGATCGATTACTACTTCCAGTCCATCTGCCGTTAATACGCGAATGGCATCATCACCTCCTTTTTCTCCCTCATCATGTACACCACTCATGGTATAGTTCTGGGTTTTAACATCAATGGTCTTAACTTCTACCAAAGGATTTACCATGTTGAGTCCGCTGTATAGTACATCATCCTCTACTTTTCCAAACAGGGATTTTACGCCGATCTGTCCGGCATCTATCTGTTTGATACAGGAAGTAAGAAAACCGAGTACGATAAAAATTAAAGCAACAATGCGCAGACCCGCACCGAGTTTATGTAGTTCTTCTTTTTGTTTGATGATCACAACGCCGGCGATCCATAAGATGATGCCGAGTATAATAAGTGCCATATAGTTGAAGTTTTATGAATTGATGCATTAGTCGCAGACACAAATGAAATATTACACTAACTGCTATGATCCGAAACGATCACCCATTGATTGTTGATCTTCCGGAAAATAAGCGTGTAATGGCCGCTTACATCGCCGATGGTTCTTTTGAGCGCCCATTTGCCCAAAACAAAATAGCAATCGGAAGATAGCTTCTGTACTTTCAGGATGTCGAAACTGAGTTTACCCATAGCTGCGGCATCCGGGTACCCTTTTTTATAACTTTCGAGTGTGTTTTGAAAGCCGTATTTCGGGCCGCTTTTTCCTACAAACAAAAGACTATCGCTTTTCCAATATCCCTGCATAAATGCGTCGATATTGCCTTTGTTCCATTGGATGGTTTGATCGGCCAGGATGGAACGAATGGTTTGCTCGTCTTTGTTTTGTGCGTTAAGGTTTAGCGATAAAATAGCTGAAAGAGAGAAAAGAATGCAAAAGCGTTTCATGTTTTTGTAATTGCCTGTTAAGCTACAATAATTATTGGAATGGCACGCGGATGACGCGGATCAAGCGGATTTTTACGGATTTTTCACTATAGTATTTAATCCGCGAAAATCCGCTTGATCCGCGTCATCCGCGTTCTATTTTCTTCGCTCTTACCATATCACGCTTTCCATGAGGGCCAGGTATTTTTTGTATGCTAAACCCCGCAGCCTCCATTGCTCTACGGATCACAGTTTTACTGCTATAGGTAACCAGGATGCCTTGAGGCGACAGCATCTGGTAAAGGTTTTCAAAAACCGCCTGCGTCCATAATTCCGGTTGATCGGTAGGTGCAAAGGCATCAAAATAAATACAGTTGATGGAATGAAGATCTTTGAGTTCAAGTAAAGAAATATTTCTTTTTTGCAACGTAAAGAATTCATGCAGAAGGATATCTTTTTCCCAGGGTGATGAATGAATTTGTAAGAAATCATTTTCCATCAACAGGCATTTGCCGTGATTGATCTGGGCTATTTCCGTTTGCGTAAGTGGAAATAATTCAATGGCTGTATAATGAATGTGTTGTTTTTGTTTGATGGCTTCCTGCAAACTGAGTAAGGCATTTAATCCCGTGCCAAAACCGATCTCGAGAATATTCAGCGGGTTAGGAGTTGATGCATTGATCAACGTCAAAAGCCCCGCCTCAATATATACGTGCCTGCTTTCTGCAATCGCCCCATGGTGACTGTGATAGGTCAGGTTCATCCCGGGAATGGCGATGGTGTGTGAGCCGTCGGCGGTTAATTTGATTTCGCGATTCATATTTCAGCTGTGAGCCATGAGCTGTGAGCTTTGAGCCAGGCAAAGATATCCGGTTAGTTGCGAAAATAGTTCTTAGCTCACAGCTCATAGCTCAAGGCTCACAGCTTTTTAATAACTTTCACCTATGGAGTACCTCGCACATTTACAAAAAGATAAAAAGCTGGCCCGTACAATCGGTGAAGATATTCATGAATTAAAACTGCATCCCAATATCCCTGTTCGTATGATGGCAAGTATCATGAGCCAGCAGCTAAGTACGAAAGTGGCAGCTGTGATCTTTAAACGGTTTCTTGCTTTGTATAAGGGGAAAGAACCCAAACCACAGCAGGTATTGGATACACCTCCCGAAACACTCCGTTCCATCGGGCTAAGCAATGCAAAAGTGAGTTATGTGCAGAATGTTGCGGCATTCTGTATCGAACACAAGATCACCGATAAGAAATTGTTGTCGATGGATAATGATGAGATCATAGACCTACTGGTGCAGATCAAAGGAATCGGCAGATGGTCCGTTGAAATGTTGCTGATGTTTACCCTGGGAAGAGAAGATGTTTTTGCCGTAGACGACCTGGGCATTCAACAGGCGATGACGAAACTATATAAACTGGATGCAACAGATAAAAAAGGTATGAAAGAAAAAATGCTGAAACTGTCTGCCAAATGGAGCCCTTACAGAACCTATGCGTGTATGCATTTGTGGAGATGGAAGGATGATACCCCATAGCGGTCGGGACGCTAAAGCGGCCTGAACGCTAAAATTGTTTGAATGCTACCACTTCGTATCAAGTGGCAGATTCCGATCCAGCATTGTTTTTAAAACCTGCATCAGTCTTTTCTCTGTTACAGTTGCCGATGAAACCTGGTCAGCAATAAATACAGTCTTTTCACTGGTCTCACCTTTTTCTATCAGCTTACTTAATTTGGGAAAATAATCGTCTACGTTTCTATACAGGCTATTACTCATCTTTTGCAGAACCAGTAAAGTACCGGGCGCATTCGGATTGAGCCCAACAGCAGAGGAGGCTTTTCCCGTAAAATATTCCGTACTATCGCTGCTTATAAAATAATGAAGAACGAAATCATTGAAGATCTCACATCTATTAAGTATTTGCGCTTTTTTATCATAATCAACTACACGATCCTTGTAAAGATCAATAAAGGCACTTGTTTTTTTAGGAAGCATTGCGGTTACATTGCATAAACAATTAATGACCGTATTGTTATTTGAATCGGTAATATTATATACCCCCCAGATACTTCTGCCTTTTTGCTTGATCTCAAGAAAAATATAGCTATTGCGCCCGGTTCCTTTTGCAGAACCTTGAATAATTCCGCCCCATGTGCCGGTTAGATCCTGTGAGAATGTTGTGGTGATGGAGATCAGCAGAATGAAGGATAAGAATGATCGTTTCATTTTTTAGTCTGGTGTTTAGTATTGGATGGTGCTTTTAGCGTTCAGGCCGCTTTAGCGTCCCGACCGCTATGCGGAGTTCCTTGCGGCATTAATAATACCAAACATACTGCGCGTGATCAATTTTTCATATACTTCTTTCATGGAAGGGTCGGTTTCTTTCATGTGCAGCTGGTGAAGTGCATATTGCTGTATCGTAAGCAAAGGCAGAACGATCTTATCACGCATTTGTATGGATGCGCGCCCGGTTTTATCCTCCTGCATCAGTTCGGTTGAATCTGATAGTTCCAGTACCAATTTTGCCGTAAGATCAAATTCATTTTTGATCAGCTCCCAGATAGCGCCGTATTTCGGATCGTCTTTAATGTATTGTGTTAATGCAAAAGTAGATTTAAGCATACTCATCATGCTATTGTCAATAAGTGTGCGGAAGAACAATACATTGCGGAACATAGCTTTCACATCTTCCCACATACCACGGTCCTTGATATGTTGCAATGCGGTGCCCACACCAAAATAACCGGGCACGTTTTGTTTTAACTGGCTCCAGCTTCCCACAAAGGGAACGGCGCGCAGATCCTCGAAACGCAATTCTCCACCACCACCGCGTTTCGCGGGCCGGCTTGCAATATTGCTTTTACTGTAATAATTCAGCGGACTGAATTGCTGCAGGTAAGAAAGAAACAAAGGATGTTTTTTGAAAGACTGGTAGGCCTCGTAACTGATCTTTCCCAATTCATCTAATAAGTGCCTGTCGTGTTGTGATAACTGCATGCGTGTATCAGCAAACAACTCATTGCTTAGGCCGGCGCTTAACAATTGTTCAAGATTGAATTGCGAAGATTGTATGGTGCCGAAATTGGAAGTGATCGTTTGTCCCTGTATGGTCAACTGTATCTCTTCATTTTCAATATTATTTCCGAGCGAGGCATAGAATTTGTTTGTCTTACCACCACCACGCGAAGGTGGGCCGCCACGACCATCGAAGAATTTTGCTTTGATATTGTATTTGCGCGAAATGGCAGTAAGGTTTTCTTTTGCAGTGTAAATGCTCCAGTTGGCCTGTAAATAACCGCCGTCTTTTGTACCATCGCTAAAACCAAGCATGATCGTTTGCTGTTGCTGGCGCTGTTGCAGGTGTTGTTTGTAAAGAGGCAGCGTGTATAAGAGTTCCATAATGGCTTCCGCTTCGTGCAGGTCATCAATGGTTTCGAATAAAGGAATGATGTCGACAGTAAGTGTGTCCGGTTTCCACCCACATAAACGAAACAGGGCGTATACCTCCATCATATTTACTGCACTCTGGCAATTGCTGATGATATAACGCTGACAACCAGCGGGCCCGTTCATTTTTTGTATGCTGCTGATGGCATACATACTTTGCAAAGTGTCTTTTGTAATGCCATCGGGAAATATTTCAGCATCGATCGACATTTCCAGTGAAGAAAGGATTTTGATCTTTTCTTCCTGCGAAAGTTCTTTGTAATTATCAGGCAGAATCGCTTTTTCACCTTTTGCTTTCAGTTGCTCATTTACTTCAGTCAACACCTGGGTATGGATCCTGCTATCCTGGCGTACATCCAATGCGGCGAAATGGGTACCGAATATTTTTACTTTATGTATTAAGCTATCGATTCGTTGCAGGAACAGTGAATGATGTTTTTCAATCACCAATGTTCTGATTGCGGTCAGCTGCTGCAGCAACTCATTCGCTGTAATATGTTTGATATCTTTTGATCCAAAAACATTTTCATAGAGTTGTTGTTCCAGGCTGTGAATCATGGTATCAACGCCGGTGAACGTAAGACGGCGCACGAGTTTACGTACATCGCGGTAATAAGAAACGATGATGGCACTACGTAATGCTTCCGCCACTTTTAATGTGGTTTCTGCATTTACAAAAGGATTTCCATCCCTGTCGCCGCCGGGCCAGAAACCAAGTTCGATAAAAGGGTTGTCGCCATCGTAATGGTTATCAAATATTTCCCTGTCAATAAAATTGTAAATATTGCCGATAGAGGGGTACAAAATATTTTCAAGGTACCACATCAGGTTCAGCGCCTCATAATAAGGTGTGGGTTGCTTTTTATTAAAGAAAGGAGTGATACCTAATTGCTGGATATAAAGATTGATCGTATGAAAATCGTTTTTGCCGATCGCTTCATTCATATCATTGATAATACCCAATACACTGCCGGGATAAAATTGTGTTGGATGCGCAGTTAATACGATCCTGACTTTGAATTTGCGGAGTTTGTTCTTTAATGCCTGCGTTTTTCCTGCGAAGGAAGCTTCATTGGTCAATGCCTTTAAACTACCTGCGCCATCCATATTGTGTACGGTGGTGAATGCGGCGTCTTCGATCGCATCAAACAACACTACCTGTCGTTCTATGTATTGCGCAAATTTAAAAAGACGGTCCAGTTTTTCTGATTCAGCTTTTACATTGGTATGCTGTTCAAAAAAATGATCGATGATCTGCATGGGGCTCTTACCTTCTGCATAACCATCAATACATGCCTGCAATAAAATGGGTAACAATGCACCCACATTGGCAATACCGGAAAAAGGTAATGCAGCGAACAGGCTGTTGTAGATGGTATACTTGTCCGTTACATTTCGCTTGAAATTGTTGATATATAAAGATGACGACATAGTTTGCTTGCTGGTGCTCAAGTTAAAACATTTGTGCCATTAGACCATAGACCATCGTCCATGGACCATGGTCTATGGTTGTAAGTGGCCGCCTTTTTGTATTCATAAAACTCGAATCGGAATTAAACTTTATTCATTTGATCATATCCAACTGTTTGGTATATTTATAAAAACCCCTGCATGCACCCGGACGATAAGGAATTATTGTTTCAGTTTCAGAACACTGCTACAAAGGAGAAGGCATTTACTGCCATCATTAATAAGTACCAGGAGAAATTGTATTGGCATGTACGCAGGCTGGTGGTTGACCATGATGATGCCAATGATGTGTTGCAGAATATATTTATTAAAGTGTGGAAGGGGTTGGAGAATTTTAGGGAAGACAGCCAGTTGTATACCTGGTTATACCGGATCGCCACCAATGAAGGGCTGACCTTCCTGGAACAACAGAAAAAAAGAAGTACGGTTAGTTTAAGTGATGTAGAAAGCGGGCTCAGCAATAAAGTAAAGGCTGACACGAATTTTGATGCCAATAAACTGGAATGGCGCTTACAGTTGGCCATACAGCAATTGCCGGAGAAACAGCGGATGGTGTTTAACCTGCGGTATTACGACGAGATGCCCTACCAGGAAATGAGCCGTATCCTGGATACCAGCGAGGGGGCATTAAAGGCGAGTTACCATCATGCGGCTAAGAAAATAGAGGAATTCATAAAGAATTATTAAACTTTGGGGTAAACAGGCTGTCAAAGCTTGTGAATATCATGGAAAATAAGGCAGACATATTACAGGAATTGAGGGATATCAGCCCATTGATCGTTGATATTCAGTCAATAAACCCATTCAGTGTACCCGGCGGGTATTTTGAAGGGCTGCCTGCTGCCATATTGGAACAGGTACAGATCGGGGCCATCCTGGACAATGCATCTGCAAATACTTACGAGGTTCCGGCGGGTTATTTTGAAGGATTATCAGCCAATATCCTGTCGAAAATAAAAATGGGTGAGCTTAATGAAGTGGCTTCAGAACTGAACGAAGTGGCTCCAATGTTAAATACGATCAGCAAAAACGAAGTATACACAGTTCCAGCCGGTTATTTTAACCAGATGGATCTTAGCGCGGTTACCCGGAAAGAAGGAAAAGTGATCACATTGCGTATTGCCCGTAAATGGATGCAGTATGCCGCGGCTGCGGTAATGGCCGGTATATTGGTAACGGGAGCATTTTTATATAACGATGGCAATAACAGTCTTACCGGTATAAAAGCGGATAGCTCAGATGTATCTTTTGAAATGAATAACGTCAGCGAGGCTGAGCTGGTTACCTACCTAGATAACCCCGAACATTTTGTGGCCGCGCCTGCTGCAACCACGCTGGCAAGCGAAGCGGAGCTGGCTGATGTGAAAAACAAACTGCACCAGTTAAGTGATGAAGAATTGAACCAGTACCTGAAAGAAAATGCAGAGCCTTTCGATGCCGCAGTTTCCGATAAGCAAGAATGATCATGAAAAGAACCAGTTATTTTATCGCATTCCTGTTGTTTGTCTCCTGCGCGGCCTTTGCGCAACAGGATGGGCCCGGTGCACCCCCTGCTACGATACTTGGATTAAAAATGGCGTTTGTTACCAAGCAGCTCGCTTTAACTAACGAAGAGGCTCAGAAATTCTGGCCCGTGTACTATAGCTATTCAGGAGAACTGCGGAAAACACGACAAGGTAAAAAAGGCGATGTGCTGGAAATGGAAGAAAGCATGCTGAACGTTCGAAAAAAATACAAAACAGAATTCAAAAAAATACTGAGCACTGACGAACGGGTGAATAAAGCGCTTACTGTTGACAGCGATTTTAAGAACGCGGTAAGAAAAGAAATACTGCAAAGACAGGGCGCAAAAATGCGCGGGCCCAAACAAATGAAACCGAGGGAGCAGGATTGATCACCGCCATTGGTGTGTAAACACACCAACTGATTGTTTAATATTTCCAACAATAATTATTGACACGGCTTTATGATTGTAAATGTAATCGTGAGTACACAATCACAGCCTACGGCCCTGGCCATACCGGAGATTTGATATCATGGTAAAATAAAAAGGTCCAGTTCTCAGCTTGTCCCTGCTGCCACCATTGCTGGCGAAGTTCCATACATTTCTTTCCATCAAAATCATACTTGGCAACAAAGCGGTTTTTCATTTGTTGTAATTGCGGTGCTACATCGCCACCGAAAAAAGCGGTTTTCCCGTTTTCTTCGATCCAGAATACCTGGTGAAATTTGCTGTGGGCGCCGGTCATCTGATAGCGGATATAATTATCGATCAACCCTTCATCTTCCGTTAACCAAACCACTTTACTGAATTCACGAAGCAATTCAAAATCTTCTGTGATATAAGAAGCCGTTCCCACTTCCATCGCATAATCAAATTCACGTTTTTGTATATACCAGGTGGCATAGGGGAAACTGAGAAACTTTTCGTGGCTCAATTCATTCTTGATAGTTATGCCACCAGCATGATCCTTGTGTAAATGGCTCATCAATACCTTGGTCACCTGCGAGGGTTGTATGCCTGCTTTCTCAAGATTGGCATGCAATTGAAATTTACCGGAAGCATCATTATAACCAAGCCCGGTATCAAGCAGGATCACATCTTTATCCGTAATAATTACAAATGGCTGGATCTCTACCAATAAACTACCTACAGGGCGGCTGTTGAGTGTTTCTGTTTCTGTGTTGAACGGAACGAAGACTTTTGTTTTATCTATGGTGAAAGCGCCTTCGGATAATGGAATGATCTTCATACCCCCTAACCCCCTGAAGGGGGAATTAATTTAGCTTGTTTAAGAAAATAAGTTTCAATTGCAATGTTAATCTTATTAAGATGATTTTTCAATTCCCCCTCTAGGGGGTATTACCGCAGCACCATCTGCCGATCCGCATCCAATCTCAGCAAAATAAAGATCAGCACTGTGAATGTCAGCAATGAAGAACCGCCATAACTAATCAGTGGCAATGGGATACCTACAATGGGGAAGAGGCCGATGGTCATACTTACATTCACCGCTATGTGAAAAAAGAGAATACTGGCCACGCTATAGGCATATACCCTGCTGAATGTACTTCGTTGCCGCTCTGCTATTTTTATGATGCGGAAGAGAAGAAAAAGATAGACCAGCAGAAATACAAAACAGCCGGCAAAACCAAATGCTTCGCCAAGCGAGGTAAAAATAAAATCGGTGTGTTGCTCGGGCACATATTTACCCCGTGTTTGTGTACCCTTCAAAAATCCACTGCCCCTGAAACCGCCTGAACCAATGGCGATCTTACTTTGGCGAACATTATAATCATCAGGTTTTCGCGCAGCTTTTTCGCCGGCTTTTCTTTCTGATTTTTTATTCTTACTGCAATCATATTCCTTACCCACCATGCTGTAGATACGCGTGCTTTGGTAGCATTCCAGCACATTGTTAAAAATATAAGGCACCACAAATCTTTGTGTGCCTACACAGAATAACCATACGCCTACGATCAGAACCAACAAACGCCTGCTTCTTTTCAACTGGTGGCGCAATAAAAAAAGGATAATGCCCGCAATAGCAGTAAGAGCAATAGCCAGCACATTGGGGTTCAGGATAAGCGTGGCAATTACCAATACGGCAAATGAAGAGCCAACGATCAATATCTGCGCAGGCAAACCTTCGCGGTACATAGCTATCAGGAACGCAGAATAAACAAGTGCAAGACCCAGTTCATGTTGCGCGATAGACAATACTGCCGGCACAATAGCGATCACTCCGGCGATCAGCTGCGATTTGAGTTTGCTGAAATCTGTTTCCTGTCTCGATAAGAATTTTGCCAGCGCCAATGCTGTGAATATTTTACAGAGTTCAGCCGGTTGTAGATTAAAACCTCCGCCAATCGGAATCCAGCTTTTTGAGCCGTTAATGTTCTTGCCCAATACGAATGTAGCCAGCATTAATACAATCCCAAATGCATAGAGAAGATTGGCGAGCGCGGTAAATAATTTACTATCTGTTAATAAAATGAATGTGGCGATCAATGCACAGATGCCTGCAAAGATCAGCTGCTTGCTGTAGTTTGTTTTGCCTGTTAAGAAAGTGGCCAGCCAACCTGAGTCTGTGCGGTATTCTACCATGAAAATGCAGAGAATGCCAATGCTAACCAGTATTGCGTATAACCAAACGATCGTCCAGTCAACTCCATGTGATATACTATTACGGTTACTCATTACTTAGAATTCTTTTTATTTTTTCGCTCATCAGTAATAAGTGCGGCCGTTGATTTTTCTGTATTTCTTGTGGGCACAGGTTTTTTTGCGGGCGGCGTTACTTTTTGAGGTTCGGGTTCCGAATTAATGTTTTCCTCATTGGTAGAATCGTCCATTTCTTTTTTATTTAGTTTCTGCTGCAGCAGCAACTCGTTCTCTTTGATCTTCTTCAATGAATCTCTCCTGGCAATTGCCTGGCGCATAACGGGCGGTAGGTAAACCCTGTTAGTATATTCTACTTCCATAGCTTTTCTTTCCGCTCCGCGGATGGAATCTTTCAAATACTTTTCTATGATCAGGCTGGCAATAGGTGCTGCCACGCGGGCACCCTGGTCAGAATTTTCGCAGATCACCGCAATGGCAATCCGGGGGTTTCCTCTTGGCGCAAATCCTCCGAAGAAAGAATGGTCAGGTTGTTTTCGTCCTTTATCATAATTTTCAACCGTTCCGGTTTTTCCGCAAATAATAATATCCGAGATCCGGGATCTTACAGCGGTACCGTATTCCATAACCGCCTGCATGCCATTTTGCACTGCTTCGAAAGCCGTATCCTGTATTCTTTCATCAACATGGTGTTTTACTTTATAAGCTTCAAGCATATTGTATTCGTCTCCACCTTCAATAGAATCAACCAGGTGCGGCGTATAATACCAACCTTTGTTGGCAATGATCGACATGGCGTTGGCAAGCTGTATCAATGTTGTTTCTACTTTTCCCTGGCCGATGGCGTTGGAGATAAGATTGCAGGGAAACAATTTTGGGCCGAACTCCTTGCGATAATCTGCACCGCTCGGTATCAATCCTCTTTTTTCTGAAGGAAGATCCACTCCCAGTTTATGTCCGAAACCAAAACTATGCGCGTATACATTGAATGCAGACAATGCACTATCGGTGCTCGGATATTTTCGTTGTTCCATCAATCTTTTGTACACCGTAGAAAAGTAGCTGTTATCGCTATGCGCTACAGCACCAATAAACTGGAAAACGCCTTTGTCTAGGCACTTGGGTTTGCCAGTTCCACAGCCGGTAAAATAGCCGGGACAGACAACAGTGAACTTTTCATCTATCACGCCTTCTGTTAATCCAACTAAGCCAACCAGCGTTTTAAAAGTAGAACCGGGCGCATACTTTGTTCCGAGTGCGCGGTTATTGAACGGAAGGCGCGGATCGTCTACAAGATCAGCAAAATGTTTTTGCTGATCGCTGCCGGTTAAATAATTGGGATCATAGGTTGGCGCGCTCACCATGCAAAGGATGCCGCCTGTTCTTGGGTCGATCGCCACAATACTGCCCACTTTATTGGTCATCAGTTTTTCGCCAAGTTTCTGCAACTCAACATCAAGGCTCAGGTGCATGTTTTTGCCCGCAACAGCTGCAGTATCGTACATGCCGTTTTCATAAGCGCCCTGTATGCGGTTCTTATTGTCGCGAACATAATTTTTTACGCCTCTTTGTCCCATCAACACTTTTTCATAAAAACTTTCCAGGCCGGTTCGGCCAGCATAATCGCCCATTTGATAACCTTCGTCCTTGTGCCGTATGAGAAATGGAGGATCCACTTCACGTATATATCCCAATACATTTGCTCCAACGCTATAGGGATACGTTCTTACTGAACGCAGGTTAAGAGAAAAGCCGGGAAATTTATAAATGTTCTCATTCAGGCGTGCGAACATTTCATTGGTGAGCAGGGGTTCAAAGATGCTTGGCTTTACATATCCGTTCTTAAAAATAAAATCGCGGATCTTTTTTTTGTATTCGGCAGTATCGATTTTTAACAGGCTGCAAAGAGAAAGAGTGTCTATGCCTTTTGTTTCGGCAGGAACAACAACAAGATCATAACTATTTGAGTTCTCGAGAATGGCCCTTCTTTTCCGGTCGAAGATGATACCCCTGTCAGGATAGATGATCTTTCGAAGGATCGCATTGTTCTCTGCGGCCAGTTTGTATTTGACCGAGAACAACTGCAGGTTAGCCAGTTGGCCGATAATCACTAAAAAAACCACGGCAAATATGATCTGCACTACGCGTCCCCTGCTCTGATTAAATACCGGCATACCTGTTTACTAAGATCGGTGAAAATGAGTGATGTGAAGTATAGTTACAAAGTTGAAGAAATGATACACTGTTTGTATCAGTTTGAAAAAAAATATTTCTTAAAGAAAGTCCATAGTCCATGGGACCATTGACTATGGTCTATGGACATCTAATTCGTGCGATGCCTTCCTGTTCTTGCAAACAACATTTCTACCAGGAGGATCATCAGTAAACTGATGGCAGTTGTACCGGCTACTTTCCCGATGAAATAAACAAAATTGCCGAACTGCAGCCACTCGATCAACACAAGATAAAAATGATGCACAAAGCTTAGAATTCCTACGTACAAGGCATAAGGCGCCCAGCCCATGCTTTTGCGGCCGGGTTCAACATAGCTCTGTTCGGCCGTATCTTTTGGTATGAGCAGGTTAAGCAGGAAGGGCCTGATATAGGCGATGAGCACGCAGGGCGCGGCATGGAGGCCATAGGTACCCGTAAAAAAATCCAGGCTTAATCCGAATAGAAAGGCAACCACCAATAACAGGAAACGGTTCATGTTAAACGGAAGCCAGAGTATGTATAAGAAGTATAAATAGGGAACGATGAAGCGATGTAACGGCGGTATCTGGTCCAGTATATACCACTGGAACAGTATGAAGAGAACAAAACGGATAATATTTTTCAGCAGGTTGCTCATGGATTCTTTGGCGTATTGTTTTCTAACTGCGTCTGTTCAACAAAACGGCTGTTCTCAATAATATAGACGTACTGGATGCTGAAAAAATTTGTAGACGGCCTTATTTTAAGCGTATAAAAGTTACTGGATGATTCGGAGGAAATTTCCGCGACGGTTCCGATCATCAGTTGCGAAGGGAAGTTGGCTGAATAGGTACTGGTTAGCACCGTATCACCTTTGATCACTTTGGCGCCTTTGGTCACGTTTCGTAAAGTGAGGTAGTTGGGGTCCGTGCCATCCCATTCAATGCTTCCCGCACTATTGTCTTTTTTCAGCATGGCGCTAACCTTGCTGTTTCGGTGGAGAAGGCTCATGATCTTACTGTAGTTGGGTGCTGTTTCAACCACTACGCCCACAATCCCATGCGGGCTGGCAACGGCCATTCCTTTTTTTACGCCCTGGTCGCTTCCTCTCTCAACCATGATAAAATTGGACTGTAGCGTATAGGAATTACTCACCACTTTTGCCGGCAGCCAGGTGTACTTCCGGTAACGACCAAGGGTATCCTTTACCAATGAATCAACAAAATGTTGTTTGCTGTTATCCGGCGCTACAAAATTAGACGCGAGCATATTACGCAGGCGCGCATTTTCTTCTGCCAGGATCCGGTTGTTCTCCTTCAACCCGAAATAATCACGAAACCCGCTGTACCGTTTATTGATGCCGCCTGTTACCTCGTTGGCCGCCGATGCAAAAAAAGCCTGGTGTGTTTTACTCGCATTACTCAACAACACAATCGCAATCACCTGTAACAGCAAAAAGCTGAGAAAGGTGAGGTATTTGCGGATGAAGAGGAAGATGTTTTTCACGTAGAAAGCTATGAGCCATGAGCTGTGAGCTATGAGCTAAGCCTTAGGCTCGCGGCTCACAGCTCACGGCTCGAAGCTGTGTTATCTCATAATAAATGGAAACCTCTGGTAGTTCTTCAACGCCAAACCTGTTCCGCGGACAACACTTTTCAGTGGATCATCGGCTACATGAACGGGCAGCTTGATCTTTGCGCTGAGCCTTTTGTCGAGGCCGCGTAAAAGGGCGCCGCCACCGGTAAGGTATAACCCCCTGCGGTAAATATCTGCTGCCAGTTCGGGTGGCGTGGTTTCAAGGGCCTTGAGGATGGCTTCTTCAATTTTGAAAATGCTTTTGTCCAATGCTTCTGCTATTTCCTGGTAGCTTACCATGATCTGTTTAGGGATACCGGTAACCAGGTCACGGCCATTTACAGGAAGATCATCCGGTGGATTATCCAGGTCCTTCATTGCCGCACCCACATTGATCTTGATCTGTTCCGCCGTACGCTCACCAATGAGTAAGCTATGGTAACGGCGAAGCGCTTCCATAATATCTGCGGTAAATTCGTCACCCGCGATACGGATACTCTGGTCGCAAACAATACCGGCCAGGGCGATCACGGTAATACCGGTAGTACCACCACCGATATCGATGATCATATTACCTACGGGTTCTTCTACATCAATACCGATACCCAAAGCGGCTGCCATGGGTTCGTGTATCATATATACTTCCTTGGCGCCCGCCTGCTCTGCGCTGTCGCGAACGGCACGTTTTTCTACTTCTGTAATAGAGGAAGGGATACAGATCACCATCCGCCAGCTGGGTGGAAAAAGAGGTTTTTTGGGATAGATCATCTTGATGAGTTCCCTGATCATCAGTTCCGCGGCGTTAAAATCTGCAATTACACCGTCTTTCAATGGGCGGACCGTACGGATACTTTCGTGGGTTTTCTCGTGCATCATCAACGCTTTCTTTCCCACGGCCAATACTTCCTTCATGTTATTGCGGTTGAGGGCAATGATCGAAGGCTCATTTACTACCACTTCATCGTTGTGAATGATCAGGGTATTGGCGGTACCCAGGTCCATGGCAATCTCTTGTGTAAAAAAGTTAAACAATCCCATTGTATATAAAAAGTTCGAATGTGTTAATTAATGTTTGCAAAGGTGACTGAAATTAGTGGATTAACAAAGCTAAAATACTGATTTTTCAAGGGTTCGAAAGAAATCGTGAATGGTCAATAGTGAATAGTCAATGGGTGTTCTATTCACCATTCACTATTGACCATTCACCTCTCACGAAAACTCGTAGCCGATATCTCTCCGGTAATTCATCCCCTCAAACGAAATTTTCTCCAAAATATTTTTTGATTTAGCAACAGCTTCCACAATATTATTTCCATAGGAGGTTACTGCAATAACTCTGCCACCATTGGTTACTACCTTATCGTCCAATTGTTTGGTGCCCGCATGAAAAACAATAGAATCTCCGGTCTGCAAATCGGCTAATCCCTCAATTGGCAGATATTTTTTATAGTCGCCGGGATAACCGCCGCTGACAGCCATAACGGTTGCGCAACTATACGGGTAAAATTCAATGTTGGCATCAGCCAAGGTACCGTTATCCATCGCGGCAAAAAGGCCCACGATATCAGTTTGTAAAAGAGGCATCACCACTTCTGTTTCTGGATCGCCCATGCGGCAATTATATTCTATCACAAACGGCTCGCCCTGCACATTCATCAAACCAAAAAAAACAAAACCGTGGTAGTTTAATTTCTCGCTGGACAGGCCATTGATAGTGGGATTGATAATTCTTTCTTCCACTTTCGTCATGAAGATCTCGTCCATAAAAGGAACGGGGCTTACGCAGCCCATGCCACCTGTATTCAACCCTGTATCACCTTCTCCGATTCGTTTATAATCTTTTGCGTGACCGATGATCTGGTACGCTTCTCCATCCGTTAAGGCAAACACACTCACTTCAATGCCCTGCAAAAATTCTTCTATCACCACTTTGCTGCTGGCCTCTCCGAATTGTTTGTTGATGATCATTTCTTCAAACACCTGCAATGCTTCTTCATGCGAAGTCGCGATCACTACGCCTTTGCCCGCAGCGAGGCCATCCGCTTTCAGTACTATGGGCAAGCTGTGTTGCGAGATATATTTGTTGCCTTCTTCAAAATTCTCATTGGTAAATTCTGCATAACCTGCAGTTGGAATTTCATGCCGTTGCATGAATTTTTTGCTGAAGGCTTTGCTGCCTTCCAGTTGTGCAGCTTCTGCGGAAGGGCCCACTACATTGATGTGTTTCAGCTGTGCATCTTCCTGGAAAAAATCATAAATACCTTTTACCAATGGTTCTTCTGGCCCCACTACAACCATATTTATTTTCTCTTCGATACAGGTTTTTTTGATCGCTTCAAAATCATTGACCGATATATCGAGATTAGCGCCAAACTGCGCTGTGCCTGCGTTTCCGGGCGCAATGAATAAGTTATCGCAGTGATGACTCTTCGACATTTTCCATGCCAGTGCATGTTCACGCCCGCCTGATCCGAGTAGTAGAATGTTCATGTGTGGGGATTGCTGCGCGAATGTAAAGCCAAATAGTGGATTAGCGGATTACGGATAAGCGAATTATTAATCCGTCAATCCGTAATTCGCTAATCCGTCAATTCTGAATAACGCATCTACGGTGTGGAAAGAGCTTCCGCCTCATCTTCAACTCCCACATAACTCTTCTCCCGCAAATTTTTTGAGATCAATAGAAACAATATAAAGGAGGCGGTGAGTATACCAATGAACAGCCAATAATATTTTGCACCGGTGAACTGGCTGAAAAATCCCTTGTTGGCGATATTGTTATTGATCAGGCCGTCGAGTAGATTGCCCAGGGAAATACCCAATAAGTACAGGGCACTCATAGTGCTTTTCATTGATTTAGGGGCATGAGTATAGGCATACTCAAGACAGGTAACGGAAACCAGAATTTCCGAAGCAGCCAGCAGAACATATGCCAGGATCTGCCACCATACAGAAGGCTTTCCGCCGGCATCTATGTCTTGCTGGATAAGGGCTATGATCACGAAAGAAAGGGCTATTACAACAAGCCCGGTTCCTATCCTGCGCAATGGAGTGGCCTTGATGCCCCTTTTTTCCAAAAATGGAAACAGGAACGAAGTAAAGACCGGAATCAGCAACACCACGAACAGCGGGTTAACAAAATTGATCTGTTCGGGTAATATGGTAATGCCCCCTATGAGAGTAAGATCAAGACGCGTTGCCTGCAATACCCATTCAGAAAGGTTTTGATCCCATAGTGCCCAGAAAATCGGTGTAAAAGCAAATACGGCCAGGATGCGGTATACTGCTTTAATGCCATCGATCGATTTGGCAGAATATTTTTCGCCAACTGCTTCCCATAGCTTTTGCCCGGGTTTACGTTTGAATGATTTTCGCAAGGCATAGACCGAAATACTAAAAAAGTTCTCTTTTTTTATGCCGGCAGGAGCTGCTCTTTTATATTTTTTCCGCCCGCTCCAGAAGATAATGGTAGCGAGTGCCATCAATAAACCCGGCACGCCAAAAGCGATCTCAGGGCCAAAATGTTTTTTTAATTCCGGGATCGCCAAAGGCGCCAGCGTTCCGCCCAGGTTAATGGCCATATAAAACCATCCATATGCTTTGGGGATCAGGTGCTCATTGGATTTATCGAATTGGTCGCCCATATTGGCCGACACACAGGATTTGATACCACCGGCGCAACACGCGATCACAATCAGCCCCGTGGCGAAAATGGGATAGCTGCTGCCGGAAACAGACAACACGAAATGGCCGAAAGTGTACAAAATCGAAACGATAAGGATCACACGGTATTTTCCAAAGAACCAATCCGCCATAATAGCACCAACCAATGGCATGAAATAAGCGAGCGAAACGAACATATGCGACATCGCATTTGCTTTTGCATCTGCTTCCACTGTAAGCGCGGGGTTCAATGTGGGATTGAAAAACGCGATCGCCATATAAGTGACCATGATAGAACGCAAGCCATAAAAACTAAACCTCTCTGCTATTTCATTGCCAATAATAAAGGGAATAGATCTTGGCATCCCGCTTTTCTTTATCGTGCTCTCTATTTCAGGCATAAGTTGTATTTTGTATTTTTAAAGATATTGGAAAATCAAGTAATCCTTTCATTCCGGTATTATTACGAACGCTAACTTTTAAATTGCCTGCTATGACTGAAGACAAAAAAACGTTCAAACCGTTTGTTGCGCCTGAAACAAACATGAAAGAGCTTACGGTAAAATCAATATTAATAGGCAGTTTGTTTGGAGTGATATTCGGGGCTTCTACTGTATACCTGGCATTAAAAGCCGGGTTGACCGTTTCAGCTTCTATTCCTATTGCTGTGATCGCGATCTCCTTAGGGCGAAGGTTTTTGAAGACAACAATCCTTGAGAATAATATTATTCAAACAGCAGGATCGGCCGGTGAGAGTATCGCCGGTGGTGTTGCTTTTACTTTGCCGGGTTTCCTATTCCTGTCGGCTCCAAGTAGTGCCGCCTATTTTAATTACCTGACCATCCTTATCCTCGCCATTGTAGGAGGTTTGCTTGGAACTTTATTGATGATTCCTTTAAGAAAGGCTCTTATCGTAAATGAACACGATACGCTTCCTTATCCCGAAGGAACGGCCTGTGGTGATGTATTGATCGCTGGCGAGAAAGGGGGCGACTTTGCAAAAACCGCTTTTTGGGGATTAGGTGTTGCGTTTACCTATGCATTACTTCAAAAAGTATTACATGTAATTGCTGAAACCCCTTTTTATCTTACAAAGCAGGCCAACAAATTTTTCCCTTCAGCAAAAGTGAGCGGAGAAATCACGCCGGAATATATGGGTGTGGGCTATATCATTGGTCCCCGCATTGCCGGTGTACTGGTTGCAGGAAGTGTATTGAGCTGGTGGGTATTCATTCCGTTATTGTCAACACTTGTCCCTTCTGACCTGATAGCGGTACAACTTACTAAACTGGGGTATTTGAAAGATATTACGAAGCCCGGTGGAAAAGGCGGTTGGGACCCGGTTACACATACGTTTGCAGATTATTCCGCTGCGATCTACTATGCTTATATCCGTTTGGTCGGCGCAGGCGCGGTTACCGCTGGAGGAGTGATCACATTATTCAAAACAATACCTATTATTATTAAATCCGTAAAAGGCAGCCTGGGTTCATTAAAAGCAAGCAAAGAAGGGGGTACAGTTGCTGTGAAACGTACTGAAAAAGACCTGAGTTTAAAATGGGTTGGATTTGGCAGCATTGCGTTGGTTGCACTAATAGCAGTTTTACCGCAGATTCCCGGAGAAAATTTTATTCAAAAATTGCTGATCGGAATACTTGTTTTATTCTTTGGCGCCCTGTTCGTAACCGTTGCATCGCGCATTGTTGGATTGATCGGTACTTCCAATAGCCCGATCAGCGGTATGACCATTGCCACGATAATGGGCACGAGCCTTATCTTTTTGAGTGTGGGCTGGTCGGGCCCTGTTTATGAACCCATGGTACTGGTTGTAGGTGGTATGATCTGTATTGCTGCTGCCAACGCCGGAGGAACTTCGCAGGATTTAAAAAGCGGATATATTGTAGGTGCCACTCCGCGCAACCAGCAGATCGCTTTGTTTGTAGGCGCTATTGTCTCTTCTGTTGTAATAGGATTCACCGTAAAATTCCTGGATAAACCCACGGCAGATATGGTTCAACAGGGAATCGAGCATGCGATCGGTTCTGAAAAATTACCCGCCCCGCAAGCCACATTAATGGCGACACTGATCAAAGGCATCCAATCGAAACAGCTCGATTGGCAATATGTAATGGTAGGAGTTGCGCTGGCGGTAACCATGGAGTTATGCGGCATTAAAGCGCTCAGTTTTGCGATCGGTGTTTACCTGCCCCTGTCAACTACGTTACCCATTTTTGCCGGTGGAGCTATCAGGGGAATTGTGGAAAGAAAACAGAAAAAAGCCAATATTAAACTGAATCCCGAAGAGGAGGAACTTGGAAAAGGCAACCTGTTTGCCACCGGGCTTGTGGCAGGCGGTGCAGTGGCGGGTGTACTAATTGCATTTTTTGCAGGATCGGAAACCGGTGCAAATTTCCTGAATAAGATAAGCCTGGAAGAAGGGTTTGTAGGTTTCTTATCGAAAGGCGGATACTATATATTAGGTGCAGTTTTCTTTGCGTTGATGGGATTGATATTGTATAGAGTAGCGATAAAGAAGCCGACAGCTTGATCTTTTAGAATAGAAAATTGAGAAAAGGATGTGTTTTTGGCACATCCTTTTCTGTTATAGGATGATTGTACCGCCCGAAATGGAGATTTTTTTAACAGGATTTAAACCAATGCCCTCTAATTCAATCAAACCACAAAGCCTTTACCATGAAATTCAGCCGAATCTTCAAAACATTTACCGTCGGCGCAACACTTACGGTTTTGTTTGCCTTTGTACAGGGTAGTTCTTCTCCTGATACAAAGATCAATATGCCCTACAAAAAAATGGGACTCACGCAGGAACAGGCAGCGGCACATTTACTGGGCCGTTTTACGTTTGGGGCCAAACCCGGGCAGATCAAAGAAGTGGTGGACATGGGCCTCGACAAATGGCTCCAGCAACAATTAGAAGGCGGATTACCCGATGAGGAAGTTACCCGCCGTTTACCCGCCGATCTTTACGAAGCACTGGCCATGAAAAATGAGGATATCGTAAACCGCTACCTCAATGCCGGGCAGATCATCCGCGTAGCAGCTAAAAATAATTTACTCGATAAAGATTCGATCAAGAGTCTCGATAAACCCGAATACCGCGAGCAGTTAAAAAAATTGATGGATGCGCAGGGTTATAAAGCACCACAGGAATTACAGAGGCAAATCGTTAACCAGAAAATAATCCGCGCAGCATACGGGCAAAATCAATTGCAGGAAGTGTTGACTGATTTCTGGTTCAATCACTTTAATGTATCACTTACCAAGGGTCAGTGTCAGCAGTTTGTACTTACCTATGAGCGTGATGCGATCCGCCCGAATGTGTTTGGCAATTTTGAAACAATACTGGAAGCAACGGCCAAACACCCCGCCATGCTTGAATATCTCGATAACGCGCAGAGTGTAAGCATGGAAAATGATATGGCTCGCAACCAGGATAAAAACAATCTCGCAAGACTCGCCAGGCAAAAAATGGATCGGATGGCTGATGATACTTCTGTTGGCGGAAAGATCCTTCAGCAAACGATCAAAGCAAGAAAGACCCAGGGACTGAACGAGAACTATGCACGCGAAATCATGGAACTGCATACACTCGGTGTTGATGGCGGCTATACACAAACCGATGTAACCACCGTTGCCAAAGCGTTAACAGGCTGGAGTATCATGCCGATGTATAAGGATGGTCCCGGTAATAAATTATTACAGGCCGCGGGTCCCGGTTTATTGGCAAGAAGAGGATTTGTTGTTGACGGAGATTTTTTATTCCGCGCCGACAAACACGACGAAACAGCGAAGACCATTTTAGGAAAATCATTCCCTGCCAATGGCGGATATGAAGAAGGCAAACAGGTATTGCAGATGTTATCCGTGCATCCATCCACCGCAAAATTTATCTGCACCAAATTAGCCACACGTTTTGTATGCGATACGCCTTCGGCAGAACTGGTAAGTAAAATGGCGGATAGCTATCTCAAGAGCAATGGCAATATCAAAACCGTTTTAATAACAATGGTGAACAGCCGTGAGTTCTGGGATACAAAAGCATTGCGTGAAAAAGTAAAATCACCTTTTGAATTTGCTATCAGCGCCATCCGTGCAACCAATGCGGATGTGCAGCAGCCTTTCCAGATCTATAACTGGTGCACAAGAATGGGACAACGCTTTTACTATTATCAGGCGCCAACCGGTTTCCCCGACAGGGCAACTTATTGGATCAATACAGGCTCATTACTCAACCGCATGAATTTCGGGTTGGCGTTTGCCACCGAAAAAATCCCCGGTGTAAAAATAAACCTCGCGGCATTAAATGATAACCACGAACCCGAAAGTGCAGAAGCTGCATTGGCTATCTACAGCAAAATATTATTACCTGAAAGAAACCAGGATGAGAATATCCGCCGCTTAACCGCGATGGTAAAAGATGCGAACCTGGAAAAAAAGATCACTGACGCAGCGGCCAAAAATACAGTGGCCATCCCCGATATGAATGCGAATATGCAACAGGATGATATGATGATGGCATCAGTACCTAATAAACGGAATCAAAAACAGAATGAAAGAGCGGCATTAAGCAAAAAGAATTTGCCATTGACCACTTTATATGTTGCCGGTAATACAAATACCGTATCACAGGTAGCAGGTATTATCATTGGTTCACCGGAGTTTCAAAGAAAGTAGGCGTCGGCAACCTCAGCGAAGCCTAAACCACCTTACTATTAAAATTTAAAAATACTGTTATGGTAGATCGTAGAGCATTCATGAAATCGGGCGCGCTGGCATTATTTGCCGCGGGCGTTGGTGGCGTACCAACCTTTATTGCGCGCGCCGCAAACAGCAGGAAGATCTTATCTCCCTACAAAAAAAATAAAACACTGGTTTGTATTTTCCAGCGTGGTGCCATGGATGGATTGATGGCGGTGAGTCCATACACGGATGAGAACCTGAAAAAGCTGCGCCCAACATTATACATGAGCCCGGCAGAAGGCGAAGGAAAAATGATAGACCTCGATGGAAAATTCGGGCTGCATCCTTCCCTATCCGCTTTCGCTCCTTATTTTACGGAAGGGCGTATGGCGATCGTTCATGGTGTGGGTAGTCCCAATACCACGCGCAGCCATTTTGATGCGCAGGATTACATGGAAAGCGGAACACCTTTCAGCAAAAGCACCGGCAGCGGCTGGCTTAACAGGGCCGTGGGTTTGATGGGTCATGATGGAACACCTTTCCGGGCGGTGAGTTTAACGAGCTCTCTTCCAAGAAGTTTGTATGGAGATAATGAGGCGCTTGCCATTAATAACCTGCAGGAGTTCGCGATACAGATGCGTGGCAACCCAATGGCATCAAACCTCGCATCCAAATCATTCGAATCTTTATACGATCAGACATCGAGCCAGATACTGAACAAGACCGGTAAAGAAAGTTTTGACGCGATGAAAATGCTGAACGTGAATAATCTTAAGAATTATCAGCCGGCAGCAGGCGTTGTGTATCCGAATTCTGCATTGGGAAATTCATTGAAGCAGATCGCTACTTTGATAAAAATGGATATCGGAATGGAAGTAGCTTTTGCAGAAAGCGGCGGATGGGATACGCATTTTAACCAGGGAGCAGCCAATGGCGCACTGGCACGTAACCTCAAAGATTTCAGTGATAGTATCAATGCATTCTGGAAAGATATGGAGGCCTACCAGGATGATGTGACCGTAATGACCATGACCGAATTCGGCCGCACCGCGCACCAGAACGGTACAGGCGGAACTGATCACGGCCGCGCGAGTTGTTTGTTTGTGTTAGGAAATGATGTACAGGGCGGTAAAGTATACCATAACATGAAAACACTCGCCAAGGAGGACCTGGAAGATGGCCGCGATCTACCGGTAAGTACCGATTTCCGTTCGGTATTCAGTTCTGTTGCAAACGGGCACCTGAAGATCAATAATAACAGCAAACTTTTCCCGAGCTGGGATGGAAAATCAATTGGGTTGATGAAGGCATAAATAGAACCGTCATTTCGAGTGAAGCGAGAAATCTCATGACGTTTAGCAATAGCCTTATGAGATTTCTCGCTCGAAATGACGGCATTCATGCCGCAAAGAAAAATTGCCACAGAAGGCACAGATCAGCACAGATGTTTCTGTGTACTTCTGTGCCTTCTGTGGCAATTTTTTAAAAGCTAATTCGGATAACTCCTTCAAAATACCCACGCTTTTTGTATATTATGAGCCGTATTCTCATACGCGCTGACCATGCTGCTTAAAAAACCGATCAGATCATTTAACCGGAAAGATTGGCTCTGGGTATTTCTATTGGCCCTGTTGATGTTCGCCGTTTTCATCATTTACAACAACAGCCATTTTTCTATTCCGGGTGAACAGGAACTAACTACAAAAGTGCAGGTGCTGGATGAGATGGTACTGCCCGGCAAATTCAAATCACCTTATGATTTTGTTTTTATCAATGTTGGAAAAGACCTCGAATTGATCAAAGATGAAGAGGGTGGCGATAATGTAATAACCGATCGAACAAAACTGGGTTCTTTTCTTAAACTGCTTGCAGATAGCAACCGGCATCAATTTCTTCTTTGTGATATTGTGTTTGATATGCCTTCACCGGAGGACAGCTTGTTCCGTGAAGATATCAGAGGTCTTAACCGCGCCGTTTTCCCAAAACATTTTGGTGATTCAGGTATTATCCCTTCCATTTTTCCGCTGCCGATGTTTCTGGCGGATTACCATAGCAACACGGGAAAATTCAGCAGGTTTCGTCTCATTTATAATGACTCAGACAAGACCATCCCTGTAGCGATACACGAACAATTGCAGGGTGCAAACTATAGAAACGGTTGGGGTACGGTTTTGTGTAACAACAGGCTTTGTTTGAGGGCCATCTCTCCCAAATATTATATCAGGCAATACGACCTGTTAGAATCAAAACGCTACCCCTATTTTAACCTGGGCGAGCTGTTGATACTGCAAAATGAACCCTCTTTCTATAGCAAATTTCTCCGGAATAAATTTATTGTTATCGGCAATTTTGAAACGGATATACACGATACACCGGTCGGAAAAATGCCAGGGTCACTCATTCTTCTCAATACCTATCTCAGTTTGCTCAACGGCAATCACCAGCTTTCCATCAGCTGGATTGTAACCATGTTCCTTATTTTCTTTTTGATCAGTTTATATATGGTGCATGGCGCTCTTGAACCTGCCATACTCATCAAAAAGAAAGGATGGTGGGCCGGTATAGCCAATAGCCTGTTAGTAAAAGTATTTTCACTTGTTGGCCTTTCCTTCGCTATCTCTGCAATATCATTGTTCATTTTCGGGGTTCAATGTCAGGTATTTAGCGTAGTTTTTTTTATATTAGTTGTCAACTTCCTTTTCAATTTATCCAAACCAAAATAAACTCTCATGAGGGTATTGGTGATTTCATGCTTTTTTATCATATGTTCGGTTACTGCCCGTGCCCAGGATCTTTATTATGTTACCGTTATTCGCGGTACAATTAAAAAAGAGGACAGATCGGCTGTAAAGGTTGGCGATAAACTACCTGAAAAAGCCAAACTGCTTTTTGCAAATAAAGACTGCAGGCTGGTATTGCTGCATCCCAGGAAAGGGCGTTTTGTACTGGAGGCGGATCAAAAGAAAGAAGCTCCGGCAAGCGAATTTGCACTTTTCCTCAAGAATAATCTGCACCTGCAATCGGAAACACTTAAACTAAGTTCAAGGGGAGAAGTAGGCGTCGATGAATTTTTCTCAGGCAGGAAATCGGATAGCACACGCCTTCTTTTTATCGGCGATACAAAATTCGATCTCCACCATTCAGGTTATCTACAGGACGATCTCACCAATAATTTTTTCTTTCTCCAATACGTGGCTGTTGACGGGCAGGCGCTCAATAACAAACTAAACATTGTAGATGATTCACTAGTGATCAATGAAAACTCTTTTTTAGGAGGTGAGAATCAATCTCTCGAAAATAAAAGTGTGACACTTGCTTACATGAAACATTATAAAAGCAACCGGGAGATCAGGCAAATAAATACATTTAAACCCGTATTTCTTTCTGAACGCGATTGTAAAAAATTGCTGCAAACCATTAAGCAAACTATCGGTGGAACCAAAGAAAAGATCATAGAGGAAGCCTACACGCAATTAATGTATGCGTATGGTAAACCTTATATAGAAACACTAAGCTCATTATTTGAACAACTCTAAATTCAGCCATATGATATCAATAAGAAAAAAGTCCGGGTATGTTGCGCTTACCGCTGCCTGTTGTTTGCTGCTGCTTGTTTCCAGTGCGCAAACGAAGAAGCGTTTTTTTACTGGGGACAATACCGGCAAAAATGATCTCGATAAAATATCACGCCCCGCAGACAGGGCCAGCAGGGATATGGAGAACCTGCCTTCGGTGGTATCATTGAAGGCCTATGCCCCCTCTGTTGGCGACCAGGGCATGCACGGAACCTGTGTTGCATGGAGTTCTTCTTATGCCGCGCGAACTATTAGTTATTGCATTCAACGCAATATCACGGATCCCGCAAAGAAAAAATCAGTTGCGTTTTCGCCGGGTTATGTATACTACCAGGTAAAAAATGCGGGTGACACCAATTGCACCGGCGGCGCTAATATTGAAATGGCACTTCAATCCATGGCAAGCAAAGGTGATATATTAAAATCTGAGAATATTCCGGACTGCGTTAAACTGGTAGATAATCTTTTCGATAATAAAGCAAAGGGTTATGCCATCAAAGCCTATACACGTTTGGCTGAGAACTACGGAAGTGTTTCCAAGAATGATATCAATACGATCAAAAAAAGTATATCGGAGAAAAAACCTGTGGTGTTGAGTTTGAAATGCATGAACAGTTTTTTTAGTGTAGGCCCTGATGGAGCCTGGGTTCCAAAGCCGGCAACCGATGTAAGCCAGGGCAACCATGCTATGTGCATCATCGGGTATGATGATAATAAATTCGGTGGAGCTGGAGCGTTTGAAGTAATGAACAGCTGGGGTACAGGCTGGGGCAACGGTGGATTTTTCTGGTTAAGTTATAGCCAGATGCAGCAATACGGAAACTATGCAGTGGAAATGATGGACAAGGAAGCGGAACAGCCGGAATTAAAAGGGAACATAGATTTTATTTTGCTTGATGGCGCGGCAATGCCAGTTGCCCGTACAAAAATTACTACCCGCTCCATTACCGTGGAAGACGATGATAAGGCAGATTATTCGAGCTATAAACTCACAGAAAATTATCCGGGCGGCACAGCGTTCAAAATAAAATTCACGACCAATGCGCCGGCTTTCGTATATATTTTTTCACTGGATGATAAACAGATCATCTCTAAATTATTTCCGTATGCATCGGATATCAGTCCTGCAATTAATTCTACGGATGCAACGGTGTATCTTCCCTCAGAAAGCAAACATGCGCGTTTAAGCAATGAGCCAGGTTCTGAAAAGATCTGCGTGCTATACAGTAAGAGCCAGATAAATTTTGAAAAATTAATGGGCAATATCACACAGGCGCCTTCTAAAATGTATGAGACCATTATGGCCATGTATAAGGACCAGATCGTACCCGTGAAAAATGTTCAGTTTGGTAATGATAAGATCAGTTTTAATACAAAAGCCGGCGAACAGCAAATGGTTTGTTTTTTTGTTGACCTGAATCATAAGTAGTAAATTTTAGGAATAAAAATTCTTTATAAGGAAACAACTGCGTTTGTCTTGTAGTGTATATGGTAAATAAAATTTTATGAAAAAGCATACGCTTCTAAAAAAAATATTTTTCTGTGTATTGTATTTTCTCTGTTTCAGTGTCACCCATGCACAGGATGCCACTGAATATTATAACAGGGGCGTGACTTCTTATGGTCAGCAGCAATACGATCTTGCCATTACTAATTTCACCAACAGCATCAGGCTAAGTCCGAATTATGTAGATGCCTATGTGTATCGCGGGCTTACCTATTATTACAAACAGAATTACCCAATGGCAGTGCAGGATTATAGCAGCGCCATCAACCTCAATCCCAATTACCAACTTGCTTATTTCAACCGCGGGTTGACTTACTACACCCAGGGAAATTACCAGCTGTCGATTGCTGATTTTACAAAAAGCATTAACCTTAACCCGTCGTACACCAGCGCTTATCTCAGTCGCGGAAACGCATACTATGCCACGTTGCAATACGATCTTGCGATACAGGATTATGCAAAGTCGATCAATGCGAGTCCGAATGATTCGTATGGATATATTGTTCGTGGGTTGTCTTATTTTGGAAAAAAGGAATACGACCGGTCCATACAGGATTACAATACAGCGCTCGGTATTACTCCCAATAGCGTAGATGCGTATTATGACCGGGGCAGCAGTTATTTTGCCAAAGGGTCATACGATCTTGCGATCAGTGACTTCAGCAAAGCCATCAATATTAATCCAAATTATGTAACTGCTTATACCGCACGTGGCGCTGCCTATTTCTATAAAGGCGAATATGATCTTGCTTTGCAGGACTATAATAAAGCCGTTGTTATCGGCCCCAATGATCCTTATGCCTACTACAACCGGGGGTTCGCTTATTTTCTCAAAAAAGACTATGACCTGGCCATACAGGATTATTCAAAAGCTATTAACCTTAACCCCTCTTATTTAGATGCGTACAATGCGCGTGGGCTTACTTATAAATCGAAAGGTGCGTACGATCTTGCGATCAATGATTATATGAGAACGATCGCGATAGATGCCAATTATTCCAAGGCTTTTGTCAACATCATCGAACCACTCGCGCGCCAATACCGGTTTGCAGAAGTTGCGAAATATTACAATGATTTTCGTGCCAGGAATATTGTTGAATACATAGATGATGAGAGTTATAAATTCTATAAAAAATACATAGAAACGATCACGCAATATCTTACTGCCAATAATTATACAATGGCTTTGATGAATATAACCGAAGCCGAAAAATTGTATAATAACAAAGAGCAGGCGAAAGATGAATATCAGAAAAGCAGTTTCTCGGCCATTCTTGCTTTGAAAGGATATGTGCTGGAAAAACTGGACAGACCGGCGGAAGCGAAACAGGCCTATGACCAGGCGCTCCTCCTCAACACACAACAACCTGATGTTACCGCTGCACTGATCAAACTTGCACAGAAACAACAAATACTGGTAAAGACAGACGAGACGCCTCCCACTATCAGCATTATTGAACCTGCGGCAAAAAGATCATTTACCATTGAAGACGATAAATCAGTAGGAACACAACGCATAAGAGGCAAAGCACTCGATGAAGGTGGCATCAAAAAACTCACCGTCAATAATGTTCCTTTGAAGATAGAAGAAGGCGGATATTTTGAAACGACGGTGAACATTAAAGAAGGCGTGAATGTATTTACCATTGTTGCCATGGATAACAATGCCAACAGCGCGTCTGAAAATGTGGTGGTGGAAGGCGGTAAAGCAACCAATAAACCACAGCCGCCACCGATTGGTAAACTGGATATACCTGTACTGAATAATACATCTGTATACCATGCGGTGTTAATCGCGGAAACAGACTATACCGACAGCGGCATCAAAGATCTGCCGGGTACGCTTTCGGATATGCGTAAGATGTATAAGGTGCTTACCAGTAATTATAATTTTGGTGTGGCGAATGTGGACACATTAGTGAACGCCACAAAAGTGAACATACTCGAGAACCTGATACAAAAAGCCAATGCCATGAAAGAAGGCGATAACCTCTTTGTTTTTTATGCTGGCCATGGACAGATGATCAAACATGAAGACAATTCGGAAGAAGGATTCCTGGTACCGGTTGATGCGGGTAAAAATAAAATGAGCTCTTATATAAGTAGCGATGATCTTGTACGCACCATCAAATACTCAAAGGCAAAACACATATTGTTTGTGGCAGATGCCTGTTTTGCCGGCTCGCTCTTCAGGGATATTTCATCTGATGCACCCGAGCCTGTGGCAGAAGCCTACAAAGACAAGAGCCGCAAAGTACTTGCCAGCGGTAACCGGCAGGCAGTACCCGACCAGAGCGAGTTTATCGAATACCTGCGGTTGGCTTTACAGGAAAACAAAGAAAAATATATTACGGCGGAACAGTTGATCGACAGTTTTAAAAATCAATACAAGACAACTACGCATTTACAACTGCAATACTACCCGATCAAGAATGTGGATGATCTGGGTGGGCAGTTTGTATTTATCAGGAAATAAAAAACGTCATTACGTTTGAGGAGTATTCATACATCCGCATGATGAATATTTACTGGCGTAATGACGTTGTATTTTTTTCAGCTTAGTTAATGCTGTAGTCAGTTAGTCTACAAAACCCATTGTTCTCTTGTCATATCGGAAAAGCATCATGTTCGGATGTTTTTTAGCTTCGGCTAGGGCGAGTTTATTTTGCTCTTCCGCAACTTCTCTGGTGGTCAGTTCGAGCTGTTTTTCATACATGGTAGTGAGGTTAAATCTTTTCATCACATCTTCCTTCATTTTCGCAGTATAGTTAAGGTTGCTTGACCAGTAATCGCCGAAATCGCTGGCTTTGTATTTATCAAGTGCATCGTTCTTTACTTTTTTTCCGTTGATCCATACACCGAACTTGGCAGGATCCTTAAATGATTCATACAATGCGTCAGATGGCGCACCTGACAATTTGTGGGATAACCTTTTCTGAAATACTACTTTCGATTGAGCCTGTTGTGCCTTGCTCATCTGCAGGTAAATAGTCTCCAGCCTGTTCCTGTCTGCTTCACCTACAACAGGCAATATGGGATGCCCGTTTTTGGTTTGAGTGATGTTTCTTTGTACGATCGCATTGAGTTCATCTACTAACTGTTGCGATACACCCTCTTTAGTAGAACTCACTTCCAGGGATTTTAAAGTTACTTTCGGTGGATCCTGGGCTACGATTTTTGAACTGAAAATAAAAACAGTTGCTGCCAATACCGGAAGAACGGACAATTTTTTTATCAGGGCCGTTGTTCCATTTGTAGTTCTCGTCATCATAACTAATCTTTTTTTGGTTACAGAATAATTGAAATTGCTGGTGAGATTGGTATTACAGGTGCAACTGGCTTTGTCAAGCAATAAATATTGATAGGCAGGAACATTCCTGTAAGACTTGATCACTGCATCATCCGCTAAATATTCATGATTGAGCTGGATAGCTTTTTTGTAGAAGATAAACATTGGGTTGAACCAACAAAACACCTGTAGTAATTCTATGAAGATCACATCCCATGAATGTTTCTCTTTTACATGGGTTAATTCATGTGTGATTAATTCTCCTTCTAATTTCTGTTCGAGATAATCCGTTTCACTGATGAAGATATTGTTCAGGAAAGAATAACTGGCTACTTTTTCCTTCAGCAATACCAAGTTTGCTCCCTGGTATCTAACCACTTTATTTTTTGCAGCGCTGGATAACAATAGGTAAATGTTTCTGAAAAACCTTACGAGCAAAAAGGAAGTAACCAACGCATATATAGATAATAGTACCGGAAGAACATAGTCTGTATTGTTAACGACCACTCCCTGCGCAGATCGCTGTGCTGGTGACACTATATTATTTGAATAAATTATTTCAAAATAATTGTTACGCAGTACCGACAAAGATTCGGGTTGCATTTCAAAACTGATCACCGGAACAATGCAGGCAAAAACAATGCTGCCCAATAGATACCAGCGATTGAAGCGGTGCATCTTTTCTTTTTCCAGGAAAAGAAGGTACACCAGCAATAGGATGGCGAGGCAAAGGATCGATTTGAGAATATAAAGTATCATGTTGATCTTTTTATTTTATTTCACCCGGTTTTTGTACAACTAACCATGCGATGGAAAAATGCTTTTCTTTCTTTATCCTGTCATTCATGTCTTTGAACTCAGCAGCTGTCATAAGATTGATCTCCACGCCGTGCCCGGTGATCTTTCTTGCATTGGCTGTATGGAAATGTTCATCGTAATGCGCAAAATCACTTGCATTGTAATTGTTTA
Organism: Bacteroidota bacterium; assembly: GCA_040388705.1. Taxonomy (GTDB): domain Bacteria; phylum Bacteroidota; class Bacteroidia; order Chitinophagales; family Chitinophagaceae; genus Sediminibacterium. The sequence continues at coordinate 198,879 of JAZKBI010000011.1, read as the reverse complement.
ATTCTTCGTTGCGGATCTTTTTATCACCGATAGAGATGGAATATGACTTACTTTTTTTCCATCTATCAAACAATGCTTCGGTGGGTGGTTGCATTTTGATGGGAGTCATTGGCGGAAAGAAAACAACATTCAGGCTTTCCTGCTGTTGCCTGTTCATTTTTTTAAAAACAGATTCCATTTTGCTCTTTTCTTCATCCGGAACATTCTCAAAATGGAATAAAGATTGGCCACGGTCATTAGTATACTTATACTTGTTTTGAAAGGAAATATATTCATCCAATGCAGCCTGTGATATTCCTTCTTTGGTAAAAGGTGTCCTATCTCCAAACGGATGAGTCAATGCGCCGCTAGATTTTTTGCCTGCGGATTTCTGTTTAAGAGCATTTGCATGTTGTGGAGCCACCGTTCGTTTTGCCAGTACCTCTTTTGAGCTGAACGCGAATAAAACAATGGCAAACACAGGAAGCAGGAAAGCTTGTTTTAAGAACATTGTTGTTTTGCTGCTGGTTCTCGTCATCATCACCAATCTTTTTTTGGCTGACGAATAATTAAAATTGCTTGCCAGGTGAGCAATATTGCCGGAACTCATTTTATGCAGAAGAAGATATTGATAGGAAGGAATATCAATATGGCTTTTGATCACGCTGTCATCTGCGAGGTACTCATGGTTTCTTTGAATAGCTTTTTTATAAAAATGAAATAGTGGGTTAAACCAGAATATTACCTGTAGCAATTCTATAAAGATCAGATCCCAGGAATGTTTTTCTTTTACATGCGTTAGCTCATGTGTGAGTAGTTCTTTTTCTATTGAGTGATCAGTGTATTCCTGCTCGCTGATAAAGATGTTATTTAGAAAAGAATAGCTGGCTGTTTTTTCTTTTAATAATACCAGCTTTGTTCCTTGATACATAACTGATCTGTTATTTGCGGCACTCGATAAGAGCTTGTAGAAATTCCTGGTAAACCTGATCAGCAATAAAGATGCGATGAGCAGGTAAATGATCCACAGAGAGGGAGTGAGGTAATCTGTTGCTTCTTTTGCAACGATTATTTTTTGGTCGGGCTGGTTATAACCTGAGACAACGATCTCAAAATAATTATCCTGCAGAACCGTGAGAGAATCGGCGGCTATCGTAATACTAAGCAGCGGAACAATGCAGGCAAACACGACACTGCACAATAGATACCAGCGGTTGAACCTATGCATTTTTTCTTTTTCGAGAAAAACAAGGTATACCACCAGCAATAGCGCCAAACAAAGGATCGATCTGATGAGATAAGTTGTCATTTCTTCTTTTTTTGAATTTCCTGGTCAATGATCTTGCGCAGCTCTTTCAATTCTTCGGTTGTAAGATTGGTTTCCTTCGTGAAAAAAGAGGCAAACTGCATCACCGAGTCGTTGAAATTATTCCTGATCATTCCATTCACATGCTTCGAAAAATAATCGGCTTTCTTAACAAGGGGATGGTATTCGCGGGAATTTCCATACACTGTGTAGCTAATAAATCCTTTATCGGTCATTCTTTTTAATAAGGTGGCAACCGTTGTGGTTGCGGGCTTTGGTTCAGGGAATGCATCGATCAGGTCCTTGAGAAAGGCTTTTTCGAGGTTCCAGAGGTATTCCATTAACTGCTCTTCGCTTTTGGATAATTTCATTTGATTCTACAATTTGATATATTGTTCTACAAGTGTAGAATAGTTTTTTGAATTGTGCAAATTTTTTTGGAAGTTTTTTTGGGACGGGGGGAAATTTTAACAGAGAAATCTTTTGGGAGGTGGGTTTTGTTGCCACAGACGACACAGATTCGCACAGAAAAGTCTGTGGTAATCTGTGTCGTCTGTGGCAATTTTTTAAAAAATTTGGAGATATCAAAACATTAATCGTAATATTGCGATATACTATGGGAGCAACAAAAACAGACCTATTCACAAAGCAGCAGAATGAACTGGCAACGATGGCAAAAGCGATCGCCCATCCGGCACGCATTGCCATACTTCAATACCTGGTAAAAAAAAATGCCTGTGTTTGTGGCGATATCGTAGATGAACTGGGATTGGCACAGGCCACCACCTCGCAGCATTTAAAAGAATTAAAGAACGCAGGGATCATACAGGGAAACATAGAGGGCGTAAGCGTATGCTATTGTATCGAACCCAAAGTATGGAAACAGTATAAAGAATTGTTCAGCAGTTTTTTTAAAGACGTGGATCTGAGCGGTAAGTGTTGTTGATTTTTTTTTTTGCAACCATTAATCGCAATATTACAATCAATATAAAAAAGCAGAAAACATGCAAACAGAAAATGAATTAAAAGAAATGGTCAGGCAGAAGTATAGCGAGATCGCTTTACAGGATGCCAGTGATAACAAAGCTTCCTGCTGTGGTTCCGGTGGATGCAGTACCGAGGTGTACAATATTATGACCGATGATTACACAAACCTTGAAGGATATAACCCGGATGCGGACCTTGGATTAGGGTGTGGCCTGCCTACACAATTTGCAAAGATCAAACAGGGAGATACTGTAATAGATCTTGGCAGCGGCGCGGGTAACGATGCTTTTATTGCACGTAAGGAAGTTGGTGAAACGGGTTTGGTGATTGGCATTGATTTTACACCCGCCATGATCAACCTTGCAAAAGTAAATGCAGAAAAACTTTTCTTTACCAATGTGGAATTCAGACAGGGCGACATTGAAAATATGCCCATAGCTTCCGGTATCGCAGATGTTGTTGTGAGTAATTGCGTATTAAATCTGGTTCCCAACAAGGATGCGGTGATCAAAGAAATATTCCGTTCATTGAAACCTGGAGGACACTTCAGTATCTCGGATATTGTTTTGCAGGGAACGCTTCCTCTGAAGATCCGGCAAGCTGCAGAAATGTATGCAGGATGTGTTTCAGGTGCGATTCGCCAGGACGTATACATGGAAATGATCAAGGCGAATGGGTTTGAAAACATAGTGATCCAGAAAGACAAACCTATTGTTGTACCCGACGATATATTGGCTAATTATTTATCAACCGGTGAAATAGAAGAATACAAAAAGTCTGGCGCGGGTATCAGAAGCATTACGGTATATGCAGAGAAGCCATTGAAAGGGAAAACATGCTGCGGACCTGCATGTTGTAATTAATTTCGTATCAATAAATAACTGAATTATGGAAATTCAAATCCTGACGGCCAATCACGCTGATGCTGTCAAAAAAATTCATGAGGAGGGGATTGCTACAGGCATTGCGACATTTGAAACCAATTCTCCAACATGGGAGGAATGGGACCGCAGCCATTTGCCTTATGCAAGGTTTGTTGCAACAGATGATGAAAAGGTCTTGGGGTGGGCGGCACTTACGCCCATTTCATCACGCTGCGTGTATGCCGGAGTGGCTGAAGTGAGCGTTTATGTTTCGTCCGAAGCGCGCGGCAAAGGCGTCGGCAAAGCATTATTGCATAAATTGGTAGAAGAGAGTGAACAATATAAACTATGGACATTGCAGGCTGGTATCATTGCGCTGCATGAAAAAGTCGGATTTAGAATTGTTGGGGTTCGTGAAAAACTTGGTCAGTATAAAAATAAATGGCATGATGTTGTGCTGATGGAACGTAGGAGCAAACAACTTAACTATGAGTCATAAAACTATCGCTCAAATAACAAAGACAAATCTGAATATAAAAAATCACTCTGTTCTCTTAAACACCATTCATGAAGAAAATATTAGTACTCTGCACAGGTAACAGTTGCCGCAGCCAGATAGCTGAAGGGTATCTGCGGCATTTTGCAAAAGATAAGGCTGAAATATACAGCGCGGGAATAGAAACGCATGGTGTGAATCCACGAGCAGTTGCAACGATGAGGGAAGACGGCATCGATATCTCTGCGCAAACGTCCAACAACGTTAATGAATACAAAGACATTGATTTTGATTACGTGATCACTGTTTGTGATAATGCAAAAGAGAACTGCCCTTATTTTCCATCCAATGCGCAACAGTTCCATCACAATTTTCCCGATCCTGCAAAAGCAACCGGCGGTGAAGCCCAGATAGCTGATCAATTCAGGCAGGTGCGCGAATTAATAAAAAGTTATTGTCGTGAATTTATGGATGAACGGTTTGCCTGAGCCAAACATCTGTCTACCTTTATACTGCATGAAACCAGTGGCCTACATACTCTCCTTACTGATGCTGTTCCTGATGGCACAACCGCTGCTGATCGAGTGCCAGGCAATGGTCAAGGTTGAGCCTGAGCCGGTAAAAGAAGGATGCTGTGCAAAAACCTGCCAGAAAACAAAAAAGCCTGCAGACAAATCCTGCTCAAGCAAAAGCAAGGAGTGCGACAGAACGAACACCTGCAATCCTTTTGCATCCTGCTCGCAGAGCCAGTATACAGTCACATCGCGTTACATATATGCAGGAGATCAAATACTCGCAGCCAGTAAACGTTCTTACCCAACAAACGAAAACATAGTAAGCGGTTTTCGAAATGATTGCTGGCAGCCGCCGGAACCTGTTTCCTCTTTATAGAAACTTACATACAGGAATTTATTTAAAACATCAATCATTAAACATGAAAAAAATACTCATGGGCATGCTCGCCCTCACGCTTATCTCCGGTAGTTCTGCTTTTGCGTCTGATAAAACCAAAAAGGCAAAAAAAGCAAAGACTGCAACAGAATGCAAAGCTTCTGATTGCAAAGACAAAAAGGATTGCAAGGACATGAAGGATTGTACCAAACCATGCAAACCATCTTCATGCGGTAAATAAACCAATTGAATAAATAGTGAGAGCCCGCCGCGAAAATGGCGGGTTTTTTTATGTGCGAAATATTTCACGCAAACGCAAAGGCGCCAAGGGGCAAAGACGCAAAGAAGGACGCCGTGATTGCGTCTTAACAATCACCGACAAGATTCTATTGATCAATTTTGAATTTCGTATATCAGATCTTTGCGCCTTTGCGTGAAACTATTTACCCAATTTCTTTTTCTCATCATCCAACTTTTTCAAAGCAGCTCCTTTCAGTTCAACCATCCATGTTTGAAATTGTTCAGGTGCAACGAACGGATGCAATTCTCCCGGCTTTCGTTGCGCAAGTAATTTCGCGTGCTCAAATATTTTTCCCGGGGCGGGGTGATTGGAAATATTTACGTCTATTCCTTTCATGGCCATGATTCGGTCAATACTTTTCAGGTACATTTCTGTTCGGGGCACCCCTTCAAAGTTCAGACCCACACCGCCTAACATAAAAGCATTATACACTTTATTGCCATCGCGAACAGGAAAAGCGATCGATAAGACTCCGGGTGTGTGTCCGGGTGTTTCAAAAAAATGAAGCGTGGTTTTGCCAAGCACGAGTGAATCCCCATCGTGTATCACCCAATCGCGTTTCATGTTTGGATGTACGCTTGTATATTCAGCTTTTACAGAACCTTCGGCCATTTGCCAGTCTGGTTCCGTCATACCAATACGTGCCTTGCTGAGTTTTTGTATGATCTCGGCGCCTTCGCAATGATCAAAATGGCCATGTGTACACAGGATGTATTTGATATCCTTTACATCAAACCCCAATTGTTTGACGGCTGGAGGAATATCGTTTGTAAAATTTGCGTACAGGGCATCAATCAAAATAAGCCCTTTGTCAGTTACCACGAGGTAAGCACTTACTGCATCATTGCCAACATAATACAGGTTGTCGAATATTTTGAATGGCGGTACTGTTTTCGCAAAATCGAATGAGCCGTATTGTGCATAGGAAAACCGAACGCAGCAAATGGTGATCGCAATTAAAATTATTTTTTTTATCATAATTTTCCGTTTTTAATTTCTTCAACAACTCCCGGATCAAGTAAGGTAGAAGTATCACCTAAATTAGCAACCTCACCCTCTGCAATCTTACGCAATATTCTCCGCATAATCTTACCGCTTCTGGTTTTTGGTAAGCCACTTACAAACTGGATCTTATCAGGCTTCGCAATCGCACCGATGATCCTTGTGACAGTTTGAAGGATATCTTTTCTAACCAGTGCCAGGTCACTGATATGAGAACCATTATAGATCACATACGCATAAATTCCCTGGCCTTTTATATCGTGCGGGTAACCCACCACTGCGCTTTCTACAACACCTGCATGCATGTTGATCGCATTCTCCACTTCAGCCGTTCCTATGCGGTGGCCGCTTACATTCAATACATCATCCACTCTTCCGGTGATGCGGTAAAAACCATTCTTGTCCCGCAACGCACCATCACCTGTAAAATACATGTTTGGGTAAGTGGCAAAATAATTCGTGCGGCATCTTTCATGATCACCATAGGTAGTTCGCAAAATACCCGGCCATGGCGCTTTGATGCAGAGATTGCCTGATACAGTTTCATCACCCTCTGCAACGATCTCTTTGCCATTCTCATCAACCAATACCATTTGCAAACCCGGCATTGGTAAAGTTGCCCAGCTCGGAACGGCTGGCGTGATACCCGCAAGATTGCTGATCAATGTACCGCCGGTTTCCGTCTGCCACCAGGTATCTACTACCGGGCATTTTTTCTTTCCTACATTCTCATCATACCAATGCCATGCTTCTTCATTGATGGGTTCGCCTACGGTTCCTAAAACCTGTAATGAGGAAAGGTCCTTGCCCTGCAAAGGCTCCAGCCCAAAACCCATCAGGCTGCGGATAGCGGTTGGCGCGGTATAAAAAATATTCACTTTGTATTTCTCAATAATGTTCCAGAACCTTCCCGCATCGGGCCAGGTGGGAACACCTTCAAACATGAGTGATGTTGCACCAGCACTGAGCGGGCCGTAAACAATATAGGTGTGGCCCGTGATCCACCCAATATCCGCGGTACAGAAATGAATCTGACCGCGTTGGTATTGGAAAACGTTTACAAACGTATAATTCGCCCAGATCATATACCCGCCACAGGTATGTACCACACCTTTGGGCTTACCTGTTGATCCCGATGTATATAAAATGAACAAGGGGTCTTCCGCATCCATTTCTTCGGCTTCAATAAAAGTCAATCCCTGTTCCTCTACCTGTTTCATTTCTTCTTCCCACCACACATCTCTTCCTTTGATCATGGATACAGGCGTCCTGGTTCTTGTGCAAACGATCACGCGTTTGATCGTTTTGTTGCCGATCAATGCATCGTCGATCACAGATTTCAAAGGAATATCTTTTGCGCCGCGGTATGCGCCATCACAGGTAACAATAAATTCTGCCTGTGCATCCTGTAACCTATCGGAAATGCTCTGTGCAGAAAATCCACCAAAAACAACGCTGTGTATCGCGCCGATCCTTGCACAGGCCAAAACGGAAATAGCGAGTTCCGGTATCATGCCCATATAGATACAAACACGGTCACCTTTTTTTACGCCGTTCTTTTTTAATACATGTGCGAACTGGCAAACTTTCTCCAGCAATATTTTATAAGTGAGTGTGCGGCTATGTTCATCGGGTGCATTTGGCTCCCAGATCAGCGCGGGTTGGTCGCCATGTGTGGCTATATGCCTGTCTAAACAATTCTCGGTAATATTCAGTTTGCCGCCCTTGAACCATTCTATTTTTGGTTCTGTAAAGTTCCATTCCAGCACCGAATCCCATTTTTTGCGCCAGGTAAAATGCTGCGCCACATCGCTCCAGAATGCAGCAGGGTCGGTAATGCTTTGCTGATACTTTTCTTTATAATCGTCGAATGATTTTATTTGATAGGGGTAGGACATGAGGGCAAATTAATAATTAGTAATTAAGAATTAATAATTATTGCCGGTCAGCGTCGAATAATTATCAATTAATGCGTAAGTTGACAAAGATTATAATCCTTATGAAAGAAACAAAAGGTATCTGGAAAGTCATTGGCGCCTCATCGCTCGGTACACTGATCGAATGGTATGATTTTTACATTTTCGGCAGCCTGGCAACTGTGCTTGCCAACCAGTTCTTTCCCAAAACCAATCCCACAGCGGCTTTGCTTTCTACGCTGGCCACTTTTGCGGCGGGTTTTATCGTTCGCCCGTTTGGGGCACTGGTATTTGGCCGGCTTGGCGATCTGATCGGCCGAAAGTACACGTTCCTTCTCACGCTTATTTTAATGGGTGGTTCAACCTTTGCCATCGGCCTGGTGCCCAGTTATGAATCCATAGGTTTTGCGGCGCCGATACTTGTCTTGTTGCTGCGTTTATTACAAGGGCTTGCGTTGGGTGGCGAATATGGCGGAGCGGCAACCTATGTTGCGGAACATTCACCTCCAAACAGGAGAGGCTTTTTCACTTCGTGGATACAGACCACGGCAACATTGGGTTTGTTTGTTTCATTGGGTGTGATATTATTAACGCGCCACAGCCTGGATGCGGACCAGGCAAAATCCATTGCAAAATTCAATGACTGGGGATGGCGTATTCCTTTTCTCGTTTCCATCATCCTGGTAGTAGTATCGATCTATATCCGTTTAAAGATGAAAGAATCGCCGCTGTTCGAAAAATTAAAAGCAGCAGGCACACGTTCCGTTAATCCATTAAAAGAAAGTTTCGGGCACAGGTCCAATTTAAAAATGGTATTGCTCGCCTTGTTTGGCGCTACCATGGGACAGGGTGTTGTATGGTACACAGGACAATTTTACGCGCAATCATTTATCGAGAATGTTTGTAAAGTGGATTTTGATCAATCGCGAACGATTTTGATTTGGGCCATTTTATTTGCCACGCCATTCTTTGTTGTATTTGGGAGTTTGAGTGATAAGATCGGGAGAAAATGGATCATGTTGATCGGTATGTTCCTCGCCATTGTGTCTTACCAGTTCCTGTTCAAACAATTGCTCATGATCACGGACCAAACCACGAAGCAGGAGATGGCCGATCTGAAACAGATCAAAACAACACGCACACCCATCGCCAACTCATCCGACACTTTGCGAACAGTGGTGAACAAAACATTTTATGCGGATGGAATGGTATTGACTGAAACAAGAAAAGATACCGCCTATGCAAGTGCCGGTAAAACCACCCTGAAGCCGGATATAAAAATCGCTAAAACGGTAGGCAACAGTGACTATTGGAAAATGGTATTCTTTGTTTTCATCATGATCTTATATGTAACCATGGTATACGGCCCGATAGCCGCCTTCCTGGTGGAATTGTTCCCGACTAAGATCAGGTACACCTCTATGTCATTGCCTTACCATATCGGTAACGGTGTGTTTGGCGGATTAACGCCATTCATTGCAACATTATTAACAACGATCTATACGAATGATAAATTAGTAGGATTGATGTATCCCATCATCATTGCAGCGGTTTGTTTGGTGATAGGTACTTTGTATATTAATAATAGAATAAATGTGGAGGTAGACGATTGACGTCATTTCGAGCGTAGGGAGAAATCTGCTGACCCAATGAGTTTTCTCACGAAGCTTCGCTCGATCGAAATGACGTTCCAAAATAAAAAACTATGAACCAACTAAAAAGATTCGCAGGCATCATCTGGTTATTACTCGGTCCGGTGGCGGTATTTTACCTGGTCAGGACAGCGGCCGCAGAGATCGCTAAAAGACCTGTGATTGATACCAAGATACAATGGGGCGTATTCGTTGTCGTCTTCATTCCTATTGCAATAGGTATGATGATATTTGGTTGGTATGCATTGAAAGGCGAGTATGATCATTTGCCCGAGAGGTCGGCTGAGTTGATCGATTAAAAATTTATGAATGATAAATGTGCAATTTTGAACAAAAAAGCATCTTCATTTAACATTTAGAATTTATCATTCAACATATTTTTGCCTCATGTCTATCGAGATCTCGCAATTACTCAAGCAATACGGCGAACAGAAAGCAGTGAACCAGGCTTCCTTCCAGGTTGGTAAAGGGGAGATCGTTGGTTTTCTCGGGCCGAATGGTGCGGGTAAGAGCACCACCATGAAGATCATCACCGGTTATTTGCAGGCAGACAGCGGTAAAGTGGTTGTATGTGGTTTGGATGTAAATGCAGATCCTATCGCTGTAAAGAAAAAAATAGGATACCTGCCCGAGGCCAATCCTTTGTATCCGGAAATGTATGTGCGGGAATATTTGAATTTTGTAGCGGGCATCCATCAATTGAAAGATAAAAAAACCGCGGTGGAACATGTGATCGCACTTACGGGATTAACGGTTGAATCGAAAAAGAAAATAAGCCAGTTATCGAAAGGATACAAACAACGCGTAGGGCTTGCTGCCGCTTTGATCCATGATCCGGAAGTATTGATATTAGACGAGCCCACAAGTGGCCTCGATCCCAACCAGATCATCGAGATCCGCAACGTGATAAAACAGCAGGGAAAAAACAAGACCGTTCTTTTTTCCTCTCATATCCTGCAGGAAGTGGAAGCCATCTGCGACCGCGTGGTCATCATCAACAAAGGAAATATTGTGGCGGATGATACATTGGCCAATTTACAGCGCACCAAAAAAGACAGGCATGTGGTAATGGTTGCTTTTAAAGAACATATTGATAGAAGCCTGCTGGAACAGGTTAAAGAAATATCCAGAATAGAACTGGAAAACGATCACTGGAAATTGGAAACCCATAACCCCGAATCTGTTCGCAAACAACTATTAACGCTTGCTGTAGAACATAACCTCAACATCGTATCGCTGCAAACAGAGGCCCAAAGCCTGGAAAGCATCTTTAAAAAACTTACCCGCGGTTAAATCCTGCTTATGGCGAAAAAGTTTTTTATACTTTTCTTTTTAGCCGCATCATTCTCCCCTGCAAAGTCGCAGGACCTGTCAACTTATTTTGAGCGAACCGGTTTGTGGAACTCTTTTCAATTTGTTGGCCGTGAAAAAGAACCTTATAAAATAACTTCGTTCAGCATCGATGACCAATCTTTGGGACTGTTAGACAACTATGATCTCTCAAAATTTACTTTGGTTACACAGGTAAAGATCAGCACTTCAAAAGATAGCGTTCTTGTTGCGGTACTTTCAAAGCTTTCAAAACTTCCCCAACTAAAGGCGATCGAGTTCACCGAGTATCCAATCTTCCCGCCAAAAGACCGAAGCCTGTTTGGAAAGAAAAAATTTCCCGTTGAGATCGGGCTGTTTCCGAAATTAGAAGCTGTTGCTTTTTCGCTCTACAAAACATATGACTGGGATGATATATTCACGAAATTAGCTGCCCTGACATCTTTGAAACGACTTGATGTTAATCTTTCCTATTTTCCAGAAGTGCCCATTGCGTTAAGAAAACTATCCTATCTCTATTCCTTAACGCTATACGACAACGAATTCATTACAAGGTTACCTGCGTGGATCACGGAGTTTAAAAACCTTGAACATATAAACATTAGCCAGAATCCGAAAATGGATTATGCAAATGCATTTGTTTCACTGGGTAAGTTGCCTGAGCTCCGTTCACTTGAATTGAGTTATTGCAGTTTTGAAGAGTTTCCGGCTTCTTTTGCGAACATACAGTCTTTGCAAAAGATTTCTGCCTATGGATTAAACATAAAGAACCTTGATAAATTATTTACAGTTCTTTCCGGGCTTCCGGCCCTTACTGAATTGTGGTTCCGGGGTGGTGACAGTGCCGTTTTACCCGGCTCGATCTGCGGGTTAAAAAAACTGGAGAAACTAACGTTAGAATCAAGAAAAATAACAGCGCTGCCGGAAGAGATCGGCCAATTAACAGAATTGAAAGAAATTTCGCTGTCAGGAAATCAGTTAGAACAATTGCCTGCATCTTTTTATCAACTTACAAAATTACGATCTGTTAACCTCGGCTATAATAAGATCAGATATATTTCCGGAGAGATAGGTTCATTGAAAGATATAGAAGATCTGCAATTGAACAAAAATGAACTGGAAGAAATTCCCGAAAGCATTGGCCGGTTAGAACGGTGCAGGAAATTATTGTTGACTGATAATAAGATCAGCCGCTTGCCCGAATCGATCAGCTCGATCAAAACATTGGAGGAATTGGCCGTTGCCAATAACCGGCTAACCTCTTTGTTCAGTGATTTTTCTATGTTACAGCAATTGACTAGGCTGGATGCGGCTCAAAATTCAATTACGGAACTGCACGCATCAATTGGCAAATTAAAGAATCTGAAAACGCTGACACTTCAAAATAATTTACTCCAAGCAATTCCTGCTTCTGTTTGCTCGCTTGAAAAACTGGAATCACTGTCACTGTCCAATAATAATCTAAAAGAACTTCCTGCAGATATGGGCAGCCTGCAAAATCTTACCAGCCTTGATCTTTCTTCAGGCGTTCCCGTTATGGGAACAACTTACAGGCAAAATGAAGCTCCCAAAAACAGTTTCCGATACCTGCCTGCATCTTTAAGCAGGTTACAAAAACTATCCACCTTATGGCTGAGAAATAATACCGCGCTTGACGGTGATTCAGCTATTCGTGTAGTATTCCGGATACAGGGTCCGGGCGAACGTTTTGACCTGTCGAACTGCAACATTCATTCGCTGCCTTCGAGTGGCTGGAAAGATTGCCGGATCCAATACCTTGATATTGGCAATAACAATATCAGCGTTGTACCTGCGGGGATACTGGATGCACCTGTACTGCGTTACCTCAGGTTATCCAATAATCCTGTTCCCCCCGCATTTAAAACAGCCTGGGATTCCAAAGAACAGTTTATGGTAACCGCTGCAGAAAATGGGTTGTTACAAAACTATTCGCTCTTACCGCACACTGCTGCGATGTGTAAGGCATTGTATGAAATAGGCAATACGCATTTCAATTACAAACGCTACGAAAAAACACTTTTCATTTATAACCTTGCAGATAGTTTGTTTGATGAAGAAACGAAAAAAGGTGTTGGCAATTACAGGCGCAAAGATAACCTCGGAATTGTTCAGTATATGGTGGGCAAATATGAAAAAGCAATTTCAAATATTTCCGCAGCGCTACAACAGGACACTGCCGGGATGATACGTATTATGAACGCCGTAGACCCGGAGTTTCAATTTCTTGCAGCGAGTTATCTCGCCATAAAAGATACCGCTGCTGCTATCAATATTTATCGTAAATGGTCAAGGTTTGGTTATAATGCAGGTGCTGCAGCACAGGCGGCTTTACTATCGGTTTTGTCGGGAAATAAAAAGGAAGCAACCGAATGGGCCCTGAAAGCCGCAGATATGTACAGGAAAGGAAGGGACCAGGCGCCGCTTGAATTATTAAGCATCCTGGAAATATTTGTCATAAACGGAATTCATGATTCTGTGAACAATTTTACGGCCACCGTTGATACATCCAGGTTCAACAAAGAACAAAAGATTATGATGGAATACCTTATCCAGGTTGATCATATCACTGCTAAAAGTTCTTCAGCGGAGGAACTGGGCCTTTTACTGGTAAAAATTGAAAGACTTGCCGTGAAAAAAGAGACATGGAGTTATGATTTTTTTGAATCCTGGCTGAATAGTGCCCGTTTGGCGAAGGAGCAACAGTCACAGATCAGGCAACTTACCGATGCCATCAAAGAGAAAATACACAGTTAAAAAGCCACTTTGCAACGATTTCAAAACAGAAACCCCGCAAATCCTTAAATTGCGGCTCCATTTGACCATAACCAAACAAGCAATCGACCATGAGTTACATTATTGAAGTACATGCAAGACAGATCCTAGACAGCCGCGGTAACCCTACCGTTGAAGTAGATGTATTGACCGACGACGGCGCTTTGGGCCGTGCAGCAGTTCCGAGCGGGGCTAGCACAGGAATCCATGAAGCAGCTGAACTGCGTGATAACGATAAAAAGAAATATGCAGGCAAAGGCGTTTTGAAAGCCGTAAAAAATGTAAACGATATTATATCTGAAGAGATCGTTGGTTTTGATGTGGCACAACAGGCCGCTATTGATGAAACCATGATCGCATTAGATGGCACACCCAATAAAACCAAACTCGGCGCGAATGCGATACTCGCTGTGAGTATGGCTGTAGCGAAAGCCGCTGCAGAAGAAGCGGCCCTTCCTTTGTTCCGCTATATCGGTGGCACCAATGCCAAAACATTACCGATGCCGATGATGAACATCCTCAACGGTGGTGCGCATGCTGATAATAAAATTGATTTCCAGGAATTTATGGTGATGCCTGTTGGTGCGTCTTCTTTCAGCGAAGGATTGCGTTGGGGCGTGGAGATCTTTCATGTATTGAAAAGTGTATTAAAGAAAAAAGGATTCAGCACCAACGTAGGTGATGAGGGTGGATTTGCGCCAAATATCCAGAGCAATGAAGAAGCGATCGAGACTGTTCTTGAAGCGATCTCACAGGCAGGTTATAAAACCGGTTCACAGATCGTGATCGCGATGGATGCGGCTAATAGTGAGTTATGGGATGCGAAGAAGAAAAAATATGTGTTCAAAAAAAGCAGCGGTAAAGTAGTAAGCAGCGATGAACTGGTTAAATTCTGGGAAAAATGGGCGAAACAATATCCTATTGCATCTATTGAAGATGGAATGGCGGAAGACGACTGGAATGGTTGGAAAAATCTTACACAAGCTATCGGTGATAAATGCCAGCTGGTGGGAGATGACTTGTTTGTTACCAATGTTAATCGTTTACAAACGGGTATCGATAAAGGCATTGCCAATGCATTGCTGGTAAAAGTGAACCAGATCGGAACATTAACCGAGACAATCAATGCGGTAACACTGGCTCAACACAATGGTTATAATACGATCATGAGTCACAGAAGCGGTGAAACAGAAGATACCACCATCGCCGACCTGGCGGTTGCCCTCAATTGCGGCCAGATAAAAACCGGTTCTGCCTCACGCACCGACCGTATTGCCAAATACAATCAACTGATCCGTATCGAGGAGATGTTAGGAAGTACGGGTGTTTATCCGAAGGGGAAAATTAAGTTTGGATCAAAATAGAAAGCTATGAGCTGTGAGCTTTGAGCTGCGAGCCTTGACAGGAGGCTTCTGCTCATAGCTCAAAGCTCATAGCTGCTTTCCACACCTGTTGATTAGTTTATTACTCACAGGAAATACTTAATCTCTATTTTTATCCAGAATCGAGAATCCAGCATCCAGGATCAAAGCAACTCCCAAATGAAGAAAATCGCCAACATCATCACCAATAAATACCTTGTTTCATTGGTATTTTTCGTGGTATGGATGCTGTTCTTTGACCAGCGCGATTATTTTCAGTTAAAGGAGAGACAGGCTGAGCTGCAAAAACTGGAAGCCAAGAAAAAATATTATGTGCAGGAGATAGAAAAGACCAAAAAAGAACTCCAGGACCTGCAAAATAATCCCGCTGCGCTTGAAAAATTTGCCCGTGAGCATTATCTCATGAAGAAAGATGGCGAGGATATCTATATTATCGAAGATTCTTCAGACGTTAAGAAATAAAATTCCACCAAAAACGTTCGCCGGTTTTCCGCCCGCCGGCTACAATATTCACCCCGCTTCCCCGTTTTAATTATACGCCGTATCCTCTTATTTTAAGTGGTTATCCTGTGTATATGAAAAAATTCAAAGAAGAGGACCTAATCTTGTATCTGTACAATGATTGTTCACCCGAACTCCGCGCCGCTATAGACGGGGCATTGCAGGATGAGAACCTGGAACTGAAGGACCGCCTGCAGGTTTTGCGCCGTTCTATACGCCAGTTAGATAAGCTAAAGCTGAAATCTCCCTCAAAGCAATCCATCAAGGCTATTATGAAGTATGCGGTAGAAGTGTGTTCAAAGAAGAAGTAAGAAATCAAAATTCAAAAGTAAAAATTCAAAAAAGCTGCCCAAGTTTTGGCTTTTGACTTTTTAATTTTGACTTACTTTTTTCCATTAAATTTAGCTACACTAAAATCACTGGTCATGAGAAATTATTTTCTTCGCTTCACCGGCGGCCTTTTGTTTTGCCTGGTAACAATAGTTGCTACTGCGCAATCGCATGGTAAAGTAATTGAAAGGGAGATCGTCAAAAGCAATATCATGAATAAGAATGTTGCTTACACGGTGTATTTGCCCGCCGACTATGAAACATCCAGTCGCACTTACCCTGTTGTATATCTTTTGCATGGATACACCGATGACAATACTGGTTGGCTGCAATTTGGTGAGATTAACCGGTATGCAGATAAAGCGATCGCAGAAGGAACCATTCCACCGATGATCATTATTATGCCTAACGGCGATTCAAGTTTTTACATCAACTCCTATGATGGCAAAGAGAATTATGAAGATTTTTTTATAAAAGAATTCATGCCGTCAGTAGAGAAAAAATTCCGCATTAAAGCTGAGAAAAAATACCGCGGCGTTGCTGGTTTGTCGATGGGTGGTTATGGAACACTGATCTATTCCTTAAAATATCCTGAATTATTTGCCGCCGCCGCTCCGTTTAGTGCTGCCGTGTGGGATGATGATGCAATTGTTACTATGCCCGATGCAAGCTGGGCAAGAAATATGGGCCAGTTATTTGGCCGGGACCTGAAAGGGAAGGATCGGCTGAGTAAAGCATGGTATGATAATGCAATACTGAAAATAATAGAAAACAAATCAGTAGATGATCTGAAAAAAGTACGCTACTGGATAGACTGCGGTGATGATGATTTTTTAACAAAAGGAAACTGTTTATTGCATATCGCTCTCACAGAAAAAAAAGTACCGCATGAATACCGTGTTCGCGATGGCGGGCACTCCTGGACCTATTGGAGAACAGGTATTACGGATGCGTTGAAGTTTATAGGAGATAGTTTTCATCAATTTTAAATTGGTTTGAAAAGTTGCGGGTTGACGGGTTGCGGGTTAAACAAAAACGACTCGTAACCCGCAACTCTTTTTACCTTTGCAACACAATGACTAAGAATCAACGCTACAAATTTGTATTGGATTATTTCCAGGAACACATACCCGATGCGGAAACGGAACTGATCTACGACAATCCTTTTCATCTTCTTGTAGCCGTTATTCTTTCTGCTCAATGCACAGATAAGCGCGTGAACATGACCACTCCTGCCATCTTTCGTGAATATCCTACTCCACAAAAAATGGCCGATGCTACATTTGATGATCTTTTCCCCTTGATCAAAAGCATTTCCTATCCCAATAACAAAACAAAGCATCTTATCGGCATGGCGAACATGTTGCTCGAAAAATTTGATGGTAAAGTTCCGATGACGGTGAATGAATTAATTCAATTACCGGGAGTAGGAAGAAAAACGGCCAATGTAATTACCAGTGTGATAGACGAACAACCCAATATGGCGGTTGATACGCATGTATTTCGTGTGAGTAAACGGATCGGCCTGGTAAGCGAAAAAGCATCTACGCCTTTAGCGGTTGAAAAAGAACTGATCAAATACATTCCGGAAGCAATGATACACCGCGCACATCATTGGTTGATCCTGCATGGACGATATGTTTGCATTGCGCGTAATCCCAAATGCGAGATCTGTCCCTTAACCGAATGGTGCCAATACTATCAGAAGTACATCAAACCTAAGTAAACCCTCTGTGAAACTCAGTGTCCTCGGTGTCTCTGTGTTGAAAAAGATCGAAGCGAAGGCTTTACCACAGAGATACGGAGGACACAGAGTTTCACAGAGCGAGAGGCTATTTTTTCTTTTTATCTCTTACTAATTCGTAAGAGTGATCAATAAATTCGCGTAGCATTTTTTGCGGGATCGTTCCGTCTACAATGATGGTGTTCCAGTGTTTTTTATTCATATGGTAACCGGGCAATACGTGTTCGGGAAACTCTTCACGAAGTTCTATCGCCCTGTCAGGATCACATTTTACATTGAATTGTAAGGGATGGCTCTCAAGCCCGGTTAGCAGGAATACCTTACCGTTTACTTTATACACCAAAGTATCCGGACCGAAAGGAAGTGTTTCTTCCACGTCGGCTTTTTGCAAACAGTATTCCTGCAATTGTTCAATATTCATAGAAAAGTATGAAGGATAAAGTTATTCAAAACGGGCATACAATTTTTAGCAACTACCTTTATACAGATGGATTACCTGAAACAATACCGCAGTTTTATCAGCAGCCACTACGTGGGTGAAGGTGTGCGTATAACGGTGGGTGTATTGGTGCCCGTATTGGTATTGGCGTATTATGGTTTGCTGACAATAGGCCTGGCTATGGGCCTGGGCGCTTTGTGCGTAAGCATTACAGACAATCCCGGCCCCATTCATCATCGCAGAAATGGATTAATAGTTTGCGCATTGCTCATTTTTGTAGTGGCAATTGTTGTTAGCCTGGTGCAGCAGGTTCATTGGTTGTTCATGGTGTTGTTGCCGGTTTGCTGTTTTGTCTTTTCCATGATTGGTGTGTATGGCGCGCGGGCAACTTCTATTGGCATTGCGGCTTTGTTTGTTTTGGTTTTGCAGACAGAACATCATTATACAGGATGGCAGATCGTGTATAATGCATTGTATATACTCGCCGGCGGATCCTGGTATATTTTACTGAGCCTGTTTGTTAACCGCATTCGTCCATATAAAATTACACAGCAGGCATTGGGCGAATACGTGATGGCCACAGCAGATTATCTAAAAGCGAAAGCCGTATTCTTTGATACAGGCACCGATCGCGAAAAGAATTACGCCGAGATCCTCCGCACCCAGATCATCGTACAGGAAAAACAAACCCTTGTTGCAGAACTGATCTTTAAAACACGAAGCATTGTAAAAGAATCCACACATACCGGCCGCGTGCTGATGATGGTATTCATGGATGTGGCCGATCTTTTTGAAGTAGCCATGACCTCGCACCAGGATTATGAAAAACTGCACAGGTATTTTGATGATACGGAAATATTGAGTGAGTATCGCCATCTCATAAATACGCTAGCCGATGAATTAGACGAGATCGGCATCGCCTTAAAAAGCGGCCGCCGTTCAGGTTATGACAAACGCATCGATGCAGAATTGATAGAAGAGCGACAACACTTAAAAGAGCTGCGTTTAAAAAATCTCAGGCCGGAGAATCTTGATGGCTTCATCAGCCTGCGTCATATCCTGGATAGTATTGATGAGATCGCAACGCATATCCGCACCCTGCATCAATACACTTCTTATGATGCAAAACTCCGCCGCAAAAAACTCAACGCGCCTGATCCGGAAGATTTTATCATACACCAATCTATAGATCTTCAACTGATCATTGATAACCTGTCGTTCCGCTCCAATATCTTTCGCCATTCGTTACGGATTTCGGCTGCGGCTTTGTTCGCTTATATCATTGCAGAGTTTTTTCCGCTGGGACATGGATACTGGATCCTGCTAGCCGTGATCGTAATATTAAAGCCGGCATACAGTTTAACACGACAAAGAAACATTGAACGTTTATCAGGAACGATCATTGGTGCAACCATCGGCGCCTTGTTATTGTACCTGGTTAAAAACGAAACCGCAATCGTTGTATTGCTGGCCGTGAGTATGATCGGCGCTTACAGTTTTATGCGCAAGCAATATCTGGTAAGCGTGGTATTGATGACCTTGTATTTATTGCTGATGTTTCACCTGCTAGATCCCAAAGATTTCAGGAGTATCATGATCGACCGGGTAATTGATACCGCCATCGGTTCAGTGATCGCGATCATCTTTGGTTTTATACTCGCTCCTGTTTGGGAACATGAACATATCAATGAATACATGGCTGAGGCGTTAAAAGACATCATCAAGTATTATAAACTTATCACTGCGCCTTTTATCGGAGAAACTGTTGACAAACAGGAAGCAATTGTTGTGCGAAGAAACAGCTGGGTATCACTCGCCAACCTATCCGATACATTTACTAAAATGTTATCAGAACCCAAGCGGAAACAAAAGAATGCGGAACAGTTGCACCAGTTTGTTGTTGCCAATCATATGATGGCATCGCATATTGCCACCTTATCTTATTATGCAGACTCAGTTAAGCAGGAATATATCACAGATGACTATCGCCCATTAATCACTGCTACTCTAAACGCGTTACAACAATCGCTCGATACATTGCAGGGTGAAAAGAAAGACAAGGACCTCATCATCAAAACTGATCCCGAGCAGATCAGGTTACTTAGCCAACGCATCAACGCGCTTGTAACGAAAAGGCAGGAGGAATTAACACAGGGTCAGCTGGAAACCAATACCCGCAAAACCTTATCGGAATTCAAATCGATTACGGACCAGTTTTATTTTATTTATAAGATTGCGGTTGATGTAGAGAAGGTTTCTTTAAAATTGCAGGGATCTTCAAATTCATAAAAATAGCATCGCGGATTGAACAGAAAAAAACGGATTAGCGCGGATCAAATCCGTACCAATCCGTTTTTTCAGCGTCATCCGCGTTGCCATTTTCCCGAAGGGAAATATTTACATCATCTTCTTAATCACATCGACCAATTCGCCTTTAGTGATCGGTATTCCCATCACCTTATTATATGGTTTCGCATCAACCAAATATTGATCGCGAATGATCTTTACAAGTTGTCCGTTATTGATCTCTGGAATTAATACATGTTCAAAATTACTCATGATCTCACCCAGGTTTCTTGGGAAGGGGCGCAGGTAACGGATATGCGCGTGGCTCACTGCATGGCCCTCGGCCTGTAATTGCAGTACAGCACTTTTGATCGCTCCATAAGTAGAGCCCCATCCGATCACCAATACTTTTCCTTTTTCAGGACCGCTATCAATTTTCTGCAATGGAATATGATCAGCGATCTTATCAACCTTAGCCTGGCGGATGTTCACCATATGCTGGTGATTTTCGGGTTCGTAGTTGATGTTACCGGTTACATCCTGTTTTTCCAAACCACCGATGCGGTGTTCTAAACCGGGAGTACCGGGGATGGCCCATGAACGCGCTAATTTTTCATCCCTTCTGTAAGGTTGAAATTTCGGTTCGTCTTCTGCCAATTGTTTTTTAAAATTAACGGTGATAGGTGCAAGGTCGGCAGAAACAGGGTACTTCCAGGGTTCTGCACCATTTGCAATATATCCATCACTTAATAAAACAACCGGTGTCATGTGTTGTATAGAAATGCGTGCTGCTTCATACGCTGCATCAAAACAATCGCTTGGTGTTGATGTGGCAATGATCGGCATAGGGCACTCACCGTTACGTCCGTAGTATGCCTGCATCAGATCACTCTGTTCTGTCTTTGTTGGCAAACCAGTTGATGGTCCACCTCGTTGTATATTGATGATGAGTAAAGGAATTTCCAACATCACAGCCAATCCCATCGCTTCTGCTTTTAAAGCCATACCCGGCCCTGATGTTGCAGTAACACCCAATGATCCGCCATAGCTCGCACCGATAGAAGCGGCGATGGCAGCGATCTCATCCTCTGCCTGGAAAGTTTTGATGCCGAAATTTTTATACTTACTTAATTCATGTAAAATATCTGAAGCAGGTGTGATAGGATAAGCGCCTAAGAAAATTTCCAAACCACTTTTCTCTCCAACAGCGATCAATCCCAAAGACAATGCCTGGTTACCCATGATGCTGCGGTATAAACCCGGTTCCATTTTCGCTTTCTCCACTCTGTATCGGGTTGTGAAAGCTTCTGTTGTATCGCCATAATTATATCCTGCCTGTAATACTTTGATATTACTGTCGAGGATACTTGGTTTCTTGCCAAATTTCTCCTGTAAAAAATCGATGGTATTGTCGAGGCTACGGTTATACATCCAATAAATATATCCGAGCACGAACATGTTCTTTGCACGGTCCCTTTCTTTGTTACCCAGTTCAGGAAAATCTTTCAGTGCTTCACGCGTGAGTTTGGTTACATCGATCTTGGTTACATCGTAACTATCGAGGCTTCCATCTTCCAATGGATTTACACCTTCGGGATAATTGGCGAGACGTAAATTTTTCGCATCAAATCCTTCAATATTCACAATGATCTTTCCGCCGGGTTTAATGGCTTTCAGGTTCACCTTCAGTGCTGCGGCATTCATCGCTACCAACACATCGGCAATATCTCCGGGAGTAAAAACTTTATTCGAAGAAAAATGCAACTGGAAACCACTCACACCCGGAAGCGTACCGATCGGGGCACGGATCTCAGCCGGAAAATCGGGGAAAGTTGCCAGGTCAATACCCAGCATCGCCGTATTATTTGTGAACTGCTGACCGGTCAATTGCATACCATCACCGCTGTCGCCTGCAAACTTGATAACTACATTCTGTAAGAGCTCTTCTTTTCTGTCCATCTGGAAAATTGATTGAATTTGGGAAGCTAATATAACGAACTATTGATAATTCTGTTTTTTAACCCTTTTTCCGACGCAAATCGGTGAATAAAACTAATTTTTAACGACAGGATTCTGGACAGCATACTATATTTGTTAAACAATTAGCAGCCATGAAAAGTGAGGGTGGGAAGCGTTTACCGGGGTTGATCTGCCTGATGGCCATGATCAGTTTTACCGCCTGTCTCCGGGCTCACGGAAACGATCTTGATACCGACGGGGATCCCAAAAAACCGGTTGACAAGTTTGAATGGCACCCCCTCCACTACGACAGCACCAAAAAATACATTTACCTCAGTTTCGATGATGGCCCCCAGCACGGCACGGTTACCTGTTTCGATCTATGTAAAAAAGAAGGGGTAAAAGCCAGTTTTTTCATGGTGGGACTGCATACCGCCCAGAAAAGTGATGGAAAGCAGATCGTTTCCATGATCAGGGATGGATACCCGGAGTTCTTATTGGCCAACCATAGTTATACCCACGCGATGGGCAACTACATGAGTTTTTACCATCACCCTTTACAGGCGGAGGAAGATTTTTTCCAGGCCCAGGATTTTCTCCATGTGCCGTACAAGATTGTACGTTTGCCCGGCAACCGCGCATGGGTAAGGAATGGTGACGTAAAAGCAACAGAGCTCGTGCATCCCATTGCCCATTTACTCGATAGTGCTGGCTATAACGTCATTGGATGGGACGCAGAATGGCATTTCCGCAAGAAAAGTGCAAGACCGGTGCAATCAGCTACCCGAATGGCGACAGAGATCGACAACCTGTTAGCCTGCGGCGATACGCATGTTCGCAATCACCTGGTATTGCTGAGCCACGACAGGATGTTCCAGCACCCATCTGATGCGGATTCTTTGGCAAAACTGATCCAGATCCTCAAACAAAACCATAACTATGTGTTTGAAACGGTAGACCATTATCCGGGGTTGAAGAAGCCTGCCCATGTTGGTTTGTAGTTTGGGGTTTGTGGTTTGGGGTTGGAGCGAAGATCTTCATCATTTGCCGGGCCTCTAATTTTAGAGTTTCCTTATGGAAATGCAGTTCCAAACCCTTGTTAGTTTTCGTATATTTGGAGTTAATAAATTTTATAGATTATGGCAATTTTTAAATCGGGCAATCCTACACTTACGCAGAAAATGTTTGATAAGAGCATGCATATTGAGGCAAATATGCAGGGAACGATGAGTGTAAGGGGCGCTATCAACAAATTTGGTTTTTTAATGCTGATGGTTGTCGCCGGTGCGGCCTATAGTTGGCATTTGTTTGAGCAGGGGCAACCGGGTACAATGTACACTTTAATGATCACGGGCGCTATTGGGGGATTGATCTCTGCCATTGCGATCACTTTCAAACCCAATTGGGCAGGTTACCTGTCGCCATTGTATGGTTTGCTGCAGGGGCTTTTTATCGGTGGGATCTCGGCGATCGTGAATGCGCAGTTCGCGACAAAATATCCGGGGTTAATCATGCAGGCAGTTGGGCTCACATTTGGTGTAGCTATCGCGATGTTCCTGCTGTATAATTTCCGCGTGGTCAAAGCGACTGAAAAATTCAAATCGGTTATTATCGCTGCCACCTTCGGCATATTTATCTTTTACATGTTAACCTGGGTGCTGCGTTTGTTCGGCGTAACGGTACCTTTTATGTATGACAGCAGCATGTTAAGCATTGGCATCAGCCTGTTTATTGTAGCCATTGCTGCACTGAACCTGATTCTTGATTTCGACATGATCGAGCAGGGGGCTGAAAGAGGCGCGCCTAAATTCATGGAATGGTATGGTGCATTTGGTTTGTTGGTAACACTGGTTTGGTTGTATATGGAGATCCTTCGTTTATTGAGTAAATTGGCGAGTAATAAATAAAATGATCCGCTAAAATATTGTAAGCCATCCCGCGGAACGCAGGATGGCTTTTTTATGTGCAATAGGGTTCAGCAATTAAATACAAGTATCTTAGTCATGAAAATGTAAAATTTCATGAGCGAACTAGTACTAAAATTCGTGAGGATTGTCTTTATCGTATAAAACATCAGCAATGAATTTCAATCGAGAACATTTTACAAACGAAGAACTCATATACGTATACCGCAATCTCCTTCTTCCAAGAATGATAGAGGAGAAGATGCTGCTATTACTCCGCCAGGGAAAGATCAGCAAATGGTTCAGTGGTATCGGGCAGGAAGCGATCTCTGTTGGTTGCACACTCGCTTTGCAACACGATGAATGGATGATGCCTTTGCACAGGAACCTGGGTGTGTTTACTTCAAGACAAATGCCTTTGCACAAACTCTTCATGCAATGGCAGGGAAACAAAGAAGGATACAGCAAGGGCCGCGAAAGAAGTTTCCATTTTGGAAGCAAGCCACATTATATCTGTGGAATGATCTCGCATCTTGGTCCGCAATTGGCTATCGCAGATGGTGTAGCGCTGGCATATAAACTCAAAAAGGAAAACAAAGTATCGCTTGCATTTAGCGGCGATGGCGGAACAAGTGAAGGTGATTTTCATGAAGCACTGAACGTTGCGGCTGTATGGGATCTTCCCGTAATTTTTGTGATTGAGAACAATGGCTACGGATTAAGCACTCCGGTTAACGAACAATACCGCTGTGAGAGTTTGGTTGATAAAGCCAAAGGCTACGGAATGGAAGGCGTTCAGATAGATGGTAACAATGTTTTGTCAGTATACGATACCATCCGCGGTGTTCGCGATTATTGTATCAACAATCAAAAACCCTATTTAATAGAATGCATGACCTTCCGCATGCGCGGCCATGAAGAAGCCAGTGGCACTAAATACGTTCCCAAAGAATTATTTGAAGAATGGGGCAGAAAGGATCCCATCAAAAATTTTGAACAATTTCTTACAAAGGAAAATGTGATCACCGAAATGCAGATCGCAGATATCCGCAATGAGTTCAAAAATTATATTGATGAAGAATTAAAACTCGCCGGAGAAGCGGAAGAAATAAAACCGAATGAGGTTGAGGAGTTGCGTGATGTGTATGCAAAAAAGTTACGGGTTGCGGGTTCGGAGTTGCGGGTTCCGCTCATAGATGAACCCGCAACTCCGAACCCGCAACCCGCAACCAACCATCGTTTAGTAGACGCTATAAAATCCGCCCTCCACCAAAGCATGCTCCATCACCCCAACCTCATCCTCATGGGCCAGGACATTGCGGAATACGGAGGAGCCTTTAAAATAACAGAGGGCTTTGTTGAAGAGTTTGGTAAAGAGCGCGTACGTAACACGCCCTTGTGTGAAAGCGCCATCGTAGGTGCCGCATTAGGATTGAGCCTGGAAGGATATAAAAGCGTGATGGAAATGCAGTTCGCAGATTTTGCAAGTGTGGGCTTTAACCAGATCGTAAATAATTTAGCCAAGATCCATTACCGTTGGGGACAGAATGCTGATGTGGTGATACGCATGCCGACAGGTGGTGGTGTAGGCGCGGGGCCATTTCATTCGCAAAGCAATGAAGCGTGGTTCACGCATGTGCCGGGGTTGAAAGTAGTGTATCCATCCACACCTCATGATGCAAAAGGTTTGCTGATTGCGGCGATCAATGATCCGAATCCTGTGATGTTCTTTGAACACAAAGCTTTGTATAGAAGTATCAGTGGGCAGGTGGCTGAAGAATACTATGAAGTGGAGATCGGTAAAGCAAGGATTGTAAAAGAAGGAGAAGACATCACCGTGATCACTTATGGTGCCGGTGTGCATTGGGCGATGGAATACCAGGAACAAAACCCAAAGACCTCTTTGCATATTCTTGACCTGCGTACGCTATCGCCTTTGGATTATCCCGCAATCAAAGCAGCCGTTGCTAAAACAGGAAAGATATTATTGTTGCATGAAGACAATTTAACCGGCGGAATAGGAGGAGAGATCAGCGCCTGGATCAGCGAACATTGTTTTGAATTGCTGGATGCACCTGTGATGCGTTGCGCTTCTATGGACACACCGATCCCTTTTAATGCGGAACTGGAAAAGAAGTATATGGCAAAAAATAAAATACCGGAATTCATCCAGAGATTGATGAATTATTGAAAGAAAACAACATCTTTGTTTTATGCGCACCCCCCGCGCAATACTGAGAGAATAAGGTAAGTTTCCACTGATTATGAGAATTTTTTTAACGGCGATTTTATTTTATGTATTCGGCATGGGCACTGCTTTAGCGCAGGTTCGCGATCACTACGCAATAGATGCTTTCCTGCTTACGCGGATGGCCGAGAAATTCCACGTGCAACCACGCCCGCTGGATGAAAATTTCTCCGCACTTTTCTTTGATCATTTTTTTAAGACCGCAGATGAAGAGAAACTTGTTTTTACGATGGACGACATGGTTCGTCTTTATCCCTATCGAAATAAAATGGTGGAAGAGATCCGTGCCCAACAGAATAATTTTTTAAAACTGGTCACCGGTATTTATGAACAACGCATACGCAGGATCGATAGTCTCCTGCTTGCATTACAGCAGCAGCCATTCAATTTTACTACCGATGAAAAATTGACGGTTGCAGAAGACAGCGCTTATCCTGCCAATACAATTGCACAACAACAGAAATTAGTAAAGTTTTTGAAAAACGCTATCCTGGAATATATGATCGAGCACGCCGACATGAGCAGTACCATGCCGTCGGCAAGACAGAAAAAAATTACCGATAGCCTGGAACCTGAAGCACGTAAAAAAACGATCACCGCTTTTCAAAGAGGTATTAAACGGTTAACGCAGGGTGCGAAAGGAATACCTGCTTCCATGGGAAGCCTGTATTGCCAATCACTGATCAGTACGTTCGATCCACATAGTTCTTACCTACCGAAAAGTGAGAAAGAAAATTTTGAAAATCATCTCGGGCAGAAATCCATGCGTTTTGGTTTTTCTCTTGAGCAGGAAGGCGAGGGCATAACGGTTCATGACCTGAAACCCGGCAGTGCTGCTTTTAAAAGCGGGCAGATCAACCAGGGCGATAAGATCGTAACTGTGCAATGGGATGATAAGGAACCGATAGATGTATCGGAAGCAACTGTAGAAGAATTGTCAGCCATTTTTGATCAAAGCAATTACGGTAAGATGACCTTGACCGTAAAGAAAACTGACGGTGTAACGCGTAAAGTAGAATTGCAGAAAGAGATCATGGAAAGCGACGACGATGAGAACCGGGTGAGAAGTTTTTTATTGAAGGGTTCTGGCTACACCATGGGCTATCTTTCATTGCCTGCGTTTTATACAGATTGGGATAACCAGCAAAATAATATCAAAGGCTGCGCAAACGATGTTGCCAAAGAGATCATCCGCTTGAAAAAAGAAAACATCAATGGGTTGGTACTCGATCTTCGTTACAATGGCGGCGGCTCCATGCAGGAGGCAGTTGAGTTAGCTGGTATTTTTATTGATGCGGGTCCCGTTGCTCAGATCGCCCCTTCAGGCGGTAAAGTGTACACATTGAAAGATGTAAACCGCGGTACCATTTATGATGGCCCTTTGCTTTTGTTAGTGAATGGCGCGAGTGCATCCGCATCTGAATTGGTAGCCGGCACTTTACAGGATTACCACCGGGCAGTGATCATGGGCACACCTACTTATGGAAAAGCAACAGGACAGGTGATACTTCCGCTTGATACGCTAACAAAACCAGGCGCATCACAACAGGGAAGCACGGCACAAACATTTCTAAAACTCACCATCGAAAAATTATACCGCATTACAGGTGCAACTGCTCAGGGAGATGGTGTGATACCGGATATCCAGTTACCTGATCTTGCTGAAGTGATGATGAAACATGAGTCTACGCAACCCACCGTTTTGCTTGCGCCACGCATTGAGGCAAACCGCTTTTACACGCCCTATGCGGCCGATAGTCTTTCCTTTTTTGTATATAAGGGGCGATCGATCGCCGATACTTCTGCCTGGTATAGCAACATGAAAAAAAACACGGTATTGATGAAAGATCTGGAACAGAAAAAAGATATTTCATTACAATTGCAACAGGTTTTACAGCGGAAAGCAAAAGAAGAGGTATTGGAAAAACAATTTGATGCAATGGAGCATGGCGTTACCAATCTCTTCACTGTGCAAAACCCACAAACAGAAGAGCAAAAATTAAAATTGCTTCCAGGGCTGAGGATAATGAATGAAAAATGGAAACTGTCATTGCTTACAGATCCCTGGATCGGAACCGCGTTCCAGGTATTATCATCGAAAAAATAAACCGCTAACACTAACAACAATTATACTGTTTATGAGAACCAATATTCAACACATCCTGTTTTTTGTTTGCGTGCTAATAATATCCGCCACTACCGTATCTGCACAAGACGATCCCGGCAGTTATATGACTTCTGTGAGTAGTGCCCATGTAGAGATGAACCAGAAATACATGGCTTATATGAGCGCCGCAGCACATGGAAGGCGTGCGCGCAAAGTAGAGAAGCTGAGACAGGCTGCGCTCACCAGTATTACCAACAGCAAGTATAAAACCATGGACCTGCCTAATTATAAAGGCGATAATACGCTTCGGCAAAACAGTATCGATTATATCAATCTTTGCTATAACGTATTCAACGAAGATTACAGCAAGATCGTGAACATGGAAGAGATCGCGGAACAATCGATCGATAAAATGGAGGCGTATATTTTATTGCAGGAGAAGACCAATGAAAAGATCAAACAGGCCACAGATAAAATGAGTGCCGCCAATAAAGCATTTGCTGTAAAATATAACGTGAAAATAATCGACAGCCAGGATGAACTGGGTGAGAAAATGGATAAAGCAGGCAAGCTGAACCACTATGTGAACCAGGTGTACATGGTATTCTTCAAAGCCAATTTCCAGGATGCGGAGATGGTGAAGTATATGAATGATAAAAAAGTAAATGATATTGAACAGGCACGCTCAGCTTTATTAAAATATGCCACCGAGGGACTTACCGCATTAGAAGCCCTGCGAACTTTTGAAGGCGATGGACAACTGGCAAATGCATGCAGGCAGCTACTGAACTTTTATAAAATCTCCGCTGAAACCAATGTTCCGAAAATGCTTGATTTTTATTTGAAGCAGGACAGTTTTGAAAAACTGAAAAAGAATTTCGAAGCAAAATCCAGCAAAACAAAAGAAGATGTGGATGCGTATAATGCGGGCGTAAAAGAGATCAATAATGCCAGCAACCAATTCAACCAATTAAATACAAATGCGAATAATGGCCGCACACAATTGTTACAGGCTTTTGAAGCAGCGGAAAAGGCATTTAATGATGCGCATATGCCTTATTACAAATAATGTGCTGTACAATTAGATAAAGTTGTCTAAGGCCAAGATTTAAAGCTGGAGCGCAAGGATCGCTAAGTACCGCGAAGCAGCAAGGAAAACCTTAGCGTTCATTGCGAAACCTTTGCGGACCTTGCGTTCCAGCTTTTCTACACATATTGACTGCGAAAAATGTACATCGAACTTTCCGCGAACAAAAGAAATATCATTATTTCCCCGTGGGTCTGTGATACCTGATCGGTGGAGCAGGCTCTTTCTTCAATTGTATTCCTTGCGTAGGCAATAAACGCAAAGCTTCCTGCACAGCTTTTTCCAATTGCGGATCTCTGCCTTCTATCAATGTTTTTGGATCATAGAAAACTTCTATATCGGGCGATACGCCTGTTCCTTCCACTGCCCATTCGCCATCGGTGTCAAAGAATCCTCCGCGTGGTGCTACCATTCTGCCGCCGTCAATAAAACCAGGTGTATCCCAGGTGCCTACCAATCCGCCCCAGGTGCGTGTTCCAACGATCGGGCCCACTTTCATTTTCTTGAACATATAGGGAAACAAATCTCCACCTGAACCTGCATTCTCATTTACGATCATCACTTTTGGTCCCCAGATGCCCGCCATGGGTGTAGTGGAAACTTTATGCCCTTCAACACGGTTGTTGAAATAGCCTAGCAGTTTGCGGCTCATGATGTCGATCATATAATCTGCTGCAGAACCGCCGGCATTATTTCTTTCATCTATGATCGCACCTTTTTTATCCTGCTGTGCAAAATAATAACGGTTGAAATAAGTGTAACCGGGATTGCTGGTATTGGGCACGTATACATACGCCAGTTTGCCGCCTGATAATTCATCTACTTTCCTCCTGTTCGATTCAACCCAGCTGCGCGCACGTAAACCCGCTTCACTTGCCACCGGAACTACCGTAAGCACCTTAGCGCCTTCTAGTGTCGGTTTACTGTTCACGCGGATCTTGATCTGCCTGTTGGCTGTTCCTTCAAACAAACTATAGAGATTCATGGAAGCGGTTAATGGCCGCCCATCTACTTCGAGTAAATAATCACCTTCTTTCACATCAATACCGGGGCCACTTAATGGTGAGCGTAACTCGGGGTTCCAGTTCTCGCCGTTATAGATCTTTTTGATAGCGAAGAACCCGTTCCGTATTTCATAATCCGCACCCAATAATCCACCCGGTACCGCAGGCACATCAGGGAAATCGCCACCCGAAGTAAACGAATGTCCTACAGAAACTTCTCCGCCAAGTATGTCAATAATATAATTCAGATCCGAACGATGTTTTACGTGTGCGAGCCATGGTTTGTACCAGTTATAAATTTTATCCCAGGGTGCACCATGTACATTGTCTACATATAAAAAATCACGCTGAAAACGCCAGCCTTCTCTGAAGATCTGTTCAGCTTCTTTATTCGGGTCAACATAAACTTTTATACCTTCTGTAGCCAATCTTCCTTCACCGGGCCTTGGCGGTGCAGTAGTACCAACAATAAACCAACTGGCACCGCTCCTGTACAGTAAATTTTTTCTGTCGAAACTGGTAGAAGCGCTCAATACACCTCTCGCAAACTCAGTCGCTTTCCTGTCTTTTAAACTATAGCGCGATAAAACCACACCAGGTTCATTTACTACATTTTCAGCGTAGAAAATAGTGCCATCCGGGCCGGCCACCAGATTTGAATAATCCCTTGCAGGGATATTAACTGAAATGATCCGCTGCTGTATGCCATCGAAATCAATTTTTACTTTCACACCACCCGCTGGTTTGGGAGCCGGAGCCGGTATTGTTTTAGAAGTATCGCCGGGTGCTTTTGTATCTGTAGGTTTTTTTTCATCAGCCATTGCTTTGCCTGGCTCGTCATCACTCTTAGGTTCAAACGGTGATGGTAATTCTTTGCTGAGTACGGCTACATACAACGCACGATTAACCGGGGAATTAAAACTGCTCATATCAAGCCAGCCTGTGCTCAAACCAAAATCTGTGCTCGCAAGAAAATATAAATATTTTCCGCTTTCATCCCATTGCGGATCGATCACATCAGACAGTCCGTCTGTTAGCTGTGTACTTTTATTGGTTTCAATGCTATACAGTTTTACTGCTTTGAATTGATTCTCCTGTATCTGCACATACGCGATCCATTTGCTATCCGGCGACCAAACAGGATTTAATGAGCGTGTTGGATGTGCCAGTTTATCAGTGTCGGCTATTTTTGCAATACCTGTTGCGATGTCTATATACCAAAGATTGTAATCCGTATCAGTAAACGCTATGTATTTACTATCAGGTGACCATTGAGGAAGAAAATAAAATTTCTTATTGGGTATAGGATATGCTTTTGGCATCAACCCCGATTGATCGCTCACCATCAATTGGTATTCGCCACTTGCATCGGAGAACCAGGCGATCTTTTGTCCATCGGGCGACCAGGTAGGATAACGATCGGCAGCGCCGGTAGAATGTGTGATGTTGCGCCAATCGCCATTTTCTTTTGGAACTGTGAATATTTCTCCGCGGCTTTCAAACAAAGCCCTTTTACCTGTGGGTGATAAACTTGCATTGATCAGTGCACCTGCCCCTACATTGTTCCATCTTGGCCTGCCCCAGTTCAGATCCCCATTGGCGTTGATCACCAATGGTTTTGTTTTTCCGCTTGAGAGATCAAGACTATGGAGCAAGCCGCCCTGTTCATACACCAATGTGTGGTTGCTGGCAGAAAGATTTTTTATATCAAAGTCTTTGTGAAAGGTCAACTGTTTCTGCGCTTTTGTTTTAGGATCGTACGACCATACATTGTTGATGAAATCCTGTTCCGATAAAAAATACAACATGCCATTGTCCCATACAGGGCAGCTCTGTCTTTCTCTGTCACCCTGTACTGTTTTTATCGTCTCTTTTGTTTTCATGTTAAAGATCCAGATAGGTTGTGCCTGCCCGCCGCGATAATTTCTCCATTCAGGATCCCAAAGCGAATAAGGTTGAAAAGCCATGGACTGTCCATCTTCCGAAAGACTGCCCGCATAACCAAATGGAAGTATCATCGGTTCAGGAGTACCACCTTCAATACTTACCGAAAAGAATTTTGCATTTGCGGTAGGATAACCTTCTCTTGATGAAGTGAAGTACACTGATTTTCCATCAGGTGTCCATCCCTGAACAATATCGGGTGATGGGTGCCAGGTGAGCCTTTTAGGTTCGCCGCCATCTATCGGCATAATATAAACATCTGTGTTGCCATCGTATTGCCCGGTAAAAGCGACCCATTTTCCATCGGGACTTATTTTGGGACTGGTCTCTGCACCCACGGCGGTGGTTAACCTGCGGGCGTCACCGCCTTCGCGGCCAACTACCCAGAGATCATCTCCGTGTACAAAAACAATATGGTTCTTACTGATCGTGGGTTGACGCAACAGCATGGTGCCTTGCGCGATGACCGTATTTGCGAAAAGGATACTGCTTACAGCGAACAATAATTTCGCGGTAATCGAAGGAAGGTGTTTCATGTGCAGTTGGTTTTGGATAAACAATATACTAAAAGATAGGAAGTTTCACGCGAAAAGCAGTTTCACGCAAAGGCGCAAAGAGGCAAAGCTGCAAAGGGTTTTCTTAGCGCCTTGGCTCCTTTGCGCCTTTGCGTGAAACCAAACAGTTTGCTGTGAGAAATTGCCTATCTTAATCGTCTATATAAAATAACTATGCATAAAATATTAATAGTTGTAATGACAGTTTTGTCGCTGAATTTGTATGGGCAGAATAAGCCGCTCATAACCAATCCCAATACAGCGTATCAGCAACCCACTTTTGCCGCGTCGGATCGTTTAAAAAAAATTGAAACCTACTTTCCTGTTGTCGAAAAAATTTACCGGGAATATGCGGAGAAGAATCATTTTCCAGGGTATGCATTTGGTATTGTGCTTGATGGAAAATTAGTGTATTCAGGAAGTGGTGGTTATTCTGATGTCGATAAAAAAATTCCCGCCACAACAAAGTCTATGTTCCGTATTGCATCTATGAGCAAAAGCTTTACGGCAATGGCCATTATGAAACTGCGTGATGAAGGTAAACTGAAACTGGATGATCCTGTGTATCTGTATATCCCTGAAATGAAAGGACAAAAATTAACAAGCGATGCACCTGAGATCACGATCAAAAATTTGCTAACGCATTCAGCAGGGTTTCCGGAAGATAACCCTTGGGGTGATAGACAACTGGCAGATACCGATGACGAACTTATCGCGTTGATCAAAAAAGGAATCTCATTTTCGAATGATCCGGGGCTCACCTATGAGTATAGCAATATGGGTTTTGCAATGTTGGGATATATCATTAAAAAAGTAACCGGTATACCCTACAGTGAATACATCGCAAAAAATATCTGGAAGCCATTGGGCATGAACCAGGCTGAATGGGAATACAGCAAAGTGCCGGCCAATGAACTCGCGCATGGTTATCGCTGGATCAATGATAACTGGCGCGAAGAAACCTTGCTGCATGACGGGATCTACGGAGCGATGGGTGGAATGATCACATCGATAGAATCTTTCAGTAAATATGTTGCGTTGCATCAATCAGCATGGCCACCGAGTAATGCTGTTGATGCGGGACCGGTAAAAAGAAGTTCTATCAGGGAGATGCACCAGCCCTGGCGTTTTGCATCACTCAACGCGAATTATAAATACCCCAGTGGCCGCGGATGCCCGCAGGCAGGGGCTTATGCATATGGTTTGCGCTGGACAGAAGATTGTGAATCGCGCGAAACAGTTGGCCATAGCGGGGGTCTTCCAGGTTTTGGAAGTAACTGGGCAATATTGCCGGAATATGGTTTGGGTGTGATCTATTTTGCAAACGTTACTTACGCACCCGCTGCAACACCCAACGTAATGGTGATGGATACTTTGATCAGAATGGCGCAATTAAAGCCAAGACAGCTGGCACCATCCAATATCTTAACGCAAAGAAGAAATGAATTGGTAAAACTGCTTCCAGATTTTACCGGCGCAACCACTTCAGGTATCTTCGCAGAAAATTTCTTCTCTGATTATTTTACAGATGTAATGAAGAAGGACGCGAATGCTGCATTTAGCAAAGCGGGAAAAATTATTATGGTAAGAGAGGTTGTTCCCGAAAACCAATTACGCGGGTATTTCATTATGGAAGGAGAGAAAGCAAATGTGCGCGTGAGTTTTACATTGACACCGGAGAATCCGGCTTTGATACAACAGTATCGTATAAGTTCGGTGGAGAAATAAGATAGTCTGGAGTTAGAAGTCTGCAGACTGGGATAATGTAGTCTCCAGACTTCTAACTCCAGACCAGTCAATTATTGAATGATCAACTTGTCCGTATAAGATTTCTTCGTTGCTATATTGATCAGCCTGATATAATAAATACCTGAAGCCGCATTTGCAGGCAATTGTAAATTGATCGTCTCCCGTTTTACAGTTGTTGTGTTCTCTTCCGCCTGCAATAGTCTTGAACTATTATCAAATAACTGCACCTGGTAGTTACCAATCTCTTTTATGGAAAGATGAACGATTGAATTTTTTATGGCAGGGTTTGGATATATCTTCAAGGGATTCGTGAGTATTTTAAAAGGCGAAGGAGTATCTAATACTTTCCTGATGAATGCAGCTGCTGTATCTTTTTTAGTTACACTTCGATAGGATGTAATACCTCCTGCAATCAAGCATATGCTCCTCGAGGCGTAGGAGATTACGGATACTTCAGGCAGTATATTTACTTTAGGTTTCATAAAAACCTTCAACTCTACTTCATCCTCGATAAGATCAATAACGGAATGATCGTCGATATAGCCAATGGATCTGAATGTTATGGGAAGTTTATCTCCTTTTGCAGACGTGGTTATTTCAAAATGCCCTTTTTGATCTGCATAACCGATTACCGCGTCATTGCCGGAATGAATTGTAGCGCCGGGTAAGGGCTCATTTTTTTCATTCACAACCATACCTTCGAGTTTTATTTTCCGCCCGGATGCAGTGATAACAACTTCTCCTAACCATTGGGGTTGCAGCTGAATAGTTGGCAGAACAATGGTATCTCCTACGATTCTTTTAGCAACAGGGTGTTTCTTGATCTCAGGTTTTTTTGGTTGCTCAACTCTCACTTTGCCTATCAGTTCGGTACATTCTCCTTTCTTCTGCGCCTGGCTTTTACTAACCATGATCAACGATGTAATACTTGCCATCGCCCATTTCCAACCTTTCTTTTTTTCAATCTTTGTTTCCTGCAACGGCCGCTCCAGTTGTGCAACATTGAATCTTCCACAGGTATTGCCTGTGGATCTTTTAAAGAAATTCAGTACTTCCACGTCGGATAGTAAAGAGAAATCAACTACTTCTTTACTGCAGCTTGCGCAAAATCTTCCTTTGTCAACGGGTGTCATCGCATCCCAGTTCTCATGGCAGGGTTTGGGTATTTGCAGGTAGAGTTCTGTCTTCATAGCAATAGCATTTTAAATGAGATGCCAGTGCCGTGAGAATTACATAAATTGATCTATAAAAATTTGTAGTTGCGCTTAAGCGTGCAAACATGTATGGATCTACGATAGGATCATAGTTTTTTCATCTCTCCTCTTTGCTCATTATTAATAAACCAGATCTTAGTAATGTTTCCATTCGCATCAAGAATAAATTCAAGTTGGATATTACTACCATTTGCATAAAAGAATTTGGTATTTGATTCCGGTTTTAGTTCAATATCCTCACTACCGGGACGATGCCGATAAAGTTTGTTATCTTTTTTGATCACTTCTACCGTCAAACCTGCATTGTATTTCCCTACAAATTTGTCAAGCAGTGCAGGATCAATGGCAACTTCCTTGTGTAGGTAAGGAACTTCAACTGGTACATCAAAAACAATGTCCGCTAATCCTTCCGAGAGATTGTTCACTATGCGTATTGTATTAGTCTGAACAAGCGCTGTATTACCCAGGACAATAATAAACACATCGTCTTTTGGAAACCTTGCCATATTTGAATGAAACCCGGAAATACCGCCTGTGTGCCAGATATGTGGATGTTGTTCAAATGAATCTACATAGAAGCCATAGCCATAATTTCCTTTGCCTGGCGTAAACATTTTTTGTTTGGAGTTCTCACTTAAAATTGTGTTGCTGTATAAAGCGCGGTCCCATTTGTAGAGATCATCAATAGTAGAGAAAAGTGCGCCTGAACTAAATGGCCATTCAAGTGAGACGAATGGTGCGTTCACTGGTTTGCCCTTAACCATTTCGTAGCCTTTGGCGCGTAGAGGTAAAATAGTATCCCAATGATTCAGGCCTGTTGCAGACATGCCGATCTTGTCGAAGATATTTTTTCGTAGGTACGTCTCATAAGTGAGGCCTGTTATTTTCTCAATAATAAAACCTAACAGAAAAGGGCCTGAATTATTGTATTTAAAAGTTGAGCCAGGTGAAAAATCATACGGCTTATTATTAAAGAAATCGATCATTGAATCCCTGCTCCATGTAAGTTTTTCAATTTTGTCAAAAGCAGCTAACCCGGTAAAACTTGGAATTCCTGATGTATGATTCAGCAACATGTGAATAGTAACGCTGTCGCCTTTATAAAATGCTGGAAAAAATTTACTTAGTTTGTCATCCAAGCTTAGTTTGCCTTGTTCAACCAACTGCAGTATGCACGCTGCCGTAAATTGTTTGGTAAGCGAACCTATTTCAAATTTGGTTTCCGGTGTATTGGGAATATTCCATTCTCTGTCGGCCATGCCGTATGCTTTTCTAAGCAACACTTTATTTTGTTTCATCACCAATACAGTTCCTGTAAAACCTTTAAACTGGTTTTGCGCGGTCATGTATTGATCAAGCAGTTGCGGATAGTTTTTCTGGGCAGCAACTGCGAAAGGGAAAAGCAAAAAGACAATGTATTTTTTCATAAAAGGGGTTTCGTGTAGCAATATTAATGTAGTATGCAGGCATGTTTATTTTTATTTCTCACCCAACCAATCTTTCAGAATAGACAATTGCAAGGCACCTGGATTTGCTAAAGGCTTGATGCTGTAGCTTCTTTCTTTTTTAGTAGCTATTCTGATCTCAGCTTCTTTTAAAACGCCGCCTGCTATATAACCGATACTGAACTTATCACCATCTTTTGCATCATTCATTATATCACGAAATAATTTTTCTGATGCATTAGTGCCATTTAATTTCACAATAATATTTCTGGCCCTTATACCTGTATTCCATGCGGGCGATTGCCAGTCTACTGAATTTACTATCAACGAATCATTCCTGGTGCGGGTAGAAATGCCTGACCATCCACCGCTTAGTTCATGTGTGGTAGTATCTATGGTTAGCCCGGCATA
Source organism: Bacteroidota bacterium (assembly GCA_040388705.1). Taxonomy (GTDB): domain Bacteria; phylum Bacteroidota; class Bacteroidia; order Chitinophagales; family Chitinophagaceae; genus Sediminibacterium. Next base: position 161,056 of record JAZKBI010000011.1, on the reverse strand, counting down.
GCCAAGGTAATTAGGATAGTCAACGGTTTTCAGGGTATATATATAATCAAAGAAAGCTGCCAGTGAAACGCCGGCTATTTTTTCTGCTTCATCCTGGAATTCTTTTTCTGTAAAGCCGCGCCCTTTTTGCTTGTAGTACGTATTGTATAACAAACGCATCAGGTCGTCAAGCGATTTTTTGTTTTTTGTTTCATGCCTTATTTTAAAATCAAGCAGTATGCCCAGGGCAGGGCCTTTATCGTAAGGCGAGATCGTTTTATTTACATCATCACCCGTGCGGCCAAACGGACCATCTTCCCAGGTAGTATAACTTGCGTCGGCTGGTGTTTGAAAATTGCGACCGGGTTTGTTCTCGTAGTCTCTAATAGAGTTGGAAAATGTTTGCAGCAGTTCGGCTGCATCAGTAAACCCCGCGCGTTTTACAACCAGGTATTCATAGTACACAGTGATACCCTCAGATAGCCAAAGCATTTTGGTACGGCTGCCTTTATCATAATCAAATGGCCCCAGTTCTATTGGCCTGATGCGTTTTACATTGTAATGATGAAAGTATTCATGCGCCAAAAAATGATAGATCCGCACCATCGATTCTTTTGAACTGTACATCCTGCTTCCTTCAAACGAAACAGAAGCGGAGTTTAAATGCTCGATGCCGCCACCGCCCGGGCCGATCGCTAAAAAACTATAATGGTCATACGGAATATCACCAATGATACCCGATGCAGTAGTAACGATCTTTTGCATATCGTTCATAAAACGGGTCTTGTCGAACTCGCCGGGTTTGTATGCAATAAAATAATGCGGAATATTATTTACTGTGAAAGAAGGAAGCGATTCTAACTTTCCCATCAAAATAGGACTATCATACAGCACATCATAATCCGGCGCAATAAATGAATTGGGATCGCCTTTTATATTTTCAAGCCCGGTTGCCACCATTGTCCAGCCGGCGTATGGAACCACTGTAATGGTTACCGGGTGCTTCAACAATCCTGCTGGGTACACAAAAACACCAGCCGGTGAAATATAACCTCTTTCAGCATCTACATAATTAGCGGCTACAAAAGCCCTTGGAGCTCTTACATCATAGTCAAGAATGATGGTGCTGTTATTTTTGCTTTGTACTTTCCAACTGTTGGCAGAAGCTTTGCTCCATACCAGTGTATCTCCTGTGGTACTTGTGGCATGAAACCCGGATACATTCTCTGCATAATGCAATAGCTGGTAGTAGCCCGGTGTCCATTCTGATAATTTAAATTCTACTTCTTCTTTATTCAGCCCTTTGCCAACAAAATGAATATGGTATAAATGTGCTGTTGGATCTTTAACAGAAACGGTAAATGATAAATCGGCATCTTTTTGTGCATAGGCATTGCCTGGGCCTGCTGCAATGATCATTATTGCATAGCATACTAATTTTCTCATCTCATTATATTTTAAAGAGTATCAGCTAATCTCCCGGGTGATAAGTCTTTTCAGCTTTTTTCACTACATCCTCTTTATAGAACAAAACATCTTTGAATTTTCCTTTGGTGTACATCTCAGCCTGGTCGCTGAAATGTTTTGAATTGCTATCACCGCTCTCTCCACCGGCTAACAATGATTTTGCTTTGATCTTTTTACCGAATTCAATCGCACAGATAAAACTATTGCCGTTATACCCATATTTTAAATTAGTGCCCGGGTAACTCCTCGCAACAAATGAAGGCAGGCAGCCCCAGGTAGATGCTGCAAAGCCGCAAGGAATACTGGGTTGTGCATCATCAAATTTTTCAGTAAGATTACCTGTCAGTCTCTGGTATCGGTTGATCTCGCCAAAAGATTTTTGCCAGGTGCCGAATTTTTTCGTGAGATCATCGATCGCAGCAGACAATGGTTTTAATAAATTATCAGCTGTTGCTGTTGCCGCAAAATATTTTGTTTTATCGACCTGGTCCGTATTCTCACCTGCACCTGTTCCTCTTAAAATAGTTGGCCATATTTTTTGTGCCCATTCAATGGCAACAGTAGTGGCCACAGATGTTTCAGAAGAGTTTCTGTTCCATTCGGCTAATATTTTTACAGGAGCAGCCAATGATTGATAAGCGGGGTTTGTTTTTTGATCCTCATAAGCTTTTAGTAAAGCGGGGATCAACACGTCGAACGCTGCAAGATGGGTATCATACCCGGATGCAATCACCTTATCAATGGTATATTGGTTATTGCTGCTCAATATTTTTGCTGCATTAATACCTCTGAAGTTCTCTCCGGCCGGTGCCATATACACAGGAAAATTTTCTTTCCTGGGGCTGCTGATACCTGATACAGTGAAAGGAGTGGAGTTGCAATTCTGTATCCATCCGCTCGAAGGATTATGTACCTGTATCAATTCATCCAAACTATGCAACCCGTTCCATTCAGTGGCGCTTGTTGTTCCATCTACTGATCTTGCCCAGTTGAATTTTGCATCACGTTTTGGCATAAAGTTTCCGTGCCAGTAAGAGATATTTCCTTTATCATCTGCATACACCGTATTGTTTGATGTGTTAGCCAGTAGCTCCATACTCTTTTTAAAATCGTCAAAGCCTTTTGCTTTGGTACGTTGCCAGGATTGTATCAAACCCTTGATGTCACGGTTATTGGAACGAACACTGATCCATTTGCCATTTCTTTTGGCCATCACAGGGCCATGATGTGTGTAATACGCAGTAATGTTTTTGGTTAGGAGTGAACCGTTACTTAAGTATTTAATTGCGATCTCTTTTTTGGTAACAGGCTTTGTTGCATGGTCATACTCATACACGAAACCGTTCTCCTTTTTTGTTACATTCTCGATATACGAATCAGCCACATCACTATAACTGGAAGTATGCATCCATCCGCAATGTTCATTAAATCCCTGGTAAATAAAGAACTGTCCCCAGGTAACGGCGCCGTATGTGTGCAGGCCCTCTTCACTTTCAACACCTACTTCGGGACGGAAATAAAAGGTTACATGCGGGTTGATGTATAAAATAGAATTGCCCGATGCTGTTTTGGAAGGAGCGATCGCAAAACCATTGGAACCACCAGGCAATGGGTCCACTTCTTTCGATCTGACAGATGCAGTAACCGGCGCTTCACCAGAATAAAAATTCCTTAATTCATTCACGGTAACGTCTCCAACATCAATGGCGCCGATACTTCCATCGGTCCACAACAATGTATACCATGGTTTGAATCGCGTAAGCAAAGCAGGGTTTGTATTGGGATGTTTATAGAGATAATAGTTAATACCGTCCGCATAAGCGTTCATTAATTGTTTTAGCCACACCGGACTTTCCTGGTAATCCTTTACAGCGTCGGCTGAATCGATCAGCATGCGGATGAGGAGATCGTTGTAAATATCTTTTTCACCATTCACTTCTGCCAGCCTTCCCAATTTTTCAATGTAGTTCATCTCTACACGTTTGAAATCATCTTCACATTGCGCATACAATAGACCGAACACAGCATCTGCATCAGATTTGCCATATACGTGCGGAATGCCCCAGTTGTCGCGGATGATGGTTACGCGTTTTGCCTGCTTTTCCCATTCGGAAGTTTCAGTTTTGGTAAATGACTGCGCAAATAGCTGTAGGGGAAGCATTGCGCAGAGAAGAAGTATTATTTTCATAAAACCTTAATTATCTTTTTTCAATAAAAGGAGAACGAAGAAAATAAGAATTGCCCAACATTATACATTCTTATTTTCTTCATTTTTTCTTCTATTGAATTTTTACACGTTAATTATTTCGCATTCGCTTTGAGTACGCGTAATATGTTCCCACCCATGATCTTTCCAATATCTCTTTTACTATATCCTCTTTCCAGCAAAGCTTTAGTGATCAGCGGGTAACTCGTTACATCATCCAATTGCTGCGGTGATGAATTGATTCCGTCAAAATCAGAACCCAATCCTACATGATCAACACCTGCCAGTTTTACGATATAATCAAGATGATCCAACAACATACTCAACGGCGGTCTTGCTGCCTGTACCTCAGACGCATATTTTTCTGAGATAATTGTCAACGCATATTCTGCCTGCACACCTGATTGTTTTAATGAATCCAGTTCCTTTTTATGTGCGCGCGCAAACTGGGTTTCCTTGCTCTTATTGGTGCTGTCAACAAAACCCGAATAGAAATTGAGATCTATGACGCCGCCATTTTTTCCAATTGCAATAATTTGTTCATCTTTCAAATTCCGGAAGATGGGGCATAAGGTCCATGCGTTGCTATGTGATGCGATCACAGGTTTGGTTGTGGTATTGATCGCATCCCAGAATGTTTGCTCACCCACATGCGAAACATCCACGATCATGCCCAGTTCGTTCATTCGCTTTACTACCTGTTTGCCAAAATTCGTTAAACCCTTGTGTGTTTTAGCGAGACTGTCTTTTTTGGTTGTTTCATCCATTGCAGAGGTGGCCCATGAAGTGGAGTTGTTCCAGGTAAGTGTCATGTAGCGCGTTCCCCTGGCATATAATTTATCAAGGTTGTCGAGATTGTCTTCTATCATATGCCCGCCCTCCACGCCGAACATGGCAGCGAGTTTTTGATCTTTGATCGCACGTTTCAATTCAGGCTGTGTTCGCACCAGAGCTATTTTACCGGGATTGCGGCTCACTATCGCATCCAGGGTATCCATCTGGCGGTTTGCATAGGCATAGGGATTTTCTTTTTTCCCATCGCACCAAACAGAAAAGATCTGTACATCCACGCCGCCTTGTTTAAACCGGTTCAGATCAGAATGTGTTTTTCCTTTCAGGTCATTGTCCATACTTACTTTCTTTTCAAAACAGGCAGTAAGGATATCATTGTGTGAATCAACCACGATGGCTTTGGTATGGATCTTTTGAACATCCTGAGCATGTATGGTAAAAGGAAGCAGGAGTAGAGCGATTTTCTTGATCATAGGAGACGATGGTGATTAGTGCGGTTAGTGGTCTAGTTAATTATGGCGCGAATTTCTTTAATAATATTTTCAAACTGATCAGAAGCATTATTACAAAGTACGATCAACGTATTCTGCTTACCCAGGAAACGCATGATCTCGGTCTTATATCCCGGGTTGTCTCCATTGTGCCAAACAATTTTTCCTGATGGATCATTAGAAATGATCACCCAGCCGAAACCATAGGTAGATATTTTGCCGTCAGGTAATTTCGTTGTGGTAAAAGCTTCTTCCAGTGTTTGCTGGTTGATAAGTTTATTGGTGTACAAAGCCTGGTCCCATTTCAATAGATCCTCAACAGTAGAACTGATGCGGCCCGGCCCCTTCCTGTTTCCCAACCAGATAGTATAGTTAGAAGAAGGAAACGAATCGGCCCTGATAAATTCATTTTTATCCTTCACAAACATATGCCCGATCGCAAAATTGTCTATAGCTGCTTTTTCCTGCAATGTCCTGATCGCTGTATTTGTCATGTGCAGTTTATGAAAGATCTCAGTAGTAACAAATTCAACAAAATCCCTTCCGCTGGCTTTCTCCGCAATACTTGCCAACAATACATAACCGGTATTGCTGTATGCATACTTAGTTCCTGGCTCTGCCAATTTTGGCGGCGCATATTTGTTGAGATAAACAAGGATATCTTCATTGCCTGCCACTTTCGATTTATCCCAGTACTGATCCATAATACCCTGGTAGTCGGGTAACCCGCTTGTATGTGTAAGCAGGTGACGGATCGTAATTCCTTTGTAGGGAATAACAAGATATTTTTCTACCAGGTCATCATACTGCAACAGACCCTTTTCTTTCAGCATCATGATCACCATAGAGGTGAACTGTTTGCTCACGGAAGCGAGCTCGAAAATATCTGTCTTTTTCAATGCAGACTGCCCCGCAAACTCGCGGTAGCCAAAAGCCTTTTCATATTTGATCTTTCCTTTCTCCGCTATTAAAACCACGCCACTGAAATGATTCTTTTCAGCTGGGGCATGTAAAACAGAATCAACTGACTTGTATTTTCCCTGTTGTGCATTTGCCAATGAACAAACAACAAAGCATACAAGCAAAATATATTTTCTCATGTGTTACATTTTCAAACGTAAAGTGGCGCCGGATCTCGTGCCGTTGTGTTTGCCTTCGTCAACGGTAAGTTGCCCGTTTACCAGAACATATTTGAAACCGGTTGTGTATTGATGCGGTTTATCATAGGTAGAAAGATCCTGCACTTTCTCTTCATCAAAGATCACGATATCCGCAGCAAACCCTTCACGAAGGATGCCGCGGTTTTGCAACTGGAATTTTTGCGCGGGGAGGGAGGTCATTCTTCTTATCGCTTCTTCCAGCGAGATCACTTTTTCATCACGTACATATTTACTCAACACCCTTGCATTGGTACCATAGCCGCGCGGATGCGGGTTGCCTGAACCAAAAATGCGGATACCTGCATCGCTCGCAAACATATTGAATGGATAACGCATGATGGCTTTCACATCTTCATCACCCATGCCATGAAACACCATGCCTGCGCCGCCCTGCTCCATCATATCCATGATAGTAGTGGCTTCTTCTTTGGGATTGTGTTTTCTTCCTTTCATCAGGTTCACTTCCTCAATACTCTTTCCATTGTAGGTGCTGTCTGCGCGAAAAGTGGCCACTACAGGATAACTGAAATTTTTAAGTTTGCGTTTTTTCAATTTCTTCAGCATGTAATCACTTACCTGTTTCCTTATTTCCGGCCTCGCCAATCTTGCTTTGATGGAATCCTGCCCGTCTGCCAATACCCAATCAGGTAATAAGGTGCTTAATGATGTACTGCTCGCTGTATACGGGTACTGGTCGATCGTAATATCCAATCCTTCCTGTCTTGCTTTGATGATCATGGGAATTGTTTCTCTGCTTCGTCCCCAATTCTGTTGGCCGCTCAATTTAAAATGAGAGATCTCAACGGGCATTTTTGCTTCACGGCCAATATGCATGGCTTCTTCAATGGCCTGTGTTACACTATCACCTTCATCGCGCATATGACTTGCATACACGCCATTGAATTTAGACGCAACTTTTGCGAGCCTCACCACTTCTTCCGTTTTTGAATAGGTGCCTGGTATATAAATAAGCCCCGTAGACAAACCCACTGCACCATCTTTCATGGCCTGTTCTACCAGCGCTTCCATTTTTATCATTTCCTCTTCTGTCGGATCGCGTTTGGCAGAACCCATTACGGCTTTGCGCACATCGTTGTGGCCGATCAGGGTGGCAACGTTGATGGATGTTTTCAAACTATCCAGCATTGAAAAATATTTGCCGACATTTACATTCGAGCCTCCGCAATTACCTGTTACGACCGTAGTAACGCCATCGTAAATAAAATTATCTGCCGTAGGATTTCTTTTTTCTTCACCCTCGATATGCGTATGCACATCAATAAAACCGGGAGCAACGATCAGGCCCGTAGCATCAATGGTTTTGGTGGCCGTCCATTTAGCTAATTTCCCCATGGCTGCGATCTTTCCATTCTGGATGGCGATATCACCGTAGTGCCAACTATTGCCTGTGCCGTCTAAGATCTTGCCATTTTTGATAAGAATATCGGCCTGTTGTGCAGCCAACGAAAAGGGGATCAGAAATGCGATGAGTAGTTGTTTCATTATTTTAGATGATAATTTTTCCGAAGTACTGCAATAGCCATATCGCCTTGTTTTTTCTGTTGCCCGAGATTGGCAGAATAATTCATAATGATCCGCTTTTGTATAAACGATTTGTTATACAGCAGTCTTAATTTAACGGGATCCCGGTCGATAAAAAACACGGGATTCTTTGCAGAATCCGCCGCCTGCGCCACAGAAAAATCCATCACACCTTCTATAAGGGTCAACAACTCAAGCGTTGACCTGTAATAAGCATCGCCTTGTTTTTTGATCACTTCATTGAACTGGTCGTATGACGCTATTTTATTTACAGAGGCTGTATCCTTTATCAGGCGTAATCCTCCCGCATTTTTTAGTTGCGCCATCGTTCCGCTTTCTCCCTCAAATAAAAGACTGGCGCCCACAGAACTGCTGTATATGTATAATTTTTTGTTTGTTTCATTGGATGGCTGGGTCCTCAGGTAAAACAAAAGGGAGTCGATGCCTTTCATCAATTTTTTATTGCCATTGATGACCAGTTGTAACTGTAAAGTATCTTTTTTCAGGTCGGCCACCATGCTGCTGATGTATTGATGAGCTCTTTCTTTCTCAACATAATTTTCGCGCAGGTTTTCGGCAATGAAACCGGAAAAGACGGCGAAAAAAAGCATTAAGAATTCGCCCACATAGCTTTTCCAGTTTTTGGATGATGAATGGCCATGGGAATGATGCGGAACTTCCATAGGAACAGGTCAGTTTTAGGCATTTAAGATACGAATTCCGCCTGCAGAAACGTCAACAAGAGAAAACGCAGGTAAAATTGTACTTTTGCAACCTGAATTTTGAAAAGATATGCTGGATAAGCTTGATGCCATAAAGGCGAGGTTCGAACAGGTAGGCATTGCCCTTACCAATCCCGAGATCATTAATAACCAGAAGGAATTTGGCGCTTACAGCAAAGAATACCGTTCGCTGGAAAAGATAGTGCAGCCATACGAGGAATATAAAAAGGTGCTGAATGAACATGAATTTGCGAAAGAAGCCCAGAGTTCTTCGGATGAGGAGATGCGCGAACTGGCTAAAATGGAACTGCCTGCACTGGAAGAGAGAAAAATGACCCTCGAAAAAGAGCTGACCCGTTTATTGATACCCAAAGACCCCCAGGATGATAAGAACGCTATCCTCGAGATCCGTGCCGGTACCGGTGGTGATGAAGCCAGTTTATTTGCCGGCGATCTTTTAGGCATGTATTTACGTTACTGTTCCCGCCGCGGCTGGAAAACGGCTATCGTAAGCGAAAGTGAAGGAACCGTGGGCGGATATAAAGAGGTATTAGTTGAAGTAACCGGTGAGGATGTATATGGTACCCTTAAATTCGAAAGTGGTGTTCACCGTGTACAAAGGGTTCCGAATACAGAAACCCAAGGCCGCGTGCATACATCTGCAGCCACAGTTGCGGTAATGCCTGAGGCGGAAGAAGTGGATTTTGAATTGAAAGAAAGCGATGTAAAAATGGAAACGGCTCGCAGCGGCGGCGCCGGTGGCCAAAACGTGAACAAAGTAGAGACAAAAGTTTTCCTTACCCATATACCTACCGGCGTGGTAGTGGTTTGCCAGACAGAGCGCTCCCAGCTCGGAAACCGCGAAAAAGCCATGAACATGCTGCGTTCCAAGCTTTACGAAGAACAGGTGCGCAAACAAGAAGAGGAAATATCGCGCCAGCGTAAAACATTGGTTAGTACAGGCGATAGAAGCGCCAAGATCAGGACCTATAACTGGCCGCAGGGCAGGGTAACCGATCACCGGATCGGCCTGACATCGTATAACCTGGATGCCGTGATCAACGGGGATATTGACGAATTCATCGAGTCATTGCAGATGGCGGAGAATGCTGCTAAAATGGTTACACAATAAAATTTCTTTTGTAGCTTTAAGGGAGTAACCTAAAAAACTTCCTTATGCGACAGCTATTGATTCTTCTTATCGTTTGCATCCCGGTTTTGTCAATGGGGCAAAACCCGATATTCCTGTCTACGAAACCAACCGGTGTAGGCATGACCGATGATGCAGGTCGTAATGTTTCGTTGAAATCGGGAATCAATGTAGAAGGAACACCTTTTTACACCGAAAAATATTGCATGGCCAACCTGCAGATCAGGGAAGGAAAATATTATAGCGGCGTAAAAATAAAACTGAACCTGCAGGATAATGCTGTTTTTTATGTTGATACGGACGGAAAGGAGTTAGAGTCTATATCGCCTATCGAAAAGATCGAGTTCGTTGGTTGTACGGAACCCTCAAAAAACGCAACATTTGTAAGCGGTTTGCCGGCAATTGATAAACAGGATGCTTCCAGTTTTTATATGCAGCTTGCATCGGGCAATGTTTCACTTCTGAAATATATTTTGGTGGGATACAGGGATATGACCAAGTTCGGCAAGCCTGATATCACAAGGGTATATGAACAAAAAGATATATACTACTCCTATACGCCCGGCAAGGGAATGACCAAACTGCGCAGGGATAACAAAGACGTTTTACAGGCCCTGAAAAATAAGAAAACAGAATTGACAGAATTTATAGCGGCAAATAATATCAATTGCCAGAAAGAAGAGGATATGATGAAAGTGTTTGCTTATTATAATTCGTTGAAGTAAATATAAAGCGGCAAGGTATTTGCGCAGTTTTGAATTCCTTACCAAATGTTATCTTATGAAACACCATACCAATAGATTTTTTTGCAGCCTGTTTCTTTTTATCTGTATAGCGCACTTTGGCTATGGCCAGATGGATGGCCAATCCACGTTGCAGAGAACAATGATGCGCGACCTTAAATGGAACATGGCGCTGAAAAGAGCGGGAGATGTAAGGCCGGTTTATCTTTTTAACGAAAACTACCTGGAAGCCGACCTGGTTGCGCCAACCGGCAAGTTGATAACAAGGCAGAAATTCCGGTTGAACTTACAGGAAAGCAAGCTTTACTATCTCGATTCCGTCCAAACAGAAATGGAGGTAGTAAACCCGGTAAAAAAAATAACCTTCATAGAACAGGAAGGAAATAATGCTGTTGTCAATTTTGAAAAAGGGTTTCCTCCTGTAGATAATTTGAACGCAGATAATTATTACCAGGTATTGGTTCCCGGTAAAGCCTCATTGTTATTGGATACAAAGTTTATTGATGTGGACCGGATAGAATATCCTTCGGGCGTTCCTATTAAACGAACCGATAAACTGGTAAATTATTACGGCAGTGCAGGACTTTCAACAGTGAAGTTGGTAAAAACTGAAAATATTGTTGAGCTCCTGGCCGATAAGTCAAAGGAGATCAGCACTTATATACAGAAGGAAAATATCAAAATAAAAAAACAATCAGACCTGGTGAAAGTGTTTACATATTACAACAGCCTTTTCCAGTGATCAATTACTTTTTACCTTTTCTTCCGCTTCCTTGATCTTGCGTTCCCAGGTCCAGGCAGTTTCCATCATTTCTTTTAACCCGTATTTGATTCGCCAGCCGAGTTGTGTGGTGGCAAGATCATTATTGGCATAGATGGCAACAACATCGCCTTCGCGGCGCGGGCCTATTTCGTAATTGAGTTTTATACCCGATATTTCTTCGAACGTTTTAATGGCTTCCAGTACAGTTACGCCGTTGCCGGTTCCCAAATTAAAAATTTCGCAGGCGCTTGTATTCTTTTTTTCAGACAGGTATTGAATGGCCAGGGTATGTGCATTGGCAATATCGCATACATGAACATAATCGCGAACGCAACTTCCATCTCTAGTTGGGTAATCATTCCCATACACCATCATTTTGGGAAGTTTGCCGATAGCTGTTTGTGTAATAGCAGGAACCAGGTTTTGTGGCCTCCCCACAGGTAGTTCTCCAATAAGCGTAGAAGGATGCGCGCCTACAGGATTGAAATATCTTAGTAAAACAATAGCGGTAGCGGGATTCGCTTTAGAAAAATTCTGCAATATCTCTTCACCCATTTGCTTGGTGGCGCCATAAGGAGATTCCGCCCTTTTCGTTGGGGAATTTTCTGTTACAGGAATAGTGTCGGGATTACCATATACAGTACAGGAAGAAGAGAAAACAAAATGCGGCACTTCAAATTCCTGCACACATTTCATCAGGTTTACCAAACCAAAAATATTGTTCTCATAGTATAATAAAGGTTCTTCCACCGATTCTCCAACGGCTTTATATGCGGCAAAATGGATAACTCCTTCGATATCGGGATTCTCCTGGAAAACCGCCAGCGTCTCATCAAAATTTTTAAGATCTACCTTATAATTCTTTATTTTTTCCCCTGTGATCTTTTCTATACCGGTAATGGCATAGGCGGTGGATCTTGAATTGTCATCAATAGAGATAACAGAAAAACCATTTTCCAGCAGGTCAACTATTGTATGCGAACCAATATAACCGCAACCACCCGTAACAAGGATCTTAGACATAGGGGAAAAAATATATCGCAAAGTAAATGATAATTGAGCAAATAAGTCAATAGTCAATAGACCATGGTCCATAGTTAACACAGACTGTGCTTGATCTGCTATGGACTATCGACTATGGTCAATGGACGGGTTTCTCAGATAAAAAGTTTGAGAATATAATAAACGCCTGCTGCAAGAATAGCTGAGATAGGGATGGTTAAGATCCATGCCCATAAAAGGTTTACAGTAACACCCCACCTTACCGCACTTAAACGTTTGGTAGCGCCTACGCCGATGATAGAACCGGTGATGGTATGTGTGGTAGATACCGGAATTTTAAAATGTTCTGTCAGGAATAAAGTAATGGCGCCGGCTGTTTCAGCGGCTACCCCTTCCAGCGGTGTTACTTTGGTGATGCGGGTTCCCATCGTTTTTACGATCTTCCATCCACCACTCATGGTGCCTAAACCGATCGCAAGGAAACTGGTGAATGGTACCCAGGCATATTGTGATACAAACTGGTTAAAATCCATATGGTTGCCTTTCGTGCCTTCATAATACATCACGGCTGCGCCGATAATGCCCATTACTTTCTGCGCATCATTACCTCCATGACCCAGGCTGAATGCAGCAGAAGATATCAACTGTAATTTTTTGAACCAGTTCTCTGCTTTATATGGGTTAGATCGCTTGCATAGGTGTACGATCAGTATGGTTATAAAGAATGCAATGAACATGCCGATCAGCGGTGCAAAAAAGATGAAAAGAAAAGTAGGAACTACTTTTGCATAATTGATCACATGTACTCCGGCACCATCACTGAAACCGTGAGCATTCGCAAGCGCTGCACCAACAAAACCACCCATCAATGTATGTGAAGAGCTGGATGGTATACCAAACCACCAGGTGATCAGGTTCCATATAATAGCCGCGATAATTCCTGCAAGTATCACATGTAAGGTGACGAACTCAGGCTGCACCCATTTGGCTACTGTATTACCGATACCAAATTCTTTAAAAACATATTTTGAGATAAAGTAGGCAACAAAATTGAAGAACGCCGCCCAAACCACCGCCTGGAAAGGTGTAAGCACCTTGGTTGATACGATGGTGGCAATGGAATTAGCCGCATCATGAAAGCCATTGATATAATCGAAGATAAAAGCAAGAACGATGATGATGATGAGTAGCGTGAACATGAAGCTTAATTAATAATTAATAGTTAATAATTAATAATTATTGTTAGCAGTTAATCACGGGTTAGGAGGGCCCAATTATTAATTACTAATTATTAATTATTAATTGCTTTACCCTAGGCATATTTAATAATGATAGACTCAATCACATTCGCCGCATCTTCGCACTTATCAGTGGCGATCTCCATTACCTGGTAGATCTCTCTTTTCTTGATCACTTCTTTGAAATCGTTCTCGTGGTTGAACAGTTTTTCAATACTCATATCAAACACATCATCTGCCTGGTTCTCTATGCTGTTCACTTTTACCATGGCTTCGGTCATTTCGCGGAGGTTCTTCATATCGCGTAAGCCAAACACAGCTTTTTTTATTTCGATGGAACCCTGCAAAATCAGGTCAGCCATTTTTTGTATGCCGGTGTCATTAGGGTTCACGCCATAAAAATTGATCTTTTTGGCAGATCCGTAGATATAGTCGGCAATATCATCCAGTGCGCTTGCGAGGTAATGGATGTCTTCGCGGTCAAAAGGCGTAATGAAATTTCTTCCCAGTTCGGTGAAGATGCGGTGGGTATTATCGTCGTTCTTGTGCTCCAGATCCTCTAACTGGGCCAGTATCCCGGCACGTTTGTTATGGTCATGTTCGCTCACCATTTCCTTGAGCTTGATACCCATTTCGTGAACTTTTTCTGCTACATCTTCAAACAGTTCATAAAAAACTTTGTTCTTTGGCATGAAAAAGCGCCCGAAGTTGTTAATACCCATACAGTAAAATTTAGGCAAAAATAGGGTTATGAAAGGGATACTTGCCCTATAGGGGAGAATTAATGATTAGATAACATTGAGCTTGGGGTTCGGGGTTTGTAGTTTGGGGTTGTTTTCGTAAATAAAGCCATTTGAATATTGAACGCTGAGCAAGGAATGTTGAAATAAGGCCTCAGTGTTTGGATGTTGTCAGAATGCATTCTATACAGGGTCTAATACTTCTCCATTCAATATTCCTTGCTCAATGTTCATTATTTCAATCCTGCGCATTTGGTAACATTTTGATCGTAATTGGTTCATATACAGGTAATATGGCTACTACACCTTTGCACCGCACAGTAGTAGCGAATAACAGTTTTCTCATGTTAGCCCCGATCTCTATCGGGGCTGTTTTAATATTGAACGGGCTTCAATATTCTCTCCTTGCCTCAAGCGTAAACCCCACGGTCGTTCCAATATCCAGCTTACTCCTTACATGCATGGTCTGGCCATGGGCCTCGATGATGTGTTTGCAGATAGCCAGTCCGAGCCCGGTTCCACCTACATCACGGCTGCGGCCGCGGTCGGTGCGGTAGAATCTTTCGAATATTCTTGGAAGATGTTCTTCGGAGATGCCGATGCCATCGTCGCTCAGTTCTATTAATACATGCTGACCATCGGTTTTATAGATGCTTGCTACGATACTGCCATCTTTTTTACCGTATTTGGTTGCATTCTCAAGAAGATTAATAAGTACCTGCCTGATCTTTTCCTTATCAGCAAAAACGGTAATGGGCGATTCACAGCCTTTTTTTATACTGCAACGGATATTTCGCGCATTGGTCTTGATCGAGAGGGCCTCGTACATTTCGCGGATCATATCCTGAATCACGAAATTCTCTTTATATAGAGGCTGCTGGCCGCTTTCCAGCCTGGAAATCTCATCCAGGTCCTCTACCAGGTTCACCATCCTGTCTACATTCCTTGCTGCATTTTCGAGGAAACGTTTACTCAAGTCGGGATTGTCCATTGCCCCACCCAGCAGGCTGTCAACATAACCCTGTATGGCAAAAATAGGAGTCTTGAATTCGTGCGCGAGGTTCTGTAAAAACTCTTTCCGGTAGGCTTCATTGGTCTTAAGAAGCTCTATCTCGGCGCTTCTTTGTTCGGCCCATTGCTCCACGTCCTGTCTTACTTCATCAATGCCTTTTTGCGGTAAAATGTATTTGTAATAGGTTTCTTCGCGCCGGGTTGCTTTCGTCTGGTAAATGAATTTATAGATCAGTTTGATCTTCCGGTAAATGAACGACTCCAGTACAAAACGGATGAGCAAATAACTGCCGATAAAAGTAACCGCAAGAGATATCAATGCAATGAGCCAATTGGCACGCAATATCCAGATCCCGATCGCTATCGGGAACGATAAAATCAACGCAGTAAAAGCGGATAATTTTTGCGGCGAAAGGTTCTTTGTTTTAAACATTTCTTTTAAAGTAACAAGGTACAAGAAACAAGGCACAAGACTTCAACTTCGCAGTTGTTTCTTGTACCTTGAACCTTGTACCTTGATGCTTTTTTTTACACTTCGAATTTATACCCAACTCCCTTCACCGTAGTGATACAATCCACGCCAAGCTTCTGTCTTACCTTGCGTATATGAACATCAATGGTCCTGTCGCCAACGATTACGTCATTGCCCCAAACCTGCGACAGTATTTCGTTTCGGAGGAATACACGGCCGGGGCGCGAGGCCAATAAGTATAATAATTCAAATTCTTTTTTGGCTAAGATCACTTCCTGCTCATCAATATTTACCAGGAATTTTACCGGGTCGATATCGATATTACCACACCTGATATTTTTGCCTGTTTCCTTGTTGTTCACTCTCCTGAACAATGCATTCACACGGCTCACAAGCACTTTGGGACTGATGGGTTTATTTACGTAATCGTCGGCGCCTGTTTCCAGTCCTTTGATCTGCGATGCTTCATCGCTCAATGCAGTTAAAAAAATGATCAGTGTGTCATGGAAAATGGGTTGGGAACGGAGTATGGCACATACTTCCACCCCTGTCTTCCTGGGCATCATGATATCTAAAATAATGAGGTCGGGATGCAGTTGTTTGGCTCTTTCAATGGCCTCGTTGCCATCTTTGGCGGTATAGATCTCGTATCCTTCTTTCCCAAGGTTATAACTTACTATTTCCAATATGTCCGGTTCGTCATCTGCTATGAGGATCTTCTTCGGTTTGCCTTCCATGTTAACCTTATGTTTACACAAAATTAATTTTAAAGAATGGCAATCGGTGTTTTTGGCTTTATTATGTTATTGTTAACTGCAAAACCTGCCCAAAATATGTCTTCTACCTAAATGGCAGTATTTTTGCCTTAGGATATGCACATGAAGAAGATATTTACTACTGTTTTAGCTGTTTTTGTAGCGCTGGCGGTTTTTGCGCAACCGGAGATTAAAATGCCGCCGATCCCGGCATCGCGCGAGTTACACCACGAAACGATCCTCAATTCGCTTAATACCATCACAAAACTCAAAAGCAAAACCGACACGCTTTTCCCGGTTACAGGCAACAAAGTGCTGGATCAGTCCATTAACAAGTCTGTCCGTTTACGGGTTAACAATATGCGGGCCCAAATAGAACTGAATAGCAGCCTCGATGACAATGGCAAGTTCAAATGGCTCCGTGGGGTGAATGAAATGCTTACGGCTTATATATCGGCATATAGAGCCCGCGTTCTTTCAGCAAGCATGTTACCACCACTGGTAAAAGCTTACGGTGATGCCATGGAGGCTGAATTGGCGGGTAAGTCTATGCTTGACGTGATCACGGCCAATGAGCCTGAAATTGATAATATATTGATGGAGAACTTTGCCTTAAAAAATAACCCGGGCATCGCCGAGGCCCAGGACGTTTTGGTGCTAAAGCATATCCAGCGCAACCCTAATGATATTTTAAAGATACTTACCCGTTATCCCAACAACCGTTTTGCCGACAGCCTGATCATCAAAGAGGCCCTCCGTAACCAGGAGAAGCTGTATGATTATGCGGCATCACCCACTTCGGCATTGGCAAGAAGGATACAATCTGTAAATCATCCGCTGGTGAAGATCATCAGTACGTTGGCGAGAAGCAAAACAGGAAGAATGTATTTCCCCTTCCTGGATGATCTTTATCATGGTAAAATAACGATGGATTCCATCGCACCCCTGGTGAAAAATGATTCATCTGCCGGGTATTATAAATTATTGGTTAGAACACGTATCGATTACGCCGAACGGATGCACAACGGAGACACCCCGATGAATGCCAAGGGTCTTACCGAAAAACTCAAAGCCAAGGCACTGGAATTGTACATCACCGAGATCAACGCCCTGCATGATGTGTCAAACGAAAACATCCGGTTTAAAAAATTGGAAGGATTGAGTTCTGAAGAATTGTATTACCTCGCCGTATTGGGTGAGGAAGAGATCTATACTTCCAGTTTTGTGAAAGGTGTGTATCCAAGAATATTTCAACGGATGACGGTTCCAAGGTCGGATTCGCTGTTGTATACTGTTCACAACGATTACTATAAAAAGTTCATTAAGATGTGCGCGGCGTATAATACCCTGGATAATTTCCTGGGCAGGATGAACTCGGAAACAGCTGAAAAATTGATGCGCAGTTTTGTGGACCGGCTCGAAACCGCAACCACATTGGAAGATGCAGTGGATGTGGCAGATTCATACGCCAGTATCTATAATAAAGACATCCGCAAGCTGATACTTGGCGAAGTGCAGACCAATCTTGATGAAAGCAACCGGAAGAATAACCGGAAAGGGCAGTTGATCTATCGATTGCTTAATACGATATTCCTCTCCATGGATTCAACCAAAAAAGTAGACATGGCTGCGGAACTTGGGATCGACCCGGTATATATAATGCCAAAGAGTTCTCTGCAGGATACTTCGGGCCGGATCATCATCCAGCAGTTCTCTTATGGAGATAAGGATGCGGTTAATTATTTCTCGGCGTTCATGAGCAAGTTCAGGAACCCCGGCTGGAAGATCAAACAAAACCCCAAATGGGTGGAGATCAGCAGCACCGGGAAGAATACCACACCGATCACCATTTACGCTAATCTGCCGCTGGATGAAAAAAAGGAACTGGATATAGAGGCACAGGACAGCCTGATCAGTTATCTCGAGGAACATGACCTGGAGCCGAAGATCGTGATCCACCGCGGCCATAGTTATTACCTGAATGAAACCATCAGCCGTTTGCCGTCAAGCGCCAAACTGGTACTGCTCGGCAGTTGCGGTGGTTACCAGAAACTAAACGATATTCTGAACATTTGCCCTACAGCACAGATCATTTCGTCTAAACAGGTAGCAGCCGGTGTAGTGAATCAGAGCCTGATCGATGAGATTACCGGAAGACTGCGTTTAGGCAAGGACCTTGTTTGGGAGGATATATGGAAAACTGTTCAGGGTAAGGTAGGTACCAATTACAAAGATAATTTCGACGATTATATACCGCCGCATAAAAACCTCGGAGCCATTCTTATCATGGCATATGATAATGCATGGAACAAATTCGATAAAGCGGATCAGACCTCAATGGGAAAGATGAGGCTCAGGTAGACAAAGAATTTGAAAATGTGGCAATTTGAAAATGTGGGCTGCTATGGCGGGCCTACTTCATTTTCAAATTTTCAAATTGACACATTTTTAAATTAAAAACGGGTTATTCGCTTTCTCATACCCAATAGTAGTTGGTATGCCATGTCCGGGATACACCACCACCTCATCAGGCAGCACAAATAATTTTTCACGGATACTTTTCAGCAGGGTCTCATGATTACCGCCGGGAAGATCGGTCCTGCCGATGCTTTCCCTAAAAAGAACATCGCCACCGATCAGGAACTTTTGTTTCTCACAGTAAAAACAAAGGCTGGCAGGAGAGTGGCCGGGTGCAAGGATCACGCGTAACTCATCCTCACCTAACATAATAGTATCACCTTCTTCCAGGAAATGAAGCGGTCCCTCGTAGTTCTGAAAAGGTAAACCCCATTTTTCGCCCGATAAAGGGGCCAGTTTCAGCATGGGTTCCTCGCCGGCGTGGAGCCAGAGTTCGAGATCCCATGTTTCCGAAACCCATTTGTTGCCAAAAACATGATCAAGATGACAATGCGTGTTCAGCAACCTTACCGGCTGAAGTTGCGTATTATTTATGAAATCTTTTAACGTTTCCTGTTCAGCGCTGAAGTAACATCCGGCATCTATTATAATAGCTTTGTTCTGTTCATTGTAAAGTACATATGTATTTTCCTGAACGGGACTGAACGTAAACAGCTTGACCTTGATCATAATCGTATTTTTACCTGCTTTTAACCTTAAATGCCTAATTTTAAAACACTAAAGTTCGGATATGCAACTGAATCGAATCACTCAATGGATTGTTTTTGCGGTTTTTCTTTTACCACTGGTTTCCTCAGCACAGGTAAATTCTGTGGAATTCGGGAAAAACCGTGTGCAGCATAAAAAATTCATATGGAAATTTTACCAGTCACCCAATTTCAACAGCTATGTGTCGCAGGGTGGGTTGGAATTAGGTAAATACGTTGCACAGGTAGCGGAAGAAGAACTTTTATCCATCGAGAATTTTATTGAGTACTCTTTACAGCGCCGCGCCAATATTGTTATCTACAATGACTACAATGATTACAAAAGCAGCAATATCGGTTTGGGCAGTGATTGGCAGAATGCAGGTGGGGTAACCAAATTGGTAAACAATAAACTGGTGGTTTATTACGATGGTAACCACGATCACCTGAAACGCCAGATTCGCGAAGGCATCGCTAAAGTATTAACTGATAATTTATTGTTTGGAGATGATATCGGCGAATTTGCCAGCAACCAGGCATTACTCGACCTGCCTAAATGGTTGGTGGATGGATATGTTGCCTATGCTGCGCAACCCTGGAGCGCAGAAAAAGATGATGAGCTGAAAAGTGCCATCCTCGGCGGTCGATACAATAATTTTTACCAGTTTGCTTTTGAAAAACCATTGTTGGCCGGGCATGCTTTCTGGTATTATATCGGCGAAAAATACCGCAAAGAAAATATCACTTACTTATTATATCTCGCACGTATTTACAAGAACCTGAACAATGCATGCTTACGTGTTTGCAAAAGAAAGTTCAAAGAAGTGTTGTCCGATTTCATGCAGTATGAGCAGCAGGTATACGTAACGGATATCCGCCAGCGCCGCAACCAGCTTAAGGGGCAGCTGGTAGTAACGGAAGATGTTACAAAGAATGACTATATCCGCTTCCAGGCTAACCCTAATCCCAAAAGTGCAACCTATGGCGTAGTGCAATTCAGAAAAGGGCAGTACAGTGTAAAACTGATGGAGAATTTTTATGATGCACGTACTTTATTAAAAATCGGTGTACGTACCAACCAGGGTGATATTAATCCAAATTATCCCATCCTTGCATGGGATGTAAAAGGAACCCGTTTATTGGTGATCTATTGGGAAGACGGTAAGACCAAAATGTTTGTGTGGGATGTACTTGCCAAATTTAAAAGATACAAACAGGAGATCACAGGTTTCGACCAGATACTGGATGCCAATTTTATGCTGGATGCGAATTCACTTGTGTTGAGCGCCGTTAAGAATGGCCACTCTGATATTTATACCTACAAAATAGAAGAACAGAAAACGGTGCAGATCACCAACGATATTTATGATGACCTGGATCCCACATTTGTTTCATTTCCAAACCGCTCGGGTATCGTGTTTTCATCCAATCGCCCGGGACCTGATGCACCCAATTCAGATACGGTGTTGCCGGGAAAATATCCTTTCAATATTTATATCGTAGATATTCTCAACGATAGCAAACTGAAACAGCTTGCAAAACTCACCAATGTAAAACCCGGTGGCAATGCACGTTTCCCGATGCAGTACAATACCAATCACTTTACCTATATATCGGACGAGAATGGTATCAGTAACCGTTGGGCGGGTTTCTTTGCAACACAACGTAACGGTTTAGATACCTTGTATTATATAGGTGATGAATTATTGCGCAATCCATCCCCGAAAGAATTTGATTCCACTTTACGCGCCTGGCAGAAACCGGAGCCGGACAGTGTGAGTTATTTCCAGATATATAAAGATTCAACCTATACTTTCCCTATCACCAATTACCAAAGTTCTTTATTGGAAACGCGTATAGCGGGTAACAATGGCCTGGTAAGCGAAGTAAGACGGGAAGGTGATTTTAAATTCCTCTATAAATTAAAAGTGGATGAGGTTGCCTTGGCGAAACGAAATGTAAGTGCGCGGCCAACAGAATACATCCGCAAATTAACAGCAGATAAAAAAGCATCGGAAGGCAAGGCTATTATCTACAATAAGAAAGCGGGCTCGGACACAGCAAAAAAGAAAGATTTTTTCCAGAATGAATTCGCCAATGAAAAACCAGACAGCAGCAGCCTTGCCTTGCAGAATAAAACAGCAGGTATCGTATCACCAAGTTCCATACTGGCTAAATCGAAATTATTTGACTACCGTTTGAAATTCAATTCGGATTACGTGTTGAGCGGGTTTACCAATAACATACTTATCAACCGTTACCAGCCTTATGCAGGCGGTTCGGGGCCGATACAATTGAATAACGGTAATGATTTCAATTTCACTTTCCGCGTAGGTGTGAGCGACCTGATGGAAGATGTAAAATTTGTTGGTGGTGTTCGCTTCGGTACTGACCTGAGTGATAAAGATATTTTCTTTACCTACCAGAACCTGCGCAAGCGCCTGGATTGGACCGCTACGTATTATAGGAGTAACGTAAGTAACTTCTTCAATACAAATTTCAACACCATGCTGTACACCAATCTTTACCAGTTGAATTTTTCTTATCCATTCAATGAAGTAAAAAGTGTAAGGGCCACAATCGGCTTCCGTTCAGACAGGGGTGTATTACGTTCCTTTGATAATAACTCGGGACAACCCGATCCGGCAGCGTTGAAATATGCCGATACAGTGACCAGATATATCGTATCAAGGTTCGAATATGTTCATGACAACACCATTAACCCAACGCAGAATATCTGGGTAGGATTGCGATACAAAGTATACCTGGATGTGAACATGCCAAGCTTTAAGACCGCGCTCGGCAATGGAAAAGCAACCCTGAACCTTGGTTTTGATGGAAGGTATTATCATAAGATCTACCGCAACTTTATCTGGGCAGGACGTGCAGCTGGCGATTTCTCATGGGGTGGACAGAAGTTGATCTATTACCTCGGTGGAGTTGATGGATGGATCAGTCCTACCTTCAATGATAACCAACCGGCCCCTGATCAAACATATGCGTTCCAATCACTTGCAGTAAACATGCGCGGGTACAACCAGAATGTTGCGAACGGAAATAATGCAGTGGTGATCAACAGTGAATTCAGGTTTCCTTTATTTTCAACATTGATCAACAGGCCAATTAATAACGCCTTCCTCCGCAATTTCCAGTTAGTACAATTCCTTGATCTTGGTACGGCATGGAACGGAAGTTACAATGGCATCAGGCGCCCGGGTGTGATCGTAAGACAGCCAGGCACTCCAGTTGTAGTGCGGCTCGATGCTGGCGGTTTAGGCCCGTTTGCCGGAGGATATGGATTTGGCGTACGCAGCACCTTGCTCGGATATTTTATGAAACTCGATGCAGGCTGGCCAATGAAAGGCGTGTTTAAAGGCAAACCGGTTTGGTATTTTGCTTTAGGGTTTGACTTCTAAACGTACTATTGGGTTAATAGAAAGCATCGCTTCGTAATAATGCGTTTGTGGTTTGTGGTTTGGAGTTTGTGGTTCGTTGAAATTCATGGTGGTTCCAAAGTTCAGGAAACCACAAACTCCAAACCACAAACCACAAACTTTTTCAATCTTCTTTATGCTCGGGAATTCGCGGTAGATTTTTTAAAGTAAAGTAAATAATGGTGAGCAGCACTGAGAATAGAATAGTGAATACCCAGAGCTTCGGGTAATGCTGCGGTTGCAACACATGATGTGCCGAAGAATAAGCAAGGTCCCGAAAATCTGTTACGATGTTCCAGCTGTTGAACCTGAGAAAGCGGCCGATAAAAACACCATAGCCACAAAGCAACAGGCTGATAAACACAGACACTACTACCCATACTTTTTTGAAGTGCCTTGACAAAAAGATCTCGACATTCATGAGTGAGATCATGCCTAATATCAAACCGTTCCAGGCTGCTGAGATAACGAGCAACAGGTCGTACCAAAATGGAACACCGGGCCTTTCTTCATAGTGAAAAAGGTCGGTAATCATATAAGGCGCATTGGGAAAAAACAATAGCCATACACCTATAAATATAAACGTCGTTATTTTCATTTTCCGCAATTTGATCAATTGCGTACTTACGAGATAAGGGATCGCTGCCAAAAAGGTATTCCATCCGTAAAAACTGTATTCGATCGTGTTATTGGAATACAAAAAACGAACAAGCAACAAACTCATTGAAAATGCGATGGATGCTAACAGCATCTTGCTTGTACCTGATATCTTCAAACTCATAATACTGAAACAATTTTAGGAATAAAGATCAATAAACCAATAATAACGCTGATGATGGCCGACCATAATACAGCAGCGGCTGCAACATCTTTCACTGTTTTGATCAACGGGTGATGATCTGCATGTACCACATTACATAGATTTTCCAATGCATGGTTGCACATTTCAAAACTGATCACCAACGAAAAACAGATCAGCAGTATACTCCATTCCGAAGGACTTGCATGGAAATATACGCCGGCAAGCGTAACAAAGAAACACGCCACGAAATGGATCTTCCCATTCCTGTCGTGCCTCAGAAAATAGAACAGCCCGTTAAATGCGTGACGGAATGCGCTAAGAAGGGATTGTTTCTTCATTTGTATTGGTTGATGTTTTTTCGGCAACCCATTTCCACCAGAATGCAGTACAGGTCGCGTACACAAATATTTTATACAGGTCATCAGTGACTGAGTGACCGTTTCGCACTACGGCCATGCATACAGGTACCATGAATAATATTGCAAACATAGTAACAATAATCCCTTCCGGGCCGGTGGGCAGGTATAACCACCCATACTGTTTAAACCAGTTCATAATTGTTTCTGTTTGAGTGATGTAAAAATTTCATTCCTGAGTTCAAGGGTTTGTAAGGGAACCAGTTCAAACCAGTTCCAGCCATGTATGGAAATACAGTGTTTTCCCTTCCTGTATGACATGTACATGATATTCCAGTATTCAGGGGCAGTGAGCAATCCAAACAACACGGTTGCCAGCACCGGGAAGGAAAACCTTCCATTACCAAGCATAAACGATTGCAGACATAATTCACCTTCTTCGGTGGTATCATAACCTAGAATTACATGTTTCATATCGTGTCTTGCATAGTGTGGCATCAGTTCAAGTTGTTTATCACGAAGGAAGTCTGCAAGGTCCTTGCCTACTGTGCCTTCGCCCATTTGTTTCAATTCTTCCTTCGAATAAGGAAAAGGTTTTGCTTTCCTGAAATGTTTTAAAACAGGAAGGGCAACATTATGTGTTAAAGCTACCAGGCAGGAGCGCCTGGCTTTTTTAAGCTGTGTAAGCATATTGATTCGTGTTAAAATGATGGATGATCATTCAGTTATCAATGATTGCGTTACAGAGGCATGGTACCAGTTTATTTTGCGGCTGGCATACATCACCAAAGATAATACAATGAACAGGCCGATACTGCCTACAAGTAATGCGGTGTCTTCTAACCTGATCAGGATAAAAATAAATGCGTAAAGCGAGCTTAGCAGCGATGCAAAAATCCCGGCTGTTTTCCAGCTCTTAAAATGACTCTTCGCATATAAGGTGATCAGCGAAATGGTGGCGAGGGCAGCAATAAGGTAAGCCCGGTCAAACAAAACAAACTCACTGATGGAAAGCAGTAAAGTATAGAATATCACCAGTGAAATGCCTATCAATACATATTGTACGGGGTGTACAGGTTTCTTCTGCAGCAATTCTATAATAAAGAAAAGCGAAAAGGTGAGTCCGATGATGAGTATCGCATATTTAACGCTCCGCGTTGTTTTGGCGTATTGATCGGCAGGCTGAACCATGCTGATGCCGAAATCATGACCGGCCTTGTTTATTTTTCCTTCCCTTATCAAAGTACCAAAGGGAAGATTGGCTTTGTTGAACACCCATTTTGCAGAGAAACCTTTTTCACTTACTTCCCTGTCGCTGGGTATGGTATTGCCGTCAAAAGACGGACTTGGCCATGTTGATTGAATAGCAAACTGGCTGTTACCGCTAAGTGGAACAAAATGCAACTGCTCACTTCCTTTTAATTTTAAAAGCATATCAAATACAACCGGCTTACTGAGTTCTTCTTTGGTAAGACTGATGGAAGCGGAAAGGCCGATGGAATCGATATCGCCAGTTGGCAGGCCCGGAGATAAGGTGTACGACACACCATTGATCTGTATATCTATTTTTTGTTCTATCCCTTTAAAATCTGAAATACCAACGCAAACTTTTGCTTCGCTGAGCAGCAAAGAAGAAGGATCAATGTCTTTGGGTAACTGTAACATAAAATTTCCTTTACTGTTCAGCTGGCTCTTGTAGAGAAGTACTTTGTAAATAGAGCGCAATCTTTGTTCCGGTGTTATGGTCCCGCTTACATCCAGGTTGTCGGGAAGAAGGATCAGTGTTTGTGTGTTGGTAATTTCTTTTCCCGCATTATCTTTTTCCGTATGGGTATATGGAATATAGATATAAGGACCCGTAATGGTTTGCGCGGATGCCCATCTGCTGCTTACTTCGTTTACCACCTGTTGTTGACGTTGCTGTCTTTCCGTGATCATGTTGGAAATAAAAATGGTGGGAATAAGCATAAGGAGGATAAGGCCGCCGGTGATCAATCCCTTTATCAATGCTTTATTTCCGTTACCGTTGTTGTTTCCGCTATGAATGTTTTGGGGTTGCTCGTAATGTTCCATGGTTATGTAGTTTTTATTTTTAGAGTTTGTATGATCGATACAGGTGATATTGTTTTCTTCGGGGCAAAAATGCTCCTGTAAATACTTTCGGTTATAAAACAGGGATGCAACGCCGCAGATGGAAAGAATGCCGGTACATAAAACCAATATCTCCCAAAAATCTGCTGAGTAAAAATTACCAAAGCCCAGCAGGAGAGCAGGCAGTATGCTATACAACAGCGCGATGCCACAATTCAAAAAAATGACCATTGAAAATTGCGCATCCCTCCCGGAAAAAAACCGATCGATAATGATGATGCCGAAATAGTAAACAAACAGGCCGGGTATGCCAACGAGGAATGTCACAAAAAGGCTGATCATGATTGCAGGAACGTTGAGTTCCGTTACCAGGAAATAAATGGCTAAACCGAGGTTCAGCGCCAGGTATGTGTGTAACCAGAGCCTGAATGTAACAGTAAGGTTGGTCGTTTGTTTCATTTTAAAAGTACTTTGAATTTCAAAGTGTATGTACAAAAAAATAGTTTAGGATTTCAGACCATGGATAAATCCCTTCTGCTTTTATATTGAGTATGGCCGACACAAAAAAATACAAAGCGGGTAAGCTCAATAGAGTAGCGGTCATAAAGTTCTTATCAATACAGGAATAGATTTTTTTCATAAGTCGTTTTGATGAAGTCAGCTAAGCCCTTTGATCATTTTTTCCAGGGCCTCCAGGTGTATTTTAAATGCTTTCTCGCCGGCTTTGGTTACCGAATAAGTGGTATTTGTTTTCCTCCCTACAAATCCTTTTTTCACTTTAATGTATGCCGCCTCTTCCAATGTTTTTAAGTGGCTGGCCAGGTTTCCATCAGTTACCTGGATAAGTTCTTTCAGGTCGTTGAAATTTACTTCTTCGTTCACCAATACGGCGCTCATAATGCCCAGCCTTACGCGGCTGTCAAATATTTTATTTAAATGTTCGATCGGGTTTTTCATCTTGCTGATTTCACTCTTTATTTCTTTTCATATTTCCACCACATGATGGCGCCATACACAATGTGTAATACGCCAAACCCGAATGCCCAGAACAGCAATCCATAACCGATCATCCAGAGGTTCACGATACCAAGCAACAGTTCACTAAAGCCAAGCCAGCGTATTTCTGTTAATGTGTATTTGCTGCCATTGATGAGCGCCAATCCATAAAATAGTAAACAGGTTGGAGCAACAAGCCCACCATATCCCAATTGTAAAAAACGTAAGGTTACCAGGCCGCCCACAGCCAGCGGGATCATTGTGTTCCATAATAAACGGCGGGAGGTGGTTCCCCAGATTTCGGTGCCCGTTTTTACGCTGCGCATATAAGTGAAGATAAAAGCAACCATTAATGCCGCTACGAAAGTAACGCCGCCAATAAGTAACAGGTTAGTTTGTAAATCACTGCCCGTGTCAAAAGCCAGTTCCCTGTAATCAAGGCCCCTGTCTTTTTCTGATGATATCATGCGCAGGGTAAAAAAGGCACCGCCCAAAGCGCATATGCCGGCTCCAATACCGCTTAACCCGCTCAGGCTGATAAAACGGCTGCTGCGTTCCATCATTTGTTTGATGTCCTGCAGCGTATCAAGATGTACATTTTTTTCTTCCATAGAAAGTACTTTGAAATACAAAGTAAATGCATGCATCTCGATTATGCAATTTTATTTTTAATGGCAACGCGGATTAGACGAATGGAACGGATTATCACGGATCTATTTTTAAAAATCAGCGTCAATCTGTTACAACTGTCTAATCCGCGTTGCTATTAATGGGCTTCATCGGTATCTTCTTCCTTTGTTTCTACCAGTGTGGGTTCCCGTAATTGAACAGGCGGCACATATTTTTTGCGCATCCTCATATTGAGCATTTCTACGAGGAAAGAGAACGCCATCGCAAAATAAACGTAGTTCTTTAAGTGCATATCGTGCGAGCGTTCGGCATCCCATCCTTCTATCAATAATACCAGGCCGATCATCACCAGGAAAGAAAGTGCCAGCATTTTTAAAGTAGGATGCTTGTGAATGAACGACGAGATCTTTGGACTGAATAAGAACATAATGATCATGGCTATCACCACCGCACTGATCATCACTTCTAATCTTTTTGCCGTTCCGCCGGCGGTAATGATACTGTCGAAACTGAAAACCATATCAATCAGGATGATCTGTACCACTGCATTACCAAAACTGATGGTCTTTGCTTCCAATCCGGCAGCAACATCTGCTTCGCCCTCAAGTTTGTGGTGAATTTCTTTTACGGTTTTATAGATCAGGAACAAACCTCCTGCAAGCATTACCAGGCTGGCAATATCAAAATCCTTGTGAAATATGGTGAACAGCGGTTTTCCTTTTTGTGCAAGCAACCAGCTCAGTCCAAATAATAAAATGCTTCTTGTTATGATACCGGTGATCATCCAGGTAAGCCTTGCCTTGGGTTGCAGCGATTTTGGCAGGCGGTTCATGATGATACTCACGAATATCACATTATCGATACCCAGCACGATCTCTAAAACCACCAATACTAAAAAACTAACAAAGTTCTCCGTTGTAAACAATGCTTCCATACAGGTTATTTGGCTGCAATATATTGACAAATATTTTTAACGATCGATGGACCCTCATAAATAAAGCCTGTCCACACCTGTATAAGTGTTGCACCGGCATCTATTTTTTCCTGTGCATCGGCTCCTGTAAATATTCCACCGCTGGCAATGATGGGAATTTTATGTTGCGTTTGTTCTGAAAGATATTGAACAACTTCCGTCGCTCGTTTTCTTAGCGGAGCACCACTCAATCCACCGGCACCAATATTTTGACTTTTCACTTTTGACTTTTGACTTAATGTTTCGCGGCTGATAGTTGTATTCGTTGCAACGAGCCCGCTCAGTTGTGTTTCAAACGAGAGCGATACAATATCATTGAGTTGCTCTTTTGTAAGATCAGGTGCGATCTTTAATAATAAGGGTTTCGGTTTTCCTTTTGCCTGGTTGCGGTCCTGTAATTCTGATAATATTTTTTTCAATGAATCTTTCTCCTGCAATTCACGAAGACCCGGTGTGTTGGGTGAACTTACATTCACCACGAAATAGTCTACTTCTTTGAATAATTCATCAAAGCAAATGCAGTAGTCTTTCCAGGCATCTTCATTGGGAGTGGCTTTGTTTTTGCCGATGTTTCCTCCTACGATCAGTTTGTGGTTTGTGGTTTGTGGTTTGTGGTTGTTCCAAAGTGCGAGCCTCTCTTTAACTATGGTCACACCATCGTTGTTAAAACCCATGCGGTTGATCAACGCTTTATCCGCGGGTAGCCTGAATAATCTTGGCTTTTCATTCCCTGCCTGTGGTTTGGGTGTTACGGTTCCTATTTCTACAAAACCAAAGCCGAGTAGTTCGAGTTCAGTAAGGTATAAAGCGTTTTTATCAAAACCGGCGCCGAGGCCCACGGGGTTAGAGAAATCAAGTCCAAAAACATGTCTTTGCAGCGAAGGATCTGTAACTGAAAAACCATCTTTCAGCATCGATCTTACCGGGCCGATGCCGGAGCCGCTTCTCAATAAATTCATGGAAAAATAATGCACGTCTTCCGGCGGAAAACAGAACAGTAGTTCGCGAAGAAGGGGGTAGATCATGGTGGTGCGAAGATGGGGAAGAATTTTGGAATTTTGAGATTGGGAAATTGGGAAATTTCATTCGGATGCAGGTTTTAAAAACAATTCTAAAATCTCCCAAGTCCAAAATTCAAAAATTGCTCAAATCTTATTTGGTTGCATAAACAACCTTTTCCTACATTTGGTAACACAAAACCGTTTGTTATGCAGGAAGCATATATCGTAGCCGGTTACCGTACCGCGGTGGCCAAGAGTAAAAAGGGGGGGTTCCGTTTTTTTCGTCCGGATGACCTGGCTGTGGAAGTGATCAAAGGATTGGTGGCCTCGGTTCCGCAACTGGATCCGAAAAGAGTGGATGATGTGATCGTTGGAAATGCCGTGCCTGAGGCAGAACAGGGTTTGCAATTCGGAAGAATTATTTCGGCGCGAGCATTGGGAATTGATGTGGCAGGGCTTACTATTAACCGGTACTGCGCAAGTGGGTTGGAAAGTATTGCTATTGCTACAGCAAAGATCCGTACAGGTATGGCGGATTGTATTATTGCCGGTGGTACCGAAAGTATGAGCCTTGTGCCAACGGCTGGTTGGAAAACAGTTCCCTCTTATGCGATCGCTAGAGATGAACCGGATTATTATTTGAGCATGGGATTAACAGCAGAAGCTGTTGCCAAAGAATTTAATGTGAGCCGCGAGGACCAGGATGCATTTGCTTTTCATTCGCACCAGAAAGCAATGAAAGCGATACAGGAAGGATATTTCAAAACCGGCATCCTGCCCATCACCGTGGAAGAAATTTACCTGAATGAAAAGGGAAAAAAAGCAACCCGTTCTTATATAGTAGATACAGACGAAGGTGTTCGCGCAGATACAAATACTGAAGCACTAAGTAAACTGAAACCCGCCTTTGCTACCGGTGGAAGTGTAACTGCTGGTAATTCTTCACAAACCAGTGATGGTGCGGCTTTTGCGCTGGTAATGAGTGAACGGATGATCAATGAACTCGGATTAAAACCGATCGGGCGTTTGGTGAATTGCGCTTCTGCAGGTGTGCACCCGCGTATTATGGGCATTGGTCCGGTGGCGGCTATTCCAAAAGTATTGAAGCAGGCCGGTATGAACCTGGATGATATTGACCTGATCGAACTGAATGAAGCATTTGCTTCCCAATCCCTTGCCGTTATCCGCGAATTAGGATTGAATGCTGATATCGTAAATATTAATGGTGGCGCTATTGCATTGGGCCACCCACTCGGTTGCACCGGTTGCAAACTCACTGTTCAGTTATTGAATGATATGAAACGTCTTGATAAAAAATACGGAATGGTAACTGCCTGTGTGGGTGGCGGACAGGGTATTGCAGGGATCATTGAGAATATTGTATAGAGTATCTAGCATCCAGTTTCCAGTATCCAGCATCCAGTATCCAGATCTCTCTTTCCAAGGCATGATTTTTTCAATAAAAAGGTAAGAACCCATCGTTCTTTAAATCTATCATCATATGGAAGCCATCTTATTGCCTACTGATTTTTCACCCACTGCACAAAATGCAGCGATGTATGCATTGAAATTGGCAGAACAACTAGGTGTTAAAAAACTGGTGCTGTATCATTCGTATGAAATCCCGATAAGCATTGATCCGTTAACACCAGGTGTGCAGATGCTGGATCTCGAAACAACCAAAGAGAGCAGCGCGCAGGCATTGGAGAATTTTGAAATGAAAATCAGGGCATTTGCCAATAACATAGCGATCGAACGGATAAATGAATATGGCGCATTGGCAGAAGGGCTTGATGATGTTTGCGCAAAAGTTAATGCCGGTCTTGTAGTGATGGGAATTACCGGTGGTGGTGCGCTGGAAGAAAAATTAATTGGCAGCAACACCGTTTCGGTGGCAAAACATACAACAGTGCCCGTGATTATCGTGCCCGCTAAGGCGCAGTTCACAAGGATAGAATCCATTATGCTTACAAGTGATTTTGACAAAGCAGATAAGACCATTCCTGTTGGGGTTGTCAGAAAGATAGTCGAAGAAACCAAAGCGCAACTCCATGTATTGCATATGGAAGAGACGGATGATGAATATGGTGTTACTTATCCATCAAACGTGATGGGAGAGAGTTATGCTCTGTATTCTTTACTGGAGGATCTGAAGCCTGAATATCATTTCTCAAAAAACAAATCATTCGTTGAGGCTTGCAATGAAGTCGTGATCGCAAAAGGTATTGACCTGGTCATCAATGTATCCAAAAAACATGGTTTTTTTGAGCGACTGTTCAAGGAGAGCCATACAAAGATACTGGCCTTCCATAGCGATGTTCCATTGATGGTAATAAACGGACGGGAATAAATCCGCTAACTCAAATATTTCCCTACTATCGGCACCCTTCTCCCCACGCCAAATGCTTTCGGCGATATGCGGATGATGGGACAGAACTGGTTCCGTTTGTATTCATTGGTATTTACCATTTTAAGAATGCGGTCAACTAAGGCCGCATCAAAACCCTGTACTTTTATTTCATCCGGACCAAGACGCCTTTCAATGTATTGATAAAGTACCTGGTCCATCACATCATATTCGGGTAAACTGTCGCTGTCTTTTTGATCGGGTCTCAACTCTGCGCTTGGCGCTTTTGTTATGATCGATAAAGGAATGATCTCGTTGTTGCGGTTGATGTAACGTGCCAATGCGTACACCTGCAGTTTATAACAATCTCCCAATACGCCGAGGCCACCAGCCATATCTCCATACAAAGTTCCATAACCTGTGGCCAGTTCGCTTTTGTTTGAAGTATTCAATAAGATATACCCGAATTTATTTGCGATGGCCATTAATAAATTTCCGCGGCTGCGGCTCTGTATATTTTCTTCTGCGAGCGAAAAAGGCAGGCCATTAAATACAGGTTGCAATGTTTTTAAAAACGAATCATATACATCGTTGATGCGGATTATATCATATGGGTTGCCGATATTTTTACTGAGTTGTACCGCATCATTCACAGAATGGTCACTTGAATAAGGCGAAGGCATTAAAATGGCGCGCACATTTTCTTTTCCCAATGCATCACAGGCAAGTGCAAGCGTAACAGCAGAGTCAATGCCACCTGAAGAGCCCAATATAGCTTTGGTAAATCCCATCTTACCAAAATAATCGCGGATGCCTAACAGCAAAGCATCATATACCTGTGCAATATTTAATTCCGGTTCCAGGGTTATTGGATTCAATTCTTTATCAGGTACACGGCTGGCAGGTTCTATGATCGGTGCATCGATCGTTCCATCATCATTTAGTATAGCATACTCAAACGCTTCTTCAAACATGGGCAATGCTTTGCAAAGATTTGCATCTTTATCAAACACCAGTGAAGCACCATCGAATACCACTTCTGTCTGGCTGCCGATGGCATTGCAATAGAACATCGGGATCTTATATTTTACCACGTTTGATTTGATCACCGATTTCC
The DNA here is from genome assembly GCA_040388705.1 of Bacteroidota bacterium. GTDB lineage: Bacteria > Bacteroidota > Bacteroidia > Chitinophagales > Chitinophagaceae > Sediminibacterium. The sequence continues at coordinate 127,972 of JAZKBI010000011.1, read as the reverse complement.
GGTCCTCATCGTGTGTATAATCAAATGGCGAAGCGCTGATATTAAGCATGAGATCCGGTTGCTGTTCCATTAGTTTATCCATGGGACAAATACGGTATAGTGGATTGTCGCCAAGGTTCCAGATATCTTCGCAAATGGTAATGGCCAAACGTTTTCCTTTAAAAGGAACTACCTGCCAATCGAAGGCGGGCTCAAAATAGCGGTATTCATCAAACACATCGTAGGTAGGCAATAAGGTTTTGTGGATCTCTGCCTTGATCTCTTTTTCATATAAAAAGAACGCAGCATTAAAAAGGCTTTTGCCTTTGTGCAAGGTATTTCTTGCCGGGCTGCCAATCAGTACGCCAATGGTATCTGCTTCTTCGCGGATACGGTCAACCGCATCGTAACATTTTCCGATAAAGTCATTGAACTCAACAAAATCCCTTGCCGGGTAACCGCTTACGCACATTTCGCTGAACATGACCAGGTCGCCGCCCTGTGCCTTTGCCTCGCGGATGGCCCGGATGATCTTGTTTATATTGCTTTCAAAATTGCCGATATGATAATTCTGCTGCGCTAAAAAAATCTTCATTCCGCAAAGTTCCGTAACTTTTGGGTTAGTTTTTATTTTTTAGCACCACAAATAATTTCCCGGATGTATCGTTTCCGTTTTAGTAAAAAAACCTGGCTCCTGGCTTTCTGTTTTTCAGCCGGTATAACGGTAACCGCACAAACGCATACTTTCCGTTTCTTCCCGATCAAAGATCTTCCGCTCATCTACCAGGGTTTCCTGGGCAGGATCGGCAACCATTTTTACCTGATGAATCGCACTCGTATGAGCGGGCTGGAGATCTATATATATGATACGCTTTCACAAAAAGGGAATACGCATACATACCCGATACCCGGTCAAATGGTATCTGTTTCCTTTCATGAAAGATCGCTGTCTTTTATCAGCATCGCAACTGCCGAAGGAGGAAAGACGTCATGCTATTTTCTTGAGCTTGATGAGAATGGAAATGTGTTGAAGAAAAAAATAACTTCCATAAACATTGTTAACGTTCCGCTGAAAGTGATCACAAGCAACGATGAAAAAAGAGTGTTGCTATACCAATATACCAGGAACGGAAATGATTCTGCTTTTATACAAGGCACAATGTTTGGACCGAATGGTGAGATAGAAAGAGAACTGGCTTATAGTTTCCGGTACGATAAAGAAAGAAATATTGAACCCGAAACTTTTCTCGACAATGCCGGCAATGTGCATGTGCTGGTTTATGACAAGTATAATAATTACCGCCTCTCTACTGATCTTACATTGAACAGTATTTCTTATGCGGATGAAGAGATCGGGAGCGAAACATTCACCTTGCAGAAGATCAAGCTGAAGACACTGCGGATATTTCAGAATGATCGTAACAATTTATTACAGGTGGAAGGCCTGTATACCGATGGGATGGATAAGGTTACCAGTGGCATCTACAGTATTTCTTTCCCCCGTGTACGAAAGGGTGAGTTGAATACAAGGTTTATACCTTTCAGTACAGAAATGATCAAAACGTTTAAGAAGGGATTCTCTTCTACCGATGCTACCATACGTAACAGCCTGCAATTGCATGATATGATCTATTCCGACAGCGGCAGTTTTGCGGTGATGCGCCTGAACGCGGAAGTGATGATAAATCCGCGGAGTAATCTCCCTGAACGCAGCCGCCTTTACAGGGGTGTGGTGCCGTTTGATATGGGCAGTAATGAATCAATGGTCATATCAAGGGCAAAGAACTGGAACGCACCCAAACTCATTTTTATCAAGCTCGAGAATAGAGAAGGCATCGAATGGCAATCGATCAAAACATTGGATGTTTTTCGCAGATCGGATGATATGTACAACCGGTTTTTCATGGTTGCTGAAAAAGAAAAATTATCTGTTATACTGTACCAGGCAGATTCAAATGATGAACCATACCCGGTTTTCATCTCCATAAAAAACGGCAAACAGGTGGTCGAAAAATTTCCTGAAAAAGAATTGTGTTTTTCACCCATACAATTTCTTGCACACAACCAGTATGGGTCGCTTTACCTGAATACAAGGATCGATGAAGGCGGTATTATGCTGATCCAGGAAAATCAATAAGGCTTTAACACACAATTATTAAAACAAACTGCTTTGTTCCTGTGGAGCATTTACTTTTGCATTTACTTATAAATGTGTCATGAAGCAGAAACTGATATTGATATCTTGCGTGATCGGTTTTTTGACCGGTTGCAGATCCGGGAAAAACACACCCGATGTGTCAGGCATAAAAATATCCCTGCAAACAGAAAGATTTGAAAAAGATTTTTTTGCGATCGATACGCTTCATATGGATGCTTCTTTAGAAAAGTTGAGTAAGGTGCATCCGGGCTTCACACAGGATTTCCTGTTTAATATCCTGGGTACTTCAAAAGATAGTGCCGCAAAAGATATCAGCAGGTTCATCGGCAGTTACCAGGGCATGAACAAAGCTGCGCAGGAAAAATTCAGGAATTTTGCGCCTATCGAAAAAGAAGTTCAAAAAAGTTTCCGGTTTGTACATTATTATTTCCCGGGTTACAAATTGCCTGCAAAACTGGTCACCTTTATCGGTCCGATCAATAGCTACGGAAATATTATCACCTTCAACTCACTCGCTGTAGGATTGCAATTGTATATGGGCAGCGACTACCCTTTGTACCTGAGTGAAATGGGACAACAGATGTACCCTGCATTTATATCGCGAAGGTTTGCGCCTGAATACATCCCGGTGAACTGTACCAAAAATATCATTGATGATATGTACCCGAATAACAACCTGGGAAGACCATTGGCTGAACAAATGGTTGAGTCGGGTAAACGCATTTATCTATTGGACCTGTTGATGCCTGATGCACCGGACAGCATCAAAACCGGTTACACGCAAAAACAATTAGAGGGTTGTTATGCAAGCGAGATGAATATCTGGAGTTTTTTTGTACAGAATGACCTGCTGTATAAAAACGATCCAAACCTAACCCGCGATTTTATGAATGATGGGCCCAATACCCCCTCTTTAGGCGACGCTTCACCCGGTAATATCGGGCAGTTCGTTGGCTGGCAGATCGTAAAAAAATGGATGGATAAAAACAAGGATGTTTCGCCCGCCGAATTAATGAGAACGCCTGCGAGGAAGATCTTTGATGAAGCAAAGTACAAACCTAAATAGGAATTATTAATTCATTTTCGTCGGCACGATCATCTCAAAAGAAGGAATATTCACAGAAAATAACTGCTTGCTGTTCTCGTTCTCCATCTGATAACTGCCATGCATTTTTCCCATTTCAGTGCGCAGGTTGCAACCGCTTACATATTGGTAATTCTCGCCGGGTTTTAAAACGGGTTGTACGCCCACAACACCTTCACCTTCCACTTCGCGGTGCTCGCCGTTGCTGTCGAAAATATACCATTGGCGGCGTAAGAGTTTTACAGTAAAATTATTATGGTTCTCGATAGTGATGCGATAAGCAAACATAAATTCACTGTTCAGCGGGTTGCTGTAATCGGCCTGGTAAAAGGTCTCAACACTTATTTCAACACCTTCTGAAATTTTTGATACCATGCGGGAGGATTGCTTTTAGTAAAAATAAGGAATTGAGGGAAAGAAACAAGGCGAAAAAATTAGGCCACAGACCATGGTCCATAGACAATGGACCATGGGCTAAGAATCACGCGTATTTAACATGGTCGTCTTAGCTTTTGGGCGTAATTTTGCAGCTTTAAAATTCTGCTATGACAAAAATTGCTGTTGCAAACGGAGATGGTATCGGTCCCGAGATCATGGACGCCGTTCTTTCTATTTTTAAAGCCGCCAAACTCCCCCTCGAATTTGAATTTGTGGATATGGGAAAATGGGTGTTCGATAAAGGCTATAGCAACGGCATGACCCCGGAGGCACAGCAAACCATTGAATCATTCGGTATTCTCTTCAAGGGCCCGATGGAAACGCCCAAGGGAAAGGGCGTGAAAAGCGTGAATGTAACCGCCCGTAAAACCTGGAACACCTACGCCAATAAAAGAACTTTTCAAACCCTGCATGGGGTGGATACGGTGTTCAGCAAGGCCGGTATCCCGATCGATATTACCATTGTCCGCGAAAATATTGAAGATACGTATGGCGGTATTGAGCATATGCTAACGCATGATGTGGCTTTGAGCCGCCGTTTCATTACCCGTCCCGGTAGTATGCAGGTGATCAAATATGCCTTTGAAATGGCGAAAAAGAAAGGCGCCAGGCGTATTACCTGCGGCCATAAGGCCAATATTATGAAGCTGACAGATGGCCTGTTCCTTGATGTATTCAATGAAGTGGCAAAAGAATATCCCGAGTTGAACGCAGACGACGTGATCGTGGATGACCTTTGTATGAAATTGGTGAGTCGGCCCGACCTGTTTGATGTGGTGGTGCTGACCAACCTGCAGGGTGATATTGTAAGTGATCTATGTGCGGGTCTGGTAGGTGGATTGGGTTTTGCCCCATCAGCCAATATCGGTGACCATATTTCGATTTTTGAAGCGGTTCACGGAACGGCACCAGATATCGCCGGAAAAAATATTGCCAATCCAACCGCTTTGTTGTTAAGTGGATTCGGTATGCTACGTCATTTAGGATTGATGGAAACATCGAATATGATCGAGAACGCATTGCTTTTTACGCTTGAGAGTGGCGTGCATACAGGGGATTTTGGCGATAAAAGCATCCCATCGCTCAGCACTACTGAATTTGCCAATGCGGTGATCGGCAATTTTGGAAAAACACCAGCACATAATCCAAGGCCATTCCTTGCCGACCAGCCACCAACGCAAACGCATTTCAAACTGGAGAAAAACCCGATGCTGGAGAGCCTTGACTTGAATGATGTATCGATCGTAGGGGTTGATATGTTTATTGAAAGTAATCTGCAGCCACTGGAGATCGCCGATAAATGCCTGCATCATACAGCCGGGATCTTTAAACTGGTAACCATCAGTAACCGCGGAACCCAGGTATGGCCCAAAGGATCATCCTTCACTAACCTGGTAAATTTATACTGCGCCCGTTTTGAGAGTGTAGGAGATGTGCCCGTAACACAGGTAGATATCATGGAACTATATAAACGGCTTGCCATCGATTTTAAAATATGCTCAACCGAATTGCTGGATATGTGGGGGGATAAGAAGGCGTATAGCCTGGCGCAGGGGCAGTAGAGCCCAGATACTGGATGCTAGATTCTGGCGACTGGATGTTTCCACAGCCGACCATCTATCCCGTATCGATTATCCAGCATCTCCGAAGACGTGGTTTTTTTAATCCATTTAATCGTGGTAATTTCACGGCTCATTTAAAAGCGCAATCGAACTATGGCTGAAGCGATCTTAATGCCCCGTCTTAGCGACACCATGACAGAAGGTGTAATTGCCGCCTGGCATAAAAATGTAGGGGATACCGTGAAGAAAGGAGACCTGCTGGCAGAAGTGGAAACAGACAAAGCCACCATGGAACTGGAAAGTTACCAGGATGGTGTGTTATTATACATCGGAACCCCAACCGGCGGCAAACTACAGGTAAACGATCTCCTGGCCATTTTTGGTAAAGCTGGTGAAGATGTGTCTGCATTGGTTGCACAACATGCACCCGGTGGAGCAAAACCCGCAGAAAAAAAAACAGAGGAAGCACCCGCAAAACAGGAAGTAAAAGAAAATAAACCAGAAGCCGCAGCACCCGCTGCAGCCGCAAAATCTGCCGTAGACGCAGGAGCCATGGAAGGTGTGGTATTAATGCCAAGGCTGAGTGATACTATGACAGAAGGCGTAATCGCAGGCTGGCAGAAAAATGTAGGAGATACCGTAAAAAAAGGAGAAGTGCTGGCCGATATCGAAACCGATAAAGCCACCATGGAACTGGAAAGTTATAAAGACGGCGTATTATTATACCAGGGCGCGAAAGCTGGTGATAAAATATTGGTGAATGATCTGCTCTGCATTATCGGCAAACAGGGAACCGATGTAGATGCGATTGTTGCTGCAGTAAAGGCAGGAGGTGGAAATGCACCAGCCGCAGAGCAACCCCCAACTGAACAACCCCAAACTCCAAACGCCCAACCCCAAACTACAAGCGAACCTGCACCTGCTGCTGAAGTCGTGAATGACGGCCGCATCTTTGCTTCGCCCTTGGCTAAAAAAATAGCTACTGAGAAAGGAATTGATCTCCGCTATGTAAAAGGAACGGGTGATAACGGAAGAATTACCAAAACAGATATCGATAATTATAAACCGGCTCCGGCAAGTAGTCCGGCTGAGCCTTCTGCAGCGCCTGCAGCAAAGAGCACAACACCGGCTGCTCCATCAGGTGTAGTAAGTTTTGATGAAGTACCTGTTTCTCAAATGCGCAAAACCATTGCGCGCCGTTTGAGCGAAAGTTTGTTTACCGCGCCGCATTTTTATTTAACCATGAGCATTGATATGGATGCAGCCGTTGCGGCTCGAGGAAAAATCAATGAAGTGGCGCCTGTAAAGATCAGCTTTAATGATATGGTGTTGAAAGCAACGGCACTCGCTTTGCGTCAGCATCCAAAAGTAAACAGCAGTTGGCTGGGCGATAAGATCCGCTACAATCACCACATTAATATCGGTGTGGCAGTGGCGGTGGAAGATGGATTGCTGGTACCGGTGGTACGTTTTGCTGATGGAAAATCATTGAGCCAGATCAATGTGGAAGTAAAAGAGTACGCTCAGAAAGCAAAAGATAAAAAATTACAACCGGCCGATTGGGAAGGAAGCACCTTCACGATTTCAAACCTCGGTATGTTTGGTATTGACCAGTTCACGGCCATCATTAACCCACCTGATTCATGTATACTCGCGGTAGGCGGTATTTCACAGGTGCCAGTTGTAAAAAATGGCCAGGTAGTTCCGGGTAATGTGATGAAGGTAACCATGAGCTGCGATCACCGTGCTGTTGATGGTGCAACCGGAGCCGCTTTCCTGCAAACGCTGAAAAGCTTACTGGAAGAGCCTTTGCGGATGTTGGTTTAATTTTCCAGTCTTAATGAAATAATAGCAAGCCCTTCAATTTGAAGGGTTTTTGCGTTTAGTAAACTCTCTGTGAAACTCCGTGCCCTCGGTGTCTCTGTGGTGAACCCCTTCGCTTCGTTTCTTTTCAACACAGGCACGGAATACACGGAGTTGCACAGAGAGATCGCTCAGAGTACTAATGTATTAACAACATATTTTGATTAGGTTCAATATATTTAATTACAATTACCGTTATGAGAATGGTTAGCTGCATACTTTGTATGTTCATTGCATTTCATGCAGGATCGCAGGAGATTGATTCATCATGGATAGCTAAAAATTATGTCCCCAGATTAGCGGAGGGTATTGGATCATATCTATCAAATACTAAATTCATTGATGAAAAAGGGAAAGTAAAAAAACTTACAGATTTTAAAGGCAAAATTTTATTTGTAGATATCTGGGCAACAGACTGCGCTCCCTGTATAGCAAAATTTCCTCATGCAGAACAACTTTTAAAAAGACTGAAAGCAATTGGATTAGACGCTGCTATTCAGTTTGTAAATATCTGTATAGAGGAAACAAAAGAAGAATGGAAGCGGTTACTAAAAAAACACAACCCCGTTGGTATCAATCTATATAGTTTGGATACGGCTATAGACAAAGCATGGAATATTGATGCAGTTCCCAGATATATGCTGGTAAATGTTGATGGCCGGATACTTACAAAGAATTTCACTGGCCCGGATGATGGTTCTACCGAATACCTATTGTATGCAGCAACAAAAGGTATTCAGCCTTTAGAAGCGATCTGGATACAGTTCAGGCAGTATAAATATTACCGCGAACACAATTATAGATTCACCGATGACCTGGAGGGATCTGCCTATGCAAAGTGGTATTCTATTACAGAAGCCAACCGAATTGAATATTTTAAATGGGATACTGAACGCAGAAAGAAAAGCAGCCGTTAGTAAAGTGTTTAATAATACTGAACCGTCAAAGCCCTTCAATGATAAGATTGTTGACTATGTGTTTAATGGTACTCAGTGCCAATACACTTCTGGCACAAAACTTAATAGCCAACGGCAGTTTTGAAGACAGGAATACCTGCATCGAGTTTCGCGCCATCTGCGCACCGGAAGCCTGGTTCCGTATTCCATTGGATGCGGTATCGGCCAACAAGGGCACAGCCGGATTTCTGATTGGCAACCATCACGAAAATATCGTGATGGAAAATTTAGCGAGGCCGGGCATTTACAGGAGTTATCTCTACACACGCCTGCTTTGCCCCCTCACAAAAGGGAAAGAATATATTTTCAGTGCTTCCTTCAAAACGCCCGATGATCAGCCATTTGCGCATGTCGATCTTTTATGGATCGATTTTGAGCCGTTTCATTTCCAGGATCGAATTTCAAAAGCAAAAGAAAGAAGCCATATCACCTCAGAAAATAAAACACAGGACCAACCCGGCGGATGGAAAGACTACAGCATCCGGTTCACAGCAACGGGCGAAGAAAAATACCTGCTGATAGGAAATATGGGAAGAGAAACCTTTCCCGGCAAAGCGCAAAAGCAATTGATCATTTATGCAATCGATAATGTAAACCTGTCGCCCGTTATTCCAACTACCAAATCCTGCGATGAAAGCTGGAGCAACAAGCAGGCATTGTATCAACTAAACTACAGGCATACGCCGGGAAAATTTGTTGATGAGATAGACGAACCTACTCCACAATCAAAACCCGAGATTCCAAAAGATACAGCACCGGTTATTGTGAAGCCACCCGTTGTGGCACCAGTGCCTCCCCCAGCGGTGAATGATACATTAGTGATCCCTGATGTATTATTCAGATTCGATAAAAAAGAATTGAAACCGGAATTTGCAGGTAAACTGGATTCGCTGATCGACAAGATCAGGAACAAAACATTCAAACGGATAGAAATCCTGGGACATACAGATAGCCTGGGTAATGATCAATACAACCAGCGCTTATCGTTGAGCCGCGCAGAAACCGTAAAAAAGTATTTAATGGACCATCTGCATTATTCCGCGGACATCATCATAACAAAAGCTTTTGCTGCAACCATTCCCGTAAGTACCAACACAACTTCTGCAGGAAGACAGAAGAACAGGAGGGTGGAGATCGTGTTGATCAGATAAAATTCATATTCGGTAAATACGCGATTGATCAATGTTTTTTACAGGTTCTTTTTTAGAAAAAATACTAACATTCAATTGAACATCTTAAATACATGAGTTACGAACAGGAGGCTTTAAACCTTAGTAGAAAAGAAACGATAGGAGCATCTCACCTTATTACCTTATTTCATAAAAAATTACCCGATCAATAAGGTAAAAAGGTTAGCCTCTGTTGTTACTGACGTAGCTACGAAGGTTTACAACTTAAAGCAAAGACCTCATCAAAACTTGGTTCTTTCATTCACACTGAACAATTTCAAAGCCTGGCTAATATTAGACTGTAAGCTAAATGAATTTTGAAACACTATTTTAGACCTGATTCTAAATACAGCCGTTCCAAAAAATGAAATTAACTTTATCGACCAACAGAAGTGTTTATGAGCGAAATAGAAAAAAATGAAATGTTTGACCTTGCGTATCGTTTTGTAACAGAAACGAACGAAAATATTTTTCTCACGGGAAAAGCAGGCACAGGTAAAACAACGTTTTTAAAATACCTGCAAAATAATTGTACCAAAAATATCATCACAGCAGCACCAACCGGTGTAGCTGCCATCAATGCGGGCGGTGTTACGTTGCATAGTTTATTTCAATTGCCGTTTCATCCTTTTTTACCAACCACAAATCATAAACAGGAGCTGTTGGGTAAATTAAAATACAACAGGCAACGACAGGATCTTCTCCGCAAAATGGAACTGCTGGTAATAGACGAGATCAGCATGGTTCGTGCGGATACTATGGATGCGATTGATACAATTTTAAGAAGCCTGAGAAGAAATTATAAAGTGCCATTTGGCGGAGTGCAGATCTTATGTATTGGCGACCTGCATCAATTACCACCTGTGGCACAACAGCAGGAATGGGCCGTGCTGCAGGAATATTATGAGTCGCCCTTTTTCTTTGATAGCCTTGCGGTGAAAGAACAGATGCCTTTGCTGCTTGAACTGAATACCATTTACCGGCAGAAGGAAGAATTTTTCGTGAGCCTTCTTAATAAAGTGAGGAACAACCAGATGAATGGTTCTGATTTTGAGGACCTGCACACAAGGTATCTTCCGGGTTTCCTTCCGGAGAGAGAGGATAATTTTATCACACTCACATCTCACAATAAACAGGCTGACCAGATCAATGAACTGGAACTGGAAAAACTGCATGCTTCAAAATTTATTTTTTCTGCGGAGATAGAAGGAGATTTTTCGGAATCGGCTTTTCCAGCGGAGAAAGAACTGGTACTGAAAGAAGGCGCGCAGGTAATGTTTTTAAAAAATGATGCGATAGGAAAGCAATATTTTAACGGAAAGATCGGCGTTGTACAATCGTTGGAAGATGACAAAATAATTGTGGACTGTAATGGAAAAGAAATAGAAGTAAATAAAGATACCTGGGAAAACAACCGCTATGTTCTGAACCGCGAAGACGGCAAATTAGAACAACAAACCCTCGGAACATTCACGCAATATCCTTTGCGCCTTGCATGGGCCATTACCATTCACAAAAGCCAGGGGCTCACTTTTGAAAAATTGATGATCGATGCAGCTGCGGCATTCAGCAGCGGCCAGGTATATGTTGCGTTGAGCCGTTGCACGAGCCTGGATGGAATTGTACTGCTTTCCAAAATTCCATCATCAGCCATCATGAGTAACAGCAATGTGGTGAAAGCCCACCAATCACTTTCACACAAAGGTTCACTGGAAGAAAGATTTGCGGGCGCGCGAGAAATATTTACACAGCAACTGTTAGAAGAGATCTTTTCTTTTCCTGAATTGCCGGGGATTATTGAAACACTGGGTTTTCATGTAATTGAGCACGCTGAAAAACTAAGCAAAGAATCCAAACCATGGCTTGACGAAATGCAGATTCTTTGTATGGAAATAAAAAAAGTAGGTAGCACTTTTGTAAGCAAAGCAATAACATCCTTAAAAGAAATACCGATCATTGAAGATAATGCGGCTTTGCAAAAACGAATCAGCGATGCCGCCAATTGGTTTTTGCCAAAGCTTGCGGAAATGAAAAGGAAATTAGATAACCACCCGATCGTTACTGAACATAAGGAAATAACGGCAGTCATCAATGAAGATCTCCAAAACCTTCTGGCAGAGACCTTATATACTATTTATGCCATTGACTATTGCCGTAACCCGTTTTCTGTTACAGGTTTTTTGCAGCATAAATTGAATTTTTCAAAACCGAAACTCAATATCACCAGTTATGTCGGTAGTAGAAAAATAACCAATGATACAAGCGCTTCGGACAATGAATTGTTACAATCTTTAAAAAGATGGCGAAACCATATTATAGATGAAACAGGCTTGCCTGTTTACCTCGTGGCAAATGGAAAAAGTCTTGCCGAGATCGCCACTTATCTACCACTTACCAAAAAAGACCTGATGCAGATAGCGGGTTTTGGAAAAGCCAAGGTTGATAAATATGGTAATGAAATTATTGAGATGGTGGAAGATTACTGTTCTCGAAATGGTCTTTCTACCAATATGGAAGCGTTCGTAGGTAATCCTGCAAAAGCACCGAAAAAACCAAAAGAAGAAAAGACCAGTACAAAATCGATCAGTTTCGAACTGTATAAAAGCGGTAAAACGATCGCACAGATCGCGCAGGAAAGAAATTTTGCATTCACAACGATTGAGGGACACTTGGCTCATTTTGTGGCTTCGGGTGATCTGAATATTAATGAGCTGATCAGCCAGGAAAAGCAGGAATTAATAAAAGAGGCGATCACAAAATATGGAAATGAATCACTGACAATTGTAAAACAGAATCTACCAGATGAGATCAGTTTTGGGGAGATACGAATGGTGCATGCGGGTTTAAAAAAAGAAAGTTAATCCCATATTGAACGATGTGTGAGCAGAGTAGTAGGCTCGACAAATATTGTAGCAACGGATTTTAATCCGTTGTTGCAGATGATGATTCTTAACTGAGTGTCGTAGACACGGCGCATATATGGACCGAACCTACGGTTCTCAACTGTTGTCATATTCTCTATTTATTCAACGGATTAAAATCCGTTGCTACAATATGTATCGAGGCTACGCCTCTGGTCACTTTATATTTTTACTACTCATATTCTCACTTGACTTAGTTATCCCAATCACACCCAATCGGCGCACCCGGCGGAATATCCTTATGCTGCGGCTGCGGAATATCTTTGGGTTTAATGATGCGTTCTATGGCATAACTGTAATGCGCTTTTTGTGCCGATGTATTTTTCATTTGTTCCGCATACTTCTTTAGTGATTGAAGCCTGTCGAAACAGATCGATTTTACTGCGTAGTTTGCATTATCATTCTGGCTAAGGCTTAATAGAGCAGTAAGCACCATTTGTTCTGTTTGTAATTGCACTTCTTCTTTTAAGCCCTTTTGCAACGGCGCTTTCCAGGTTTTGTTGATGATGGCATCTAACACATCATCCCAGCCAATCGTATTGGCTTGTGCCTTGAACTGTACCAGGCGGTTGGCCCTTTCTGGATGGAACAGAAAATCGAGTTCATATTCCGTCAATGCTTCTGCTGCAGCTAATGGATCAAAACTCATTCCTGTTCTTTTTTGAAATAATTCACCAACTCCATAATACATTGGCGGACGCGGAGGGATCATCTGCATGATCTTATCAGGCATGGTCAACATATCAGGCGATAAGCAATCCAGCGCCGCCTGTAAGGCTTTTTGCTGCAGGGCATTGGACAATATCTGCGGTGTTTGCTGTTTGTCGCCACGAACACTATAGCTGTAATTCATACCGCCTATCAGTTTACAGGTAGCTTCTAATTGATAGCGATGGTAATTGTAAACAGGAACCAGTACATCTTCCAGTCTTGATAAAGGGGTATTTACGCGGATGGCCTGTTCAGAAAACTGAGCCATTGCTTTTTGTCTTACTTGTATTACATTTTTTAATTCATCAACGGCATCGCTTGCCCCGTTATCCCATAAATGTGCTTTGGGGTGTAAACCGCCTGCTGCACGTGCATCTGCATCGGCAATAAATAATAATCCCTTACTGGTATTTTCTTCGAGGATGGCGTTCAGTTTATTGTTCTCATCGTCGCGCGCGGCGACCATCGGTGTGATATTCCTGGATTCAGCCGGTGGGAAAACAGAATAGCCGTACATAATGGCGCGTTTATCCCATTCACCGATCTCATTTGTATACACCTGCGAAAAATCAATTTCGCCTTTGCTGTTCACAAATACATTCGGATGCGGGTAATCCATCACCGATGCACGGTTATTATAACTCGATGCATAATTATGCTGCAAGCCCAATGTATGACCGATCTCGTGCGCCGCAAGCTGGCGTAAACGTTGGAGGGCCGCGGTTCTCATCCGGTCGTTTTCCGGTTTGTACATTTCAGGCGAGATCGTTCCATTTTCCGTAAAAGGAGAAAGCAGGCCCGTGAAGATCATGTAATCCTGCCTTACCCTGAGCGAACCCAGGGTAACTTGTCCCTTGATGATTTCACCGGTGCGCGGGTCGGTGATCGATGCTCCATAACTCCAGCCGCGTGTAGAACGGTGCACCCAGTTAACCATATTGTAACGGATATCCATTGCATCTGCTGTATCAGGTAATATTTTTACAATAAATGCGTCTTTGAAACCGGCTGCTTCAAAAGCCTGGTTCCACCATTTAGCGCCGTCCATCAATGCAGAACGGATGGGTTCGGGTGTTCCATTGTCGAGATAATAAACGATCGGTTTTACCGCTTCACTCATCGCTGCGGATGGATCTTTCTTTTCGAGACGGTGCCGCGCGATAAACATCTTTTCTATCGGGTCAGAAAAAGGGCTGCTGTAGTCAAAAAAGGAAATACCAAAATAACCGCTGCGGATATCATAGCGCCGTGGTTTGTATTTATCATCGGGCAGTTGTACAAATGAATGGTGCATTCTCACGGTAATAGCTTCCGCAGAAGGTGTTACGGTAGTTACAAAACGCCCCGCATCGCTGCCGCCTGTAAAAGTAATGGTGGCTTCAAACTCACTGTTCAAAGGAAAATTCTTTGTATTGGGCATATACATGGCAGAGCGGGGTTCGCTGAATGCATAACTACCCTGGCGCATAGTGCGGATGCGGTCGGCAATATTAGATGCGTCTCTTACAAAAAAAGAAGTGGCATCTACCAATACTTTATCTCCCTCATCCTCATCTACCACAAAACTGGCAATGGTGGATTGCGCAAAAGATTCGCGAACGGCCCTTTGCTCATTCTTATCGTTTGATAAAGCGCGGTAGTTATAATTCGGCTGTACGAGGAAAAGTTTTTTACCCACTTTATTAAAAGCAACTACCCTTGAACCGCCGATCAATCCACGGTCGAGGCCGATATCATTAGAACCGAGACCCGCAGGCAATGAATTCACGTAAAGAAATTCTTTATCGAATTTATCTACCTGTAACCACAGTTTGCCGTTAGCTGCATCCCACCAGAAAGTGAAATAGCCATCGAAACGTTTCATGCCTTTTGTTTTTTTACCGATTTTAGAACTATCAGTTTGTGCATGGGCAAACACACTGCAAAAACAAAGCAAGGCGATACAGAAAGAACGCATAGAATTAGTTTTGGGTAAAAAAGAAATACTAAAGTGACCTGTATAAAGATATTTCAAAAGCAGCTAGCTTTTACTCTCATCGATTATTAAATTAAGCAGGCCTACGACAATAAAAAACTCCCGTTAGTTTTAACGGGAGTCAACATTTTATGGTTATACATTAACGTATAGACACTGATCTTATCCGAACAGCGTACCATCATTTCCTGGCGTATCTGTAGTAGGAGCCGGAGTTTCTGAAGGTGTTGGCTCAGCTACCGGAGCTGGTGCAGCTACAGGAGCAGGAGTTGGTTTTTTTGCTGCTGGTTTCTTTTTAGGAGCAGCTTTTTTAGCAACAGGTGCTGCTACTTTTTTAGGTGCTGCTTTTTTTGCAGGCGCTTTTTTAGCGACTTTCTTAGGAGCGGCTTTCTTCGCTGCTTTTTTGGGCGCTGCTTTTTTAGCGGCCGCTTTCTTTACCGCTTTTTTCACCGCAGTTTTTTTCTTAGGCGCTGCTTTCTTAGCAACTTTTTTGGCGGCTTTTTTTGCTACCTTTTTCACTGCTTTTTTAGGTGCGGCTTTTTTCTTAGCAGGCGCTTTTTTAGCGGCTTTCTTAGGAGCAGATTTTTTAGCGGCTTTCTTTACTGCTTTTTTTGGAGCAGCTTTTTTGGCTGGTTTTTTAGCGGCCTTTTTCTTACTTGCTTTTGCCATGATGATATTAGTTTTTTGTTTTGTTAATGATGAGACATGGAAGTTAAAAAATTATTTCTGTAAATAACATCATTTGTGATAAGATAAATTTTAATAGTTCTATTGGGGAAACTATTTGAAACCCAGTCTTTGCAGCCATTGCACACAAAGTGCGGGCCATTGGCTCAGTACCGGATCGGCAACGGCCATCCCAAAACCATGCCCCCCATGATCATAAATGAACATAGATGCCGGGACCTTGTTCTTTTTTAATGCCTCGTAAAATGCTACGCTGTTGAGCGGTGGAACGGTTTTATCATCATCTGAGTGCACTAGGAAAACTGGTGGGGTAGCCGGACTGATGCGTTTTTCGGTTGATAAAGCATTCACCATCTCTTCTGTAGGGGTCTTGCCAAGCAGCATATCCCGGCTGCCACGGTGCGCAAAGGTTGTATCCATCGTAATAACAGGATACATCAGGATAGCGAAAGAGGGCCTGGTATCAATGCGGTTCAATGGATCCGCGGCCGATGGATCTCCTTTTTGATAGATCGTTGCTGCAGTGGAAGCAAGGTGACCACCTGCTGAAAAGCCCATCACGCCTGTCTTTTCAGGATCGACATGCCATTCTTCCGCTCTTGACCGGATGATGCGTATGGCCCTGGTCACATCATTGTATTGATCAGGATATCGATGGCCCTCCTGTTTCGCATTGTTCAGGCGGTACCGCAAAACGAATGCATCTATCCCGTTCTCATTAAAAAATTTTGCAGGTAAAACACCTTCTTTCTCCCAGGCGAGATGCTGGTAGCCGCCGCCGGGACAGATCAATACCACGGTTTTTTTGAGCGATGGATTTTTGGAAGGATAATAATCCATATAGGGTGCCGTGGTATCAAACCCCTTGTTTACGATGCCTTCCTCAGAAGGATAAATGAAAATGCGTTGCTGCGAACGCGCGGTTAACTGTGTGGCCATAAGCAATACTGCAATAAAGAACTTGCGCATACGATCGTTATTTTATTTCTAATAGGGATACTTTTCCATCCATGGTTGATGCAATGACCTGTTTTGAACTGATCACATTCACGGTGTTCACCATCGAATTATCGATCTTGGCCGTCCACACACGTTTCCGGGCGATGGGGTCAATAGCATATACTTTTCCATTCTTTGTTCCGAAAAACACCAACCCTTCTTTTTCTATCAGCATAGAAGGTACGTGTTCATAGCCAAACCCGCAATCCAGTTTCCAGGCGGCCATTTGTTTTTCCCTTGATGTTTTGAAAGCGACAATGGTATCGGTCATTGTTTTGCCATACACATACATGCCATCAGCAGAGATACCGATCGATTCCCTCACGGTAGATTCATTGTTCCGCCAGAGAGTAGTGCCCGTAGTAAAATCGAGCGCGGTAAGATAACGGTCCGGTGCAACAATGTATACCACATCATCTTTAATAACCGGGATACAGGAAGCCGGCGAAAAATTGCGAACGGTAGAACCATTGTTCCATTTCCAAAGCATCCTGCCATTGGTTGCATCAAGGGCGTACAGGTTACGGTCCCATGCACCGAAGATGATCGTATTTTTATAAAGTACAGGTGTACTCACAACCGGGCCATCCAATCCATCGAAGCTCCAGATCTCCTTGCCTGTATTCAGATCCAGCGCGCGGAAATGATGATCGCTTCCGCCGATATAAACGACGTTGTGATCGATCAGCGGGCAACCCAATACGGCGGCGGGGGTTTTGAATTGCCAGAGCAGTTTGCCTTTATCGGCTGATAAACAGTAAACGCTCCCATCGCCCGAACCCAATACCAGCCTGTCATTGCTCACAGCAGGCGATGAATAGATGGCGTTACCGGTTTGATATGACCATTGTTTTTTTCCATTGGAAAGAGAGACAGCGTCTATTCTTCCCAGGCTGTTGCCAAAAAATACGAGGCTCCCTGCAACAGCCGGCGTGGATATTACATTGGCGTCGGAAGCATAGGTCCATTTAGCGCGCACATTGGGAAAGCTATCATTGACCAGGTAAGACGGACGATCATAGTTTTTAGTAAGATCGTATTGATGCGCTTCTAATTTTATTCCTGTCCATGAGGCTTTTGTACTGATGCCCGGAGTTCTTTCTGAAAAGATCATGGAATCTGTCCGCACATCAACCAGGTTATAACCGCCGTATGCAGCTTTGGCTCTGAGATTTGAGCGGCCCATCACCGCGGGAATACCTTCAAAATTAAGTGCATGGTTATTATGGCCGTGGCCGCACAAAACGGCGAGTGTATTGTGTTGTTTTAAACGGTCGATGGCTTCGTACCAGTTGTCGAGATCCTTATCGAGCGGATAATGATTGAGAAAGATGACAGGTTTTTTGGGATCGATCTTTTTTAGTTCTTTATCCAGCCAAACCACGGCATCACGAGGAATATGACCATCGCTCATACGAACGTATGGCCCCGAGGCGCAACCGAGAAAACTGATGCCGTTGAATTCGAAATTAAATTTGTCGTAACCGAATACTTTACCAAATGTTACACCGCCGCTTTCGCTCCAGCCGCTATCGTGGTTGCCGGGAATGATGTAGTAGGGCACTTTTAATCCATCCAAAATCTCTTTGGCCAGTTTGATCTCGGCGTCTGTCCCCAGTTCCGTGATATCGCCCGTGATGACCACGAAAGCGATATCGGTCATTTGGTTAATATCCGCAACTGTTCGCCGAAGATCTTCCTCCGCACCGCCATTGGGCGATCCGATATGCGTATCTGAAAGAAAGGCAAAACGGAACGGTTTCCATTGGGCGTTGAGAATGTGAACACTGGCAAAAAAGACAAAAAATAGACAGTAACGTTTCATCATGGGAAGGTAAGTAAACTTTTAGTTGGTGGTATGGTTATTGAATGAGAGTATTAGCGAATTGACAGATTACGGATTAGCGAATTTAAAATCCGTCAATGTGCCATTTGCTAATCCGTTAATTTTACTGTATGAAAAAAACAGTTGTATTGGGAGCAAGCGATAATCCAACGAGATATAGTTTCCTGGCCGTTGATAAATTAAAACGTTACGGTCACGATGTAGTAGCTATCGGGAAAAAAACCGGGAAGGTTGGTAATACAGATGTGATCACGGATCGTCCCGAGGAGAAAGATGTAGATACGGTTACACTTTACCTGAACCCGCAACACCAGAAACAGTATTACGATTATATCCTGTCACTGCATCCCAAACGGATCATTTTTAATCCCGGTGCAGAGAATGATGAATTGTATGACCTGGCGAAAGCAAACGGAATCCAGCCTCTCGAAGCCTGTACCCTTGTGATGTTGAGTACGGGGCAGTACTAACCGGTCGGGACGCTAAAGCGGCCTGAACGGTAACAACAATCAGCGATTTAGCAGTAGTACCAGAATACTCAAAGAAATGCATCCATCATGTTCAAAGCCCCTTACATAACATTAATTACCTGGTGGATCATCTTCGGTATTATTCATAGTGGTCTTGCATCGGGCATCGTCACCCGTACCGCAGAAAGGATAATGGGGAAAGCCGCTAAATATTACCGCGCTATTTACTCGCTGCTTGTTTTTGTAACATTCCTTGTTTTAGTTCACTATCATTTCGTAGCGATCGATACGATATTATTCCGGCCGCACTGGGTTGAAAAAATAATCGCTGGTATTTTGGTCCTGGCAGGTTTTATTGTGATGGTTATATACATATGGAAAAACCTGATCAATTTCAGCGGGCTGGGAGTTGTATTCGGAATTGAAGAAAATAGTGAATTGCAGCAAACAGGATTATATGCCTATTCACGTCACCCCATGTTTGCAGCAGCGATCATTTTTATGTGGGGTGTGTTTTTGGGGTATCCGTATATGAATAATTTAGTTAGTGCTGGATGTTTGACGGTGTATAGTTTTGTTGGGATTTGTTTTGAGGAGAAGAAGTTAGGAGAACTTTATGGCGATAAATATGTACAATACAAAAAGAAGGTGCCAAGTCTAATACCGAATAGGTTTAGGTGATAAATAGAAATCAACACTATTTTAAATAGTTCAATTTTTTCAATGAATCATTAACGAATAATTGAAAATTTTTAAATGAATCTAATTTTATAAGTTCATCTATAGAAGTTTTTTGTCCTAGTGGTTGATATAAATCAGATATTGCGATTCTATCCCTCCTTTTTGGCAAATGATTTTGTGCGATGACCAATGCCTCTTCAATTATTTTTTTAGGATTAGATATATTTTCTGGGGCTTTATTAATGCCTAAATCAATATCTGATTTTGTTGTACCTATTTCTTCCTTAAATAGATTTTTATCGGCAAGCATCCATGCCTCAGTCATATATATTGGAATTATAGCAACTAAATTTTTGCAGATTGTACCATTATTTTCTTTGTTAATGGCTATAACTGCCGGATTGAATTTATATTTTAAAGTATCAGCATTACTAGGTGAATCAGCATCCATGTGAATACATAGCACATTAATTCCTATATCAAATGCTTTTTTCGCTACAGCTATCGCATCGTTAACAAAAGTGTCAATTTTGGGAAATTTAATGAAGATTGGCTCAAAGACTTCAATTTGATCCTCACAATTAAAAGCAGCAGATTCAAACGCATTTTGAATAACACTACCTAAAAATCTCTCATCAGTAGTACCTTCAGTTGTATATGCAATTGTCAAGATATTACTCACGAATCAATTTTTTTGAATCTCTTGATCAAAGTCTGTACTTTGAAGATAATTAATCACATTTGCGAGTGTCAGCTTTCTTTCATTCTCTGAAAACTCAATAGCTAATTGGGAGTCTCCTTTTACAACAGGAAGCATTTTTGTAATTTGAATTTTTTGCTTAACATTATTAACAGTGAGAATTTGAGTTACTAATTGCGAAAGCCATATCCGGCAAATAATGGAATTACTCGTTTTAAAGGTTTCACTGACAAGTACGGGTGAATGGGTATTAACAATAACTTGTCTTAATCCATGTTCTTCATTGTCTTTTTCAAAATGTGACACCAAATCCATTAATAGCTCAACAGTTATTTTCATACGTGCAGGATGAACTCCATTTTCAGGTTCTTCAAAACACAGCAGGCCTTTGTGAGCGGGATCATACAAAAATACACATAATGTTAGTAATCTTAAAGTGCCTTCTGACAGAACTCTGGAAGTAAAATTCCTTTTGTCTTGTGTCTTTACTTGGACTACGAATTGTTGGCCAACTTTATCATCAACAACGCTAACACTAATAATACCGGGTAGAAGAGCGTTTAGTCTACGAGTAATTTGCTTTAAGAGTATTTCATCTGTGCTCGCAATTCGATGAACTGTTGAGGCAAGGTTTAAGCCGGTATGAGTAAGATTGTCCTTGGCAAGATAAGAACTAGGTTGTCTTAAATCCTCAGGGTTAAGTTGTAAAAATCGCCAATTTTTTATTTCATCTTTTGCCGCGAGTGCATGTGGAAAATCTACGGAATTTACAACACTTATAATAGCCTGATTAATATTATTTAAGGGGAACTCTTTTTTAATCCCACCCTTGCCATCTTGTCGTAAGTTAACTCGATCATTATCTGTATCGATATAAGCAACACCTCGCTTTCCGGTTATTACTTTTGGTCTCCAGTTTTCTAATACTTTTCTTTGTATATATACTTTGATCCATTGATCCTCTTCATGTCTAATCGGATTTAAGGATTCAGAAACAATAATTAAATCCTGAACACCTCTCTCGTTTATAACTTGTTTAATCTTTATTTCATATCGTAATCTGGTATATTTTAATAGTGCGGTTCCACCAAATTTATCTTTAATGTTTTTATCAAGTAATAATTCTAATGCAAATGACATTTGAGTTGCTGTAGTGTTATTCTCATATTGGGTGAAAAGTTCAATGGCGTTTCCTCGTTGCTCGCTAAATGCGGTCTTTAAATCTGTATCTACGACGCGTGAGAGTAACTTCATAGCGTCAAATAAATTACTTTTACCTGATGCATTTGCTCCCGCAATTATAGTAAGTGGTGCAAATTCCATTTGAAAATTTACAAAAGTTTTGAAACCGTCTATTTCGATTTTTGTAATCATAGTATGAATTTACAATCTTCTTGCCTAACAATTTTACCCAAATGATCATACTATTTGAAAAATAGATGTAAAAATGCTTTTTTTTGAACTTTTACCCCGCCCAACCTTCTCTATCCAGCGAACGATAATGTATCGCCTCCGCCAAATGCTCCGGTTTAATATCTTCACTCTCCGCAAGATCAGCAATTGTGCGGCTCACTTTTAAAATCCTGTCATACGCACGCGCGCTCAAATTCAATCTCTCCATTGCTTTCTTTAATAGATTCTCACCAACATTACTGATCACACAGATCTGGCGGAGTTGTTTACTGCTCATCTGTGCATTGGCATAAATGCCGGGATGTTCTTTATAACGTTCGGCCTGTATCTCTCTTGCTTTGATGACACGTTCGCGGATGGCAGATGAGTTTTCACTTTGTTGCTGGCTGCTTAATTCACTGAATGCGACGGGCGTTACTTCTACATGCAGATCGATACGGTCTAATAACGGGCCGGAAACTTTGTTGAGGTATTTCTGGACCGCACCCGGCGGGCAACTGCATTCTTTTTCGGGGTGATTGTAAAATCCGCAGGCGCATGGGTTCATGGAAGCGATCAACATAAAATTCGCAGGAAAATCCAGCGCCATTTTTGCGCGTGAAATGGTTACCCTTCTTTCTTCCATCGGTTGACGCATCACCTCAAGAACAGTTCGTTTGAACTCGGGCAACTCATCTAAAAACAGAACACCATTATGCGCCAGCGAAATTTCACCGGGTTGTGGTGTGCCGCCACCACCCACTAATGCCACGTCAGAAATGGTATGATGCGGTGAACGGAAGGGCCGCTTGCTGATCAATGCACTGTTCTCGGGAAGCTTCCCTGCCACACTGTATATTTTGGTTGACTCCAATGCTTCCTGCAAACTCAATGGCGGCAATATAGTTGGGAGCCGTTTTGCCAACATGGTTTTGCCCGCGCCGGGTGGGCCGATGAGTATTGCATTGTGCCCACCTGCAGCAGCGATCTCCATGGCGCGTTTGATATTTTCCTGTCCTTTTACTTCGTTGAAGTCAATATCAAATTCATATTGGTTGCTGAAAAATTCTTCGCGCGTATTTACGATAACGGGTTGCAATGAATTGGCATCTTCAAAAAAACTAACTACGTCTGTCAAATGTTGCACACCATATACGTCAAGATTATTCACCATTCCCGCTTCGCGTGCGTTGGCAAGCGGAACGATCAATCCTTTAAATCCTTCCTTACGTGCCTGTATGGCAATCGGCAATGAGCCTTTGATGGGTTGCACGGTTCCATCCAAACTCAACTCACCCATGATCACATAATCTTTTAAGCGGTCCGGTTCTGCCAGTTGCTCGCTTGCACCGAGTATACCCATAGCGATCGGAAGATCAAATGCAGAACCGCTTTTACGGATATCTGCCGGCGCAAGATTTACTACGATCTTGGTGCGCGGCATAAAAAAATTATTTGTCTTAATGGCGCTTTCTGTACGCTGCAAACTTTCGCGTACTGCGTTGTCGGGCAGACCTACGATCGTATAGTGTTGCCCCATACTCACGTTTACTTCAATGGTAATATTGATGGCCTCTACGCCATATACGGCGCTGCCAAAGGTTTTTACAAGCATGTAAATTCTTTGAGGCAGAAAGGTAATTGTATAAATGAGATTGGGGTAGCGTATTTATACCTGATATAAAATGCGAATACACCTTTTTATTCTTTTCATGCATCCGCTCATCTAATCTTAGCGGACAGAAAAGCTCAAAGAGGCAAAGATCGTAAAGAAAATAGCGGAAAGAATGAATGACATCACTTGGGAGCATTTCAAATTTTCGCATCGTGCTTGTTCGTTTTTTTTGAACCACAGTAGACACATAGACCACATAGTTTTAACACATAGTTCTTCTATGTGAACCCTATGTTTTCTATGTTCTATGTGGTTCAATTAAGCAAAAATTTGAAATGCACTCCATCACTTTGTTGAGGTTTACAATGAAAGTCTTTTTATTGCTTATCTTTCAATTATACCTATCCACCAAAAACTATATCATGGATTTGAAAAGAAGGGATTTTATTCAACTTTCCGCATTAACTGCCGGAACCGCTTTAGTCTCAGGCTTGCAATCGTGCAAAACCGGAACAGAAAATACAGCACCGGCTTCTTCAATTGACTCACTTCAATCCATGACAAAGGATGTGGCGCCGATTACTGTAAAAGAAAGAGAAGAGCGTATTGCGAAAGCACAGCGTTTATTGGTGGAACAAAAAATGCAGGCATTGGTGCTGGATGCAGGTACATCACTTTTTTATTTTACCGGCATCAGCTGGTTTCCCAGTGAGAGAACAATGGTTGCAGTGATTCCTGCCAAAGGAGAAGTGTTTTATGTCTGCCCCGGGTTTGAAGAATCGCGGTTACGTGAACTGATCAAAATTGGCAAGCAGGTATATGCCTGGCAGGAAGATGAAAGCCCTTATGTCCTGATCGCTTCCGCTTTTAAAAAAGCAGGAATTGAATCCGGAGCCATTGGTATGGAAGAACGTCTTCGTTTTTTTATACTGGATGGTATTCGTAAGCAGGCGCCACACCTGAACTATGTAAGCGGCGATCCAGTGACCATGCCTTGCCGTATGATCAAATCCACCAATGAGATCGCTTTGATGCAGAAAGCCAGTGATATAACTGTTGCTGCGATAAAATTTGGTATCAGTAGTTTGAAGGAAGGGATGTCGCAGAGAGAAGTGTCTGCGATCATCGGAGATGCACAAAACAAACTGGGTGGTGTTTCTGATTTTGCATTGGTGCTCTTTGGGGAATCTTCTGCCATGCCGCATGGCAGCATCAAACCAAGAACGCTTGCAAAAGGAGATATTGTTTTGCTGGATTGCGGTTGCACCGTAGAAAATTATAATTCAGATATTACTCGCACCATCGTATTTGGTGCGGAACCTACCAAGAGGCAGCTGGAAATCTGGAACCTCGAACAAAAAGCACAGGCTGCCGGTTTTGCCGCTGCAAAAAATGGCGCGGCATGTGAACTGGTTGATGCCGCTGCCCGCAAAGTGATCACTGATGCGGGTTTTGGGCCTGGTTATCAATTACCCGGATTGCCTCACAGAACCGGGCACGGAATCGGTATGGATGGGCATGAGTGGGGCAATATGGTAAAAGGAAACCAACAGTTATTGCAACCTGGAATGTGTTTCAGTATCGAGCCTAATATTTCAATACCCGGTGAATTTGGTGTTCGGCTGGAGGATTGTGTTTACATGACTGATGAGGGGCCGAAATGGTTTTCAAAAACAAGTGAATCCATTCAACAGCCATTCTAGCGACAGTTATACCCGAAATTTTATCTAATTTGTTTGGTAATGACACAGCATAAAAAAAACAGGAAAGATCGCATCATACGATATGCATTTTTTATTGCTATCGGTCTTATTGTTGCGAGCGTTTTTCTTCTTAACCACAATGAGAAACTCGAAGTGCTGAGCGCCCTATTTATGGCTTCAATCGCCTGGCTTGAAGTAGTTAAGATCCCAATGAAAGAAAAGAATCCGCTTTTAGAAAAATAGTCAGTTTAGTAATCTCTCAATTCCATTGTATCGCAAAATACAAACAAGGTGTTTTGCCCACATTGGTAAGATTGTGAGATACCATTGAACCCATCCATACAACATCTCCTGCATTGGCTTTCTGGTGGTCGGTTCCTACAGTCATTTCTGCATTTCCATCAAGCATCAAAATGATCTCTTCGAGTTTATGGGTATGCGGTGGATGGCTGTTAAAACCTTCATTCAATTGGGTTACATGTATATCAAAACGGCCTAGCATGGTGGTTTTCCTGTCGAACAACTGGCGGGTACCCCCTTTATCAGTGGGTTTAAAAACCATATCGTTCCAGTTCATCACAAAAGATGGGCCTGAGGCTTTTCCACGTTCGGGGTCAGGAGCAGTAACGGAACGGGAACCCATTTCATACAATTCAGCATCTTTATCTCCTGTGTTTTCAATACTTAGTTTATCACCAGGTAATAATAGAATTACCGATCCCCTGTCGATGGTGTATTTCTTATCAAGCAGTGTTACAGCAACCGGCCCGGTTTTCACAATAAAGAATAATTCGTTATCGGTAGCGGAAGGAGCATAGTTGATCGTTTTCCCTTTAGACAATATAATTCCGTTCATGGTGTGTTGAGAAAGTGGGATTCCTGATCCGGAAAATATTTTTTTTACACTGCCTATTTTTGTTTTCGTTGCAGGGCTCTTATCCCAATAATAAACACCCGGTACCAATTCCTGTGCCGATACAAAAAAACAAGTAAGCAACCCGATGATACATGCAGTCAGTTTCATTTTAAATGATTTGATAAGTAGTTGTATTAGGATGAAAACTTTTCCATGAATGCCAGAATTCCTGGTAAGACTGTATGCGTTGTAATTGTTTGCCTTGTAATGGGCCGCGCGTACAGGCCCCGTTCAGTTTCCAGATGGAATGTGTTTGCATATCTTCCAGTTCGCCGGCGGTAAGTCCTGGTACAAATTGTAATACTTTTCCATCGAGGTTCCGGCTGAGTGCATAGAAGGTTTTGCCGTGCGGCTCTACTGTTAAGAGTAAAGGCATTTCATCCAATGAATCAACGATCATTTTTTGCTTAACGAGTTCGTTCCAGTCGTAGGCCCTGCTTTTTGTTTTGCCTGCGATACCAACTACCCATGATTTATTTTTCCAGGAGGATGAATCGCGGTGTTCGAGTTTGCCTTTAATGGTACCGTCGTCAAAACCTTTCAGACCGGCGTATTGTTTTTTGAAATTACTATCGGGCTGAAATATTTTTGAATCAGGATACATGCTGAGCCATTCACCCAAACGCATTTGCGTTGATGGTATCTCCGTTAACTGGTGTCCTTTTAATTTCCCCGCGATCGCTACACCAGTTGCCTGGCGCCACCAGCTCTTTGTAGTGGCATCTTCAAACATGGCATTGAAATGATCCATTCCCACAAGGCGGAACTTCTCATATTTTCCATTTACAAACGGGTTGAATACACGCCCACTGCGGCAAACCGTACAATAAGTAACCATGATAGGTTTCTGCTGCATGGTGTCTATCACCTGGTGGTGATAACCGATCAACTCGATCGGGTAGGCTTTTGCTTCGTTGTTGAGGATCACACCGATCACCAGTTTGTCTTTATTGGTGGTGTCCGTTAAAGCAGGTGCGAATGTTTTTTCTTTCGGCTCATAAAATATTTTATCAGCCAGGAAACGGAAATTAAACAGGTAGTAAATGAACATGTATAAAAGAATCACCAATACCAATAAAGTTCTTTGCCAGAATTTCCCTTTGGCCAATGAACGGAGCAGAGGCCCCGTAATAAGTATCACGCCCACAACACGCAGCCACCAGGCATTTTTATGAAGGAAATAAGCAAATGAGACAGAATCGGATTGCTGGCTGCCGGGAAATGGCATGATCCAATACACTTTCATGATCTCTAAAGTGATCAGGTACAGTAAACCAAGAATAATAAGCCAGACAGATTTTCTCATATTGATGCGGCAATTAATTGCATCAAGTTAATTATAATTTAGAGGTAATGAGAGATTAGGGGAGATATTTTTTTCAAACACGAATTACACGAATTAGAACGAATTGTTGCCGATTTGTCGATCCGTACTTACTACGAATGATCACCGATTTGTAATTCATTACCTGTTTATAGAGGCCATTCGTTTTAATTCGTGCAATTCGTGTCCTTATAATTTCTCCAACAGATCCACCACACCCTCTTTCCTCAAAATCAAATACCCCAACCTGTCATTGCTGATACCCTCTTTCAATTGGTAGCTGAACAGCAACTGGTCGTCTTTAACAGAGGTCTCAAAATAATGGAACTGTATGTTTTTGTATTTCCTCAGATCATCACCGATTTCATATAAATGTGTAGAAAGAATAAATAAAGCATTCTTCATTTTGCGCAGGCCTTCTATTACGGTCGTGCTGCATTTAACGGCATCCTGCTGGTTGGTGCCTTTAAATAATTCGTCTATCAGTATCAACCAGTTCTTTCCATCACTTATTTTTTCGATCGTATTCCGGATCCGTTGTACTTCGTTAAAGAAAAAGCTTTCGCCTTTAATGATATTATCAACCACCTGTATATTACTCAGCAATCCATCAAGCAAACTCAATTGCATTTCTTTGGCAGGCACGCCCATTCCCAAATGCGCCAGGTAAGCAGATACGCCTACTGCTTTGATAAAAGTGCTTTTGCCGGCCATGTTTGCCCCTGTCAGGAAAAGAAAATTCTTCTCTACTGATAATTCAATATCATAAGAAACCGGCTCTTCCAGCAGCATATGATGGAGGCCAGTTGCTTTGATATAAGGTTCTTTACTTGGTTTGATCTCGGGAAAAGTAAAATCATACTTCTTACAGGCCCATGCAATGCTTAAGTATGCATCGAACTTGCTATAGAGATCTACCAGTTCAAAATTCTGCGCTTTATAATGATGCCGGATAAAACCGCCATACCTCAATACCTGTTCCGGTGTTAATTTTTTCTTATCAGCCCGCATGATCTCCTGTATCATCGACTTGCTTAGCAACATCGATAAACGTGTTACCCAGGTAGTCAATTGTTTGCTCAGTTTTTTTTCGAACAGAAGGTCAACGATCTGTTGCATGCCTTTTGTAAAATCAACCGCATGCTCAACTGTGTAACGAAGGAGAGAATAATCAGGGTTGTTCAATATTTTATAGAACTGGCTGTTAACCGCATTCGGGTGTTGCGAAAAATGATTGATCTGTGTTTCATAGAACCGCTCGATCACCATGATCGTACCATTGGTTACCGTAATGGGCCATTCTTTAGACACTTCCATCAGCTGTTGCAAGGTTAACTGCGTATCAAGTATCTGGTCAAGCGTGTCCAGGGGGTTGCCTAAAAGGTACCGCAGGTATTCCCTGCCACCATTGGTCTGCGTATGGTTTAGATGATAAAAAACAGATTGTTCTTCCTCACTATGAAAAATCGAAAGATCGGCGAGCGTGGTTTTATCTACCTGCATTTGGGTTGGTTTGTAGTTTGTGATTTGTAGTTTGTGTTTGGGAGTCGTTCAATTAGTGTGTGGTTTAAAAATTTGGAACCCCAACAACAAACTACAAACCCCAAACCACAAACTTTTTTACCTGTTAAAATTCATTCGTTCCCCCATCTGTGATTCATCGAACACCCCATTTCCATAAACCAGGTGGCCATTTATAAATGTATGCGTTATAGATGCGGGGAAAGTAAATCCTTCGAGAGGGCTCCAGCCGCATTTGTAGAGGATGTTTTCTTTAGCTACTGTATTCGGCTGGTTCATATTTACGAGCACCAGGTCCGCATGATATCCTTCGCGGATAAAACCCCGTTCTTTGATCTGGAAACAGATCGCTACGGCATGGCTCATTTTCTCAACCACTTTTTCTATACTGATCCTTCCTTCTTTCACATAATGCAACATGAGTTGAATAGAATGTTGCACCAATGGCAAACCGGCATGTGCATGTTCGTAATCTTCCTGTTTCTCTTCCCAGGTATGCGGGGCATGGTCAGTGGCTATTACATCTAACCTGTCATCCAACAAACCCTTCCACAAAGCTTCCCGATTATGTGGGGCCTTGATTGCGGGATTACATTTGATGCGGTTACCCAGAACAGCATAATCATCACTCGTAAAATGCAGATGATGTACGCATGCTTCTGCTGTAATTCGTTTGTCTGCCAACGGCAACATATTGCTGAATAGTTGCAGTTCTTTTTCGGTGCTGATATGTAAAATATGTAAACGGCTATTGTATTTTTTCGCGTACTGAATAGCTTTGAAGGAAGATTCGAAACAGGCTTCTTCATTACGGATAATGGGATGATCTGATGGTTCCAGTTTCCCTTTCTGATTTTTTAATGCCTGCAAATTCGCCTTGATGATGGCTTCATCTTCACAATGTGTTGCTATCAATAACTCAGAGCCAGAAAATACTTTGTCGAGCATCAAAGGATTATCCACGAGTAAATTCCCGGTTGATGAACCCATAAATACTTTTACGCCGCATACCTCATGTTTCTTTTCATTTGTTTTCAGGATCTCTTCAATATTATCATTGGAAGTGCCCATGAAAAACGAATAATTGGCAAGCGAAGTATTGCGTGCTATCTCATATTTATTTTCCAGTAGTTCCTGTGTAAAAACCGGCGGTTTTGTATTTGGCATTTCCATAAACCCTGTCACACCACCTGCAACGGCCGCGCGTGCTTCGGTATAGATTGTGGCTTTATGCGTCAATCCCGGCTCGCGAAAGTGTACCTGGTCGTCAATAGCACCCGGTATCAAAAACTGATCCGTACCATCTACCTCAATACTTTTTTCTTTTGTGTCAATGGACGCAGCTATCTTTTCTATCCTTCCTTTTTTGATCAATACATCCCCATAGATCTTTTCTCCCTCGTTTACAATGCAGGTATCTTTAATGATGTACTGTTTCATAGACGGCAATTTAGCTAAAAGTCGGGAAACCAGCTATGAGCTGTGAGCCTTGAGCTGGCACTGCCACTGGGACGAAGAAAAGTATCAATGTTAAGCCGCGCAAGCTCATAGCTCACGGCTCAAAGCTTGCAGCTGAGATTTAATCCTCAAAATGAATCGAGAACACGATCATCCTCGAAAGGATCCTGTCGAGTACATTGGAATACTTAAGATTGGGATCAACCTGGTGAAGATTAGTAAAACCATTGCTGATCTTAAGTTCGGGAGAAATGGTAACAAATGGCAGGTAAAAATTAAAGCCAACACCGAGTTCAAAACCAAGGTCGTTAGCTTTGAGTTTGATGATGTCTTCTGCATTTCTCTGCGTTGAATTACTGGAAAGGTCCGTATCAAACTTTACTCCGCCCAACAGGTAGGTCCTGAAATTCCCGATACGATCGGAATTAAATTTTACCTGTACCGGAAAACTTACTATTGTAGAAGGCAGTGTTTGATTCTGGTACGCCTGTTCACCGAGTTTGGTCTTACTGAGATTGTATGCAATATATTTTGAACCACCGATGATCAATTGAGGGTTTAGCCTTACCTGGAAATGATTGCTCAACCTGGCTGTAGCCATCAACCCCATGGCAATACCACCGCTTGATCCGGGTTCTGCCGACATAATACTATCATTCTGCAGGAACATCGGCGATTTGGAAATGTGTAAAAAGGAATAATTGTAGCCCAGCGTTAACCCAAAATAATACGTCATATCATCGTGGTTACGACGATAGATCTCCTTCTGTGCATGCAGTTGCGATGCGCAGGAAAGAAGGATGATAACAGGCAGGACTACTTGCTTCCGCAGTAAATAGTGCATATTCCGAAACTAAGTTTTTTCAAATACGTTTGGGTAAATCCTGCTTCATGCATAATGTTTAAAAAGGTTTGTCCTTCGGGGAATGCCTGCACACTATCGTTCAGGTATTGATAAGCGCTTTTATTTTTTGCAAATA
This sequence comes from Bacteroidota bacterium, assembly GCA_040388705.1. Taxonomy (GTDB): domain Bacteria; phylum Bacteroidota; class Bacteroidia; order Chitinophagales; family Chitinophagaceae; genus Sediminibacterium. The sequence continues at coordinate 96,864 of JAZKBI010000011.1, read as the reverse complement.
ATTTTCCGATCATAGGGGCCACTACATTCATGTAAAAATTGAATACCCCGTTCTTCGACCTGGAAAATTCCAATACAACCAATTTACCACCCGGTTGTAATACACGGTGCATTTCTTTCAATCCTTTGTCAAGGTTCTGAAAATTACGTACACCAAAAGCAACGGTGATGGCATCAAAGTTATTGTCTTCAAAACGGATCACTTCACTATCGCCTTTCAGTAGTTCAATATTTTGTGAAAGTCCCAGTTTCTCAATTTTTTTTCTGCCCAGTTCCAACATGCCTTCAGAAATATCAATGCCGGTGATCTTTTCGGGTTGCAACATCCGGTAGGTTAAGATCGCCACATCGCCGGTTCCGGTTGCAACATCCAATATTTTTTTCGGCGAAAGGCTCTTTAACTGGCTGATCGCTTTTTTGCGCCACCACACATCAATGCCCGCACTGAGAAACCGGTTCATAAAATCATAACGGTAAGCAATGCTGTTGAACATATCTGCCACCTGTTCTTTTTTGTCCAGCTGGCTATGTTGGTAAGGCACTACTTCATCATGCGCAAATTTCGACATAGGTTGCGAAGATATTGAATTTCCCCTCCCCATGCTTTTGTACTCAACGCTTTATGAGGGCGTAGAGGTTAATATTTAGCGAAAATTCGGTGTTAGGCATTAGGTATTAAGCATTAGCATTGAACTCCTAATAGCTAAAAGCTAATACCTAATGGCTTGCCCTCTATGATCCACTATGCTTTATCTTCGCTGCATGAAGGCGCGTATTTATAAGTCAACGGGTTCCTGGTATGTAGCGAAAGGCGAAGACGGGAACATGTACAATGCGCGTATCAAAGGGATCTTTAAGATAGATGAGATCACATCTACCAACCCAATTGCCGTAGGGGATGAAGTGAAAATGGAAATTGAAGATGTGCAGGAAGAATCGGCAATGATCGATCATATTTACGACCGCCGTAATTATGTGGCACGTGTATCGCCGCATAACAAAAGACAGCACCATATCATAGCATCTAACCTGGACCAGAGTATTTTATTCGCTACGCTGAAAGAGCCCAAAACATCACAGGGTTTTATGGACAGGTTCCTGATCTCCTGCGAGTCTTACCATATTCCGGCTGTGATAGTTTTTAATAAATCGGATATCTATAAGAAAAAGGAAATGGAAAAATTTTCTTTATTAAAAGGGATCTATGAGGCAATCGGTTATAAAGTAGTATTGGTAAGCGTGCAAAATAATTCAGGTGTTGAGGAATTGAAAACATTGTTACATAATAAGACCACCTTATTGAGCGGGCACAGCGGTGTGGGCAAATCAACTTTTATCAATGCGGTATTCCCCGAATTCAATTTGCGTACACAGGAAGTGAGTGGATGGAGCGGTAAAGGATTGCACACTACAACATTTGCCGAGATGTTTGATCTTAATTTCGGCGGACAGATCATTGATACACCTGGTGTGCGCGAATTTGGTTTGGTGGATATCAGCAAGCAGGAACTCTCTCATTTTTTTCCTGAAATGCGGGCCTTGATCAATGAGTGCCAGTTCAATAATTGCATGCACATCAATGAGCCGGGATGCGCAGTGAAAGATGCAGTGAATGCAGGATCAGTTTCCGTTGACCGTTATGTGAGTTATCTTACGATACTGGATACGATGGAAGAGAATTTGTATTGAGGTTCAGCCATGAGCTATGAGCTTGTGGCTAACAGCTCGAAGCTCATAGCTCATGGCTTTTCTTTCAGCAGCCATATTTACCCAGCACATAATAAATTTTCTTCTGCCCGTTCTTAGAGATCTCAAGGGTTCCGCTATGAACAAAATACTCATCATCCAGTTTCTTGATCTGTTTTGATGTGAACCTGATCGTATATCCTTCTCCTGAATAAATATGCGTGGTCTGTTTGGCACTAACATCGGCATGATCGAACTTGAAATGGATCAGTTTGTAATTGATCTTCATGATGGCAACAGAACCGAGATCTGTAAACAGCACCATTTTATTTGCATGCAGCATCAGCGTATCAAATGCGTATCTCTCTGAACAATCGCCAGCTATATCATGCGGAATTAATTTTTCATCAAAATAATTCACCGTTATTTTCAGGTCGTTTGCTTTGAGGAATAAAGGCTGTTGGGGATCCGATGGTTTTTTATCAACCTGGATGAAGCTGCACATCAGAAAGCAGAAAAGAACTATGGGAAGCCTTATCATTCTACAATATCTTTTAACTATTAACTTTTCACTTTTTCTCTTCTCCCGGACTATCATTGTGCTCACTGAACCATGATGCGTACTTGATATAATTATTCGCGATCCGGTTGATCTCGCCATTGATCAATTCCTTTGAAATATCTTTTACTTTTTTAGCAGGCACTCCTGCATAAATACTGCCCGCTTCTACAATCGTTCCTTCCAATAACACAGCGCCTGCAGCAATAATGGAATTACTATGCACCACGCATCTGTCCATTACAATTGAACCCATACCGATCAGTACGTCATCATGGATGGTACAACCATGCACCAGCGCATTGTGGCCGATAGATACATTGTTGCCGATTTCGGTAGGATTTTTCTGGAAAGTACAATGGATCACTGCGCCGTCCTGCACATTTACTTTATTACCCATCTTAATATAGTGAACATCGCCGCGAATTACGGTGTTGAACCAGATGCTGCATTCATCACCCATAACAACATCACCTACAATGGTGGCATTGGGAGCTACAAAACAATTCTTGCCAAATTGGGGGCTTTTGTCGAGGACGGAAAGGATAGTAGCCATAAGATTAGAAGGTTGACAGATGACAGAAGAAAGTTGACAGAATGTTAGCTGACATATTGTTAGCCGCCAGAATTCAGAATGAAGTTAACTTTAATTAAAGAAATCAGCAATGACTACGTATAAAAATCTTGAGGCCTGGAAAAAATCTATGTTATTAGTGAAAGAAGTATATGAACTAACTAAATTATTTCCGAAAGAGGAATTATATGCCCTGAGTTCGCAAGCCAAAAGGGCCGTTGTTTCTATACCATCTAATATTGCAGAAGGCTGCGGAAGACAGTACAAAAGGGATACAAAACAATTTTTACATATTGCCAGGGGATCTTTGTATGAATTAGAAACGATTTTATATGTTGCAGTTTCGGTCGATATTTTAAATAGTGATAAATTCGAAACATTAACTCCATTAATTGATGAAAACATGCGTATTTTAAACGGCCTAATTAATCGATATGAACGTGATGATCTGCGATAGCCCGTCTGTCAACAGTCAACTAACATCTCTCATCAAATGAGCAATAGGCAACTTTTTTTACAACATATCGCCCAAACATCTCCCGCGCCCATTGGGATTGAGATGGTAAAAGCTTCAGGCATTCATTTGGTGGATGTGAATGGTAAACAATATATCGATCTCATCTCCGGTTTCAGTGTATGCAATATCGGCCATTCACACCCTGACGTTGTAAAAGCCGTACAGGAACAGGCCGCCGAATACATGCACCTGATCGTTTATGGCGAATTTATTGAAGCGCCGCAAACCGCATACGCCAAATTGTTAACGGATCATTTGCCCGCATCACTCAATTGTGTCTACTTCACCAATAGCGGAGCAGAAGCAACCGAAGGGGCGATGAAATTAGCTAAACGTGTTACAGAACGTTCAAAGATCATTGCCTTTAACCGATCATATCATGGCAGCACACAAGGCGCTTTAAGTGTAATGGGGGATGAATACTGGCGCAATGCTTTTCGTCCTTTGTTACCGGATGTATATCATTACGATTATAACGGCAACGAAGTGATTGATGCCATCGATTCGCAAACTGCCTGTGTGATATTGGAAACAGTGCAGGCAGAAAGTGGAGTGACTGCTCCATCAAAAGAATGGCTACAGGCGATCAGGAGAAAATGTGACGAGCATTGTGTGTTATTAATATTGGATGAGATACAGGCAGGTTTCGGCAGAACCGGAACGCTTTGGGCATTTGAACAATTTGATATCGTACCCGATATACTGTTATTGGGAAAAGCCTTGGGCGGCGGAATGCCTTTAGGCGCTTTTATTGCTGATAAAAGATTGATGAATACATTAACACATGATCCGGTACTCGGCCATATCACCACATTCGGAGGACATCCCGTTTCCTGTGCTGCGGGTAAAGCTGCGTTTGACGTGTTGTTGAAAGGGAATTATATCTATGATATAAAAAGAAAGGAAAAGATCCTGATGGAGGGACTTATTCATTCTTCGATCATCTCACAAAACAGTTGCGGTCTGTGGATGTCTCTGCAATTTGCCTCCGATGAAATAAACCGCGCGGTGATTCACCAATGTATTCAAAACGGACTGATCACTGATTGGTTCCTGTTTGCGCCGGATAGAATGCGTATTGCGCCACCGTTGATCATTGGTGATGAAGAGTTGAAGGAAGTGTGTACGCTTATTATTAAAAGTATTGACCAGATAAACAAGGCTAAGAATTAACCCCAGCCTTTAGGCTGGGGAAGAATGCATAAAGATCACAGGGCTTTAGCCCAAACTGAATTTCGATTTTCAACATGCTTTACAGTGAAGAGCAATTATGGCTAAAGCCATAAGGAGGAATATTTGTCATCCCCAGCCTAAAGGCTGGAGTTAAATAGGGCGCTCAAGAATAGATTAGCTAACTGTTATTTTATAAGAATTATTTACACGGATCTCTCCTGCAATACTGCTTATACAATTCTTCATAAACAGGGATGATGTTCTTGATATCAAACCTGCATGCCTGCTGGTAAGCAGCCTCTTTCATCACTTCGAGTTTGGCTTCATCTTTCAACAGTTCAATAGCAAAACTGCTCATGGCTTTTACATCACCCACATCAGCTAAAAAACCGGTTTCATTTTGAATATTGATCTCGGCCAATCCTCCTGCGTTGGTGCTGATCACTACGGCGCGTGCAGCCATAGCTTCTAATGCGGCCAACCCAAAACTTTCATATTCGGAAGGAAGAAGGAATACGTCACTTACCGCGAGGATATCCTCCATCTGCTCCTGTTTGCCTAAGAAACGGACATCTTCATCAACGCCTAATTTTCTTGCCAATTCTTCGGTGGCCGGCCTTTCAGGGCCATCGCCTACCATTAATAATTTAGCGGGCATTTCCTTGCGCACAGCTGCAAAAACCTTGATCACATCATCCACTCTTTTTACTTTGCGGAAATTGGAAGCATGGATCAAAATCTTTTCCCCATTCGGCGCCACCACTTTCCGGAACGCATCAATCGGCTTTTTATTAAAACGGGTAACATCCACAAAATTGTGGATCACCTGTATTTCTTTATGTATAGCAAATGATTTGAAGGTCTCATCTTTCAGGTTCTGAGATACAGCAGTGATCGCATCACTTTCATTAATGGAAAAAGTAACCACTGGCTCATAGGTTTTGTCTTTTCCAACCAGGGTAATATCGGTACCATGCAGAGTGGTGATCACCGGCACATTCCTGCCGGTTTTTTGCTTTACGATTTGCTTGGCCATATACGCCGCAGAAGCGTGGGGGATAGCATAGTGTACATGCAGCAGGTCGAGATCATAGTTCATGATCACGTCCACCATCGTACTCGCCAGCGCCACTTCATATGGCGGATAATCGAACAAAGGATAGGTGGGAACCCTTACCTCGTGGTAAAAAATATTCGCATTAAACACATTCAGCCGAACGGGTTGCTGGTAGGTGATAAAATGTACCTGGTGTCCCTCATCAGCAAGCGCCTTGCCTAATTCCGTGGCCAGAACGCCGCTTCCACCGAAAGTGGGATAGCAAACAATGCCTATTCTCATAACTGTTACGGTTTGTAGTTTGTGGTTTGTAGTTTGTGGTTTTTGAAGTCGGGAAGAACTACAAACCACAAACAACAAACCACAGACCGAATTGTTTGCAAGTAACAATTAATTCTTCATTCAGCAGATTCCGTTCATCCCACTTGTTCAAACAAGACAAATAGTTAACTTTAGCGTTATGAAAAAACTCCTTTTTGGCCTTTTGGTTTTGCCCTTTGCGGCAATGGCACAGCCCGCTGCTGATGCGGCTATGATCAAAAAAATATCAGACGAGATATTGAGTAATGGCAAAGCATATGAACAGCTTTACCAATTAACCAAACAGATCGGTGGCAGGCTGGCGGGTTCACCAGCGTTTGCCAAAGCGGTGCAATGGGGCAGACAAACTATGGAGAAGAACGGCGCAGAAAATGTTTGGCTGCAGGAATGCATGGTGCCACATTGGGTGCGGGGCGGAGCGGATAAAGCTTTTGTGATATTGGTTGATGGTGCCAAAACAAGCCGTGACTTAGACGTATTGGCATTGGGTAATTCATTAGGCAACGGCACGGTTAATGGTGAAGTATTGGCGGTACAGGATTTTGCCGAACTCGAAAGAAGAAAGGATGAAGTAAAGGGCAAGATCGTTTACTATAACAATGGATTTAATCCTACCAACGTAAAGCCCTTTATTTCTTATGGCGAAGCGGGCATCTACCGCAGATCCGGACCGAGTCGCGCTGCTAAATATGGTGCGATTGGTGTGATGATCAGGTCTCTGACAGAATCAACAGCGAATGATCCGCATACGGGTGCGATGGCGTATAATGATTCGTTCCCCAAAATTCCCGCGATAGCAGTTGGCCCGAGAGACGCAGATGCCGTATGGACACTCACGCGAAAGTCAAAGATCAGTATGGCGATGTATACCAATGGCCATTTTTTACCGGATACCATCGGCCATAATGTGATCGCTGAAATAAGAGGCACTGAATTTCCCGACGAATACATTACCATCGGCGGCCACTTAGACAGCTGGGACGTAAATGAAGGCGCAAGCGATGACGGAACCGGTGTGGTGCATACTATCGAGATCATGCGTGCATTACAGGCAATCGGCTATAGACCCAAACACACTTTGCGTTTTGTATTGTTTGCCAATGAAGAGAATGGATTGCGTGGCGGAACCAAATATGCAGCGGAAGCAAAAGCCAAAAACGAGAAACACCTATTTGCATTGGAAAGCGATGCCGGCGGATTTACACCGCGCGGATTTTCGTTGCAGGTAACCAAAGAACAAATGGCTAAAGTGCAAAGCTGGATTCCATTACTATCTCCCTATGGTGCATTCGAATTAAGCAATGATGGAGGCGGCGCAGATGTGAGTCCTCTCAACAGAACTTTCGGTATCCCTGTCGGCGAATTAATTCCCGACCCGCAACGTTATTTCGACCTGCACCATGCAAGAAGCGATGTGTTTGAGAACGTGAATAAAAGAGAATTGTTATTAGGTGCGGTGAATATGGCGGGATTGATATACCTGGTGGATAAATACGGTCTATGATAAAAAAAGGAATATGGGTATTACTGGTCATATCATGCATACTGATCGGGTTGTATCCCATCATCTATTTTATTATGGGTGGGAATTTTGGATTGCGTAGTTCAAAGTCAGCGGAACTTTTGGCAAATGCAATCTGGAACATTGGTTTTTATACGCATATCACATTAGGCGGCATTGCCTTATTAACCGGCTGGACACAATTCGGTTCAAAATTCAGGAACAGAAACCTCACGTTACACAGACGTATAGGCAAAGTGTATGTATTTGCCGTGCTGATCAGTTCAACCGCAGGCATATGCATTGCGTGTTTCGCAACGGGTGGGCTGATCCCGTCAGTGGGATTTATCTGCTTAGGTGTGGTGTGGTTTAGCACTACATTAATGGCCTATATCAATATCAGGAATAACCGTGTTGAACAGCACAAACGGATGATGATCTATAGTTACGCCACTTGTTTTGCTGCAGTGACCTTACGAATATACCTGCCTCTTTTAGTTTCTGCCATGGGAAGTTTTGTACCCGCATACAGGATAGTGGCATGGTTGTGCTGGGTACCGAATTTGATCGTTGCGTATTGGATCATACGTATAAATGAAAAAAAGTATGACCAGGTAACCATTCAGGCCTGAAGCAAAAAAATCGCTAGTCTTTTATGAATATCAGGAATATTCTCTTTCCATTTTTTAACGCTTTGGGTACGGATGGTTTCTGATGCAGCAGTAATATCTACCGCAATACAAACCCTTGTTTCCTCACGGCAACTTTCTAAAACATCTTTGATAAGCGGATTATTGCGATAAGGTGTTTCAATAAACAACTGCGTACAATTTCTTTTTTGCGAGTCTGCTTCGAGTTCTTTTATCTTCTTTTTTCTCTCGAATGAATCGATAGGCAGGTATCCATGAAATTGAAAACACTGGCCGTTCATGCCACTTGCCATTAATGCAAGTAGGATAGAACTTGGCCCCACCAAAGGCTTTACTGTGATGTTTGCCTGTTGCGCAGCCTGCACCAATACCTGGCCTGGATCAGCAATACCGGGACAGCCTGCTTCACTGATGATCCCGATATTCTTTCCTGATTGCAATAGTTGTATGAATTGTTTCCTCACTTCCTCTTCCGCTTTGTGAATAGTGAACCACTGGTAATCATCGATCACCATTTCCTTCCAGAGTTTCTTTAAAAAGCGGCGGGCTGTTTTTTCATTCTCAACAAAAAATACCTGGCAGTCTTTCACTGCATCCAATAAATAAGCCGGAATGGTTTCCAATGCCTCTTCGTGCAGAACGGTTGGGATGAGGTAGACTTTGCCGTACATCGGTTTGTGGTTTGTAGTTTGGAGTTTGTGGTTGGGATCGTTGATATTACTGGGTTGTTTAAAAGTTCGGAGACCCTAACCACAAACTCCAAACTACAAACCCCAAACGGCCCTATTTCTCTGTTTGCTTTAACGGGTACATACTCAATGTTGCGGCCACTACTGAATAAGCGGGCGCCAGGATCCAACCTAAGATCGGTATCATGTGCATCAGGTAAAATACCAGGCCGTTGCCAATTGCCAATCCTTTGTGGTTTCCGATAAAAAAAATACTTTCCGCGGGTGAGCGTTTATGCCGCTCCATGCTGTAATCAAGCATGGAGAAACCGTAATAATAACATTCTACCAGTAGGGCCAGGATAGGAGTAAGCCATCCCGCCAATGGAACCAGGCTCAATAAGAGAATGGATAGGGTATATACTGTTTGCCACAAACTGTTCCTCAAAGCGATATAAATACCGCGTTTGATGTCTTTAAGCAATTGGCTGAAACTGAAAGGGAAACCTTTTTTTCCTTCAATAATGGCTTCCGTTCTTTCGCTCAGGTAAGCGAAGAGTGGAGAACCCACGATCAAGAAAATATATTTGAATAAAGAGAAATAAAACAACATCAATATTAACCATAATAAAAGGCTGCCTATGATAAAGAGGAAACCAAGAAACCCGCTGTTCATCCGGTTGAGCCAATCGCTTAAACCGGTTGTGTGGCTCATCCATTCAATAAAATTGCTGGAGGTATGGCTGAAGAAATACATGCCGATGATGAACAGGGTACAATAAATGATACCCGGTATCAGTATCCATTTCCACAGTTTGTGTTTTTGTATGAACCTGTGGGCCTGGAAATACGCCTGTATGCCAATAATCATTTCTTTCAGCACAAATGGGGGAATTAGATTTGCAAAGTTAACACATTCAGTAGTTTTATGGTCATGAAAGCTATAACGTTCAGGCATTCCGATAAATTGCCCATGGAATTTTACCGGCAGAAAAATGTCTGCACCGTTGCGAAAGCCTTGCTGGGGAAAGTATTGGTAAGCAGATTTAACAATATTGAAACTGCAGGACGAATAGTTGAGACTGAGGCCTACAACGGCGCCATTGATAAAGCTTCACACGCATGGGGCGGCAGGAGAACGAACCGCACGGAGATCATGTATGCGGCAGGGGGTGTGGCGTATGTGTATCTGTGTTATGGTATCCATCATTTGTTTAACGTGGTAACAAATGAAGAAGATATACCACACGCGATATTGATTAGGGGAATTGAGCCACTGAATGGGATAGAACATATGTTGCAACGCACAGGAAAATTACGATTAGATAACACGTTAACACGGGGTCCGGGAAATGTATCAAAAGCATTGGGCATTTATACGCAACATACAGGGTTAAACTTACAGGGCGATGAATTGTATATTGCAGATGACGGTTTCAAAATAAAACCATCGCAGATCATTGCAACGCCACGGATCGGCGTAGATTATGCCGGTAAAGATGCGTTGTTGCCATACCGTTTTATTGTAAAAGACAATCCCTATGTTAGCGGGAAAAAATCCTGAAAGAAAATTATATTTGATTCACTGTTAAATCATCTCCATGATACATAAAATGATCTCTGTGTTTGTAATGATGTTTGTGTTGCTGACTGTAACCCGGGCGCAAACAGGAAAAATAATCCGGTTTGCATCTGCCAACGCTATGTTTCCTGATACGGCAAGAGCAAAGGGGCATGATTATAATGGGAAGCACTATGATGCAGCAACCAATTACAGCGATAGCAGTGTATTGATCTATGTACCCAAAAATTTTATCGTTAAAGAAAGGATCAATCTTGTTTTCTGGTTTCATGGATGGAGTAACAGCATTGACAGCGCGGTAAAACAATACCAACTGCTTGAGCAGTTTGATGCATCAGCCAGGAATGCTGTTTTTGTTTTTCCGGAGGGACCCAAAAATGCGCCAGACAGTTATGGAGGCAAACTGGAACAGCCTCTTGTGTTTCAGCAATTGGTAAGGGAGGTAGGACAAAAGCTTTATGAGAACATGGTGATAAGAGCCAAAAGAAATTACAACCTGCTTGATCAGTACGATATCACATTGGCGGGTCATAGCGGGGCCTATCGCGTGATCAGCCGCATCGTTAATAAAACGCCTGTGAATGAAGTGATACTGTTTGATGCCATGTATGGCGGTAATGATGCCTACCTCGAATGGTTGTCGGTTCCGGAACACCGTTTTATCAATATCTATACAAAAGATGGTGGAACATTTGATAACAGTCACCTGATCATGAAACAATTATCCGATTCATTGCATGTTCCTATGATCTCAGTTAACGAAGAGGAGGTAAATGAAGATCTGCTCCGCGGCAACAACAAATTATTCATGTTCAGCAGCAAGGCCCACAATGAAGTGATCACCAATAACCGGAACTGGGAACGTTTCCTTCGGAATATACCTGCGAAAAAGTAGTGAAAACACGGTTGTATCGGAATAAAACCCTTGATAGATTGACGCATTAAAATTTAGCCATGCGTAAATCACTTAAAACACATCCTGCAGAAATAGTAGAGAGAATATTTTAAATCCGTGGACAAAAGGTTATGCTTGATTTTGATCTGGCAGAAATGTATGGGTTGAAATCCGTGCATTAAAGCAAGCGGTCAAAAGAAATCTCGATTCTTTTCCTAAAGATTTTATGTTCATATTGAATAGTAAAGAAGCCACCAAACTGGTATCACAAAATGTGATACCGTCCTGTAGTTTTTTGGGCGGTGCAACGCCGATGGTTTTTTGCAGAGCAAGGTGTATCGATGCTTTCGGGTATATTAAAAAGCAAACAAGCTGTAAAAGTTCATATAAACTATTATGCGTGCTTTTGTTCAAATGCGCCAACTACTAGAAGGAAAAGAACTCACACAAAAAATAAACGAACTTGAGAGAAAATATGATAGCCAGTTCAAGATCGTCTTTGATGCAATCAAAACACTGATACAGCAAAAACAACAACCGCGCGAAAGGATCGGGTTTCTAAAAGATAAGTTATAAAAAGAGGTTATCACAATTTGTGATAACCTCTTCTCAATCATATAAAAAATCAGTGCAATCCGTGATCAAAATTTAGGACAATTCACCGGCCTGTCAGTAGATGGCCTGTGAACATAGATCAGCGATATCTCGATCCCACCCCTGTTCTGCGAGGCGGTTTTGAGTGAAGAACTATTATAATCGTATGTGATGCCAAGGCGAAAATCATCGAACTCAAGGCCGAGATAAGGAATGATCGCATCGTTAAAACGCAGCCAGCTACCGACATACAGGCTGGTAGGTTTTGGAACATCAGGGTTGGCCATTAATTGAATAGCGCCACCCAGCATGGTTTCAGAGGCACCGCCTTGGAACATCTGCAAGGCACTTACATGCATTGTGCTGTAGGGGCCAAGCGGAAAATAACCACCACCATGAATAGTTGTTCTGGGGTTTAGAACATATTGAGCACCCGTAAATGTTTGTTGCGGGCGGTTGATATGATACATGCTCACCCCGAAATAAAAATTATTGCGATCCGAAGTGCTTCCATTGTAAAGGATGCCTGCATTCACATCAATTTTGTTCCATTTAAGATCGGCGTTGTTGAATACTTCGGAAGTAACACCTGTAAAGCCCACGCTTGTCAGTTGGTCCTCGAAATTTAGCGCGGCTGTATTAATTAGCATATTGGCATAGGTAACCTGGAAACCGGCCCCCAAAGTGTGTACGCCGTCTTCGTCAAGCCCTTTGTGATACGAGGTTGATAAAGAGGCATAGTTGAATTTAACGGCGCCATTCGCACTGTTATCATTATAGGCTGCCACTCCTATGCCCCAGGTATCATTACTGGCGATCCTGTTTTGCATGATATGAAAGTCGGCCGACACCGTTGCCGTCGTAAATGCGTTATTGATAGAGGGCCATTGGTTACGGTAATTGCCTGAAATGCGGTAATCGCCATAGAATTTACCGGTAAGCGCCGGGTTCAATGTAAGCGGTGATGAGAAGAATTGCGAAAAATGCGGATCCTGCGCGGTAGCAGTACCCAGCAATAAACATAAACAGCAGAAGAGAATTAGCTTTTGCATACCCTGAACTCCGAATTTAAGTGAATCTGCTGACGTTGAAGGGAACAATCATCAAATATTATAGCTCTCTTAACGAATCTTTTACAGTTCCAGTTGCCTTGGTTATGCCTGCATCTTTGTGCCAAAAGCGAGGTCGCCGGCATCGCCAAGACCGGGAACAATGTATCCTTTCGCTGTCAGTTCATCGTCGATATCGCCACACCAGATCTTTATATCATCGCCACATTCGCGTTTAATGAATTCAATACCTACGGTGCAGGCTATCGCTACTACCACATGTATCTCTTTAGGGGCGCCTTCACTTTTCATGTACTGTATGGTTTTTACAACAGAAGCGCCTGTTGCCAGCATGGGGTCGCTGATGATGATGACCCTGTTATCCAGTACCGGGCAGCTCATGTATTCGAGGCTGATCTCGAAAGTACCGTCTCGGTGGTGTTTGCGGTAGGCGGAGATAAAAGCGTTATCGGCCTTATCGAAATAATTCAGCATGCCGTTGTGTAATGGCAGCCCTGCCCGTAAAATGGTTGCCAACACCGGCTGCGATTCAAGCATTTTGCTTTCATGTATACCTAATGGGGTTGGCGTTTCCACCATTACCCAGGGCAATTCTTTACTGATCTCATAAGCTGCGACCTCACCAATACGTTCCAGGTTGCGCCTGAATCGGAGGCGGTCGCCCTGCACATTTATATCTCTTAATTCAGATACCCAGTTGCTTACAAGGCTGTGTTGGTCGCTTAGGTTAACTATCATGGGGCTACAGTTACAGTGGTTTTAATGCCTCAAAACTAAATTCTATCAGTTGGAATGGGAAATTTAAGTTTTACCGGCCGCACGGATGCCGGAGATCCATTTACTTCTACATTCCCTGTTCCTTGCTCAATATTCAATATTCTTTCTTTATTTTAAGCCCCGAAATACGCCAAAATGAAAAAACTAATTGCCGTTATACTGGTATGTACCAGCTTGTTTGCCTGTAAAGGAAAAGATAAACAGGAAAAGAAATTCGATACCAAATCATATGAAGAAGTAAAAGAAACCCTGGCTGATAAAGAGAAGAACAATCCCACCAAATTCTTATCGGTAGAAAACCGAGACCGTAAGAACCTGATCGGGCAAACAGTTGTTATAGGCCATCTTACCAATCATGCAACCGTTTGCTCTTATAAAGATGTTGATGTCAAACTATCATTCTTCAGCAAAACCGGCGTGAAACTGGACGAAGGAATTGAAACCGTCTATGAAAATATTACACCAGGTAAAACCATAAAATTCAAAACAAGGTATTTTGCACCGAAGGGAACGGATAGTGTGGCAGTGGTGGTGGTGAAGGCGACGGGGGAGGTTACGGGTGGGAAATAATTACGAAAGATTGTCTCGACTTTCATCGAAATAGTTTACTAGTATCGCCAATAGTTCATTGTGCGATGTTTGCAGTCCATTTGACGTTATAGCTATTGGTGTGCTATACGTTCTATAATTCCATTGTAGCGCTTTTTTTTTGATAACACTTTTCTGGTTGTCAATATAATCTTGCGGGTTTCTTATATGTAGCATGATCAGCTTCTGGCGATGAATTTCGATAACGGAAATGCTATTAATATCCTTCCACAAAATGTGACTACATCCTATAAAACTCGAATTGTCTATCAGTTCAATATTATTGATAATTAGCCCCGGTTTGTTATCGAAAAGTTTATACGTATAATAGATCGTGCCTAATCCAGCGAACAGAATCCCAATTATTCCGATAATAGAAATTAGGATTGTGTCACTTAAGAAAGAAGTAATAAACGTTGAAGGAGAGATAACAAACCAAGAACTTAATGCGACAAAGCAAATAGCTGCTAGCAATAGTAATGCAAGTTTTCTTTTGCTTAGTAATATTTCCATTTGTTTTTGCATGGAGCTGGCTTTTATCCTAAAAATACAAACTCGAATTTATCCCCATCAAACAACCCCTTATCACTCAATTTCAAATGCGGTATCACCAACAACGCCATAAAACTTAACGTCATAAATGGCGCGCCAAGTGTAGAACCTAATGACTTTGCCATCGTATCTATTTCTGTATAGGCTTCCGCCACTTTAAATCCATTTTCAGCACTCATCAATCCGGCAACAGGTAAACCCAATACTTTGGAAGAAGAATTGTTTACGCAACTCACGCCCCCTCTCTCTGCTATTACCAGGTTGATGGCTTTTGCAAGGTTTTCATCATCTACACCCACGGCAACAATATTATGACTATCATGTGCAACAGAAGATGCAATAGCCCCTTCTTTGAAACCGAAATTTTTAATAAAACATTTAGCAACAGGTGCGGTATGATAGCGGTTGATCACAACCATCTTTAATATATCCTGTTCCACATCACTTGTCCATTCGCCGATGTTTTCTTTTCCGGTCAACTGTAAACGGTTGGTGATGAGTTGTCCATCCAATGCTTCGATCACGGGGATCTTTCCATCGGTTGATGGATAGTCTTCCAGTTTTATTTTCAAATCATCGATCGTTACAGGGTTACAATCAAACTGGTTGATAGGTGTGGTAGCAACAGATTTAATAAAAGTCATTCCATCTTGTGCAACCAATTCGCCATTGATATAAGTTTGATGGATCTTAAAGTCAACCAGGTCCTCGGCAAGTATAAAATCTGCAGGATCTCCAACGCGCAAAAGCCCGATATCTAATTTGTAATGTAAAACAGGGTTGATGCAGGCCGCCTGTAAAACACTGAACCCATCAATACCTTTCGCAACTGCTCTTGCGCAGAGCTGGTTGATATGTCCTGTAACCAAACTATCCGGGTGTTTATCATCGCTGCAGAACATGATCATTTTGGGATGATCTTCCAGTAATTCAATCAACGCTTCAAAATTCTTTGCAGCGCTTCCTTCACGTATGAGGATCTTCATGCCGTGTTGCAATTTGTCAACTGCTTCCTCTGCGGTAAAACATTCATGGTCTGTTGAGATGCCGGCTTCAATATATTGTTTGGCTTCTTCGCCTCTTAATCCAGGTGCATGGCCATCAACCGGTTTCCCGGCAGCATGGGAAGCGGCAATTTTTTTCATCACTTCAGCATCCTTACATAATACGCCCGGGAAATTCATCATTTCACTCAGGTATTTGATCTCATCTTTTGCCAGTAATTTTTTTACATCGTCGCTGTTCAATGCAGCGCCGGCTGTTTCAAAAATAGTGGCGGGTACGCAACTCGGCGCGCCGAAATTAAATTTGAAAGGAACCTGTTTGCCGTTCTCTATCATAAATTCAACGCCTTCCATTCCGCATACATTTGCTATCTCATGCGGGTCGCTAACCGTGCCTACCGTTCCATGTAAAACAGCCAGTCTTGCAAACTCACTGGGTATAAGCATGCTGCTTTCTACATGCACATGGCTGTCGACAAATCCAGGCAGAATAAATTTACCGATTGAAGTCGGCTCATCACCGATTTTAGCAATTGAGGCGATCACGCCGTTTTCTACAACAACTTCAGCAGAATAGATTGTTTTCTTATGTATATCAACCAGGTTTCCGGTAATTGTGAATGATGGGGCAGGCATAAAATATCTTAAATGATGTTTAATTTAGCGCTCGCCTGAAAATGTATCGGGCGAAAGGAATTACATTTACAAACTAATCAACAACGAAAGTAAGTATATGAAAAAAATATTCGCAGGTTTGTTTTTACTGCTCGCGGGTTTCACGGTGAAAGCCCAGACAGCCGATGAGATCATTACAAAGTATGAGGCGGCTGCCGGTGGCCGGGAAAAATTAGAAGGCATAAAAATGCTGGAAGTTATCAGCAATGTTAAGTTCAGCGTAATGGGACAGAACATCGATATCCTGCAAACACTGGTACGTGAAAAAGGAAAACTGTTTCGCAGACAGGTAGGTGGTATCATGGGTATGGGTGATAGCTTTACGATGATCACAGACACTTCGGGTCATGTATATGTTCCCGGTATGCGCGGCTTTGGCGGCGGCGGCCCGGGTGGTGGTGGTGGCTTTGAAAGAGGCGGCGGCGGAGGAAGAGATGGCGGCGGTGGTGCCAATAATGGTGCAGTATTAAACAGGATGAAACCCGAAGAAGTTACCGCACAGCAATACGAAACTGATTGTGCAGGTGCTTTTCCCGAACTGGTAAATTATGCGGCAAAAGGGCATACCGTACAACTGGCAGGAACAGATAAAGTAAGTAAAGTTCCCTGCTTCAAAATCAAGATGACTTTAAAGACCGGTCAGCAGGTTACCTATTGGATAGATCAGCAAACTTTCCTGGTAAAACAAATGGAATCAACCGGCGATATGGCCGCTAACCTTACCGGTTTTAGAGGCTTGCTGGAAGCTTATGGAAGTAATGTGCCTAAAAGTACAAAAGCTGTTATCCAGGTGAAAGAATGGGGTGAGTTCAAAGGTGTTCAGTTTCCGAAGAAATTCAATCTTACTTATGGGCCGATCGATTCGGAAGTAGAGAATGGGAATATACAGATCAATGAAGGATTGGAGGAGAAATGGTACCACACGAAGCCTTAATTAATAATTAGTAGTTAATAATTAATAATTATGCGCTGCAAGAATTGATATTTTGTAGTCCTAACAATAAAGCAGGAAGCCGCTCAATTTTGAGCGGCTTTTTGCTTTAGGCTTTATTATTAACTATTAATTACTAATTATTAGTTCTCATCAAGCAAGTCTGGCCGTCTCTCCTTCGTGCGTTGCATCGATTGTTCATGCCGCCATTCCTCTACTTTTTTGGGATCGCCTTGTAACAATATTTCGGGTACTTTATCGCCGCGGAAATCGGCGGGACGTGTGTAAACAGGTGGCGCCAATAAATTATCCTGGAAGGAATCGAAGAGGGCAGAGGTTTCATCATTCAATACACCTGGTATCAGGCGGCCGATCGCATCTACTACAACTGCGGCTGCCAGTTCCCCGCCGCTCAATACATAGTCGCCTATAGAAATTTCTTTCGTTACATATTTTTGCCTGATGCGTTCGTCAATGCCTTTGTAATGGCCACAGATGATCAGGATGTTTTCTTTCATTGACAAAGCATTCGCTGCGCGTTGGTTGAAAGAAACGCCATCGGGTGTCATGAAAATGATCTCGTCGTATTTTTTTTCCTGCTGCAGTTCATCGATTGCATTGGCCAAAGGTTCGGGCATCATTACCATGCCGGCGCCACCACCAAACTGGTAATCATCTATCTGCATGTGTTTGTTGATGGCCCATTTGCGGAGATTGAATGTGCGTACAGTCAGCAAACCTTTTTCCTGCGCACGTTTCAAGATGCTATGGGTGAAAGGGCTCTCCAGTAATTCGGGCACAGCTGTAATGATATCGATCTGCATGCTGCAAAAGTCACGAAAAAAAATCAAAAGCTATCGCTCCGCATAAAACTGATCTTTTGCCTGCGTTTTTCTATAACAACTTTCCCATCTTGTGATGCAGGTGTCCAGGCAGGACTGCGGGCAATAATACGGATGCTTTCTTTTGCCAATTCAGGATGAACGTCTTTAAGATTCTCTACTGTGATGTGTGAAGTGTGTCCTGTGATATCTATTTCAAAAATTAATATCACAGTTTGCTTTACGCTTTTTTCTCCTTGGGGTATGGTTAGATATTTACGGCCTAATTCGTGGTTTAAATTTCGTTCGAGATATTTTATCCATTGTGTGCTGCCACCCTGAAATTCAGCCCGGTGTTCGGGACGTGTTTCAGTTTGCGTTGATTGATCGGTGCTGTCCTTTGCATTTTGTGCAAAGCAGGGAATAAAAACAAAAGCCGCTGCGATCGCGAAGAATATTTTTTTCATTTTGCTTTTTTAATCAAACGTAAAAGTCGAGACCTGTCGTTTGCGGTAAGTAGACAGTTTCCCATTCAAAGTCGCGGGTGTCCAGCGTGGCGCTGATCTTAATACGCGGTAGATCTCGTTCCTTATCACCTGGCTCACCTGCCCTTCAATATTAATTAGTCCGATGGTTCCATCAGCCAATACATTGAAAGTATAAACCACTCTTTGTGTTTTACCAAAGCGCTCGTATTCTTTTGCTGTCATCTGTTTGGCCATATTCTTGCTATTGAAAGAAGTATCAAGGTAATGGCTCCATGCAGAATCTCCTCCTGGGAAAATGGCAGGTGTATTATTATCCTGCGCATGAGTATTTACCAGTAAAAAACAAAGGAGTATGGGCAATAATTTGTTTTTCATGAGTTATTTTATTGTTCCATAAAACCACCCAGATCCCTTCTTTCTCTTTTTGTTGGGCGACCAATCTTACTCATACGTTTACCTGTTTGAAAAGTGGCTGCTTCAAATTTAATGCGATCGAGTTCTTCGGGTGGTGTGATATCGGTATAATACTTTATGGCTTCGGCGTATTGAACGCGGCTGTGTAAAAGGCCGGTTACTTTTACTACCCATTTTTTGGTTTCGGTCTTTACTTCGTATTCATCGTTGATGTTTACAATGCGTGAAGCTTTTACAGAATCACCGCCCAGTTTCACCTTTCCTTTCGAACATGCATCCCCCGCCTGGCTCCGTGTTTTGAATAAACGGATGGCCCAGAGATATTTATCGATACGGAGTTTTTCTTTTTCAGGCATAACACGAATTAAGATGCACGAATTACGCAGAATACACGAATTTACAAACACGAATTTATACGAATTTTTGCGGCATAGGCTTCGTGAAAATTCGTGTAATTCGTGTCCCTCAATTCGTGTTCGTTATTTCATCTCCACATAGAACTGGTGGAAATATGGTATCGTTTCAATGCCCTTGTAAAAATTGAAAATATCATATTTCTCATTCGGGCTATGAAGGTTATCGCTGTCCAGTCCAAAACCCATGAACACGATCTTGATACCTAATTCTTTTTCGAACAATGCGCAGATTGGAATGCTTCCGCCACCACGAACAGGGATGGGGTCTTTTCCAAAAGTAGCATTGATCGCTTTGGCCGCTGCTTTGTACGCATTGGAATCGATCGGTGTCATATAAGGTTCGCCGCCATGGTGTTCCTCTGCTTTAACGGTTACGCCGGCAGGTGCAATACTTTTGAAATAATCCAGAATTTTCGCAGTCATCTTAACGGATGATTGATTGGGCACCAGCCTGCACGAGATCTTGGCAAATGCTTTAGAAGGCAAAACCGTTTTTGCGCCTTCTCCTGTATACCCTCCCCAGATGCCGTTCACTTCCAATGTTGGGCGGATGCCGGTTCTTTCATTGGTGGTATATCCTTTCTCTCCCCATAAACTACTTACGCCCAGGTCTTTTTTATATTCTTCTTCATTGAAAGGAGCCTGCGCCATTTTTGCTCTTTCTTCTGGAGTTGATTCAACCACATCATCATAAAATCCGGGAATAGTGATATGATTATTTTCATCATGACATGACGCGATCATTTTCGCGAGCATGGTTACCGGGTTGGCAACTGCACCACCATACACACCGCTATGCAGGTCGCGGTTAGGGCCTGTTACTTCCACTTCTATATAACTCAAACCACGAACACCGATATCGATGGAAGGAGTCTCCATGCTGAGCATAGAAGTATCACTGATCAATATCACATCTGCTTTTAATAATTCTTTGTTTGCCTTTACAAAAGTGGCGAGGTTAGGACTTCCCACTTCTTCTTCACCTTCAATGATGAATTTTACATTGGCCTGTAAAGTGTTTGTTTTTGTCATTGTTTCCAATGCTTTCACGTGCATGTAAAACTGTCCCTTGTCATCGCAGGAACCGCGGGCATAGATCTTGCCGTCTTTTATAACCGGATCAAAAGGCCCGCTGTTCCAGAGTTCCAGGGGATCTGCAGGCTGAACATCGTAATGGCCATACACCAATACGGTTGGTTTGGATGCATCAAACATTTTTTCTCCGTATACCACAGGATGGCCGGCTGTAGGATAAATTGTAACCGTATCCGCACCCGCTTCCAGTAATCTTTGTTTCACCGCTTCAGCGCAACGCGTCATATCGTCTTTGTGTTCACTTCGTGCACTGATGCTCGGTATGCGTAATAACTCGAGTAATTCGTTAAGGAAACGGTCCTTATGTTGTTCCTGGTAATCTTTCCAAACCTTCATGATCGTAGAATTTTAGTTTTGTAAAGCTAATCAATTTGAAAATTTGAAAATGTGGCAATTTGAAAATGAAAGACTGTTTAAGAAAGAGAATCATTTTCAAATTCTCAAATTGCCCCATTTTCAAATTATAACTGGTGTTTTCTGTTCGCAATAATATCCTGCAGTGTCCATTCCAATCTTGCCTTCATCGGTTGCTGGCGAACAGGGCAATCGTTTTTGGTGCAGATGGTGCAACTGAAGGGCAGGCAGCCATCTGTGTGTACAAACAACTCTATCGCATCACCAAATTGTTTTTTGATAAGTGTTGCCAGCTCATCTATCTCGAGATGTGCCTCGTGTATGTTCAGGTACCAGGGAACCGTAAGGTGACAATCAATATGCAGCAATGCACCGTATTTGATCACACGCAGGTTATGAAGATCTATCCAGTTGGGGCGCCTGTTCTCATTTAGTACGGTGATGAATTGTGTGAGGAGTTTCATGTCGGCCTCATCCATAATTCCCGCCAGTGATGCGCGAATGATCTTGTAGCCATTGTAAATAACAAGTACGCTCATTCCTAGAGCGATCAGTTTATCTAACCAGTATAGTTTGGTCAACAGTATAATCACCAGCCCCACAATGATACCCAGCGTTGAATACGTATCAACCTGTAGATGTTTGCCGCTTGCCTGTAATGCAAGGGAATTATTTCTTTTCCCGACTTTCAGGCAAACAGTGCCAGCCAGGAAGTTGATGACGGCTGTAATACCGATCAGCCAAAGCCCGGTATCTAATTTTTGCAAAGGACTTTCCTGCACAAAATTCAGAACCGTTTCATAAATGATCATCACGCCGGCAGCAACGATCAATCCGCCTTCAATGGCGGCGGAAACAAATTCTGCCTTGCCATGGCCATAGGGATGATCAAGATCACGCGGTTTGGCTACAACATATAAACTATATAGCCCGATAAAACCGGCGATCACATTCACAATACTTTCCAAAGCATCCGTAAGAATGGCAAGCGAATGCGTAAACTGGTAGGCGATGATCTTGGTAAAGAACAACACAACACTCAGTGCAGTGATCCAGAGTTGTACGCGGAAATTTTGTTTTGAGGATTGCATTGAATAATTTGAAAATGTGAAAATGTGGTAATATTGAAAATATTAGAGCGCCTATGCAGCGCTTGCATTTTTAAATTTTCAAATTGCCACATTCTCAAATTAATTCTATGGTATAATTGATCGCACAATGCTTTGCTAACATTGCCGACACACCACAATATTTTTCATGCGATAAAGCCACTGCTCTTTTCACCTTATCGATGTCATCTGCCTTCGCATCCACACGATAAATCATATTGATCGATTTATATACTTTCGGATGATCTTCCGTTTGCTCAGCTTCTGCTTCTATTTCCAGTTTGGTAAAAGCCACTTTCATTTTCCTCAATACTTCTACCACATCCATACCACTGCAACCGCTCAGGGCACCTAATACCATTTTTTTAGGATTCATACCACTACCCAATCCACCACCTTCTACCGAAGTATCAATGCGTACAGTATGGCCACTGTCAGCGGTGGCATCGAAAGCGAGGGCATCAACCCATTTGGTTATTGTCTTCATCAGTTAGGAGTTAAAAGTTAAAAGTGAAAAGTTAGCGGAGCTTTCACTCTTAACTTTTCACTTTTAACTATAGACTTATAAATTATTACATATTAAACCTGCTCTGCACAAAATCCCAGTTCACTACGTTCCACCAGTTGTTGATATAATCCGGTCTTTTATTCTGGTATTTTAAATAGTATGCGTGTTCCCAAACATCCAGTCCTAATAAAGGTGTTCCTTTTACCTCGGCAATATCCATTAAAGGATTATCCTGGTTAGGGGTTGAGCTTACAACTAATTTTTTATCGTTGGTCATAACGAGCCATGCCCATCCGCTGCCGAAACGGTTCTTGCCTGCATCAGCAAACTGTGTTTTGAATGCTTCGTGCGAGCCAAAGCTTTGGTTGATGGCTGCGGCAAGTGAGCCTTGCGGTACACCTGCTACTCCTCCCTTCATACACTGCCAGAACAGTTCGTGGTTATAATGGCCACCACCATTGTTGCGCATTTTGGGAGTTGATTTTGAGATATTGCGTAACAAGTCCTCGAGTTTGGTATTGTTCGTATCAATTTTTTGTGCGGCACATTCATCTGCCAGGTTCTTGGCATAAGCGGCAGCGTGTTTACTGTAGTGGATCTCCATCGTCATGGTATCGATCACAGGTTCCAGCGCTTTATATTCATAAGGCAAAGGCTGTTGTGTAAACGAAGTGGCTAATGTAGCAGGCTGTGCATTTACAAAAGAAGGTAATCCTGTAATACCAATGCCTGCGGCGATGCCGGTAGTTTTAATGAACCTGCGGCGGCTTTCATTATGGTTACTCATAGAATGATGATTTTAGGGTGATTTTTTTGTGAACTTAAAATTAGCCAAAAAACCCCGCAACTTTTTGAAAGAGCGGTAATAGAATTCCTGGTTGAACAACTGCGAATCACGCATTGCCTTGTACGTAAGAAAAAAGCCGACCGGAAGAAGCACGAATGTAGACAGCCACATACCCGAAAAAGCGCTGGTCTGCTCTGATTTTACAAATTTCTCCCCAAATGTATTGAAGAGGTGAAAGGTCACAAAAAAGATAATGGCAAAAACCAGCGGCAGACCCAATCCCCCTTTCCTGATAATGGAACCCAATGGTGCACCGATCAGGAACATCACGAGGCAGGCTGCAGACAGCGTAAGTTTCTTGTGCCATTCAATTTCATGAAGCACGAGATTTTTTGTTTTTTCCTTATAGTCAGTTGCCAATACGGCTACATTTCCTTTGATGCTGTTGATCTGGCTGATGGCGGCATCGGCGAGGTTGGGTCTTAATAAAGAATCCGTGATCAGCTCGTCGAACTTTTTTATTTTCCTGATCCTGGTCTTGCCGGTATCGATCCTGGCCCAGCCGGTATCGAGGTAACGGGCAAAACGCACATAGGGCGATACTTCTCTTTCTGAACGCTTGCGGTAAAAGCTATCCCTGTTGGTTAATGAATCGATCGCGTAATTCAACTGGCGTATACTGAGCATTTTGGGATCATAAAAAGAACTATCCCTCGACTGGTTCAAACCAAACCCTTTCAGGTCAAAGATCTTTTTATATTCCTTGAATCCCAAACGGGTAAATTCGGTATTGGTGGTGCCATGCTGCCCTTTTTCTTCGTAACGCCACCCATTCTTTAAAATGAATTCGAGCGATTTTTTATCCTGTGTTACACGCATCACGCCGGTTTCGGCCATCAGCATATTATCCTGCAGGCCGTTTCCTTTCTTTTCAAAAATGATCACGTTGTGAATGATGCTGTCGTTCTTCTCTTTCTTTCCCAGTTTGATCACATAGCCTTCGATCTTGTCATAAAAAACACCTTCTTTAATATCCATCGCAGGTTTTGTTACAATGATATCATACTTTAATGCTGATAATTTATATTGCGTAACCGGTATGATATTATTTGAGAACAGGAAGGCCAGCCCACTGATAAAAATGGATATGATCAGCAACGGCCGCATAAAACGCAATAGCGGAATTCCCGCCGCTTTGATGGCCACCAGCTCAAAACTTTCACCGAGGCTGCCGAATGTCATGATAGAAGAAAAAAGCAAGGCAAGTGGTAGTGCCATCGGAACCCAGAATAAAGTAACCAGTCCCACTAATTTTAAAATGATCAAAAGATCAAGCCCTTTTCCCACCAGGTCATCAATGTATAACCAGAAGAACTGCATGGTTAATACAAATAAAGAAATAGCGAACGCGGCAATAAAAGGACCGATAAATGAACGGATGATGAGTATATCAAGTTTTTTTATCACTTTGTCCTTTCTTAATATTGTTGGATGAGCCCTGCAAAAGTAACGCTTTCACCAAAGGAACTCGAATTGGTAAATGATGCCGGTTGGATTTTAACAAAGAATGCCATCATTGCCAAGGTATATGATCTTTTCGGGCAATTAAGTGAAGTATACCGGGCCGAGCTGGAAAAATATCCTTCCCTTACTACGCAAGGCATCGATTTCCGCTCCCCAAAAATTTCTAAAGGAGAGCAATACGAAGGATTACCCTGGGTAATGCTGGATCATCCGCGGCATTTTACCCAAACGGATACATTTGCGATCCGTAGTTTTTTCTGGTGGGGAAATTTTTGCAGCATCACGCTTCATTTATCTGGCAGTTGCAAAGAAAAGTATGCAGCGCAAATTCAAAAATATTTTGATACTGCATCAACCGAAGGCTGGTATACCGGCACGGGTAATGACCAATGGAAACATCATTTTGAGGAAGACAATTATATACCACTTGAAAAAAAGGAAGCGCTTCATTTTTCAGAACAGGCTTTTATCAAGCTTGCTAAAAAAATTTCTTTAAGGGATTGGGAAGAGTTGCCTTTTTTCTTTGAAGAGAGTTACCGCGAAATATTACAAATGCTTACAAACGTTTACGCATAATTTATCCTGCACCACCTAACCTGTGAAACAGGTCCTTGATCTGGTATTGCCATAACTGGCTCTGGTCCTTGATCTCATTCTTTTCTGCAAAATCTTTGATCACTAAAATAGTCTGGTTAGAGATCTCGGTTTTTTCAATGCGGAATTCAAAATATTCGTTCTTCTCGCTATGCAGCCAATGAAAACGGATGAATTTATCTTCTTCTTTATCTAATACGCTTGCTTTATCAGGCACGCCGCCACCCCATGAAAAGCTGTAAACATTTTCCCATTCATCTACTTTGTCAGCAAACCATTCCTGTAAACCTGCGGGAGTAGCTAAAAATTCGTATAAAATAGTTGGTGAACATCTGACCGGAAACTCCAACGTAAATAGTTGCTTCTTACTCATTACAATCTCTTTAACCTACAATCTGTCGTAGGGCTGCAATAATATTAAATAATCCCTCGCTTCCAAATGTTTTTTTGGTAACGGTGCGCCATTCAATCAGTCAAAATCTGTTTTTACAAATCGATCCGTGTTAAAACATTGTTTTTCAATACGTTGTAAAAAATATTTTTTTTGATAAGTTTTGAAAAAATGTTAAATTGCTACATAACTGACTATGTGGCGTAGTGTTTTATTCGCTCAACCTTGCAACCCGAGTTCCCTAACCAATACTAACATACAACCAAAACCGGTTTATTATGAGTATGCGCCAACTCAAAATAACAAAGTCAATTACCAATCGTGAGTCCCAGAGCCTCGAAAAATATCTCCAGGAAATAGGCAAAGTGGATCTCATTACTCCCGAAGAAGAAGTTAAACTGGCAATGCGCATCCGTGAAGGCGACCAGCTTGCGCTTGACAGGCTCATCAAAGCCAATCTCCGTTTCGTGGTATCAGTTGCCAAACAATACCAGAACCAGGGGCTTACTTTGCCCGATCTGATCAACGAAGGAAATTTAGGATTGATCAAAGCCGCACTTCGCTTTGATGAAACGCGTGGTTTTAAATTCATCTCTTATGCTGTATGGTGGATCCGCCAGAGCATATTGCAATCACTGGCCGAACAGAGCCGCATTGTTCGTTTGCCTTTGAATAAAGTTGGGCTCACCAACCGGATCAGTAAAGCTTACCAACAATTGGAACAGGAATTTGAGCGTGAGCCAACCCCCGAAGAATTAGCCAATCTTTTAGAAATAGGTATTGATGAAGTAACTGCTACCATGAGTGTTGGATTCCGCCATGTAAGTATGGATACACCCTTGTCTGATGGAGAAGACGGCACTTTACTTGACCTGATGGAAAACCCCAATGCAGAAAGAACAGATGAAAAACTCGTTCACCACGAATCGCTGCGAATGGAGATAGAGCGCAGCCTGCGCACGTTAACCGACAGGCAGAAAGATGTGGTGTGTTATTTTTTCGGGATCGGTGTTGACCATCCATTGAGCCTGGAAGATATTGGGGAACGGTTTCATTTAACGAGAGAGAGAGTGCGGCAGATAAAGGATAAAGCGATTACGAAACTTCGGAGCACGAATAGAAGCAAACATCTTCGTTTTTATCTCGGATAAAATATAAATCTTCGATTGCTTTCTTCAAACTTTTGTCATTCGGATAAAACTTCCCGCATTAAGGCCGGGTATCTCAGCATGAGCCTATGCTAACCCCAGCCTTTAGGCTGGGGAGTTGCCGGGGGGGGGGTGAGTTTCGGGCTTTAGCCCTAAACCGGACCTCATTTATTAATCATCTTCAAACTCATTGGACCAATTTAGGGCTAAAGCTCGGATTCAAAAATGCATCTGTGTCCCCAGCCTAAAGGTTGAGGTTAGCATGCGGCGTCCGCTAGCCCAAGGACGGAGTTATTTATTTGCTCAAGGAGGTTATATTTGCAATCCTTCGGGGGTACGGCTTAGCCGTATTCGCTTTTATTTGTGAAAGATTGAAACAAGAGAACCATGTTTAATTCGTTAAGTGAAAAATTAGAATCCGCCTTTAAGAACCTCAAAGGTGAGGCGCGGATCAATGAACTGAATATTGCCAATACGGTAAAAGATATCCGCCGCGCATTGATAGATGCCGATGTGAACTTTAAAATAGCCAAAGAATTTACAGACAAAGTAAAAGACAAAGCTACCGGCGAAAAAGTGATCAACGCAATCAGTCCCGGCCAGTTAATGGTGAAGATCGTGCAGGATGAACTCACTGAACTGATGGGTGGATCGGAGGCGCAGTTCAACATCAGCGGTAACCCATCGATCATATTGGTAGCGGGTTTACAGGGTAGCGGTAAAACAACGTTTACCGGTAAACTGGCCAACTACCTGAAGACAAAAAAAGGAAAATCTGTTTTGCTGGTGGCAGCAGATATTTATCGTCCTGCGGCAATCGACCAGTTGACTGTATTAGCTGAACAGGTAGGTGTGGATGTGTATAGCGAAAGAGAAAATAAAGATGCGGTTGCTATTGCGCAGAACGCGATCAAAGAAGCGAAAGCAAAGAATAAAAATGTGATCATCATCGATACCGCCGGCCGTTTGGCAATAGATGAGGCGATGATGACGGAAGTGGCCAATATCAAATCGGCAGTGAATCCTGCAGAGATCTTGTTTGTGGTTGATTCGATGACGGGACAGGATGCGGTAAATACTGCCAAGGCATTTAATGACCGTTTGGATTTTACCGGTGTTGTATTAACAAAATTAGATGGCGATACACGAGGTGGTGCGGCGTTGTCTATCAAATACACAGTGAACAAACCGATCAAGTTTGTAAGCAGTGGAGAGAAGATGGATACGCTGGATGTGTTCTATCCCGATCGTATGGCGCAGCGAATCCTGGGCATGGGTGATATTACCAGCCTGGTAGAAAAAGCGCAGGCAAATTATGATGAGGCCGAAGCAAAAAAATTAGAGAAGAAGATCCGCAAGAATCAATTCGATTTCCAGGATTTTATGGACCAGTTACAGCAGATCAAAAAAATGGGTAACCTGAAAGATCTGATGGGAATGATACCGGGTGTTGGAAAGGCCATGAAAGATATTGATATCAAGGATGATGCTTTTAAGGGCATTGAAGCGATGATCAGTTCCATGACGCCGTTTGAAAGGGCAAATCCCGATTCAATGACTCCCTCACGCAAATTAAGAATCGCCAAAGGCAGCGGTAAAGACATTTCCGAGATCAATGCATTTATGAAGCAGTTTGAACAGATGAAGCAGATGATGAAAACCATGAGCAATATGCCGATGGGAAGAATGCCGGGGATGAGACGGTAGGAAGAATATTGAATATTGAACAGGGAATTTTGAATGTTGATGTAAGAGAAAATATATAAAGTATATTTTTGAAAAAAATCATTTGCATATTATTTGTGCTGTTTTCTTTCGGAAAATGTTTACAGGCGCAGACGATGCAGACTATTGATTCACTTGGCAAAATTCAACAGGCATGCCTGGACGAAGGAAGAGGGATGGTTGGTTGTGTGTACACTTTTAAGGAACAGATGGATAGCATTATTGAACTTTGTTTAAAAAAATTGTACGCTAAAGGAAATAAGGCATCCAATCTTGCTTTGCAAAAGAACCAGGAAAACTGGCTGGCAAGACAAAAGATATATAATAAGAAAGCTGAAAAAAAGGATCACGATTTTGCCGTAAAAGAAGGGTTTGATCATGGATCCATGGAAAGACTTTTTCTCGCGGACGATATAACGGGTTTTGTTACCAAACGGGCTGAATTTCTTGTCAAAAAGCTAAATAGTATTGCACCAAAGTCATAATAGCTGAACACCGAGATTCGGAGCCTTGGGGCTTAAAAAGCCGAATAATGGGCTGAAAGTACAAGAGTGCGACGCAACTACGGCCCAAAAGACCTACTTCGGCCGGGTAAATTCATTTTCTAACAAATCCTTTACATAGAAACTTGGCTGAAACCGGTTTTACTGTTAGTTTTGCCCTCCCGCTATTCTTAGTGGGATTAACCAAATTCCTAACGTTAAATTTCTATTTAACATGGCAGTAAAAATGAGATTACAGCGCCACGGAAGCAAAAAACGCCCATTCTACTTTATTGTAGTGGCCGATGCACGTGCGCCAAGAGATGGTAAGTTCATCCAGAAGGTTGGAACTTACAACCCGCTTACAGTACCAGCAACTATCCAGTTAGACCGTCAAAAGGCGCTGGAGTGGTTAAACAAAGGTGCTCAACCCACCGATACTGTACGCCGAATTCTCTCTTTCAAGGGAGTATTGTACCTGAAACACCTGCTGAGAGGTGTAAAACTGGGATTGTTTGATGAAACAGCCGCTATGACCAAGTTCCAGACCTGGCACAGCGAGCACGAAGCTAACATTACCCGTCGTTCTTCTGAGCACAGAAGTACCCAAAGAGCTAAGAAAGCTTATGTTCCGGTTGTAAAAAAAGTGGAAACAAAGCAGGAAGAAGCATCTGAAGGAACTGCTGAGGCGTAATAATTACGACTTACAATATTCCGACACTGAGCCCGTCCCGAGTATTCGGGACGGGCTTTTTTTAAATCAAAACTCAAAAGTAAAAATTCAAAAACGGAGACTTTTTTGAATTTTTACTTTTGAGTTTTGACTTAGTGCGACCGCGTACATTTGCACTCAATGACAGACTACATCAACATAGGAAAAATCGTTGCGGCTTTTGGTCTTAAGGGTGAAGTGATACTGAAGCATGCATTAGGGAAGAAGACTGAACTGAAAGACATCGAAGCCATTTTTGTTGAGGAAAACAAAGGTTCTTACCTGCCTTATTTTGTAGAATCATCCAAGGCAAAGGATACAGAAGAAATATATGTTAAGTTGGAAACCATTGACACGCGTGAATCGGCAAACAGGCTCTCAACCAAGAATGTATGGTTGCTGGATGAAGATTTCAGGAAACTCGCGGGTAAATCGGCGCCGATCTCTCTGCTCGGTTTTCAACTGATTTCTGATGAGGATGGGAACTTAGGGCCGATAGAAGAAGTGATAGAACAACCGCACCAGGTACTACTCAGGATAAGCCTGGATGGAAAAGAGGCACTGATACCCCTGCACGCAGAAACATTGGATAAGATCGATCACAAAAAGAAAGAAGTGCATGTGATATTGCCCGATGGGCTGCTGGATATTTACCGTTGATATTTACCAAAATATGATTTGTTAAATGGTGTTTACCCTCTCGGTCAAAACGAGATTTTTGTTTTTCTTTGCACCCCAAAACAGCCGCTGGTTCCGGGGTTTAAAGGCAGCGATTTCCTATAAGCATGTATCTCTTACCCGGAATGAATGTAGTAAACCTGAACAGCTACAAGTGATTCAGTGGCCCCCGCCTGAGACGTTTCGACGCTTATTTCAGTAAATTCATTTTCTTTTTAATCCTTTGATCCATAGTTATGGGCCGTGCTGTAGTGAACCGAAGAGACAATTATTTCAAAAAATTGCGGGTTGCCTGGGTATTCATCCTGTCGACAATTTTTTGCACATTATCATTTGCACAATCTGCTTTACCCAGCCGTGTATCTACCTGCAGTGGCGTGGCTATTAATTTTGTGCCTTCGGGTGCGATAAGCGGAACTACCTATTTCTGGACATTGCCCATGTACAGTTCAGCCGAAATAAGTGGAGGCACTGCACAATTGGTGCCCCAGTTTTCTATTACCCAGACCCTTATTCTTGATTCTAATGCAACAGCCTCGTCAACGGCTACCTACGATGTTTTTCCATCACAGGGCGCGCCTTTTCAGCTGATCGTAACAGTAAATCCATTGCCCGTTCTGAGCAGTAATACCACGCAGGTTGCGATCTGCAGCGGGAGTCCGTATACTTATCAGCCCACGAGCGCCACACCCGGTACCAGTATCACATGGAGCAGGGCGCTGGTTACAGGTATAAGCAATAATGGAACAACCGGACAGGGCGCTATTAATGAGGTACTTAATAATATAACAGTGAACCCGGTAGATGTGGATTATGTTTTTGCTTTGAACGCAAACGGTTGCCGCAGCGATCAAATGATCAGTGTAACGATCAACCCCACACCATTTTTAACCACTACGCTAACACCAACTTCTATCTGTAGCGGGCAAAAATTTAATTATTCGCCACAATCCATATTTCCTAATACCAATTTTGCATGGGCCAGGTCAACCAATGGTGGGATCAATAATGGAAGTACAACATCGGGAAGCAATGATCCTAATGAGCAACTCGTAAATAATACTTTGTTTGCACAGTTAGCTACCTACACATATACCATGCGCGATAACGCAACCGCCTGTGTGGGAACACAGGTAGTGCGGGTAGTAGTGAACCCGGTGCCGACGGTTACTTCGCAAAATAATGTACCGGCATGCAGTGATAATAATTTTATTGTTTCGCCCACCACTGTACCATTTGGAACGCTATATAACTGGTCGGTACCAACTATAACCGCGGGTTCTGTTTCAGGGGCCTCTGCGGCATCCAATCAATTGTATATCGGGCAAGCGCTTACTAATAATGGCAGTTCCAATGCTACGATCGTATATACTGTTACCCCTAACTCTTTCGGTTGCAAAGGCGCTGATTTTAATGTAACCGTTAATTTGTCACCACCTTCAGCAAAAACAGTTCTTACAAGCAGCTTAACACCACCGGATATCTGCAGCCGAAGTTTTTTTAGCTACCAACCGATGAGTGCCGCTACCGCCAGTTATACATGGGAGAGATTTCTTGAGAATGGCATCAGTACCGCACCCAATAAGGGAAGCAATAACCCGAATGAATTATTAACGAACAGTAGTACGGTTCCTATTGCAGTTCATTATGCTTTTACGATCACAGCCAATGGATGTTCCAATACGCAGGACGTTACAGTGATCGTTAACCCGGACCCTGTTTTGAGCAGCAGCCAAACCCCACCGGCAGTTTGTAGCAATGCGCTGTTCAGTTATGCTCCGACAAGTGCTACACCTAATACATCATTTAACTGGACAAGGCCGGCTGTTTCGGGGATCAGCAATACATCAGGCGGTGGGGCAGGAAATCCTGCCGAAACACTTGTGAATACCACGAACCTGCCGATAAACGTAACCTATGTCTATTCGCTTCTCACAGTTAATGGCTGCACCAATACACAGAATGTGGTTGTGCCCGTATACCCCTCACCTGCATTTACAAGTACCGTAAATCCTCCTGCTATTTGCAGCGGATCCAAATTCAATTATACGCCCAGCTCTTCAACTGCCGGTTCCGTTTTTACATGGTCGAGGACGGTGACGCCTTCCATCAGTAATGGCCCGGGTGCAGGAACCGGTGATCCTTCTGAATTCCTTATTAACAGTGGTATTGCAGCGGTCCCGGTTCCTTATACTTTTCGTGCTACAGCGAGTGGATGTAGCACAGACAAGATCGTAACAGTGGTGGTAAATCCTACTCCCAATATTATCGATCAAACAGTAACTGCCTGCAGCAATACAGCTTTTATCATGGGAACCGTTACAGTTCCTCCTAATACTTTATATACCTGGCCGGCGCCAGTCATCAATCCTGTGGGATCCGTAGCCGGTTCTTCTGCACAGTTTACACAAACAGGCGTGAGCCAGTTATTGACGAATCAAACACTTGACCCCGCAACCGTTACTTATACCGTTACACCAACAGCAGGAACCTGTTCGGGTTCGGGTTTTAAAATAGTTGTAACGGTAAATCCTACTCCGGTAATACCTGATCAATCGGTTGCTTCTGTCTGCAGCGGTACACCATTTAATCATTCGCCTTCTAATGTACCCATAGGGACTACATATACGTGGAGCAGTCCTGTTGAAGCACCATTGAATAGTTTATTCGGCGCCAGTGCGCAACCGATCAATCAATCAAACATCAGCCAAACACTAAGCAGTCTGAATAATGTTGTTGATACAGCTACTTATACGGTAACACCAGCGGCCTATGGTTGCATTGGTAATGCATTCAAATTGGTCGTGTCTGTAAATCCTGTTGCTGCGATCAACAACCTCTCTGATACGATCTGTTCCACTGCCACTTTTTTCTCAACACCAGCACCTGTTCCCGCCAATACAACCTATACATGGGGTACTCCCGTAAGCGTTCCTTTCGGATCGGTAGTTGGTGGAAGCGCGGGCGTACTTCCGGTGTCTACTATTTCTCAAACACTGGTGAACAGTACCAATGCAACAGGACAGCTTGTATATACTGTTCAACCTGTTTCGGGAAATTGTCCCGCCCCTTCGTTTACATTAACCATCACAGTAGGTGTTCCATTACCGTTTACGGCCAACCAGTCAGCATTGATATGCAGTGGTACTTCATTTGATGCAACACCTGTTACATCGAGGGCAGGTACTACCTATACATGGGGTATCCCTGCTGTTACGCCGCCGGGTTCTGTA
This sequence comes from Bacteroidota bacterium, assembly GCA_040388705.1. Taxonomy (GTDB): domain Bacteria; phylum Bacteroidota; class Bacteroidia; order Chitinophagales; family Chitinophagaceae; genus Sediminibacterium. The sequence goes on along the minus strand of JAZKBI010000011.1, from coordinate 63,012 downwards.
GTAGGTATCAGTGCCGCATCAACACAACAAGCTACGGTGAGTCAAACCCTGACCAATCTTACAAATGTTACGGATACGGTTGTTTATACCGTGCTTCCATACAGTACAGGTTGCCGCGGAAATCTTTTTACTGCAACAGTAAGGGTCATCGCATTACCCAAAGCAACCATTACTGGCAACGCTGTGGTATGCCGCTACCCGGTTGATACGTTGAATGTAAGTTTTACCGGCATGGGCCCCTGGAACTTTAGTTACCTGAATGATAATGTGTCGGGCACACAAACAGGCATCACAGCCTCCCCGTATCAATGGGTGGTTCCCGCTATACCCGGTACAGGAGTTTCCACACGAAAATTACAGATCACGAACGTGAAGGACCTCGCCTGTTTTAATTCGGTGGATACCGCGGTTTTTGTTCAGAGAGTAAATCCATTACCTGTTGGCGTGGTTAATTCGATACACGGTGCTTATATCTGTAATAATATCCTGGATACTTTATTTGTAAGTAATTTATCTGCTACAGATCTGCTTTCCTATCAATGGACCTTTAACGGAGCACCTATTGCAGGGGCAACGGGCGACAGTATTGCAACCTTGCAGGCAGGCAAATACAATGCGCGGCTTACCAATCAATATGGATGCGTAGATACTGCGGGAACATCTGTTACGCTTTCTTATATCATGCAACCTGTTTTAAAATTCAGGTACGATACTTATTGCATCAATACACCGGCGCAGTTTACAAACCTTACAGATACATCGAATCTGGGATTGACCCAATGGACATGGGATTTTGGTGATACCACCAGTGCCGCAACATTTCATAGTGTGCATACTTATCTCAGGGGTGGTGATCACCATCTCAGGCTAACGGCCTCGCAATCTTATTGCCCGGCTTATGCTACCTCGATAGATAGCACGATCACTGTTCAGTATCCGATACCTGGTATTCTCATGCCTTCTGTGAGCGCCTACCAAACTGAGCTGACACCGCTCAGTGTAAGACGCCTGCCGGGTTACCGGTATCGATGGAACCCGAGCAGGGGGATAGATCTGCCGGATAGTGCATCAGTGAATTTTAATTTATCTGCAACGCAGCAATACTATATCAACCTTATTTCACCGGGAGGATGTATTACAACGGATTCATTGCTGGTGAGAGTGTTCGACAGAAACCTGGTGGATATCATGGTTCCTAAATCGTTCACACCGAATGGAGATGGCATAAACGATATTCTGTATCCATATATCGCGGGTATTAAAACATTCAAATATTTCAGGATATTCAACCGGTATAACCAATTGATGTTTGAAACCACGAACCCCGATAGGGGATGGAACGGAAGCATGAACGGAACACCGCAACCAATGTCCATTTATATATGGATAGCCGTGGGTACAGCAAATGACGGAAGCCTTGTGGAAAAAAGAGGGCAGACACTTCTATTGCGTTGACCCGATCTTCGTTGATGTATAGCCGACCGATACCATGCCCGCAGACGTGAGCGATTGGCGAATTACGAATTAGTGAATTAACGAATTGGATTTTTAAATCCGTCAATCCGTAATTCACCAATCCGCTAATTCTAGATAACTTGCTAACCCGATGCAAGCACCCCAGCGTTATATTGCCCATTTTGATCTTGACTCTTTTTTTGTAAGTGTTGAGATGCTGATCGATCCTACACTTAAAGGAAAGGCTGTGATCGTGGGCGGCTCGCGCGACCGTGGTGTGGTGACCACCTGTAGCTACGAGGCGCGCAAGTTTGGTGTGCATAGTGCCATGCCGATGAAGACGGCCATGAAATTATGTCCGCATGCAATACTGGTTCGGGGAACACGCGGACAATACAGTCATTACTCACGCTGGGTAACTGAGATCATAGCAGCCAAAGCGCCTTTGTTTGAAAAAGCATCCATCGATGAATTTTATATTGACATCACGGGGATGGATAAATTCTTTGACCCTTTGAAATGGACGATCGACCTGCGTGCCGAGATCATTGAAAAAACGCAGTTGCCAATTTCATTCGGACTCGCCTCAAATAAAATGGTGGCCAAGATCGCAACCGATGAGGCAAAACCCAATGGCTATCTTTTTGTGCAGCCCGGTATGGAGAAAGAATTTCTTGCACCATTACCTGTAAATAAATTTTCAGGTGTTGGTGAACATATGTTCCTCTCATTAAAGGCCATGGGTATTCATACCATTAAGGACTTGAGTGAAACGCCGGTTGCATTACTTGAAAAAAAACTAGGAAAATCAGGCGCTGATCTCTGGAAAAAATCGCAGGGAATACATACCGGTGAAGTACATGCCTATCATGAAGCAAAATCTATCTCCACTGAAAATACATTTGAGGAAAATGTATCAGATACCTCATTTCTTCTGAGTGAATTGGTGCGCATGACAGAAAAGATCGCATACGAATTACGGCAGGATGAAAAACTGACCGGGTGTATTGCCGTAAAGATCCGCTACCCGGATTTTGAAACTACTTCACGCCAGACAACGATTGATTATACGCTTCGCGATGATGAACTGATACCTGTTGCGATCGACCTGTTCCATAAACTCTACCGAAAAGGAAAACCTGTAAGATTACTTGGCGTGCGTTTAAGCGAGCTTACCAATCATGCCGTTCAGGGCAGCTTATTTGACGATGCGGAAAAAAAGAATAATTTGTACAAGGCTATTGATGATGTGAAGAACAGGTATGGTAAAACCCTGTTGAAAAAAGCAAGAACAGTGAATGCCAATGCCAAGGCTAAAAAGCAGGAACCGAATCTTTCAAAAGGCAGTTTGCACCATAAAAAAAATTAGTCTACTGTTTTAATAGGAAATACTTATTTTTGCCATTCAAAATTAAAAATTATGAGTTTACGTTTAGGGGACATCGCTCCCAACTTCAAAGCACAAACCAGTGTTGGTGAAATTGATTTTTATGAATATTTGGGAGATAGCTGGGGCGTATTGTTCTCGCACCCGGCTGATTATACGCCTGTATGTACGACAGAATTGGGTAAAACGGCTTCTTTGCAGGCTGAGTTTGAAAAACGCAATGTAAAAGTACTGGCACTGAGCGTGGATGGCCTCGACAGGCACCATGGCTGGATCAATGATATCAATGAAACACAAAATGTAACCGTTGGTTTCCCGATCATAGCAGACCAGGATAAAAGCATCGCGAATACATACGGCATGATTCACCCCAATGCATCGGAAACCTTTACGGTTCGTTCATTGTTTATTATCGGGCCCGATAAAAAAGTAAAACTGATGATCACTTATCCTGCATCCACCGGCCGCAATTTTGTTGAGGTGCTGCGTGTGATCGATTCGCTGCAGTTGACCGCTAACTATAGTGTAGCCACACCAGCTGACTGGAAAGAAGGTGAAGACGTGATTGTTGTTCCGGCAGTGAGCACAGAAGAAGCCATCAAGAAATTCCCGAAAGGTGTGAACGTGGTAAAACCCTACCTGCGTTATACACCGCAACCGAATAAATAGCTTTCATTTTTTGTACGTGTTAAGAGGCCGTTTCGAGAGAGACGGTCTTTTTATTTTAGCGAAGGATGGCACACGGATGACGCGGATTAGGCGGAATAGCACGGATAAAACCAATGATTAAAAATCCGCGTAGATCCGTAACATCCGTGTCATCCGCGTTCCCATTTTTCCTATCTTACTGCAAATTAATGCTATGAGAAAGCTGTTTTTATTACTGCTTGCAGTATCGGCAATGAATATCATAAACGCCCAGCGCACCATTCTTTATTGCGGGCAACTGGTAGATGTAAGGACCCTGCAGGTGTTAAAAGAGATGTCCGTTATAATTGACGGAAATAAAATAACCGATGTGCAAAAAGGTTATTCCTCTGCATCTTCCAACGACAAAATAATCGACCTGAAAAATAAAACCGTGATGCCGGGGTTGATCGATATGCATGTACACATGGAGAGTGAGACCAATCCGAACAAGTACATGGAAACATTCACTTTCAATCCCGCTGATTATGCTTTTCAATCTGTCGTATTCGCTGATCGGACTTTGATGGCTGGTTTTACAACCGTTCGCGATCTTGGTGGAAGCGGTGTAAATATTTCTTTACGCAATGCCATCAATAAAGGATTGATTGTTGGCCCGCGCATATTTACAGCCGGTAAAATAATTGCCAGCACAGGCGGCCATGGTGATCCTACCAATGGTTACAAAAAAGAGATCATGGGCGATCCCGGTCCTGCACAAGGCGTAGTAAATGGTGTGGAGGAATGTGTCAAAGCGGTTCGCCAGCGTTACAAGGAGGGAAGTGATGTAATCAAGATCACTGCATCGGGTGGTGTATTAAGCGTGGCGAAGAGTGGAGAGAATCCCCAGTTTACGGAAGCAGAAATGAGAGCTATTGTTGAGACAGCAAAAGATTATGGATTTAAAGTTGCCGCACACTGTCACGGTGCCGAAGCTATGAAGCGTGCTATCCGCGCAGGTGTTAACTCGATCGAACACGGGACTTATATGGATGAGGAAGCAATGACCCTTATGAAAAAGATGGGAACCTATTTTGTACCCACCATCATCGCCGGAAAATCTGTTGCGGATTCTGCATTGAAGCCAGGGTATTTTCCAGACATCGTTACACCCAAGGCATTGGCCATCGGCCCTAAAATACAGGCAACATTTGCGGCTGCCTACAAAGCAGGTGTAAAGATCGCATTCGGTACCGATGCAGGCGTATATGCACACGGCAAGAACTGGATGGAATTCATTTACATGACAGAAGCAGGAATGCCCATCCTCGAAGCCATACGCGCAGCAACATTAAATGCATCAGATCTCTTAGGTGATGACCGGCTGGGTACGATAGAAAAAAATAAGCTGGCTGATATTATTGCTGTAGATGGCGATCCTACGAAAGATGTGAAGAGTATGAGTAAAGTTGGGTTTGTGATGAAGAATGGGGTGGTATATAAAAACCAATAATGAATATTGAGCAAGGAATGTTGAATGATGATCTGCCTACATCGACATTCCTTGTTCAGTATTCGTAAATCAATATTCGATCATCCCTTCCATTTCCGTAGCTGCTGTAACACAGCCCGCAGATCCTTTGGTATAGCAGCTTCCAGGTCAAAGTCTTCCCCATGTAAAGTAAACTTTAGCCGATAAGAATGAAGTGCCAGTCTTGACAGCACCGGTCTTTCTTCTTCAGCCGTTTTAGAAAGTTTGAAATTTTTCTTGAGTGAGGATAACAACAAAGGTTTCGGATCACCATAAATTTCATCGCATACAATGGAGTGGCCGATATGTTGCATATGAACACGGATCTGGTGTGTGCGGCCTGTATGTATCCTGAATTGTACCCAGGAGAATAACCGGAAAGATTCAAGCACCTCGTAATCGGTCAACGAAAATTTTCCTTTTGCGTGCGTCATCATCTTTGTTGCCTTGCCCGGATGTTCCATGATCGGTGCATCGATGCTTCCTGATGCATTCATCATGTTGCCATACACCAATCCAACATAATATTTTTCCATTTCCCTTCCTTCAAAGAGCATCGAAAGATCTTTATGGCTCTCTTCGCTCTTTGCAAATACAATAACACCGCTGGTGTCCCTGTCTAACCTGTGCACAGTATAAATGCCATCGTATCGTTCTTTCAACAGATCCTTCAATGATACTTCCTGTCCCAGCCTGTCAGGAATACTAAGCAAGCCAGAGGGTTTGTTGACGGCAATGAACTGGTCGTTCTCAAAAATGATATCTAATTGCATGGGAGAATTAAGGGGATTGGGAAATCTTGAAATTGGGAAATTTTGGAATTGATAGGAGTGCCAGCTCCGAAAGAAATTTCCCAATTTCCCAATCCCAAACTTCCAAAATTTGACTTAGTCTTCACTTACGTTTTTCTCTACGGCTTTCGCTTTTTCTGCGCTCTTATTTTTTCTCAGGAATGATTGGTTCATGAACTTTAATAAACGCACTTCCTTCTCCTGCAGAAAACGCCATTTGCCGCGTTCTACATTTTTCTTGGTGAGGTTGGCGAACATCACCCTGTCAAGTGCTTTTACATCATAGCCAAGATGTTCAAATATGCGACGAACGATGCGGTTACGCCCGCTGTGTATTTCAATACCCACAACCGTTTTATCCTTTGCATCAGCATATCCAACAGCATCGGCCTGTATAAATCCATCTTCGAGCGTGATGCCTTCTATGATCGATTCAAGATCCTTTTTACTAACGACCTTATCAAGTGTTACTTCATAAATTTTCTTGATCTCAAACGAAGGGTGTGTTAATTTCTGTGCGAGTTCACCATCATTGGTGAGTATCAGCACACCGGTGGTGTTCCTGTCCAATCTTCCTACGGGATACACTCTTTCGGGTGTTGCCTGTTTCACAAGATCCAATACTGTTTTTCTGCCCTGTGGATCATTAGACGTAGTTAAAAAATCTTTCGGTTTATTCAACAGTATGTAAACAGAATTTCTTTGCAGGAAAACCTGTTTGCCTTTTACGATCACTTTATTGGCAGCACTTACTTTATAACCAGGTTCAAATATTTTATCACCATCAACCGTTACTTTTCCTTCTTTCACTAATTCAGCAGCTTCCCTTCTTCCGCAAACACCGGCGTGTGCGATGAATTTGTTGAGGGGCATTTGATCTGAAGCGTTTGTGGTTTGTGGTTTGGCGTTTGTGGTTTGGAGCCCGACGCCGGCACCTTGTGTTTTATCCGGACCCTCGGTTTTAACTTTTGACTTTTGACTTTTAACTTCGAATTTCTTAGTCGGCACACCAGGTTTACCTTTATCCTGCGACCTGAATTTTGCCGCCTGTGGTTTTTCTTCCTTTTCGGGAGTAATGCCGCGCATCTTTTCGATCTTCTTTCTGCGCAGTTCTTCGCCTGCGGCGCGTGCTTCCAGTTTGTTCTTTTTCTTTTCCTGGCGGTAAGCTTCTTTTATGGCGCTGCCCTTGGTCTGGTTGGCAAACTTGTCGAAGTTGTCTGTACGTTGTTTTTTCATGTAATGTATTTATGCTGTTTTGCAACAGGAGCCGCAAAGGTAGCCAAAAAAAAGAGAAGCAGGCATTTGCCCGCTTCTCAGCTGTATTCATCGAAACCCTGCTTGCTTTATTTTTCTGCCTGTATGCCCTTGCCTTTGCGGCCGCCTTTCATCTTTTGTAATTGCTCAGGGGTTAAAACAGACTTCAATAGTTCATGGTGCTTTTTTGAAATGGTCCTTACCTGCTCTCTTTTTTGATCGTCAGATAATTCTTTGTTCTCGCGGATACTTTTTATTTTATCTTGGAACCCTGCCTGGCTTTCTTTGAGTTTTTTTGACTGTTCATCACTTAACCCTAACTGCGTTTTCATTTTGTCAAAACGCTTTGCCTGGCCGTCTTTCATTTTTTGCTGCGCATTTTTTCTTTGCGAAGCCATTTGTGTTTTCTGCTCAGATGTAAGTAATGCCTGGAATTTTTCATGCTGCTCTTTTTTCAGAGCAGCTGTTTTTGCCCTGTAGTCGCCAACAGTCATGCTGGTGTTTTTACGCAGCTCTGCGAATTGTTTCTGGTAGCCTTCGTTCAGTTCCTTTGCTTTTGTTTTTTGCTCATCACTTAAATTGATATTAGCGAATTGTTTTTTAGCGCCAAGATTTTTGTGATGAGTTGCTTTCCTGTCCTCTTTTGTTTGTGCCTGCAATGAGCCCGCTACAAGGAGTAGGGCTGTTGCTGCGATAAAAAGTTTCTTCATGATCTTTTATAATTTTGCTCTTATATAAGACCATGATCGATCCAACAGGTTTAAACAGGTGATCAAAACAATTGTTAAAGGCGCTACGATGATAAAACAGAGTAGAAATATTTTTTGCATACCGATCAGATTTTCTCATGAATGTTAAAAAAACATGCCAGCTCTTAACAGATACACTGGGCAAAAAAAATGCAGCCTGGAGGGGCCGCATCGTTATTTGTGTAAAATACTGTATTTAGTGTTTGTCCTTGTTAGCCAGTTGTCCACAAGCCGCGTCAATATCCTTTCCCCGGCTCCGGCGCAGGCGGGCATTCACTTTATTGGCTTCCAGGATACCCATAAAGTTCTGGATCCCCTCTTCATCGGGCTTCGTGAATCGGAAAGCATCAATCGGGTTGTATTCTATGATATTTACGAGGTCGGCAGGTATCTGGCGGAAAACTCTTGTCAATTCCTCCGCATCTTTATCAGAATCGTTCAGGTTCTTGAACAGGATATATTCGAGTGTGATCTCATTGCCTGTTTGTTTGTAGAAATAATTAAGCGCCTCAGTCAACACTTTAATATTGTTCGTCTCGTTGATCGGCATGATCTGGTTACGTTTCGCATCATTGGCCGCATGTAAGGAAAGCGCCAGCTTAAAACGAACTTTATCGTCACCCAGCATTCTTATTTGCTTGGCTACCCCTGCCGTTGAAACGGTGATCCTTTTTGGGCTCATGAACAAACCATCTTCGGCAGAGATCCGTTCAATGGCTTTCAGCACATTGCCATAATTCATCAATGGCTCACCCATTCCCATGAAAACGATATTGGTCAGTTTCTTTTCAAAGGTCTTTTCACTTTGCTGGTTGATCATGACCACCTGGTCGTAGATCTCGTCGTAAGTAAGGTTACGTTTACGGTCCATATAACCGGTAGCGCAGAACTTGCAACTCAAACTGCAGCCGATCTGGGAAGAGACACAGGCGGTCTTGCGTTCTTCCGTAGGGATCAATACGCCTTCGATCAGGTGCCCGTCAAAGGTTTTAAAACGGCTTTTAACGGTCCCGTCATCACTGAACTGGGTAGCATCTATTTTTAAAGCAGGCAGGGAAAAATTTTCAGAGAGTTTGGTACGCAGGTCCTTGCTCAGGTTGGTCATATCCTCAAAACTATGTGCGTGTTTTTGCCAGATCCATTCATGCACCTGTTTTACACGGAACTTCTTATCGCCGATGGATTCAAAATATGCTTCAAGATCAGCCACGCCGAGATGGCGTATATTGGGTAAAGGGGTATTCATTCTGCAAAGATAGCGCCTTAGACACGTATATCCCTTTGTCTACGGTGAGCCAGCTGTAATTCATTCATAAAATATTCATAATAGTGCTCACAATTCTTCTATCTTATCATTTCAGTTTCTTTGCTTGCCTGCTGTTAACCAATGATCTCATTTGAGTGATGGCAATGGTGTTGAGCTGCTTTAATCTTTCCGGTTGCCGCTGGCCCTGTTGTATTAGAAATGCATTAATACTTTCTAAATTGGACAATACAACCAACTGTTCAATAGTTGCCGAATCCCTTATATTACCTTCTGTTTTCGGGTATGCTTCTCTCCATTGTTTCGCAGTCACGCCAAACAAGGCTACATTAAGTAAATCAGCTTCGTTGGCATACACAAAGTTGATCTGAGATTTATTCAGCTCATTTGGTATCAGATTTTCTTTAATTGCATCTGTATGTATATGGTAATTAACCTTGGATAGCGTCCGTTTCAGGTTCCATTCAAGTTTGAGCCTGTTGTTTTCATCTTCTTTGAGGCGTTGAAATTCTTTGATGAGATAGTATTTGAATTCGGGTGAGATCCAGGACCCAAATTCGAAAGCGATGTCCTTATGGGCAAAAGTGCCGCCCACATATTTGCCCGGTTTTGAGATTATACCAATTGCCTTAGTCTTTTCAATCCATTGTTTTGCAGATAATACAAAACCATTGCTTCCGCTTTCATTTTTAATGTTACCGAATTCGGTAACATTAAAAAATGGGTTGTTCATTTTTTCCCATAAGCCCATAAATTCAACAGTATATCGCGTTCTTAGCCAGTGTGAAATTACCAGGCCCGTGGTTTCGGCATTTTTAAACTTCGCCATATCTGTTAAAGAAATGAAGTCTTCATTGTTTTGTGTATAAAGTACGATCTCAAAATCTTTAACTGTTATGATTTTACTTTTTGCCATGTTTTTATTTATTAAACCCGTCGAATTCGACGGGTTTAAAATCCAACTCGATTTTCGACTTTGTCGTACAAATCTCATCAGCTATTTCTACAGACTTATAGTATAAAACACCCATTTTATTTAAGTATTTGACGCACTAAACACACCATCTTTTAAACGGGTATTAAGTATGTTGTACAAGCTTTATCTTGCACCACTGATTTTATAGGTATCTATATGAAAACATGTTATGTAATTGATGCAGTTCGCACACCTATCGGCCGTTACGGTGGTAAATTGAGTTCCATCCGCCCCGATGACCTGCTGGCGCATACCATCAGTGCTTTATTGCAGCGAAATGAAGGAATTGATGTAGCACAGATCGAAGATGTGATCGCCGGCGCCGCCAACCAGGCAGGGGAAGATAACCGTGATGTAGCAAGAATGGCCGCATTATTGGCCGGTCTGCCCGTGAATGTAGCCGGCAATACCGTGAACCGTTTATGTGCCAGCGGCCTGCAGGCGGTAATGGATGCTGCCCGCGCCATCATGTGTAATGAAGGAATGTTATACATCGCCTGCGGCGTGGAGAGCATGACCCGCGCGCCTTTTGTTACCGCCAAAAGCGAGGGCGCGTGGAACCGAAAAATTGAAACATACGATACCACCATTGGCTGGCGGTTTACGAATAAAAGACTCGCAGAAATGTATCATCCCTTCAGCATGGGTGAAACCGCGGAGAATGTAGCAAGGGATTGGGATATCAGTCGTGAAGAACAGGATGCATTTGCTTTGTCATCACAGGAAAAATATTTTGCTGCATTGGCAGCGGGTAAATGGGATAATGAGATCACAGCTATTGAAATGATCAGCGACCGTTTAATCACCTGGTTCAACCAGGATGAACACCCCAGACAAACTTCCCTCGAAAAACTCGCAGGATTAAAACCTGCTTTTGCAAAAGACGGAACGGTAACAGCCGGTAATTCATCGGGCATTAACGATGGTGCAGCGGCTATGTTGTTGGCGAGTGAAGAAGCGGTGAAATTATTTAACCTGCAACCCATCGCAAGAATTGTAAGTATGGCCGTTGCGGGCGTTGACCCGGCGATCATGGGCATGGGGCCTGTGCCTTCTTCAACAAAAGCATTGCAACGTGCGGGTTTAACCGCTGATGACCTTGGACTGGTTGAATTGAATGAAGCATTCGCCTCGCAAAGCCTTGCCTGCATCAAAGAACTGGATCTTGATAGCAGTAAGGTAAATGTGAATGGCGGATCAATTGCGATAGGGCACCCGTTGGGTTGCAGCGGCGTTCGGATTTCCACTACTTTATTACATGAGATGAACAGGGAGAAAACAAAATATGGATTGGCTACAATGTGCGTGGGAGTAGGGCAGGGAGCTGCGGTGATCTATGAAGGACTGTAGTTTATTATTAAGGCCAGCGGCCTTGGATAGTTGTCACCCGGCAGGAGCCGAGCGACTATGTGCAAGATTTAAATAAAAATTATGTGGCAGGATAAAGGCTTTTTACAGGAAAGAGAAACCGATGTGCAGGATGCAATGAAGCAGCTTGGCAAATTGATCCCCGAACTAAGAAAAAAATATGAAAGCTTGGCAATTGATGAATTACTGCAACATCCCGCACCCGGCAAATGGAGCAGGCAGCAGGTATTGGGCCACCTGATTGATTCAGCCATCAATAACCTGAAACGTTTCACAGATGCGCAATTGCTTGACCAGCCTTACACCATCATTTCTTACAAACAGGATGGATTGATGGAAGTGAACAGCTACCAGGAACTTCCCCTGGATCACCTGCTCAATTTATGGCAGGCACTGAACCGGCAGATCATTTTTGTTGTGGATAGAATTCCTGCTGACAAGCTTTCTTATGAAGTGCAACCCCAATACAACCAAACCGGCACCCAAACCCTTGCATGGCTGATCTGCGATTATGTTGCGCATATGAAGCACCATCTCCACGCAATGAATTTTTAAAAGACAGGCAGGTTTGCGTGAAACCATAAGCATATTTTAAGCCCAGCAAAAACGGTTGATATATCAAATAAGATTATTTTGTGTGTGCTAAAAATGCAATGCATGAAAAAAAGCTTCCTGTTAACTGGTTTCTTATGCTGTTTTTTTATGATCGCCCAGGCGCAGGAAGGGGCAAAGGATTCATCTGTTTTGAAAGAATACGCGGGTAAATATGTGTTCCCGGATGGAAGTGTAATACCCAATGTAGTAGTTAAACTGGAAGATGGCGCTTTAACGATGACCTCAGCCGCGGGCACATCGCCTTTAATAAAAGATAAGGAGAAAGAAGATCTGTATAATATTACTTCGTTCAATGGTACTGCAAAGTTCAACCGCGATGCCAACAAAAAAATAATTGGTGTAAGTGTTGATGCAAGAGGCTACCTGCTCGAGGGCACTAAAACCGTTGAAACAGCTTCGATACAACTTCAGAAAAAAGAGTTTGTAATAAACCATTCGTTTATTACATTTTTTGTCCGATAGGATTGCTTGACGATATGCCAGGGCCGGATCATGTATCCGGCCTTTTTAGCTACGAGCCAGAGTCTGAAAATTGTTAGCGCATCTCAAATTTGAAGGCTCATAGCTCACGGCTCAAAGCTCGTAGCTTTCTTACTGATAGTACGTTTCATCAAGGTGAAATAAAGCATCCTCCTTCTTCCAATACCAGAATTTTTTCTTGTAAACTACATAGGTACCTCTTGCACTTTTAGAAGCGAGGTTTTCGGGTACGAACAGAACCCTTGGCGGAACCATTTTAAAACGGTAGATCAGGTTCTTTCTTTGCTCGGGGGTAAATGAATGGGTGATTTTTTTATAGTCGACCTTAATAGCAATATCCTCCGGTAATTTTTCGCGCGGGGTAATGACCTTTCCTGCCTCATCTATCACGATCAGCGGCGTTGAAAAACTCGGAGCGGCTGCAGGTTCGGTAGTTGTAACAGGAGGCAGTTTTTCAGGGATGATTATTTCCGCTTCTTTATCGGCCTTAACAGTGGATTGTGCAGGTTTTTCAGATTTTTTGATCGGTGTGCTGACTTCCGGGTGTGTTTTTTTACTGCAGGATGCCAATACAAACAGCGCAGTAATGGTAAACAACACGATGTTTTTCATATTCCCTTTTGTATTCTCCAATAGAAAAAATTATGCCACAAACTTATTGGGAAATTTTGGAATTGAGAGATTTTGGAATTTCAAAACAATTTCAAAATTTCCCAATTTCAAAATCTCAAAAAGGAAGATCAGGTAGATCTTTTTGTAAGACCGTTCGCTGTTCACTCTTCCTCAGATCTTTCACCACGCAGGTTCCTGCTGCCAATTCCTCGCTGCCAAGAATAACTACGTATGCGATCTGTTTTTTTTCAGCGTATTTGAATTGCTTATCAAACTTTGTCTGCTCGTGAAAAAGTTCAGAACTGATTCCTTTACTTCTTAATTGCTGCATTAGCCCAAAAGCTGTTTTACTTTCGGCTTCACCAAGATTGAAGAATAATACCTGCGTGCCCGCCTGTACTTCATCAGGAAATAATTTCAGTTCTTCCATCACATCATAGATCCTGTCAACACCAAAACTGATACCCACACCCGGAACATCCGGCACACCAAACAAACCGGTCAGATCATCATAACGCCCGCCACCACCGATGCTGCCCATTTGAACGCCAATCGCTTTTACTTCGAAGATGATACCCGTGTAATAATTCAGGCCTCTTGCGAGTGTGAAGTCCGTTACGAGCTGTGGGTTGTTGGTTTGATAGTTGAGTATATATTCGATCTCTTCAATTCCTTTTAAACCTGTTTCGTTATTACCGATCAGCGTTTTTAACGCAGTTATCTTTTCTGCATTCGTTCCTTCAATGGAAAGATATTTTTCGATAGTGCTGATCTGTTCTTCTGTTAACCCTTTTCCAGACAATTCTGCTTTTACTTTTTCCAGTCCGATCTTATCTAATTTATCTATCGCGATCGTGATATCTGTCATTTTATCCGCACCACCACTGAGTTCTGCGAGTGCGGCCAATATTTTCCGGCTGTTAATATGTATCTCTACCGGCACCCCCAATTGCCTGAATACTTCGCTGTAGATACCTGCCAGTTCAACTTCATTCAATAAACTTTTACTTCCTACAACATCTGCATCACATTGGTAAAATTCACGGTAACGCCCTTTCTGCGGCCGGTCGGCGCGCCATACAGGCTGCACCTGGTAGCGTTTGAAAGGAAGAGTTAACTGCCCGTAATTCATAGCCACATATCGTGCAAAAGGAATGGTGAGGTCATAACGTAAGGCCCTTTCTGTTATGCCTTTTGTATTCTTTCCTGCTAATACTTTTTCAAAATCTTCTTTTACCTGGCTTTGTTTATCAGCATTGTCCAGCCCATTGTTCAGGATCTTGAAGATTAGTTTGTCTCCTTCTTCGCCATACTTGCCCATCAGCGTATCAAGGTTCTCCATCGCCGGCGTTTCCAGCGGTTGAAAACCATACAGTTCAAATACGGAACGGATCGTTTGAAAAATATAATTGCGTTTGCGTACAATAGCGGCGCTGAAATCTCTGGTTCCTTGTGGTAAGCCGGGTTTGCTCATTACAGATGGTAAAGGTTAAAGAGGTTAAAACAAGTAAAAAGTCAAAATTAAAAAGTCAAAAGTGAGACAATTTTTTTGACTTTTTAATTTTGACTTTTGAATTATACAGCCTTGTAGTTGTCAATGATTTTCGTGCAGGCCTTCTCAAGCATCTCAAACACAATATGATAATCTTTCTCTGTTCCATACCACGGATCAGGCACTTCCCTGTTCTCTCCGGGATACAACTCATTCAATATCAGGCTCACTTTCTTTTCGTTCCAGGCGTCTTTAGTGATTCTTTTCACCTCGTTAAGGTTGTCATGGTCCATCACAAAGATCCTGTCGAACATCTTTATATCCTCTTTCGTGAATTGCCGGCATCTTTGGTTACAGATATCAACACCATTATAGAGGGCTACTTTTTGAGAGAGCTTATGTGGTTGCTCACCAATATGGTAGTCGCCCGTGCCCGCACTATCTATCACCCAATCCAATCCCGCTTCGTTTGCTTTATGTTGTAATATTCCTTCCGCCAATGGACTCCTGCAGATATTACCCAGGCATACCATCAATATTTTCATGTGGCAAAGATACTGATCGGTAACCATTATTATTCCGCCTGCGAACGTTTGCAAACCTGTTAAACGCATGCTAACATTCATTAGCATTGGCACGGTTATTTATGGAAATCATGCTGCCGGGCATCTTATCGTAAAGTGATCCGTTGAATTGTTTCAAATTGACCGTCACAATTATTGGACACAAATAAAATTATTAACTAAATTGCCCATCCCTGTTTAATGGATGTTACAACATGGAAAACGAATTCAGAGTAAAACAGAAGAAAAGTTATAACATGATGCGGATGTCTTACGACATCACCATCTCTTTGGTAATATTGGGAATGGCAGTTATACTGCTATTTGCAGAGCAATTACATATTGAACAATTGCTGGATAAGGAGAATGACTTTTTCAGGTATTTCTTTGGCGGTCTTTGTGTGTTGTATGGTGGCTTTCGTTTATACCGGGGCATTAAGCGCAACTATTAAGATGAAAATGAGAGTGTTATACAGCAGCTTACTGGTGGCAGCGATGTTCTTTGTTTCTTGCGGGACAGATAAAAAAGAGGATGACCGAGAAACCTCTTCAAAAGGTACGATCAATATCAGCGTAGACGAAAGTTTTAAGCCGGTGATCGAAGAACAGTTAAGTGTTCATCATGCCTCTTTTCCAAATACAACGATCCATGTTTCTTACAAATCCGAAGCAGCCTGTTTACGGGATCTGCAGTCTGATAGTACGCGCATGATCATCGTAGCCAAAGGGTTAAATGAAAAGGAAGAGGATCAATACAAAAATAATCTTGGATTCAAACCTACCTATGGTATATTGGCGTATGATGCTGTAGTGGTGATCGTGAACAGGCAATCGAAAGACAGTGTATTTACCATTGCACAGTTGAAAGATATCCTTAGCGGAAAAAATAAAATGACGGCAGTAATGGACGGAAAGAATGCAACCAGCACTGTTCGTTACCTACAGGATAGTATATTGCGGGGCACCCCGCTTGGCAGTAATGTAGTAGCTGCGGAAGGAAGTGAGAAAGTACTTGATGTTGTATCCAATAATCCTGACCTGATCGGTTTTATCGGCTTAAGCTGGATAGGTGATAGCTATGACCTTAAACAGCAGGCGTACCTTAAAAAGATACGCACCGCTTTGATCGAATGTGTTAAATGTGAAGAGAAAGAACTGTATGCAAAGCCTTCGCAGGCATCATTGGCATACGGAGAATACCCATTGGCACGGCCATTGTATTATATACTCAAAGAAAATTCTGCCGGCGTCGGAACAGGCTTTATGAACTTCATGAGCCTGGAAAGAGGACAGCTGATTTTCCGGAGATCGTTTCTCGTTCCTGCTAAAATGGGTTTCAATACCAGGAAAGGAGAGATAAGAGAAAAATAAAAATGGAGATTGACACTATAATTATAAAAACTGAAAAATGAAGAAGACCGTTTCTCTGATGTTAACAGCAATGCTCGCTGTGCAGTTTTTGATGGCCCAGATACCGGCTGGGATCAAATTCCTGAATTATGAAAAGAACAAGAGTGCCAAAGAAGCATTTCAGAAAGCGTATGATGCCAATCCGAAGGATCCCCAGGCTATTTACTGGTTAGGTCAATCCATGCTCACCACAGATGGTGAAGCACCAACCAAGGAGCAGGTAGCCGCAGTTAAAGAGCTTTACCGGAAAGGGCTACAGGAAGCAGGCAGCGATGCCTGGTTACTGGTAGGTATGGGCCATGTGGAATTGCTGGAAAGGGGCGATATGAATTCTGTAAAACAGAAATTCGAGCAGGCCATTACAGCTACCACTGAAACAAAAGGCAAGAACAAAGGCAAACCCAACCCGGATATCCTGAATGCGATCGGCCGCTCCAATGCATTTGTACCAAGTGGTACAGGCGATCACGCGTATGCCATTGATAAATTAAAACAGGCGGCGGCGATCGACCTTACCAATCCTGATATCATGATTAACATGGGTATCAACTACCTGAAAATGGGTGGTGAGAACGGTGGTGAAGCTGTAAAAGCTTACCAGGATGCCATTGCACGCGATCCTAAAAACGCAAGGGCTTTTTACCGTATCGGAAAGATCTATCAGAGCCAGAATAACAAGGACCTGTTCGAGCAGAATTTTAATAACGCTATCGCGGCAGACCCGGCTTTCCCACCAGTGTATATCGCGTACTTTAACTATTACGCAAACAGGGACGTGAACGTTGCAAAAGAATATCTTGATAAATATGTAGCTAATGCTGATAAACTGCCGGAAAATGATCTCTATCTCGCAGATTACCTGTTTCGTGCAGCAAAATATGCAGAATCAATCGCAAAAGTAAAAGAACTGGATGCAGCAGTGGGAACAAAAGCACTGCCCAAATTGAACCTGTTGTATGCTTTGAATTATGATAGAACCGGTGATTCTGTACAGGCAAAAAGTTCGCTTGAAAAATATTTTGCCAGTATGCCTGCGGATCAACTTAATCCGGCCGATTATGATCTGGCTGTAAAGGTGTTTTCGAAATTCCCGGGAAGTGAAGCACAGGCGGTAACCTATCTTGAAAAAGCGATTGCCAGTGACACTTCAAAACAGAACAAACTTGGCTATATGGCCCAGGCCGCAGACCTTTTTGGAAAAGCAAAAAATTATGCAGAACAATATAAATGGTTGCAAAAAAGAGTTGATCTGAAAGGGGGCGCCCCAAGTGAAAAGGACTATTATGATATGGCAACCGTTATATTGAACAGCAAAGACTACCCGGCATCGTTGGTGCTGGCCAAAAAGTACCTGTTAGCTTATCCTGATAAGCCGCAACCTTATACTTTCTTAAGAAGGGCAGCTTTTGGTGCAGATCCTGATTCTGTAGGCGGTATCCTTTTCGAAAACCTTTCGTTTATGGATTCTATGTATATGACCATGGGTGGAAAGGATAAATATAAAACTGAGTTGTTCCGCAACCAGTACCCGTTGATCATGTCATACCTGAAAAAACAGGATATCATGAAGAAAGACCCAGAACTGAAAGTAAGGCCAGATAACACCAAACCTGACCAGGTAGTAGAATTCCTAGCAATTACCCAAAAACTGCTGACACTTGCAGAAGATGTGATCGCAGAATACCCCGATCCGGCAGACCAGAATAACAAATTTGCGCAGGATGTAAAAGCTGCGATGTTAAAATACCAGGACTATTTCAGCAAGCCACCACAGCCCGTTAAAAAAGGAGCCGGTGGCGGCGCAAGCGGCGCAGCAGGAAAAGGCAAATAAAAAAATAAAAGAAAATGCTCCCCATAATCGGGGAGTTTTTCTTTTATATCCCTCACTAACGTATTTTTGCGCCACATTAATCGATTTTCATGAACTGGCTTTCTTTTTTATCGGATGCGAGCGCATCTAATTCTGCGGCCAATTACTTTCCGATAGGGGTACAACTGATCTTTGCGGCTGGTTTTGTGGCCACTATGATCGGATTTTCTGCCTGGGTCGGCCCAAAACGCAAAACAGCGGATAAACTGGAGAATTTTGCCAGCGGTATCGAAACCCATGGAAATGCGCGCCAGCCTATGGCCATCAAATATTTCCTGGTGGCTATCCTTTTCGTTTTATTTGATGTGGAAGTGATCTTTTTCTATCCCTACGCGGTCAATTTCCGCGAGTTGGGTTGGAACGGGTTTGGTGCCGTATTAATGTTCGTTGCGTTCTTTTTGGTCGGATTTATCTATATCATCAAGAAAGGCGCCCTGACATGGGAAGACTAGGAAAACCAATTAATAATTAACAATTAGTAATTAGTAATTGTTGAACCTGCAGTTATTGAAAGCGTTAATTACTAATTATTAATTACTCATTACTAATTAAAAATTATGTCACGTCCGGTACGTTTTAATATTCATCCAAGAGAAGCGCAGGTTGCAGACGCAGTAGCATCGGTTGAAGCGCCCGAAGGATATGCGGGAGAAGGTTTTTTTACTGCAAGATTGAGCGATGTGGTTGGATTGGCCCGCAAGAATTCTTTATGGCCATTGCCTTTTGCCACTTCCTGCTGCGGTATCGAATTCATGGCAACCATGGGTTCGCATTACGATCTTGCACGGTTTGGTTCTGAGCGCGTAGGTTTCTCCCCGCGTCAATGTGATCTTTTAATGGTGATGGGAACCATCGCCAAAAAAATGGGCCCCGTTCTTCGTCAGGTATATTTGCAAATGGCTGAACCCCGTTGGGTGATGGCCGTTGGCGCCTGCGCATCCAGCGGTGGGATCTTTGATACCTATAGTGTTTTACAGGGTATTGACCAGATCATTCCTGTGGATGTATATGTTCCCGGCTGCCCACCAAGACCCGAAGCCATCCTCGATGGTTTTATGAAGATCCAGGAACTGGTAGGACAGGAAAGTATCCGCAGAAGAAACAGCGAGCAGTATAAGGCGCTGATGAATGGATATGGAATAGAGTAAACCATAGTCCATGGTCAATAGTCCATGGATAAAAACTAAGTATTTACTATGGACCATGGACTATGGTCTATGGACAAAGAAAGAAAATGACCAACGAAACAATTCAAAAACGCTTAACAGAAAAATTTGGAGACGCCGTTTTCCATTTTGAAGATACGTATGGCATGCTAACCTTTGAAGCATCCAAAGAAAGCAACCTGAAAATATTACAGTTCCTGTTTGATGATACGGAATTGAATTTCCGTTTTTTGACTGATCTCTGCGCGGTGAATTATCCAGACCAGCCGGGTCGCGAATTGGCGGTGGTATATCACCTGCATAATCTTAAGGATAATGTGCGCATCCGTTTTAAAGTGTTTACAAGTATTTCTGAACCTGATATTTTTACCGCATCCAAATTATTTTCAGCAGCCAACTGGATGGAACGTGAGACCTTTGATTTTTACGGAGTGAATTTCGTGGGTCATCCTAACCTGAAAAGAATATTGAATGTGGATGAGATGGATTATTTCCCAATGAGAAAAGAATATCCATTGGAGGACCAGACAAGAAGGGATAAGGATGATGAGATGTTTGGACGATAGAAACAGTTTGTAGTTAGTGGTTTGTAGTTAGTGGTTCATGAATATGTAACCACCAACTACAAACTGCAAACCACAAACAACAAATTAACTAAAAGACGACCGATAATATAAATGACCCCAGAGCATCACCATATCAAACTGCCCGAAGGCTCGATAGAGAAGCAAACAACCACATTGAATGTTGGGCCAACGCATCCTGCCACGCATGGTGTGTTCCAGAATATTATGGAACTGGATGGCGAGCGGATTGTTTCTACTGAATCAACCGTAGGCTATATACACCGCGCATTTGAAAAGATAGCGGAGCGCAGGCCTTTGTACCAGATCACTCCATTAACCGATCGATTAAATTATTGCAGCAGCCCCATCAATAATATGGGCTGGCATTTAACCTGCGAAAAATTATTGGGCGTAGAAACCCCGAAACGTGTTGATTATTTGCGCGTGATCATTATGGAGCTTGCACGTATCTCCGATCACCTGATCTGTAATTCTATTGTGGGTGTTGACACAGGCGCATACACCGGCTTCCTGTACGTGATGCAGTACCGCGAATTAATCTATGAAATATATGAAGAAGTATGTGGGTCCCGTCTTACTACTAATATTGGGCGTATTGGCGGTTTTGAAAGGAATTTCACTAATACAGCGTTCACGAAACTCGAGAAATTCTTAAAAGAATATCCGGCAGTATTAAAAGAATTTGAAAACCTGTTCTCACGCAACAGAATTTTCATGGAACGTACCATTGGCACCGGTGGTATAAGTGCAGAACGCGCGTTGAACTATGGTTTTACAGGACCGAACTTACGTGCAGCAGGTGTTGACTATGATGTTCGCGTTCACACACCTTACAGCAGTTACGAAGATTTTGATTTTACCATACCGGTAGGAACAGCAGGTGATAACTATGACCGATTCCTCGTTCGTAATGAAGAAATGTGGCAGAGCCTGAGTATTATTCAGCAGGCTTACAGAAAGATACAGGAGTTTAAAGGAGAAGAAGCGGAAGTGTTTCATGCCAATGTTCCCGAATATTATTTGCCGGAGAAAAAAGATGTGTACACAAAAATGGAAGCATTGATCTGGCATTTCAAGATCATCATGGGTGAAGTGGATATGCCGAAAGGAGAAGTGTATAAAGCCGTAGAAGGGGGCAATGGTGAAGTGGGATATTATTTGATCAGCGACGGTGGCCGTGCGCCGTTTCGTTTACATTTCAGAAGGCCTTGTTTTATTTATTACCAGGCATATGCTGAATTGGTGACCGGCGGAATGTTGAGTGATGCGGTGGTTACAATGAGTAGTTTGAATCTGATTGCGGGAGAGATGGACGCTTAGTAATTAAAAATTAAAAAGTAAAAATTAAAAAATTCGGGGTCTTTTTTGACTTCTAACTTTTGACTTTTGATTTATATGATGAAGTTTAACGATACACAATTAACAGAGTTCAACAGGCTCGTTTCTCATTACCCGGAAGGGAAACAGAAAAGTGCGTTGTTGCCTGTTTTGCATTTAGCGCAGGATACATTCGGTGGATGGTTGAGTACAGAAACAATGGATTATGTGGCAGAGCTGTTACATATTGCACCGATAGAAGTGTATGAAGTGGCAACTTTCTATAGCATGTACAATTTAAAACCTGTTGGCAAATATATGTTTGAAGTTTGCCAGACGGGCCCATGTATGTTGAATGGCTGTGATAATATTATTGCTTACATCACAGATAAACTCGGCATCAAAGCAGGAGAAACAACACCGGATGGAATGTTCACTTTAAAAACAGTGGAATGTCTCGGCGCCTGCGGTTATGCGCCTATGATGCAATTGGGCAAAACATACCGCGAACACCTGACAAAAGAAAAAGTGGATTCGATCATAGATGAGTGCAGGAAAAATGCGGCGAAGAATAATTAAAAAGTAAAAATTAAAAAGTAAAAAATTAGAGGTCGCCCGTTTTTGACTTTTAACTTTTGACTTTTAACTTTTAAGATATGGGTGTAAAACTATTATTAGACAAAGCACATGTAGAAGGCATACGCACATATGATGTATACCGTCGTGAAGGCGGTTACCGCAGTGTGGAGAAAGCTTTCAAAATGGGTCCTGAAGCTATTGTTGAAGAAGTAAAGAAAAGTGGCTTACGTGGCCGCGGCGGCGCCGGTTTTCCTGCGGGAATGAAATGGAGTTTTATTGCCAAACCCGAAGGCGTACCACGTCACCTGGTTTGTAATGCAGATGAAAGTGAGCCTGGTACTTTTAAAGACAGGTACCTGATGGAATTTTTGCCGCACCTGTTGATCGAAGGATTGATCGTTTCATCTTTCGCACTCGGCAGTAACGCTACTTATATTTATATCCGTGGCGAATATGCCTGGATCGTTGATATTTTAGAACACGCCATTGAAGAAGCACGCGCCAATGGTTTTCTCGGAAAGAATATTTTAGGAAGCGGTTTTGATTGTGAGATCTATGTTCATCGTGGTGCCGGTGCCTATATCTGCGGAGAAGAAACCGCACTGATCGAATCACTCGAAGGCAAACGCGGTAACCCACGCATCAAACCACCGTTCCCTGCAATACAGGGTGTTTGGTTGAGGCCTACCGTGGTAAACAATGTAGAAACTTTAGCGGCCGTTGTTCCCATCATCAATATGGGTGGAGAAGAATATGCAAAGATCGGCGTAGGAAAATCTACCGGAACGAAATTGATGTCGGCCTGCGGTAATATTAATAAGCCCGGTGTTTATGAGATCGATATGACCATCTCCGTAGAAGAATTTATTTACAGCGATGAATATTGCGGTGGTATCCCGAATGGGAAACGTTTGAAAGCCTGTATCCCCGGCGGATCATCCGTTCCTATTTTGCCGGCCAACTTATTATTAAAGACCGCAAAAGGCGAAACGCGTTACATGAATTATGAAAGTTTGAGTGACGGCGGTTTTGCAACAGGTTCAATGATGGGATCAGGTGGTTTTATTGTGTTGGACGAGGACCAGTGCGTAGTAAAGAATACCTATACATTTGCACGCTTCTACCGCCACGAAAGTTGCGGTCAGTGTTCACCCTGTCGCGAAGGAACCGGGTGGATGGAGAAATTATTATTACGTTTGGAAAACGGCGCAGGTAAATTAAGTGATATCGACCTGTTGTGGGATATACAAAGAAAGATAGAGGGAAACACGATCTGCCCATTGGGTGATGCAGCGGCCTGGCCCGTAGCAGCAGCCATCAGGCATTTCAGGGATGAATTTGAGTGGCATGTATTTCATCCTGATGAAGCAGTGAAAAGGAATTATGGATTGGCGCATTATGCGGATGCGATTCATGTTCCAGTTGGTTAATTCAAAATTCAAAAGTAAAAATTCAAAAATGGACGCTGAATTTGAATCTTTTGAATTGAATGAAGGAGAAAAACCTTATAATATCAGGCATAGATGTTTTTTCTTTTCGAAAGAAATCATAGCCTTTGTTGGAGATTGTAAATATGACAGGATTTATAGTTCTTAATTTGATCAACTTGTAAGAAGCGGTACATCGATTGGGGCGAATGTTGTTGAAGGAAAAGCAGGTTCTTCGAAGAAAGATTGGAAAAATTTCTTTGCAATCGCATTAAAATCGGCAAACGAAACAAAGCATTGGCTGTGTCTCAATAGAGATACACTCGATGTTTCTAAGCCTAAAGTGAACGAGTTGATCAAAGAAGCAGATGAGATATCAAAGATCATCGCTTCCATTATCGTAAACGCTAAATAGGTCATTGTTAGATTTTTAATTTTGACTTTTTAATTTTGATTTTTCTGACTTATGGCTGAACAACAACTTTTTAAAGTAACCATCGACAACATCACGATAGAAGTTCCATCCGGAACAACGATCTTAAATGCTGCGCGCAAGATCGGTGGAGATGTAGCGCCGCCTGCTATGTGCTATTATAGCAAGTTGCAGGGCAGCGGTGGTAAATGCCGTACCTGTTTGGTAGAAGTTAGCAAAGGCTCCGAAAAGGATCCGCGCCCGATGCCGAAACTGGTTGCCTCATGCAGAACAACCGTGATGGATGGCATGGAAGTAAAAAATATTACCAGTCCGAAAGTATTAGACGCACGTGCAGGTGTTGTTGAATTTTTATTATTGAATCACCCGCTCGATTGCCCTATCTGCGACCAGGCCGGTGAATGCCATTTACAGGATCTGAGTTATGATCATGGTAAAGAAGGTACGCGCTACGAATTCCAGCGCCGCACATTTAAGAAACATGATATCGGTCCTTACATACAATTACACATGACGCGTTGTATTCTTTGCTACCGTTGTGTTTACGTGGCCGACCAGTTAACAAATAAAAGAGAACACGGTATTTTAGACAGGGGCGATCATTCAGAGATCGCAACCATGATAGAGAAGAGTTTGGAGAATGATTTTATCGGAAATGTAATTGATGTTTGTCCGGTAGGCGCATTAACCGACAGAACATTCCGTTTCAAAAATCGGGTATGGTTTTTAAAACCGATGGATGCACATCGCGATTGCCCAACCTGTAGTGGTAAAGTAACTTTATGGAACCGTGGCGATGAAGTGTTCCGCGTAACCGCGAGAAAAGATGAATGGGGTGAAGTGGAAAGCCTGGAAGACGGCAAACCCGCATGGATCTGTAATACATGCCGCTTTGATAAAAAACATACGAATGATTGGGTGATAGAAGGACCAAGAAAGATCAATCGCCAATCAGTAATATCAGCAGGACATTACCAGGGAAATGTGGGATTGAATAAACCAACAGAGATTTTTGAAGCGGTACACAGTGGCAGGCATCCGAAAGTAATGCTGGATATTCATTCGGTGAGTGAAGTGAACAAACCCAATATCGAACTGAGTTTGATAGATGGGCCGGCGCATTCAACAGATTTTAATCAGAACAAAGATTAATAGTGATACTTACAAAAGAGCAGATACAGAAAATAGTCAGCGAATACTTTGCAGAAAAGCCTGTGAAGAAAGCTTGGTTATTTGGCTCTTATGCAAGAGGTGAGGCGGATGAAGACAGTGATGTCGATGTATTGGTTGATATAGATTACGATGCAAAAATAGGTTGGCAGTATTTTAGCTGGCATACAGAACTTGGCTCTTTATTAAATAAAAAAGTAGATGTTGTGAGTGCCGGTTGGGAAAGCAAATACATAAAACCTTTTATAGATAGAGACAAAAGCATTATCTATGAAAGATAAGATTGGAGATAAAGCACGATTGCAGCATATACTGGAATGTATAACCGAAATAAGATCTGCTATTTCTGGTGAAACAGAAGAAAGTTTTATCAAGAACCATGTTCTAAGGATTGCAGTTGTTAAATGGATCGAAATAATTGGAGAAGCAGCGAATCATATTTCAAAAGAAACAAAAGACTCTGTTCAGAATATTGAATGGAATATGATTATTGGGTTAAGACATATTATTGTTCATGAGTACTTTGGAGTTAATTATGATGCTATCTGGAATATTGCAGTGAATAATGTACCTGCGTTAACACCAACAATTGAGAAATTGATAAAAGATTTTGAATAAATGACACTACTTACCATTGATTGGATATTATTCATCGAAAAACTGTCGCTGATCGCGATCATCATTTTTGCGAGCCTGGGTATTGCACTATACACCACATTCGCAGAACGTAAAGTTGCTGCGATATTGCAGGACAGGCCAGGCCCTAACCGTGCGGGCCCGTTTGGTTTGTTCCAGCCGTTTGCAGATGGATTGAAACTGATCATGAAAGAAGAGATCATTCCAAATTCTGCCAGTAAATTTCTTTTTGTACTCGGCCCTGTGATGGCAATGACCGCCGCATTGATGACAAGCGCTGTCATTCCCTGGAGCAGCCATGTAGAATTATTTGGCAGGAAGATAGATCTGCAGATAGCAGATATCAATATCGGTATCTTATATGTATTTGGTGTGGTGAGCATGGGCGTATATGGTATTATGATCGGCGGATGGGCATCGAATAATAAATTTTCTTTGATGGCCGCATTGCGTGGCGCATCACAAGCCATCAGTTATGAACTGGCGATGGGATTATCATTGATCGCGGTGTTGATGATATCGGGTTCTTTAAGTTTGAAAACAATTGTTGAACAACAGATGACGGGCCATGTATGGAACGTGGTTTATCAACCATTGGGTTTTATCATATTTTTCATTTGTGCCATGGCCGAGTGTAACCGTACGCCATTCGATCTTCCGGAAGCGGAGAATGAATTGAACTTCGGCTATCACCAGGAATATTCATCCATGAAACTGGGATTTTATCTGTTTGCTGAATACGTGAACATGATAATCAGCAGCGCCATCATAGCTTGTATATTCTTTGGCGGGTATGATATTCCTTTCCTGGATGAAAGCAAGCTGACGCCAAACTTCGCAGCGATATTAGGTGTGGCAGCATTGCTGATCAAGATCGTAATATTCATTTTCATATTCATGTGGATCCGCTGGACCATCCCGCGTTTCCGTTATGACCAGTTGATGAATCTGGGGTGGAAAAAATTAATACCGTTGGCATTGGTGAATATGTTGATCACGGGGGCGGTGATATTGTGGTTGCAGGGGAGATCGTGAGTCGGGAGCGTCATTGCGAGGCACGAAGCAATCTGTGTCTCGGATTATGCGAGATCATTTTTGTAAAAGGATCTCAAATGGTGACAACCTGGTACTCGTAACACAGGTTGCTTCGTGCCTCGCAATGACGTTCCATAGCGAGCCGGACGTACAAGTGAGTGACACAAGGGACGATGAGTAAAGAGATAAAGTTGGTATCAATAATCTATAAAAATATTTTTGCCGCTGCGAAAGCAAAGGCAGAAGACAAATAAATATGCAGGCATTAACAAACAGGGCAAGAACGGTAAATAAAAAACCCATGAGTTTCATGGAGCGTTTGTATTTGCCGGCTATCTTCAAAGGCATGGCTATTACGTTCAGCCATATTTTTAAGAAACAGCCTACCATTCGTTACCCGGAACAGAAAAGGCCTTTCAGCCCCGTATTTCGTGGGTTGCATGTGTTGAACCGTGATGAGGAAGGACGCGAGAACTGTACAGCCTGCGGATTGTGTGCAGTAGCTTGTCCCGCAGAAGCCATCACCATGGAAGGCGCGGAACGTTTACCCGGCGAAGAAAATAAATACCGTGAAGAGAAATATGCGGCTAAATACGAGATCAATATGCTGCGTTGCATTTTCTGTGGTTTGTGCGAAGAAGCCTGCCCGAAAGATGCGATCTATTTAAGTGAAACATTTACACCAGCTGATTTCAGCCGTAAAAGTTTTATTTATGGAAAACAGGATTTGCTGATACCAGATCCAAAAACAGAACCCGAAGCATTCGCGAAAGCGCGCGGATTGCATGAACCGACAACAGCTAATCCATAATTAATAATTAAGAATGAATAATTAAGAATTGGGAAACCGGTAAATAATTATTAACTATTAATTACTAATTATTAATTAAAAATATGAGTACGACCGAAATATTATTCTTCCTCCTCTCTGCGCTTGCTGTATTCAGTGCCATTATGGTATTGGTTAGCAAGAATCCTGTGCATAGTGTATTGTGGCTGATAGCGGTATTCTTTGCTATATCCGGGCATTATATTTTATTGAATGCGCAGTTCCTTGCCATCGTGAACCTGATCGTGTATGCGGGCGCCATCATGGTGTTGTTCCTGTTCGTGATCATGCTGATGAACCTGAATGCAGAGACTGAACCGCAAAAACATATCTGGATGAAATTTGCCGGCGCTATTTCGGGCGGCTGTTTTTTATTGATGCTGGTATCGCTCACAAGACAGGCGGTTGAAATGGGTGGAAGAAATGCCATATCAGGTGGTAATATCGGGTTGATCAAAAATCTCGGTAAAGCATTGTTCAGCGATTACGTAGTACCGTTTGAAATTACCAGCGTTTTATTTTTAAGCGCGATGGTAGGAGCAGTGGTAATTGGAAAGAAATAAATTGATGCCGAACGCTGAAGGCTTAACGCCGAACGCTTGGGGCTGATTATAATAATTAAACATTGCGTTTCGCGTTAAGCGTTCCGCATTAAGCGTAAAAGAAAATGCCGATACAATATTATATCTATCTCTGTTTAACCCTGTTCAGCATCGGTATCATCGGTGTGTTAACACGCCGTAATGCCATTATTGTTTTTATGTGTGTTGAACTGATGTTGAATGCCGTGAACCTGTTATTGGTTGCATTTTCAAAAATGCACCACTCGGTCGGGCTCGGCGCCGAAGGCGCCACATCACAGGCGGGAATTGACGGGCAGCTGTTTGTATTTTTTATCATGGTGGTAGCCGCAGCAGAAGTTAGTGTGGGACTGGCCATCATAGTAATGATGTATAGAAATACGCATTCGGTAGATATTAATTTTTTGAACAGATTGAAAAACTAAAAATGCTGAACGCTTAATGCGAAACGCTTAACGCACACCGGCGTTCAGCGTTATGCCTTCAGCGTTAAGCTTTCAGCCTTAGAATATGAGCAAACTTGTTTTTTTAGTTCCATTATTTCCCCTGCTGGGTTTCCTGGTCAACGGACTGGGCAGGAAGTCGATGTCTAAAACAATGATCAGCGTGGTGGGTAGCGGTGCTATTCTCGCATCTTTCGTTGTGAGCCTTGT
This sequence comes from Bacteroidota bacterium, assembly GCA_040388705.1. Classification (GTDB taxonomy): domain Bacteria; phylum Bacteroidota; class Bacteroidia; order Chitinophagales; family Chitinophagaceae; genus Sediminibacterium. The sequence goes on along the minus strand of JAZKBI010000011.1, from coordinate 34,155 downwards.
TTTATTCTTTGATGTGAAAGCGAACGGGGGATCGGTTACCACCTTATTTAATTTTATAGAAGCAAACAGTTTTAAAATACCATTTGCGTTCCAGGTTGACCAGCTATCTTCTTTGTTCTTATTGATCATTACCGGGATTGGATTTTTGATACATCTCTATTCTTCGGCTTACATGCACGAAGAAGAACCCCAGCATTTCGGCCGTTATTTTTCGTACCTGAATCTGTTCGTGTTCTCTATGTTATTGCTGGTGCTGGGCGCCAACTATGTGATCATGTTCATCGGTTGGGAAGGTGTTGGGTTGTGTTCTTATTTATTGATCGGTTTCTGGTTCAAGAACAACAATTACAACTACGCGGCACGCAAAGCATTTGTGATGAACCGCATTGGTGATCTTGGTTTCCTGTTAGCAGTGTTCTGGTTGCTGTTTAAATTGGGAACAGCCACTTACGGCGACGTGTTTGCCGCTGATAATCTTTCGAAACTCAGTTCATTTGATATTACTGCCATCACGCTGTTATTATTCGTTGGTGCGATGGGTAAGAGTGCACAGATCCCTTTGTATACCTGGCTGCCTGATGCCATGGCGGGCCCTACACCTGTGTCTGCTTTGATACATGCCGCAACCATGGTTACAGCAGGTATCTACATGATCGCGCGAAGCAATATTTTATACACGATGGCGCCGGCAACACAAACAGTAGTTGCCGTGATCGGTCTGGCCACTGCAATTTTTGCAGCAACCATCGCATTGAAACAAAACGATATTAAGAAAGTGTTGGCTTACTCAACGGTTAGTCAATTGGGTTATATGTTCCTGGGATTAGGCGTTGGCGCTTACACCGGCGCAGTGTTCCATGTAATGACGCATGCTTTCTTTAAAGCCTTATTATTCCTCGGTGCAGGTTCTGTTATTCATGCCATGCATCACGAACAGGATATCCGTAAGATGGGTGGATTAAAAAAATACATGCCCATCACCCACCTTACTTTTTTACTGGCGTGTTTGGCCATTGCAGGTATTCCACCGTTCTCCGGTTTCTTTTCTAAAGACGAGATACTTACCGCTTCATACAGCGCAAATCCTTTGTATTATTATATAGGCGTTGCCGGTGCATTGATGACGGCTTTTTATATGTTCCGGTTGTACACACTCACTTTCCTTGGAAAATTCCGTGGCACACACGAACAGGAACACCATGTACATGAGAGTCCATGGCAAATGACATTTCCATTGATCATTCTGGCGATATTATCTGTTATCGGAGGATTAGTAGGCATACCCGAAGTGTTTGCAGAGAATGCACACAGCCTCGAACATTTTCTTGCACCCATCTTTGCAGAATCGGCAAAAATTGCAGAGCACCATCACTTAGAAAAATCACAGGAGTATTTAATGATGGGTGGTTCTACAGCAGCGATCATCATCGTGATCATCTTTGCTGTTAACAGCTATAAAAAATACCAGGCAACAGAAGAAGAGAATGCCGGTGTATCTAAAGTGCTTGAAAATAAATGGTACGTTGATGAGTTATATGATGCGGTGATCGTGAACCCGCTGAATGCATTGGCCGGTTTCTTCAAAAACATCATTGAGAAAAGCGGTATCGATGGTTTGGTAAATGGTGTGGGCCGCCTGGTTGGTTATGGTTCTCGCCAGTTACGCTTATTACAAAGCGGGCAGGTAGGTAATTATATATTGATCATGGTTTTGGCCATGGTGGTATTTTTCCTGATCTGGTTCAATGATGTGAGCATCGTACAATTTTTCAATAAAATATTTTAAACTGCTTGTTGCGATAAAGAAAGAATATGATCCCTGTTTCTCTCATATTGATCCCATTGATTACCGGACTGGTTACTTTCTTTTTAAAGGAAGCCAAAACCGCCAAAGCCTGGTCGTTATTCGCATCCCTGGTGATACTGGCAGTTACTGTAACCGGTATCTTTTTCCTGCCCGCAACCAATCTGTTTTATGATACACCGTGGTTATCGGAAATAGGTAGCCGCTTCAGCTTAGTAACAGATGGGATGGGTAAAATGTTATGCCTGTTAACAGCAGTATCATTCCCTGTTATTTTTATTGCAACGTACAAGAACGACTATAAGAATCCCGGTAGCTTTTACGGATTAATGTTGCTTGCGCAGGCAGGATTGATGGGCGTGTTTGTAGCAAGCGATGCATTATTATTTTATTTTTTCTGGGAACTTGCCCTGATCCCTGTTTATTTTCTCTGTTCATTATGGGGTGGAGAAAGAAGGATCGCGGTTACTTTCAAATTTTTCATCTACACATTCATCGGTTCCTTGTTGATGCTGGTAGGCATTTTATACCTCTATTATCAAACACCCGATCATTCTTTTGCTTTGCAATCGTTTTATAATCTCAAACTAAGCATCGGATCAGAAAGATTTATTTTCTGGCTATTCTTTATCGCTTTCGCGATAAAAATGCCGGTCTTCCCTTTTCATACCTGGCAGCCCGACGCTTACGAGCAATCACCAACTTCCGTTACCATGGTTATGAGTGGTGTGATGGTTAAGATGGGAATTTTTGCAGCAATACGTTGGCTGCTTCCGATCTTCCCTAATGCTTCTATGCAGTTTGCTAATATCATCATCATACTTTCTGTAACAGGCATGTTATATGCATCACTGATTGCGATACGGCAGGATGATATCAAACGACTGGTAGCCTACTCATCCATTGCACATATCGGTCTGATGTGCGCAGCCATTTTTACGCACAACAAAACGGGAATGGAAGGTGTAATGATCCAGATGTTCAACCACGGCGTGAACGTGATCGGGTTGTGGATCGTTGCAGATGTTATAGAACAACAACTCGGCACACGCAAATTCAGTGAGCTAGGTGGGCTTGCACAAAAAGCGCCTACTTTGGCGATCCTGTTAGTGGTAATGGCATTCGCGAATATCGCATTACCGTTAACGAATGCGTTTATAGGTGAGTTCCTTATGTTCAATGGATTGTTCAGCTATAATATCTGGATGGCGGCAGCAGCGGGTGTGAGCGTAATACTCGCAGCGGTGTACACACTGAATATGGTACAGAAAGTATTGTATGGAAATACGGTTGCTACAACCGAAAATGCAACAGAGATCAGCGGCAATGTTAAATGGATATTGGTAGTACTGGTGATCATTGTGATCGCATTAGGTGTTTACCCGCAACCGATGATCAACCTGACAAATGATACCGTGAACGCGATATTGTATAACCATTAATGTTTGAAATAATCCCGCTGTAAGCGGGATCAAGATAAGTTTTATGAATGCAATCATAGTTTCTGCTTTACTGGGTGTAGTGATGATGTTCAGCGGCATCATGTTCAAAAACAAAACTACGTATACCGCCATCGCGGTAGCGGGATTATTGTTTTTGCTCGTGGCCAACCTGTTGAACAGCTACGGTATTTATGTGATACATGTTGACACACATTTCCTGCTCAATTTTGAACAGTTCGGGATGTTCTTTAATTCCATCGCTATCGCTGCAACATTGATCTATGTTTTGCTCAGCGGGAAAGCCATTGAAAAAATGGGTGTGAGCGTTGCTGATCATTATGCACTTATTTTCTTCGTACTGTGTGGCGTTTCTATTTTGTCTTCTTTCAATGGATTACTGATGTTGTTCCTTGGTATCGAGATCATGTCCATCCCCTTGTATATTCTTACCGGCGCCGACAAACGCAATTTGAAGAGCAATGAAGCTTCATTGAAATATTTTTTGATGGGCGCCTTCTCTACCGGTATCATGCTGATGGGTATCACCCTGATTTATGGCGGAACAGGAAGTTTTACTTTGGGCATTGATAAATCATTGAGCGCCGGTGGATTGATCCCACGTACTTCATTCCTCGAGATAGCGGGATTGATACTGTTATTCGTATCAATGTGTTTCAAAGTATCTGCGGCGCCTTTTCATTTCTGGACGCCTGATGTATACGATGGCGCGCCCGGAGTATTCACCTCCTTCATGGCAACCATCGTAAAAGCAGCAGGCTTTATTGCTTTTGTGCGTTTGTTTGACCAGCATACTGCAGCGCTTGGACCAAGCTGGCGATTATTGCTGGGGTTTGTGATCGTGGCTACTTTATTGATCGGTAATATTACAGCCGTGTTCCAGCAAAGTGTGAAGCGGATGCTGGCCTATTCCAGTATCGCGCAGGCCGGGTTTATGCTGTTTGCATTATATGGCGCCAATGATATGGCCAAAGAAGGAATTCTTTTATATGCATCAGCGTATTGCCTTGCTACCATTGGTATTTTCTCTGTACTGATCAAAATGAAGGATTATACATTCGATGGATTTAACGGCCTCGCAAAAACGCAACCCGTATTGGCGCTGGCTACTACCATCTGCCTGCTCTCACTCGCAGGTATCCCGCTAACAGCAGGATTTTTTGCGAAATATTATATGCTCGCTTCTGTAGTAAAAGCCGGCGGTTCTTTAGGCATCGTTGTGATAGCTGTACTGTTTGCTGCTGTAAGCGTATACTACTATTTCCGCGTGATCCAGGCCATGTACTTCAAAGACGGAGATGCAGAAGCATCAGATGTTACTACGGGGTATAAAGTCGGTTTACTACTTTTGTCTGCATTTATCATTCTCACTGGACTGTTTCCATCGATCATATTGGGGTGGTTTTATTTCTAAGCTGCGAGCTATGAGCCGTGAGCCACGAGCTAGAGCCACAGTTGGTTAGAAACAAATCTGCTGGGTGTTAGTCGCACATTATAAATTTCCGAGGCTGCTCACAGCTCGCAGCTCATGGCTCACAGCTGCGGTTCACAGCTTTTCTCTATCTTTATACCACTCAACACCCACCACAATGACAACCCTCGATTCCCTTTCACTCGCATGGCGCACTGTTCGCAGTAATAAATTGCGTACGGGTATTACCGTGGCCATTATCGCGTTTGGGATCATGGCATTGATTGGTATTATTACCGCCATTGAAGCGATGAACCAGAGTTTGAAGGAGAGTTTCTCATCAATGGGCGCAAATGCCTTCAATATCCGTTATAAGGAAACAAGGGCACATATGGGAGGGAATGGGAATGGCGATGTGACCAAAACAAAACGCGGACTCAAAGAAAAAAAATCAAACCTCGGAAAACCTATCCGCCGCGAAGAGGCGGAGTTCTTCAAAGCCAATTTTAATTTCCCGGGTTCATTAGTGAGCATTTACCGAAGGGGGCCCGGCGCACAGGAAATTCACTACGAAGAGAAAAAGACAAACCCACAGATCACACTATGGGGTGGTGATGAAAATTATTTAGCCGTGAATGGCTATTCGATCAATGTTGGGCGCAACCTGAACAGCCTTGATGTAGAAAGCGGACGCAGTGTTTGCCTGATGGGTAGCAACGTGGCGGCAAAATTATTCGGTGCCAAGCCGGAAAAATGTATCGATAAAGTGATCAGGGTAGGTAGCCTTCCTTACCGGGTGGTAGGACTTTTAAAGAGCAAAGGCTCCAGCGCAATGATGCGGCAGGATGATATGCTGCTCACATCCTATACCAATGTAAGACATTTTCAAAACGCCAACCCTTCTTACCTCGTTGGTGTGATCGTTAGCAATGTGAAACAACTCGATGTATCTACTGATGAAGCCACTTCTGTTTTTCGTGCGGTAAGAAAACTCGAGCCTACAGAAGAAGTGAATTTTGTGATAGAACGAAGCGATAAGTTCGCTGAAATGTTTATCGGATTTCTGAGCAGCATTACCGGCTCTGCAGGCGCTATCGGATTGATCACATTGATCGGTGCTGCGATAGGGCTTATGAATATCATGCTTGTTGCCGTAAACGAACGCACCAAAGAAGTTGGACTGATCAAAGCCATCGGTGGAAAAAGCAAAAATGTACGCCAGCAGTTTTTGTTCGAAAGCCTGATCATCAGTTTGCTTGGCGCATTCTTCGGAATTGTTTTAGGCGTGATGGTTGGAAATCTTTTCTCAATAGTACTCGGCACAGGTTTCGTGGTCCCCTGGTCATGGGTGATCATCGGTATCGTTATCTGTTCGATAGTGGGACTTGCTGCGGGTATTTATCCGGCGATGAAAGCTGCACGGTTGAATCCTATCGTGGCATTGCGGTATGAATAAGTGAATAGTAAATGGTCAATAGTGAATAGGCCGCGGTCATGATCCACAATTCATCTTTATTATTGACCATTGACCATTGACCATTGACTATTGACCATTGACCTCTCATCCTCTCTTAAAAAACAACTTCAGCTTATCATTGATATAATACATGATATCTACCTCACTCGTATTATGTCTCAACCAGTCAACAGAGGGCCTGTATTGTTGCATGAACTGTTGCAATGCTTCTCCTTTTAAATTGCTATACTTCGTAACCAAAGAGGAAGGGAAACGGTAATTGATATAGGCTTCTTTTTCGTTTGTTTCAAAGAATTCAAATGCTTTGCGTTTTGCTTTTTCACGCTTTGAAAAACGATCGAGGTTCAACGCAATGCCTGCACCGGAATTTGCCGCGGCGATAGTGGGAATCTTATAATCTACATCACCCAAAAAGTCTTTTCTTCTTTCAATACTGTCTAATTGGTAACGGCTCATACCTCTGGTGGTTACCGTAACATTTCCCAGGCTATGCGCAAGCGGCGATAAAAATAAACTGAGTGTGTCCTGTAAAAGAAAATTCTTGTTGTAGTGGATCGTATCGAAATGATAACCGATCGCAGCGAAAGAGAGTATCTGATTTTCTGTTAATTCAATTTTAAAACGACCAGTAGCACTGGTCATCACGGTTTGGTTGGTATTCAGGTTGGTAACACTTGCCAACACGATCACTTCATGCGTAATGCTGTCTCTCAGATAACCCCAGCGTTCATTTTTTCTCTGTGCATTTGCAAAGAGTGCGGAAAAAAGCATCAGTAAACAAATACCATATCTCATACAAAAACTTTGTGCAAATGTAAGTTATCAATACCGCCATTCACATGCACAAAAAAAACGTCCCGCTAACTGCGGGACGTTTTAACACGATATTTCAAATTCAGTGAATTGGTTACTTAGGGTCCAATGCTTTTTTGATCTTTTCAGCCAGGTCCTGTAAATGTACCTTGCTCATACGGTCAGTAGCGGTTGCAGCAGCAGTATTTACCTGTGCTTTTAACTGTACCAATTGCGCACGTGCAATGCTTGTTACATCACTATTTTCGGTTAAACCCGATTTATAAGGATTTGGACGGTTGCCACCACCACCTGGTGTTTGTGCAGTTGCAGCAACTTCTTTTGGATTGAGGATATCATTCAGCTTGTCAACATAGCTTTTCTGTAAAATTCTCCTGTAACCATCAATAGCTTTATTTGTTTTCAGTTCACTGAAGAGATCATTCTGCAGGTCGTTCAACATATCCAGGCCACTGTATGCTTTCTCAGCGCCAAAACGCTCAACAGAGAATTGCATGCGGTTTATCCTGTCTGCCGACACTGCAGCCGCCAGACTGGCTTCCTGCATACTTACGATAGGATCCACAGTTCCCGGTGCATTAACCTTATCCCAGATATTTTTATCGATCAGCCATTTTGGTGTCTGGAACACATTCCTGTTCAGGTAAGCCAGCGCTTCTTTCTGTCTTGTTTTTGGCACCACCTCGTAAACAGGTTCATTTTGTTCGTCTGCTTTAAATGTTTCATATACGCCACCAACATTACGTATAACATGCCCTGCGTAACGGCGGAACTGCCCCAGCAACTGGCCATACATTTCACCAATGTTCTCATTCAGTTCTCCTTCTTCTTTTGTCCACTCAGGAAGTTTCTCGAGAATGCGTTTCAGGTTTTTGATACCATATTCGCTTGCTACAACAGCATTGTCGCTAAGATCTTCACTTTGACTTCTGGGGTCTGACGTGTTACCTTGTTCGTAAGTACCGAACCAGTTACGTGGATTGCTTTTCAATGCATCGATGATCAGCTTGTTGCTGTTCTTTTTTTCTTCTTCTTCTGTGTTGCCCGGAATATATCCGTAACCCCAACGCATTGCCCATTTATCATAGTCGCCGATGCGTGGATATAATCCTGCTTTGCCGATATTATCTTCAGGCTGCGCCACGTAATTGAAACGCGCATAGTCCATGATAGAAGCGGTATGGCCATTGGCTTCTACCCATGCTTTATCACGGAGTTTTTCTACGGGTGTCTGGCTGCTGCTTCCCATATTGTGGTATAGACCCAAGGTATGTCCTACTTCATGTGAAGAAACAAAACGGATCAGGTCGCCCATCAGTTCATCATCAAATTTCATTTTCCTGGAACGTGGGTCAACAGCTGCTGTCTGGATCATATACCAGTCGTGCACCAGTTTCATTACGTTATGGTACCAGCCGATATGGCTCTCTAATATTTCACCACTGCGTGGATCATGAACGTTTGGTCCATATGCATTCTCGGTGCTTGAAGCAAAATAACGGATCACGGAATAACGTGCATCTTCCATGCTCATAGTGGTATCGTTCGCAGGCCATTCTTTAGCCATGATCGCGTTTCTGAAACCGGCTTTTTCAAAAGCTTTCTGCCAGTCGTTCACACCTAAGATCAAATACTGCCTCCATTGTTTTGGTGTGGCGGGATCGATATAATAAATGATTGGTTTTTTGGGCTCCACCATTTCTCCGCGTTTCCATTTTTCTACATCCTCATCTTTGGGTTCCAGTCTCCAGCGTACAGCAAATTCTTTGCTTTCCACTTTTTGTTGTGCATCACCGAACATGGTATAATCTTCTGTGAAGAAACCTACACGCTTATCGGCAAGTCTTCCTTTCATTGGTGTTTCAGGAAGCAGTAACAATGAAGTATTCAATTCAATAGTAACAGCACCCGCGGCATTGGCTGCAGGAACGGAATTTCCGCCGCCGGGGCCTTGCGGAGCGCCACCACCAGGTCCGCCACCAGCTGTAGCTGAATAGGTTTTCACGGTTCTTACTTCAATGTTAACCGGGAAACCGGCGATCTTCTGAATATATGACCTGTCTATCGCCAGCGCCCCAAGGCTCAGGCTTCTTTTTACATTGGCGCTCACACTTACCACCTGGTTATCATTCTTGAAAAAATCCGTCACTTCGATCACTACACCCGCGTTATCAGGAGAGTAGGCGGCAACGGGAAATGCAGCCGTGATCGCATTCAGGTTCGAAGTAGAGATCGCTTTGTAGATCTCATCTTTCTGATCCGCAGTATTGATCAGCGTGATCACCCTGAGGAATACATTGTTGCTTGGTCCTTTCTCGAAAGCGAGGGTCTGCTGGTTGGCGATCTCGCCGCCATAAACACCACGGGCGCCGCTAACAGTGGGAACTTTTACGTAACGTGTTACGGAAAGGATCTCGCGGTTCAGCATGGCATTCGGGATCTCGAAATAATACCTGTCATCAACCCTATGAACAGTGAACATCCCTTTGGTGCTCACAGCTTTGTCTGTGATAACCTCTTTGTAGGGCCTGGGTGTAGTTCTTGCGGCGCCCTGTTGCGGGCCGCCACCGCCTCTTTGGGGGGCGCCGGTGGGCAGTGAGTCTCTTTGCGCAACGGCCATAGTTCCGGCCAGCAACGCAATAGCTAATAATTGTTTTTTCATCATCAGTAATTAATTGGAGTTAAGAATAATTTTTAAAGATAAGAGTCCGGACGAAGAACAGGCACATTTTGCCGAACTCTGGTACGAATGGTGAAAAGGGGTTTTGAGTCGGTGAAAAGTCTTGGAGGGCGTATGGTTTAAGCAGTATCTTTCGCCCCGCCGGGAAGGAGCAGGGGAGAGTGAAAAGTTCATAAATCTAAATTGGCAGCTTTCAATAAAAGAGTTATTTTGTATTCCCTTTTTTTACTTTTTGAAACATTGTTTTGTTTTTTCAAAACAATTTTCAGTAGAATTGCGGAGACAAACTTTTTAAATCAACTGTAATTTTTAAAAAACCAAAAATCAATTGAATCATGGCTGAAACAAAACCAACTGCAGGTGCTGCGGTAAAAAGCCCGTCCTCTGCGCAACCTAAGAAGAGCGGTAACTCAATTTCATGGATGGCGCCACTTTTATGTATCATTTTTGGTTACGTGATCTGGCGTTTTGTGTTGGGTAACCCGAGTAACTTCACAACACCTGATCCAGCCGGTGGTTTTTGGCCACAGCACAAAGGACCTAAAGGTACGCTCACCAAAATGTATGAAGGTGGTATCATTGTACCTATCCTGATCGGTTGTTTTTTAACTGTACTGACTTTCTGTATTGAAAGGTTTATGACTGTTACAAAAGCAAGTGGTAAGGGAAGCATCGCTGAATTTGTTCGCACGGTTCAATTCCACCTTGCAAACAAAGAAGTGGACAAAGCACTTGCTGCCTGCGATAAACAACAGGGTTCTGTTGGTAACGTAATGAAAGCTGGTCTGAAAAAGTACAAAGAGATGATCACCAATACTGAACTCAACACTGAGCAGAAAGTATTGAATATCCAGAAAGAAGTAGAAGAAGCAACGGCTTTGGAACTTCCTATGCTGGAAAAAAACCTGGTATTCTTATCAACTATCGCATCAGTAGCAACCCTGTTGGGTCTGTTGGGTACGGTAATGGGTATGATCAAATCGTTCTCTGCATTGGGTGAAGAAGGTGGTGGTGACGCTGCCCGCGAACTGTCGAAAGGTATCTCTGAGGCCCTGTTTAACACGGCGTTGGGTATCGGTACATCAGCTATCGCGATCATCATGTACAACGTATTTACTACCCGTATTGACGGAATTACCTACGGTATTGATGAATCAGGTTTCACTTTAACACAAAGCTTTGCGGCTAACTACAAATAAACTTTGCGGTTTTTTGTGGAATCGACGGGCATTTGAATCATATAATGTGAAACATTTAAATAATTAACAATGGGTAGAGCCAAATTACCTCGGAAGAGTACCAGCATCGATATGACGGCGATGTGCGATGTGGCCTTTCTGTTGTTGTCATTTTTTATCTTAACAACGAAGTTCAAGCCTGCTGAGGCGATCGCTGTTACCATACCGAAGTCGGTAGCCGCCAAAGTGGCCCCCACCAAGGATATTGTAGAGATAATCATTGACAAGGACGGTAAAGTGTTTCTTTCGATGGATGACGAGTCAATCAAAGAAGTAGTTGCCAATACACTGAATTCAACCAAGGGACTTAACCTGAATGTAAAAGCATTCAAGGCCGCACAGTTCTTTGGCGCACCATTCGCTGGCATGGCATCATATCTCGCACTTCCTGAAGACCAGCGTAAGGGTAATTTATTACCAGGCATACCGGTGAAAGATTCAACCAATAATGAATTGACCACCTGGATGAGCGCGGTAGTAAATGCATACCAGGGTAAAAAGCCTAATTTCCTTGTAAAAGGGGATAATATAGCGAAATACCCTGCTTTTAAAGCTGTGGTCACTTCCTTCAAAAAGAATGATATCCTGAAATTCCAGATGGTAACCAGCCCTGAAGGAATACCGGTAGGCACTGATCTCTGGAAGAAACAACAGACGGGAGAGAAGAGAGAAGAGTAAATTAATTACTAATTAAAACTAAATTCTACCGACATGGCAGAAATGGATACCTCCGGCGGAGGCCATAAAAAAGGGCCCGGGGTCAAAAAGTCGAAGAAGTTATCGACACGCGTTGACTTGACCCCAATGGTGGACCTTGGCTTCCTGCTGATCACGTTTTTCATTTTCACCACAACCATGAGCCAGGCAACAGCTATGAAGCTGAACCTGCCCAAGGATGCGGATAAACCGGAAGACCAGAACAAGGCTAAACAGTCGGGTGTTATTACCGTTCTCTTAGGAAAAGACAACAACGTTTTTTACTATGAAGGAGAATTGGAATCCAACGCCGCCAACTTTAAGTCTTCGAATTTCCATGATATCCGTGATGTGCTGATGAAGAAAAAGAACAGCGTGAAGGAATTGAAGGATTACGTAGTGATCATCAAACCTTCCGATGAATGTACATACAAGAACCTGGTTGATATTCTGGATGAAATGACGATCACTGTCAGTACACGATATGCGCTTGTTGATATCCTTGATATTGAGACAAAACTGATACAGATGTCAGAAGCATCGGCAGCAAATACGAGTAACTAGTATGGAATTTTCATCAAAAAGAATCTAATCACAAAAGAGTTTTACCATGGACATAAACAAAATTCAGTCCGCAGATATCCTTGATATCCTTTTTGACGGAAGGAATAAAGAATATGGTGCGTACCAGTTACGTAAGACGTATAATAGACGTATCAGGAACTCCCTGATCGGGATGACACTTATCTGCCTCTTTTTCCTGGTGAGTTCGTTTATTGCGAATCGCGAGAAGAAGGACAAGCCTGATATTGTGGTGGCAGACATGAGCCTTGAAAAACTGCCGGAAGAGAAAAAACCTGAGCCACCACCACCACCTCCTCCTCCAAAACAGGAGCCACCCAAAGTGGAGATCACCAAATTCACCCCTCCAAAAATTGTGAAGGATGAAGAAGTGAAACCCGATGAAGAGATCAAGGAAGTAGAAAAACTGGAAGATACCAAGATCGGTACCATCAACCAGGAAGGTGCGAAAGACGAAGGCGTGGTAGCTCCTCCGCCGGAAAAAAGCACCGGCGTGGTAGAAGCCCCGAAAGTAGAAGAAGACTACGATAAAGTATTTACCGTAGTACAGATCCCTGCTGAATACCCGGGTGGTTTACCTGCGTGGACCAAATACCTTGAGCGTAACCTGAACAGGGACGTACCGAATGATAATGGAGCGCCTCCCGGAAAATACACTGTGGTCGTTTCCTTCATCGTTGCGAAAGACGGAAGTATCAGTGATGTTACTTCTGAGAACGATCCTGGTTATGGAACAAAAGCAGAAGCCATTAAAGTAATCCAGAAAGGACCTAAATGGAAACCTGCGGTACAGAACGGAAGAAATGTGATCTATCGTCACAAACAGAGCATCACTTTCGTTGTATCAGAAGATTAATTTTTACTTTCTTTTATAAGAGATCCCTGCTATTTTTTAGCGGGGATTTTTTTTTGGCAGCTACGAGCTATGAGCTTTGAGCCGTGAGCTGGGCAGTTCCCAGAAAAAAGTCAGCGTTAATCAATAAGCTTTCAGTTCATATTATTTGCAGAAACTAAACTCGCTTTGCACCCGCCAGGCTCACAGCTCATAGCTCGCAGCTGAAAAAAACATCGCAACACTTTATGGAATCCCCCAAAAATATTCTCGCACAAACTGCCTATGGATTCCTGTTTGATTTCGAATCATAATACAAACCTACTATTATGGAAAAGTCAAGCATTCTCTCTGCAGATCTACTCGATATACTTTTCGAAGGTCGCAACAAAAGTTACGGTGCGTACGATCTCCGTAAAACATACGACAAACGCATTACGCGCTCAATGGCGGGAACATTTTTGATTTGCCTGTTATTTATCGTTGGCTCAATACTTGCCAACGGGAAAAAGAAAGCATCGCATAATGAGATCCTGACAACGGTTGAGCTGCAAAATTTTAAGAAAGAAGAACCTAAGCCGGAACTTCCCAAACCGATTCCTAAAGAAGAGCCCAAACTGGAAACGGTAAAAGTAACCCCACCACAAATCGTTCCGGATGAGCAGGTAAAAGAAGATGATGAGGTAAAAGACGTTGAAAAACTGGAAGACACCAAAATCGGAACTATCAACCAGGAGGGCGCAAAAGATGAAGGAATAATAGCTCCGCCGGTTGAAACAAAGGGCATCGTTGTTGCTTCGCCAAAAGTTGAAGACGACATCGATAAGATATTTGTAACTGTGCAGCAACAGGCTGAGTTTCCCGGAGGATTTGCGGGTTGGAAAAAATACCTGGAGCGTTACCTTAACAAAGATATTCCCTCCGACAATGGCGCCCCTCCTGGAGATTATACCGTGATTGTTTCTTTTGTTGTAGACAGGAATGGTGTGATAAGTGATGTTAAAGCTGAGAATGATCCGGGATATGGCACAAAAGCAGAAGCTATTAAAGTAATTCAAAAAAGCCCTAACTGGACGCCTGCCATGCAGAACGGGCAGAAAGTTATCTATCGCCAAAAACAGAATATCACATTCCGGGTATTGACTGATTGATAGATCCAAACAATTTCCTGACTAAAAAAAATTACCATGGAAAAGTCAAGCATTCTTTCTTCAGATCTTCTCGATATACTTTTCGACGGCCGCAATAAAAAATATGGCGCCTATCAATTGCGCAGAACATATGACAGGCGAATCGGCTACGCATTATCTGGAACGTTTTTTCTTTGCCTGCTTTTTACGGTAGGATCCATTCTTGCCAATGGTAAAAAGAAAACAATCATAGAGAATTATGGTCCTGTTGTTGAGCTAACTGATATTGAACCGCCTGCTAAACCCAAAGAAATTCCCAAACCCATTGAAAAACCTGCGCCGGCTATGGCGATGGTAAAAAATGTGGTGCCCGTGATTGTACCTGATATAAAAATTCCTCCTGAGGATGAAATAAAACCGGAAGAAGAACTGGTTGGACAAATCGGGGACAAAGATGTAAAAGGGATCGTCACCGATATCGTTACACCACCTGTTGAACAGAAAGGCCTGGCGCTTGAATCCCCACATGCTGCACAAGGAGATGAGCCTGGTTTCATCACCACGCAAATGACTGCACAGTTTCCTGGCGGTGTTGATGGCTGGAGAAAATACCTCGAGCGGAATCTCAACAAAGACCTGCCTTCCGATAATGGAGCGCCTGCCGGTACTTACACCGTAACCGTTTCTTTTGTTGTAGATATAAACGGTATGATCAGCGATGTGAAAGCCGAAAACGATCCCGGCTACGGAACAGCGGCCGAAGCCATCAAAGTAATTAAGAAAGGCCCTAACTGGTCGCCCGCAGAACAGAATGGGAAAAAAGTAATCTACCGGCAGAAACAAAATATCACATTCCGTGTATCAGTAGAGTAACTGTTTCACCATCTTTGTTTGGCGTTTGGAGTTTAAGGTTCGGCGTTAAAGAACCGCAAACTCCAAACCACAAACCCCAAACTTCCTCTATTTTTGCCGCATTATGTTAGGACAACTAAGTGGATGGGATGATACGATTGTGGCACTGGCCACGCCGCCGGGCATAGGCGCTATCGGCGTGATACGTGTAAGCGGCAAAGAAACATTCGCGATAGTAAATGATATGTTTCCTTCGAAGGACCTGGACAAACAATCTTCGCATACGATACATGTTGGCTTTCTGCATGATGATAAAAAAATACTAGATGAAGTAGTGCTCTCCTTGTTCAAAGGGCCGCGTTCTTATACGGGTGAAGATGTGATAGAGATCAGTTGTCATGGTTCACCTTTTATCCAGGAGAATATTATCCAGGCGATCACGAACCGTGGTGTTCGTGTGGCAAAACCGGGAGAGTTCACCCAACGCGCTTTCCTGAATGGTAAGCTTGATCTTACGCAGGCCGAAGCGGTTGCTGACCTGATCGCTAGCAATACAGAAGCGAGCCGCAGAACGGCCCTGCATAGCATGCGCGGCGGGTTCTCATCTGATCTTCATCAACTGCGCGAACAATTGATCCGTTTCTCTGCCATGATAGAACTCGAACTCGATTTCTCGCAGGAGGATGTGGAGTTCGCAGACAGGAAAAAACTCACTGATCTCATTGATCAGCTTTCACTTTCCACCAATCAACTCATCAGTTCGTTTCAATTGGGGAACGTGATAAAAAATGGTGTACAGGTTGCGATCATTGGTAAACCCAATGCAGGCAAATCAACCTTACTGAATACTTTACTAAATGAAAACCGCGCCATTGTAAGTGATATTGCGGGAACAACAAGAGATACGATCGAAGAAATATTAAACATCAAAGGCGTTCTTTTCCGTTTGATAGATACTGCAGGTATACGCGAACATACACAGGATACGATTGAAAGCATAGGTGTTGAAAGGAGTTACGAAAAAATGCGCGCCGCCAATGTGGTGATGTACCTGTTTGATGTGAATGAGATCGATGCCGATATTTTGCAGGACGTGGTAAATGGATTCGTAAAAGAAAAAATTCAGTACATCCTGATCGGTAATAAAATTGACGGGAAAGAAGTACTGGTTGAAAAACAATTTGCAACTTTTGAGAATATTATTTTCATCTCCGCCAAAGAACACACGAATATCGATGCACTCAAAGACGCGCTTGTTGCCAGGGCGATCCATGGTGATATCAATACCGAAAACACCATCGTAACCAACGCGCGGCATTTCGATGCCTTGCAGAAACTGAGTCATGCATTGGCTGATGTACAACGCGGGCTCGAAGAAAAAGTGCCCGGCGACCTGCTGGCACTTGATATCAGGCAAAGTCTTCATTACCTCGGCACTATCACCGGGCAGATCACGAATGAGGACCAGTTGGATTTTATTTTTTCGAAGTTTTGTATCGGGAAGTAGCCGGTGCACGAATGGTGCACGTTCTGAGCACTTTACGTTATATACCAGCGGATTATAGTTGCCTTTCTTTGCCTTTTCCTGCCTTTAGTAGCCTATTACTTGTGCCTATTCCGGTTACTACCGCTGAATTGTAACAGATTTGGGAAGTAGGGGACAGATTATGGGTAACAATGATACGGTATGATACACAAAGAGATACTAGTGATACATTTCTTTAAAACAACATATATTAGAATATTGTATATTTAGGTGTTAGAGGAAATATTAATAACCGATAAAGAAAATATAGTAAAACATGGCTACAGCGTCACTAATTTCTCCAAAATCCACTAAAATCAGCCCTCGTCACTTTCTGTATCGCCACGCGATTTTATAAGCAATTGTGATCATATGAATTGATACTCAGCGAGAACAATTATAAGAACAATAACCATTTGGGTTTAAAAGTGTCTTCACTTTCTGGGAAAGAAAGTGACAAATCAGGTTATTAGCCCTCAAATATCAAGTACTACCTTTTTGTTGATATTTTCGATTTTATAAATTAATTTTCGATTTTGATAATTTTATTATCTTTGTTCTATGGTTATTATCACCAAAACCAAACTAATCAATTTCTATGAGATAGAAATCAATGCGAAGGAACCGCTGGTTAAATGGTATCAGCTCACCTTGTTAAGCGACTGGCATGATTTCCACAACATAAAGGAAACTTTTAATAGTGTAGATAGTGTAGGCAATGACAGATATGTATTTAATGTGGGCGGAAACAAATATCGCATTGTTGCTATGATCCATTTTAGCACAAGAACTGTGTATATAAGATTTGTGGGAACACATAAAGAATATGATCGTATAAATTGTAAAACTGTATGAATATGAAGACTTCAATAACTAAAAAAGAATTTGCGGTAGCCGAATCAAAAATGTTCGATTTATTAAGTCTTGCTACCCAGAAAGGCGGTTTCGATAATCTTTCAGCTAAAGAAAAATTGTCACTTAATAAATATACAGGTATCGTAAAAGAATATGAAGATGCAAATTTTACCATTCCTATGCCTCAAACGGTACAAGGCTTAATTGAGTTGAAAATGTATGAAAAGAAACTCAAGCAAAAAGAACTCGCAAAATTGCTTAACACAACCGATACGAAGCTCTCCGAGATCATGCATAGTAAAAGAAAGCCAAGTCTTGATTTTTTGAAAGCTATGCACGAGGTTTTGGGTATTGATGGGAATTTGCTTTTAAGGATTGCATAAGGAATAAAAGTAAAAATTTCGGAGTCTTCTGTTTTCATAATCGTTGTTCCGGATATTTACACTGATAAATAATCAGCCATTACTTTTGAAGGATGAATGAACTTTCTTCAGATGACATCAGCATATTCAAATCTCTTTTCAAAGGCAGAGAGGATGTATTTGCTGTTCGTTGGGATAAGGATAAAAAAGGCGGCTATATGCCAGCTTACCGATATGACCCTTACCTGTATCGTGTCCACAAAATGAAAGGAGGGACTTTTCAGAATTATAAGGATAAAACGTACTTGCAACTTACCGATACAGAGGTTAAAAAGCATCTTAGTGGAGAACAGCTAATCGGAGTATATCCTTTACTTATAGATAATACTTCTTGGTTCCTGGTTGCAGACTTTGATAAAGAAAACTGGATTGAAGAAAGTAAGGGATTTGTATTAGCATGTAACGAAAAGAATATTCCTGTTTATTTGGAGCGCTCTCGCTCGGGGAACGGTGGACATGTTTGGATCTTCTTTGAGCAACCTTATCCTGCAGTCAGAAGCCGAAAGATTTTTACATCAATACTTGAACGGTCAGGTATCTTCTCAATATTCGACAAGAACTCGAGTTTCGACCGCCTTTTCCCCAATCAGGTGCACAATCCAATTAAATTGACCCAGCAATTCCGGCCCAAACTGACCCACACTTTTCCTGGCGAAGATTTTCATTACAACTATATTCAAATCTCCTGCGCAGCTGCATAACATACGCCTCAGTTATCCTGGTACCTCTCTCTTAAAGTTAACGATCACTGTTCACTTTCACAACTGCAGTTTACAGATCAATACAATGCTCACTCATCAACACTTGTATTGAAGGATGATTGTATGCAGTGCTATAATGTTGATGAAAGGATCGGATTCAATGACCGAGGTCATTGAATTTTTGAAGCGAAAATATCAACTGTAATTAAAGAAATAAAATGGGTCAATTTGAAGCGGACAGAGTGGGTCAGTTTCAACCGGATGAAATGGGTCAGCCTAAATCGGAATCAATTGATCAATGCGATCGGATTTTGCACCAGGAAGTTGTTTATTTGAGAAAAAGCCCAGTTATCTTAATTCTAAATAGATCAATAAGGATAAAATAAGGATATAATGAAGCTATTTATAAATTTATTATCTTTATGGATAAAATAAAGATAAAATAAGGATATATGTTTACTCCAAAGCTTGATTTTGATAGCAAGGCTATGCAAAGGGTCATCCAGTCAATCGGCAAGATTGATGCCTTTAAAGGGAGATGGGGAAGCATTCAAAACAAGAGTGACCGCTACCTGCGAGAACTGAGAAAGATAGCCACCATTGAAAGTATCGGTTCATCAACAAGGATAGAAGGAGCTGTTTTAACTGATGATGAAGTTCAGCAACTCGTCAACAATATCAAGGTCACAGAATTTAAAAGCAGGGATGAAGAGGAAGTATTCGGCTATTACGAAGCATTAGATATCATTTTAGATAATGCAGCCAACATTGAATTATCAGAATCTTACATTCTGCAACTGCACACCATACTATTAAAGTATAGCAGCAAAGACCAAAGACATAAAGGCGCATACAAAAATCTCCCAAACTCTGTTGTTGCCAATTACCCCGACGGCAATCAAAGAACGATATTCCATACAACCGCACCGCACCTTACACAAAAGGAAATGCAGGAAATGATCGATTGGGTAAATGCATCCTTACAACAATCATCTGTTCATCCACTATTGGTTATTGGGTTATGTGTATATGAATTCTTATCCATCCATCCATTTCAGGATGGTAATGGAAGGTTATCACGCTTACTTACAACATTGTTATTGTTAAAGACAGGATATGGATTTGCACAATACATCTCATTTGAACATATTATCGAAGAAAGAAAAAAAGAATACTACCAGGTATTGATGCATGACCAACAGAATAGGGGCACAGATAAAGAAATCATCAGCGAATGGATGCTCTTCTTTTTAAGCAGTTTGGAAATATTGATAGAGAAGCTGGAAATTAAATATTCTTCTTATAAAGAACGAGGCAGCTATACCAACGAAAGACAGCAACAGATCATACAATTCATTGAAGCAAAACAACCCGTTAAATTGAATGACATTGTAAAAGGATTTCCAGATCTTTCCATTCACACGATCAAGAAAGATTTACAGTTATTGGTACAACAACAAATGATCAGCAAAGCGGGCGAGAAGAAAGGAACGGTGTATGTGAAACTGATAAGCAAATAGGGTATTTGAAATGACCTTTTCAGCCAAAATCTGTTACTATTCTGTCACTAATTTCTCTCAAACCCACTAAAATCAACCCTCGTCACTTTCTGTATTGGGAAGTAGACGGGCATTTTAGATGCATATTCTACGCTCGTTACCTTCTGTATCAACAGATTAGATAGCTCTTATTTGTGCCTGTTCCGGTATCCGATTCAACTGGCCACATGATTCTGGTTTTGACACAACAATAAGAAAATTAACAGTCGGATTATATTGCAAATTCAGGGTATTCTAAAGTACAAAAACTGTAATTTGTATAGAAATCCAGTATCTATGCCCAAATTCTCTTTGGTTACATGGTTCAGAAATATTCCCATCTCTAAGAAACTCTATTTTACAGTTGGCATCATGGCGGCCCTGATTGTGGTAGAATTGGCAGCCTTAACATTTTCAGTCAATATACTTTCTTCGGTAAGGGCCTATGTTGGTGGCGAAGGACTTTGGTCGAAAGCACAGAAAGACGGCATGTATCAATTACTGAAATATGGTCGCAACCATAACGAGGAGGATTACCGGAAATTTCAGGAATTCATGCAGGTTTCATCGGGAGACCACGTGGTGCTGGTTGAACTACAAAAAGAAAAACCTGATCTTGATATCGCACGGCAGGGTTTGTTACAAGGCAGAAATCACCCGGATGACCTGGACGGTATGATCCAGCTTTTTATACGATTCAAAAAGGTCTACTACATAAATAAAGCGATGGTTGCCTGGGCAAAGGCCGATAGCCTGGTTACAACCCTATTACCTATAGGTGCTGCTTTGCATGATGAAATCAGATCTCCCTCTGTATCACAGAAACAGGTAGATGAAATATTACAGCGCCTTGACCCGATCAATAACAGGCTAACCATCCTGGAAGACGAATTCTCATACACCTTAGGAGAAGGATCAAGATGGCTCGAGAAACTGGTTTTGCAAATATTGTTTGCCATTGCACTTACCGTTGAATTAACAGGACTACTCCTGGCCATCATTGTTAGTCGCAATATCCAGAAGGGATTGAATGAGATATTAGCTTCTTCCAAAGCGGTGACCATTGGCGACTTTACCAAGAAAGCGAAGATCTTTTCAAAGGATGAGATTGGGGTACTTGCCAATAATTTCAATAGCATGGCAGTGGCATTGGAACAGGCAACGATAGGATTGGAACGAAAAGTACAACAGCGAACACAGGAACTGCAAGGCAAGAACCGGGAGCTGGAGCAGTTTGCTTATGTTGCGTCACACGACCTGCAGGAACCGCTGCGAACCACTACCGGTTTTGTGCATCTGTTCCGGAAGCAATACCATGGTAAAATAGATGATACCGCAGACAAATACCTCGATTACATTGTACAGTCTTCCGAGCGAATGAAATTGCTGATCAAGGCCCTGCTTGATTATTCAAAGCTTGGACAGGAAAAAAAATTGCAGCTGACCGATTGTAACAAAGTAATGGAGGAAGTGCTGGCAGATCTTCAAAAAATAATTCATGAAACACATACCGAGATTCATGCCAAAGCGCTGCCTGTTTTACAGGTATATCCCACCGAGTTCAAACTTTTGTTACAAAACTTAATTACCAATGCCATCAAATTCAGGAGGAATGGAGAAACCCCGGTGATCCATATCGCGGCCGATAACCAGGACGGATACTGGAAATTTGCTGTTTCCGATAATGGGATCGGCATTGAAAAAAGGAACCAGGAAAAAATATTCAGTTTATTTCAGCGTTTACACAGTCGTTCCGAATATGACGGATCGGGGATAGGATTGGCCCATTGTCAAAAGATCATAGAAATGCATCGGGGCAGGATTTACGTTCAATCTGAATTGGGTAAAGGGAGTGTTTTTTTATTTAGTTTATTTGAGAACTGACGCCCTCTATTAAGCCCGAACCCCGCCAAAATTGTGAACAGATCTCTATTACCATATCAAAATTTTCTGCGGATTATACTTGTAATTATTACGGTTTCCGGCCTTAACTACTTGCTATTAAGCGACAAGGATCCTTTTTCTTGTGTAGGTATTGCAGCAAGGAATATTTTGTCGTAAAAAACGAAAATGAGTATCCGGATCATACGAAGTATTCAGAACAGGATCTACGAGATCAGGGGAGAAAGGGTAATGTTGGATAAGGATCTGGCAGTTTTGTACGAAACAGAAACCAAATTTGTTAACCTAGCGGTAAAACGAAATAGTGAACGTTTTCCCGCAGATTTTATGTTCCAGCTTACCAGGGAGGAATTTGAAAGTATAAGGTTGGAAATTGCAACATTAGAAAAAGAAGAATACCCTTTGAGGTTGCAATCTGCAACCTCAAAGGGAAAGGGTGGCACAAGGTATTTGCCTTACGCTTTTACGGAACAGGGCGTTGCCATGTTAAGCGGTGTTTTGCATAGCGATAAAGCAGTGAGAATGAACATTGCCATAATGCGCGCTTTTGTGGAGATCAGAAAGATATTCTTAAAACAAAATGACCTGAAAGAACAGCTGAGAGAGATCAAAGAAAGATTAGGTGAACATGATGTTCAGTTGAACAGTATCTACGATGCAATGGAAAATTTAATGGATGAGAAAGCGGCGCAACGAAAATGGGAGAACAGAGAACGAATAGGATTTAATAAGTAATTCAGGAGGCACCAATGGCCAATTATACCTGGGGCTTCCCCAAAATGGGAACTGTTCCCAATACTTCTTAACACTTATTTTATATCTGAACATTCATAACAAGAGGCGTGGCACACTTATTTTATACATCACTATACAGTTATTGTAAAAAATCAAAACTAGTATAATGAAGAAGTTATTTATTGCCTTAAGCATGGCTGCTGTTTTTGCAGCATGTAACAGCAAACCTAAAGAAACGGTAGTTGTGATCGATACAACCGCCATCAAACAAAGAGCTATCGTTGATGAGCAGGCCCGTTTAAAAGCTGAGTCAGATGCAAAAGCCTTGAATGATGAACGCGTAAAACTGGAAGCAGAACGTAACAGGCTGGCAGCTACGCGGCGTAGAATTGCGAATTCAGGTTCGTCATCTACTGCATCAAACCCCAATGTGGGAACCAGTGCTAATACCAGCACAACAGGGTCAGGTGCTGCAACAGAAGCGCCTAAGAAAAAAGGCTGGAGCGATGCCGCCAAAGGAACTGCGATCGGCGCCGGTGTAGGAGCGCTCGGTGGAGTTCTGATCGATAAGAACGATGCGCGCGGAGCGATCATAGGTGGTGTAGTAGGTGCTGCTGGTGGTTATATCATCGGCCGCGCTAAGGACAGAAAAACAGGACGTGTGCCGCCGAAACAACCCCAACAATAGGTATTACTCAATATTTTCGGAAATAGATTTTATGAAATCTTTATAAGGCGCAGTTTTTACTGCGCTTTATTTTTTTTGTCAAAAGAAACACATGCGTTTTCTGGGAATTATATTTTTATCCTTTTTCAGTTGTATGGGCATTGCGCAAAGCAACCTGAAAATTTTTGTTGAGAAGGAGGGTGACAGAAAAATTTTCTATGCGCAGAATAATGAGTTTTGTCCTGTTTCCATACGGGTTACACTGGATCTTGATAACATGATAGCAAATGGTATTGGAAATAATATTTTTGTGATTCCCGAATATGCACAGAAATATAAATTATTTGAATTAACCGGTATCAAACCAAGAAGAAAAACTTCTTATTCTTATTCTTACAACGCCGTGTTTGGCGATGTGTTTCAAACAAAATTTGATGAGAGCTACCGTTATGATCTTCCTTATAAAAAAGGATCGCGTTACAGGATAGAACAAGGTTACAACGGAAGGTTTACACACCAGGACGAAAATGCATTGGATTTTAATATGCCCGAAGGTTCACAGGTACGGGCTGCACGCGCCGGTGTGGTGATCGCGGTTGTGCAGAATTTTACGGAAACCTGTTTGCGTGAAGAATGCAAAAGCATGGCCAATCACATACTCGTATATCATCCGGATGGAACGATCGCAGATTATAGCCACCTGCAATACAATGAAGCCCGTGTAGCGGTTGGTGATACGGTGAACAAAGGAGACCTGATAGCGCTTAGCGGCAGCACTGGTTATGCAAGAGGACCACACCTGCATTTTGTTTGTTTTCTTCCGGGATTTGATAAACGGAGAACGATCAAAACAAAATTCCGGATAGCTGATGGAAACACAACCGTATATCTTTCAGAAGATAAAACCTATCGCAAAGAGTATAAATAGCGAGTTGCGCCGTTAAAATGATCACCGTTCCGCTTACTGGTGGAACTGTTCCGCTTACTGGTTGAATCGTTCCGTTTACTGGTATAACGGTCCCGCATAATAAGTGGAACTGTTCCGCTTACTAAGTCGAACTGTTCCGCTTAGTGAGTGGAACTGTTCTGCTTACTGGTTGAATCGTTCCGCTTAGTGAGTGGAACTGTTCCGCTTACTAGTTGAATCGTTCCGCTTAGTAAGTCGAACCGTTCCGCCTAGTGAGTCGAACTGTTCTGCTTACTGGTGGAACCGTTCCGCTTAGTGAGTAGAACGGTTCCGCTTACTGGTTGAATCGTTCGGTTTACTGGTATAACGGTCCCGCATAGTAAGTGGAACTGTTCCACTTACTAAGTCGAACTGTTCCGCATAGTGAGTCGAACAGTTCTGCTTACTGGTTGAATCGTTCCGCTTAGTGAGTGGAACAGTTCCGCTTACTGGTTGAATCGTTCCACTTAGTAAGTGCAACTGTTCCGCTTACTGGTTGAATCGTTCCGCTTAGTGAGTGGAACAGTTCTGCTTACTGGTTGAATCGTTCCGCTTAGTGAGTAGAACCTTTCCGCTTACTAAGTCGAACTGCTCCGCTTAGTGAGTAGAACTGTTCCGCTTAGTGAGAGGAACTGTTCCGCTTAGTGAGTAGAACTGTTCTGCTTAGTGAGTTGAACTGTTCCGCCTAGTGAGTCGAACTGCTCCGCTTAGTGAGTAGAAATGTTCCGCTTAGTGAATGGACTGCTCCGCTTAGTGAGTAGAAATGTTCCGCTTAGTAAATGGACTGTTCCGTTTAGTGCGTCGAACTGTTCCGCCTAGTGAGTGGAACTGTTCCGCTTAGTGGTAGATTCGTTCCCCTTGGTAAGTCGGCTAATAAAATTGCCGATAACCATAAAAAAACCTGTTGAAATGTTTATACCAATTAGAAATTAAGAATAACGTGTTGTGCTATTAGAGTTGATTGAAATTTATAAGTTCTCTGTGTAACTCTTAATCTCTGTATCTCTGTGTTGAAAAAAAACATGCTTAGTATTTCAAAATAATATTTTTTTTCAACACAGAGATACAGAGTACACTGAGTTGCACAGAGGATTTCAAATAGCACAACACGTTAAAAATAGTCTGTTGATACTGTTTTAAAACGGACCCTTTTGGTATTTTCAACAAAAAAAGAGAACCGAAGGAAAAAAGTTACTCCGAAATTCGGTGACGCTTATTTTCTTCGGTTCTCTTCTATTGAGATTTATTGCACATAGGTATGACAATGAGCGATTTGATCTTTCAAATAAGTGAATGGCCTATTTTAAATATCTAATCGGTATTACATGTCAACAGGTTTTTACAATGATGCATTTTGCTTAATTCGAATCCGTATCGTATTTCGATTCTACTTCAAAGGTTCCTATTGAATCGGATTTTAAGGTGATCAGTTTTTTGGGCCCCTGGATAATGATATGGTACTCCACATTTTCCTCGCTTGATTTTTCTATCACGCTATGGATTTTAAAATCGGGATACGCTTTTTTCACCTTATTGGCGATCACCGGTGAAAGATTCTCTTCTCCATAATATTTAAAGGCAAGAACAACATTTCCTTCCAGGTTATATACAACGCGGTAGCTGGCTTCTTTGTTGGTAAAATAAACCATGAACCCCTGTTTATGCTCCGACCACATCGTGCTTTTTGCATCAGGATAGGTTCTGTTGAAGATCTTCAATACTTCCTCGTTTACGTCGGCTGCAAATGAGCTTAGGGTGATTGCCAGGAAGCCCAGCAGGAATGATAGCTTTTTCATGATAGTGTTTTTATGATGATTGATACCCTAAACCTATCATGAAATAAAATGCGTTGCTAGCCAATATACACCTGTGGTAAAGCTTTTTTGCCAGTCAAAAGATGCAGCCCCAACCAGTTCCGCCAAACAATGAAATTCCAATCCCGAAACACGCATTCCGGGTTTTTAGCCCGTGCCAAAAGTTGCAAAGACCTGCGAAAATATTTTGTTAATTCGGAGAGCCGGTTTTTTGTATTATCTCTCAACGGCTTTTATGGGAACACACCTCACAATCAGGAAGCCTCCCGGCCTGTAGTAAAATGGCTCCGTACGGATAATATGATTTATAAAGTTTCAAATATCTTAATATGATTAAATAATTTCCTTGGGTAGGTCTCAACTAATTGATTTCTAATCATTTAATACGCTAATTCCTGCTGAAGCAAGGATATTTGTGATCAATATCTAGTTTGTAGTGATGCTTCGACGTTCAAACTACAAACTAATAAGATTAAATAATGCTTAAACTGTAGGATAATCACTACAAATCATATAATATTGTTAATTCGAAGTAACAGCGAATACTGTGAATTGTGAGTAAAAGGGATTTATTAACAGTAGTAGTTTGCGTGTTTAAAGAAATTATTCTGCATGATTTTGCAAATAATCGGAAAATGAGAAAGCGCTACAATCCTTTGACAGCAAGGGTTTCCACAGAAACCAAAAAATAAAATCCAACCGGGAGTTAATATCTCTCTTATCCTTTGAATCCCCCAAACAGCCCGTATTTTCCAGGAGCTATGGTCGAGAACTGTAGTAGTTTTTTTGGAAGAAAAGGCCTGAACTGACCAAAACATTCTTAAAGAATATTACGCCAAAACCTGCTTTTATGAAAAAAGTTCTACTCAGAACGTTCTGCTCGATCAGCTTTATTGCTGTTTTATTGAGTGCGATTTCTTCAAATGCAAATCCTACGGGAGTTACACTTGTTTTTACCGGCATCAATGACGCTACTTTGACTACTAAGGCGGTAAAGGATGCAACTTTTAGAAAAGAAATTAGACAGGAAAGTATCCAGAAAGTAGGTTATTCTAAATACGTTGCAAGTTCAACTATTGAAAAGATTCAGGGTACCGTGAGCGACGCCCTGGCCCCGTTTTCTGTTACTACTTCTACAACTTGTCCTACAGGTGTGGCAACTGTTACTTATTCAGGAGCTATCCAGACCTTTCAGGTACCTGCAGGTGTAACATCTGTTAAGATCACTACCATAGGTGCTAATGGTGGAAAGACTTTAAGCAATGCTGATAATAATGGTGGTAAAGGAGCGATATTAAAAGGAACGTTTTCAGGGCTGACACCGTTAGAGACCCTTTATATAATAGTAGGACAAAAAGGAGGAGATGAGTCAGAATCAACCGAAAGTGGTATTGCCGGCGGTGGTGGTGGAAGTTTTGTGTCCCGCAATTCCAGTGCTTTCACAAACGTATCTGATCTGTTGATGGCAGCAGGGGGTGGCGGTGCCGCAGGAACCGGAGTAATCAATACAACATTGTTTTATGATAAGAATGCCAATATAACAGAAGACGGAAATTATGGAGCTGGTGGAGTAGGAGGCGGTTCATTTGGTGTGGGTGGTGCCGGTGGTGTGGGAACATCTCTTTCGGGTGCCGGTGCTGGGTTTAATTCCAATGGAACAACAACGAGCGTTTACCCCTTGGGAGGAAAGAAACCCGGAGCGCCAGGACTGGCGGCAGGAGGATCAGGACCAGGGTCAATGTATGGTGGAGAGTATGGTGGATATGGTGGCGGCGGTGCAGGTTATCAAAGCAGCGGCGGCGGCGGTGGATATTCAGGTGGAGCCGGTGGTGGTGGTTTGAATTTTGGCGGTGGCGGTGGATCTTATCTTTCCGCTTTGGCAACGAATCCTGTTAAAACAAAAGGAACAGGAAATACAGATGGTACCGGTAATGGTCTTGTTATTATTGAATGGACAATACCGGTTCCGTTGGCGACGATCAGCGGCACAACAACCGTATGTCAAAATACAACCTCGCCTGCTGTAACTTTTACAGGAAATAATGGAACAGCTCCTTATACATTTACTTATAAAATTAATAATGGGACATCGCAAACTGTAACAAGCGTAGGTAACTCAGCTACCGTTTCGGCACCAACAGGTGCGTCGGGAACATTTGCTTATTCCCTTGTGTCTGTTGTAGATGCGAGCGCAAGTCCATGCCCGAATACCAATGTAAGCGGTACAGCTACCGTAACGGTAAATGCATTACCATCTGCCTCCATTAGTGGAGCAGCTACTGTATGCCAGAATGCACCGTCTCCTTCGCTGACTTTTACAGGAAGTAACGGAACGGCGCCATATACTTTTGTTTACACAATTAATGGCGGATCACAACAGTCAGTCACAAGCAGCAGCAGTTCGGTAACTGTTTCTGCTCCTACAAATGTTGCAGGTAGCTTTATATATTCTTTGGTTTCAGTTACAGGTAGCGGAACTCCCGCTTGTACCAATTCAACTGTAAGCGGATCTGCGATAGTTATCGTTAATCCATTACCTACAGTAACAGTATCACCTGTTACAGCAACAATTACGGTTGGCGGTAATATTTCTCTGACAGCCGCCGGTGCAACAACGTATAGCTGGTCACCTGCAACGGGTTTATCAGCTACCACAGGCGCAACAGTAACTGCCAGTCCTATTACAGCAACAACTTATAATGTAATAGGAACAAATACCATTACCGGTTGTATTAATTCAGCAGCTGCAACGATTACTGTAGTTCCTGCCGCAGTTGTTTGCCCTACGGGAGTAGCAACAGTTACCTATACAGGCGCTGTTCAGACCTTTCAGGTACCTGCAGGTGTAACATCTGTTAAGATCACTACCATCGGTGCTAATGGTGGAAAGACTTTAAGCAATGCTGATAATAATGGTGGTAAAGGAGCGATATTAAAAGGAACGTTTTCAGGGCTGACACCGTTAGAGACCCTTTATATAATAGTAGGACAAAAAGGAGGAGATGAGTCGGAATCAACCGAAAGTGGTATTGCCGGTGGTGGTGGCGGAAGTTTTGTGTCCCGCAATTCCGGTAGTTTCTCAAACCTATCTGATCTGTTGATGGCAGCAGGCGGTGGCGGTGCAGCAGGAGCAGGAACGATAAATACACCATTATTTTATGATAAGAATGCCAATATAACCACAGACGGAAATTATGGAGCCGGTGGAGTGGGCGGAGGTTCTTTTGGAACAGGTGGTAACGGCGGTGTAGGAACAGCGGGTGCCGGTGCAGGTGCTGGATTTAATTCCAACGGAACAACAACCAGCAGCTATCCCCTTGGAGGAAAGAAACCCGGAGCGCCAGGATTGGCAGCGGGAGGATCGGGCCCTGGTTCTATGTATGGTGGAGAGTATGGTGGTTATGGCGGCGGCGGTGCTGGTTATTTAAATAGCGGCGGCGGTGGTGGATATTCAGGAGGAGCTGGTGCCGGTGGTTTGAACTTCGGCGGCGGCGGCGGATCTTATCTTTCTGCTTTGGCAACGAATCCTGTTAAAACAAAAGGAACAGGAAATACAGATGGTACAGGTAATGGTATTGTTATTATCACATGGGTAGTGCCCAGTGCAGTTATCAGCGCTACAAGTAACAGCCCTATTTGCGAAGGCGGTACTATCAACCTTAATGCCACATCAGGGTATAGCAGTTATAGCTGGAGCGGACCCAATAGTTTCTCATCTACTTTACAAAGCCCATCAATCACCTCTGCTGCTGCTACAGCTTCAGGAACATATGCTGTTGAAACTACAGACGCAAACGGCTGTAAGAATACAGCTTCTACGGTAGTAACCGTAAGTGCAGCGATGATATTAACATCAGTTAAAACAGATGTTAACTGTTTTAATGGAAGTACAGGCGCGATTGATCTTACTGTTACCAATGGTACTGCTCCATACACATATGTATGGTCTAACGGTGCTCTTACACAAGATATTACAGGCCTTTCTGCTAATACTTATAACGTTACTGTTACAGATGCAGCTAATTGTACGGCTTTCACTTCTGTTGTGATCACGCAGCCTTCATCGGCGGTGCATATCAGCGGTACACCAACAGATGCATTGTGTAATGGCGGGTCAACCGGTTCAATAACAGCGAGCGGAAGCGGCGGAACATCGCCTTATCAATATTCACTTAATGGTGGCACGTTCCAGGCATCTGGTTCGTTCGGCAGTCTTTCTGCAGCTACTTACACTATAGTGGTGAAAGATGCCAATGGTTGTACTTCATCAACCACAGTAACTGTAGGCGAACCGTCAGCAGTACATATCAGCGGAACACCAACCGATGCATTGTGTAACGGCGGATCAACCGGTGCAATATCAGCAAGCGGAAGCGGCGGAACATCGCCTTATCAATATTCAATTAATGGTGGTACGTTCCACTCATCTGGTTCGTTTGGCAGCCTTTCAGCAGCTACTTACACTATCGCGGTGAAAGACGCCAATGGCTGTACTTCATCAACCACAGTAACAGTAAGTGAGCCATCACCTGTACAGATCAGCGGCATATTAAATGTATGTTCCGGATCAACTACAACATTAACAGGATCGGGCACAGCGGCGGTTTCTACTCCATGGGTATCATCCAATACATCGATTGCCACTGTAGATAACAGCGGTGTTGTTACAGGAGTTACTGCAGGTACCACTGTGATCACATATACCAATAGTAATGGCTGTTCACAAACTACTACAGTTACAGTAATTGCCAGAACAACACCAACCTTTACACAGGTAGCAGCAATCTGTTCAGGCACAAGCTTCTCATTACCGGCCACGTCTGTTAATGGTTATACGGGAACATGGTCACCTGCGCTGAATAATACAGCTACCACTACTTATACATTTACGCCCAATGCTGGTCAGTGTGCTACAACAGCTACAATGACTGTAACGGTAAATGCATTACCAGCTCCGACCGTTACTGTACATAATGATTGCGGTATATCGAGCTTAACTGCATCGGGTTATACAGGATCATTGTTGTGGAGCACTGGCGCCACAGGTCAACAAATTGTTTCATTTACACCTGGAACCTTTACGGTAACACAAACGTTGAATGGTTGTACAAGTGCGGCAGGCTCCGGCACTGTGGTACCGAACACGCCACCGCCAGCGCCAACGGTAACTGTAACCAATAACTGCGATGGAACATCCATCTTAACAGCATCAAATTATACCGGCACTCTTATATGGAGCACAGGTGAGACTACTCCATCTATCACTGTTAACACATCCGGAAGCCGTGTAGTGCAACAGACAATTGCCGGATGTAACAGCGCCGCTGCCAGCGGGTTTGCAGATCCTAAAACAGCACCGGTTGCACCAACTATTTCTGTGGTTGATAATTGTGATGGAACATCAACCTTATCTACTAATGCAACAGGAACATTACTTTGGAGTAACGGAGCATCAACTTCAACAATCACAGTAAGTACTCCTGGAACTTATACAGTAGCCACAACAGTTAATGGTTGTACCAGTGCAGCAGGTTCAGGCACAGCGTCACCAAAAACTACACCGGCAGCACCATCAGTTAGTGTTACTAATAATTGTGATGGAACATCCACCTTATCTACTACTGCAACAGGAACATTGTTGTGGAGCAACAACGCTACTACATCAAGCATCAGTGTTTCATTAGCAGGAACTTATACGGTTACGCAAACAGTGAATGGTTGTACAAGTGTGGCAGGCTCAGGGGTTGCAGCACCAAAAACAACACCGGTAGCTCCGACCGTTACTGTACATAATGATTGCGGTATATCGAGCTTAACTGCATCGGGTTATACAGGATCATTGTTGTGGAGCACTGGCGCCACAGGTCAACAAATTGTTTCATTTACACCTGGAACCTTTACGGTAACACAAACGTTGAATGGTTGTACAAGTGCGGCAGGCTCCGGCACTGTGGTACCGAACACGCCACCGCCAGCGCCAACGGTAACTGTAACCAATAACTGCGATGGAACATCCATCTTAACAGCATCAAATTATACCGGCACTCTTATATGGAGCACAGGTGAGACTACTCCATCTATCACTGTTAACACATCCGGAAGCCGTGTAGTGCAACAGACAATTGCCGGATGTAACAGCGCCGCTGCCAGCGGGTTTGCAGATCCTAAAACAGCACCGGTTGCACCAACTATTTCTGTGGTTGATAATTGTGATGGAACATCAACAGTAACTGCATCAGCATACACAGGATCTCTGTTGTGGAGCACAGGTGCAACAACATCATCTATCACTGTTAATACAGCTGGAACTTATACAGCTACGCAGTTATTCAGCGGTTGTACAAGTGCAGCAGGCTCAGGCGTTGCGGCACCGAAAACTACACCAACAGCAACTATTACATCGGTAGGGTCAACTACAATATGTGCAGGTAGTTCAGTAACCTTAACTGCATCAACAGGAAGCAGTTTTTTGTGGAGTACAGGCGCAACCACACAATCTATTTCAACAGGTATTGAAGGTTCATATACAGTTACAGTTACCAATGCATCAGGTTGTTCTGCAAGTTCAGCTCCGGTAACCGTAACAGTTAATGCTCCTACTACCCCAACCTTTACCCAGGTTGCAGCAATTTGTAACGGTTCAAGTTTATCAGCATTACCAACCTCATCAAATAATAATATCACAGGTACATGGTCGCCGGCATTAAATAGTACAGCAACTACTACTTATACATTTACACCAAATGCGGACCAGTGTGCAACTACTGCTACGATGACCATTACGGTTAACCCACTTCCGGTAGTGTCTGCATCGCAAACAAATGTTTCATGCTTTAATGGCAGTGATGGTTCGATAGACGTGAGCGTATTAAACGGAACAGCGCCTTATACTTATTCATGGTCGAATGGCAGCACAACAGAAGATATCAATTCACTTACTGCCGGAATCTATACTGTTACAGTAAGAGACGTGTTTGGATGTGCTTCCAGCAATTCTGTAACTATAATAGAACCAGAACAGGTAACGTTCAGCACTACAGAATCAAACAATCTTTGTTATGGTGATACAAGGGGTGTGATCATAGTAACCGCAACCGGCGGAACAGGGTCATATACTTATTCATTGAATAACGGTACACCACAGGCATCAAACGAATTCAACAATCTTCATGCGGGTACTTATGCAGTGAACGTAACAGATGCTAATCATTGCACTGCAACAGCAACTGTAACTATCACAGAGCCTGCTGCTGCAATAAGGATTTCACCATCGCAGGTTAATGTGCTTTGCTACGGTGCATCAACCGGCTCAATCAATTCAAACGTAAGCGGCGGTACAGCACCATACGCTTATTCATGGTCTAACGGAGCGCAAACAGCGGATATCAGTGGATTGGCTGCAGGCACTTATACAGTGACTGTAACAGATGCGAACCATTGTGTTGCAACAGCAACTGTAACGATCACAGAGCCTGCTGCTGCAATAAGGATTTCACCGTCACAGGTTAATGTACTTTGCTACGGCGCATCAACCGGCTCAATCAATTCAAACGTAAGCGGCGGCACAGCACCATATGCTTATTCATGGACAGGTGGAGCGCAAACAGCGGATATCAGTGGATTGGCTGCAGGCACTTATACAGTGACAGTAACAGACGCGAACCATTGTGTTGCAACAGCAACTGTAACGATCACAGAGCCTGCTGCTGCAATAAGGATTTCACCGTCACAGGTTAATGTGCTTTGCTACGGTGCATCAACCGGCTCAATCAATTCAAACGTAAGCGGCGGTACAGCACCATATGCTTATTCATGGTCTAACGGAGCGCAAACAGCGGATATCAGCGGATTGGCTGCAGGCACTTATACAGTGACAGTAACAGACGCGAACCATTGTGTTGCAACAGCAACTGTAACGATCACAGAGCCTGCTGCTGCAATAAGGATTTCACCGTCACAGGTTAATGTGCTTTGCTACGGTGCATCAACCGGCTCAATCAATTCAAACGTAAGCGGCGGCACAGCACCATATGCTTATTCATGGTCTAACGGAGCGCAAACAGCGGATATCAGCG
>JAZKBI010000010.1:40348-158113 GCA_040388705.1 Bacteroidota bacterium | reverse complement strand
TCCGCACACTTGCGGAAGTTCCCCGCACACTTGCAGAAGTTCTCCGCACACTTGCGGAAGTTCTCCGCAGACTTGCGGAAGTTCTCGGCACACTTGCGGGAGTTCTCCGCACACTTGCGGAAGTTCTCCGCACACTTGCGGAAGTTCTCGGCACACTTGCAGAACTTCTCCGCACACTTGCAGAACTTCTCCGCACACTGGCGGAAGTTCTCAGCACACTGGCAGAAGTTCTCAGCACACTGGCAGAAGTTCCCGGCACACTGGCTGAAGTTCCCCGCACACTGGCAGAAGTTCTCAGCACGCTGGCTGAAGTTCCCCGCACACTGGCAGAAGTTCCCCGCGCACTGGCTGAAGTTCCCCGCACACTGGCAGAAGTTCCCCGCACACTGGCAGAAGTTCCCCGCACACTTGCAGAACTTCTAAGCACACTTGTGGAATCAGTCTACACGTAAGCGTTACAACCTCGTTGCCCCGAAAAGGCCTTTTTCAGAGATTCCCGTCTCCGGCGAGTCTTCCGCCATGGCGGAGACTCGTCGGTTTGAATGATAATATATCCAGGTTGATAAAAAATCATCATACAGTACTTAAAGCAAAACTCCCCGTCATCGGCGGGACTACAACATGTATCGAGGCTACGCCTTTGCAATCGTCCTCTTATTGCAATTTCAACCCTTGATTCGCATTAGTAGTTAATAATGAATAATTGGTTCTGTGTGGTACAGTTTGAGGAATTGCATACTTACGACTTAATACTTAATACTTACAACTTACTACTTAACACTTCTCGCTCACAAGCCTTATTTTCGCACAAAATCAACCAATTGCCAATACCGGAAGTTGCTGTCGTTATTCTGAATTACAATGGGAGAAAGCATTTGGAGAACTTTCTGCCTTCGGTGATCGCATCTACCTATGGAAACTTTCGTGTGATAGTGGCTGATAATGCATCAACAGATGATTCGGTTTCTTTTGTACAACAGCATTTCCCTTCAATTGAAATACTAACGCATCACCAAAACGAAGGCTTTGCCGGCGGGTATAACTGGGCATTACAGAAAGTGAGATCAGATTACTATGTGTTGCTTAATTCGGATGTATCTGTAACACCAGGCTGGATAGAACCCGTGATCAGCATCCTGGAAGCAGATCATTCGGTAGCGGCCTGCCAACCTAAATTACTTTCTTATCACCAGCCGCAACTTTTCGAATATGCGGGTGCAGCCGGAGGGTGGATAGATTCATTGGGCTATCCTTTTTCGCGCGGGCGGATCTTTGATGTGTGTGAAACGGACGAACATCAATATGATGAAGTACAACCCATTTTCTGGGCATCGGGTGCGGCTATGTTTGTGCGTGCAAACGTTTACCACCAGTTAGGCGGCCTGGATGCCTCTTTCTTTGCACACCAGGAAGAGATCGATCTTTGCTGGCGGATGCAATTAGCAGGATACCGGATCATGGCTTGCCCCTTATCTGTTGTATACCATGTAGGCGCGGGAACTTTGCCGCGCGGTGGCAGAAAAGTGTACCTCAATTTCCGCAACAACTTATTGATGTTATGCAAGAACCTGCCCTGGCAGGAAAAGATCTGGAAATTACCGCTTCGCTTTGCACTGGATGCCATCTCGGGCTGGAAAGGTCTTTTGGCAGGCGACACACATTTTTTTTCAGCCATTTTCAAGGCGCATATGGCAGTGTTAAAACATTTATTTATCGCCCCTAAAAAACAGCCCTACCCGCTGAAACCCTTGTGTAACCTGCAAGGCGTGTATCATGGATCGGTTGTTTGGCAGTATTTTGTGAAGGGCCGCACCCGTTTCCGTGAAATTATTGGGAAGAAGGCTTTATAATTTGCCCGCGTACCTCTATTTTTGCAAAGTAACTAACCACTATGTCACACGAAACCAACGATACCAGGGAGAAAGATTTTACCAAGAATTGGGTAAACTCATCAAGGTTCCTGTTTTACCTGCAGGTATTCTGCATTTTAGCTTTTGTATTGGGAGGATGTTATCGCCTGTACAACCAGCGCTACAAAGGCAAGCCCGAAGTAGAAGTGCAAAAAAGTTCTGAATATAAGCCCGAGTACAAGTAAAAAACTGATAAAAAATTTTGTCAGGAACCTGGGATGGCTATTTTTGCACTCCCAAATTGAAATACGGGGCAAAGTTCTTACAATTATCATCCACCTTCTTACCAGGCTGGTGGACAATCCACCTTCGCTGAAGCTGAGGTGGACAAAGAATGCGAAAGTAGCTCATTTGGTAGAGCACGACCTTGCCAAGGTCGGGGTGGCCGGTTCGAGCCCGGTCTTTCGCTCTGGATCCCGTCAAGCCGGTGGCGTGACGGGTTTTTTTTTGGGAGATTCTTCCAGAAAGGGCAAGCCCTGGTGGTGGAATTGGTAGACACGCAGGACTTAAAATCCTGTTCGCCGCAACGCGAGTGCGGGTTCAATTCCCGCCTGGGGCACTTGATTTACAATCACTTAGAGAGATCGCAATGGCGGTCTCTTTTTGTTTATTGAGGTGAATTTGCCTACAATTTGCCTACAACTTTTTGACTATACTAATTGACTTTCTTTTCGCAAAGAAGGTGGAGATGTGAAAGAACTTTGTACTTCTAAGGTCAAAGTTACATAATTACAGGTTTCCTGATCGATATTGAAATATCTTTACACCCATGAAACGGTTGGCGATCCTTCTTCCTATCTATTTTATTATCCTTGCGTGCATGCCATGTAAGGACAATGAGGATGGCATGGATAATGGACAGGTTTCTATTTCAAAATCAACTACCCAGAATCACGACAAAGGTGATGAAACCTGTTCGCCTTTTTGTTCTTGCAACTGTTGCGGTCAACGAGTCCCCGGTCAAAAAGGGGTAGTTCTTGCCAATCCCTTTGTAACCGTTCCTGAAATCAAAAAAGCATCTGTACAGTCCTTCTCACTGCAAAATGTTTTGCAGCATATCTGGCAACCGCCTCAATTAGTATAACCTTATTGTTTTTATCATTTGCCATGCACCCTAATAAGGTGGCAGGCGTATGCATTATTCATTTGTAACAAGGTTATCTATGTTGAATAAGATCATTCATTTTAGTATTAAGAATAAAATCATTATTGCAGCTTTTACTTTTGGATTGATTATCTGGGGTGCATGGAGCGCATCGCACTTACCAGTTGATGCATTGCCCGATGTAACCAATAACCAGGTGCAGGTAATCACACGAGCACCAACATTGGCCGCACAGGAAGTTGAACAATTCATTACCTACCCGGTGGAAAAAGCATTGGCTAATGTACAGGGGGTTATTGAAATGCGTTCATTTTCGCGCTTCGGGATAAGCGTTATCACAATCGTATTTAGTGAAAATGTCAGTGTCTATTTTGCGAGGCAGTTGATCGCTGAAAAATTAAAAGAAGCCGAAAGCCAAATACCCAAAGATGCAGGCACACCTGAAATGGGTCCAGTCACTACCGGATTGGGCGAAGTTTACCAATATGTGATCCATCCTAAAAAAGGCAGTGAACAGAAATATTCTGCCATGGACTTGCGAACACTACAGGATTGGATCGTTGCGAGGCAATTGAGTGGTATACCTGGTGTAGCAGAAGTAACCGGCTT
Organism: Bacteroidota bacterium; assembly: GCA_040388705.1. Taxonomy (GTDB): domain Bacteria; phylum Bacteroidota; class Bacteroidia; order Chitinophagales; family Chitinophagaceae; genus Sediminibacterium. The sequence goes on along the minus strand of JAZKBI010000010.1, from coordinate 154,489 downwards.
TGGCGGAATAACCAAACAGTATGAAGTGGCAATTAACCCTGAAAGGCTAAAAGCTATGAATGTCACAATTCCTGAAATATTTACAGCACTGGAAAAAAATAATGAGAATACCGGAGGCGCTTACATCGACAGAAAACCAAACGCCTTTTTTATACGGGGTGTCGGGTTGATTAGGTCATTTGCAGACATAGAAAATATTGTAATTAAGCACCAGGGCGCTGATATTCCAGTATTGATAAGAGATGTTGCCAAAGTACAATTGGGTTCTCCGCCACGTTATGGTGCCATGACCTACAATGGTGAAAAAGAAGTAGTGGGGGGGCTTGTATTGATGATGAAAGGAGCCAACAGTGCTTCAGTTGTAAATGCCGTGAAAGAGCGCATGAAAACATTGCAGCAATCTCTGCCTTCGGATGTAATTATTGAACCTTTTTTAGACCGTACCAATTTGATTGACCGGGCGATCCATACTGTGAAGAGCAATTTGATCGAAGGGGCACTAATCGTGATCCTGGTACTAGTTTTATTTTTAGGAAACCTTCGGGCCGGACTGATCGTTGCTTCTGCCATTCCTCTTTCTTTATTATTTGCACTTGCGCTGATGAACCTGTTTGGTGTCAGCGCCAATCTGATGAGTTTGGGTGCGATTGACTTTGGACTGATCGTAGATGGTGCGGTGATCATTGTCGAAGCATCGCTTCATTTTATCGCAGCTAAAAAAATAACCGGCAGGCTTACCCAAACACAGTTGGATCTGGCAGTCGAAGACAGTGCGAAAAAAATGATGAGTTCCGCAGCATTCGGCCAGATCATTATTCTCATTGTTTACCTGCCTATTCTTTCCCTGCAGGGTGTAGAAGGAAAAATGTTTCGCCCGATGGCTGAAACGGTTGGCTTTGCTATTCTTGGGGCACTATTGTTATCACTCACCTACATACCGATGATGAGCGCTGTTTTTTTATCAAAGAATGGCACGCACAAAAGTAATTTTTCAGATCGCATGATGGACTTCTTTCATCGTGTGTATGAACCACTACTCAAAGCTGCCATCAAAATAAAATATCTTATCCTTGGTGTTGCGGTCGGGTTAATGGTGGTCACCCTATTTATTTTTAAAAACATGGGGGGCGAATTTATCCCAACGCTGGAAGAGGGTGACTATGCTATTGAGTTTCTGTTACCTCAAGGGTCTTCCATATCGCAAACCACTGAAACCGTTTTGATGGCTGAACGAATGATCCGTTCCTACCCTGAAGTCAAAATGGTCGTTGGTAAAACAGGCAGTGCAGATGTGGCAACCGATCCCATGCCACCGGAACAGACTGATTTAGTGGTGATCATGAAGGATAAAAAAGACTGGATAACCACACATGATTTTATAGCGTTCGCAGACACTTTGCGGGATAAATTATCAACGATACCTGGTGTAATTGCAGAACCCACGCAACCGATACAGATGCGTTTCAATGAATTAATGACAGGCATCAAACAGGATGTGGCCATTAAAATATTTGGTGAGAATCTTGACACGCTCGTCGCTTATGCAGATAAAGTAGCCAACATAATAAAACCAATTGAAGGCATCACACAACCGCAGGTAGAACGGATAGATGGATTGCCACAGATCACTATTGAATATGACCGTGCAAGACTCGCCGGTTATGGGTTAAACATTTCAGATGTGAACCAGGTGGTGAGGACTGCATTCGCAGGAGAAGTGGCAGGTGCCGTTTATGAAAATGAACGAAAATTTGACCTCGTGCTTCGTTTAGACAGCAGTCATAGAACATCATTGGATGATGTCGGCAATCTGTATATCCCGATGCATGATGGTAACCAGATTCCTTTAACGCAGGTGGCAACCGTAAGTTATAAAACCGGTCCTGCACAGATCAGCCGGGAAGCAGGCAAACGCAGGATCTATGTCAGTTTCAATGTAAGCGGAAGGGATGTAGCCACTGTTGTCAAAGACGCGCAGGCCCAACTGGCGGCAAAAGTAAAACTGCCTCCCGGTTATTATTTTACCTACGGCGGCAGTTTTGAGAACCTGCAAAAAGCAAGTGCGAGATTAATGATTGTAGTCCCTCTTTCGTTATTGCTGATCTTTTTTATGCTGTACATCACTTTCCGTTCGGCAAAAAAAGCAGCACTCATTTTTACCGCGATACCGATGAGCGCTATAGGTGGTGTATTTGCCTTGCTGTTACGAGGTATGCCATTCAGTATTTCTGCAGGTATTGGTTTTATCGCGTTGTTTGGTGTTGCAGTATTAAATGGCATCGTTCTGATCAGCACATTCAATCAATTACAAAAAGATGGAATGGATAGTATTATTCTACGCGTTTTGGAAGGAACACGGCTTCGCTTACGTCCGGTACTAATGACCGCAACGGTTGCATCGCTGGGGTTTTTACCGATGGCGCTTAGCAATGGTGCGGGTGCAGAGGTGCAAAGGCCACTGGCAACGGTAGTGATCGGTGGTTTATTGACAGCGACATTCTTAACACTGATCGTGATACCATGTCTCTATATCATCTTCTTCAACCGTAAAAAACCGGTACCCAAAACGGCTGCATTTATCACAACGATTGTCTCAGGTTTATTGTTTTCTTTGCCAGGTCAATCGCAAACTGTCTCCAAAAGAATTGGCATTGACGAAGCAATAGGATCTGCAAAAAATAATTTGCAATATGGTATCAACACCCAGCAAATCAACAAAGGAAAGGCACAAATAAATACCGCTACCCTTCTTCCCAAAACCGGGGTATTTGCAGAGAACGAAGACTTAAGGCCAAGTGATAAAACAGGCATATTAAAAATTGGTGTTTCACAATCAATTGCCTGGCCAGGATTATACAAAGCGCAAAAAAAACTTTACAACGAGCAGTTGAAATATTACCAGGCAGGAACAGCGGTGATCGATGCAGAGGTCAAAAGAGATGTTCGTTCGGTGTATTACCAATTATGGTATTTACAGGACAAAGAACAATTGTACCAAAGACTTGACAGTATCTACCGCGCATTGAGTAATGCGGCAAGGTTGAAAGTAAAAACAGGTGATAGTCCTGGCCTCGACAGCATAGCGGCAAACACACGATTACGGGAATTACAGGCATTCATTGAACAGAATGCGAGTGATATCCAGATACAACAGCAGTCGCTTATGCAATTATTAAACAGCAATGAAAGCCTGTTGCCACCCTTGCAACCCGTACAAAAATTGAAAGTATTAGGTATGCAGATGGACAGTACCCATCCTGAATTAATATTACAGGCTCAGAATATCAATATCGCAAATGCCGGTATCGTTGTTGCGAAAAATGAGAACAAGCCGGAGTTTGCAGGAAGATTTTTTACACAACGTTTGTGGGGTGCAGCAGATCCATATACCGGCTTTTCTGTGAGTGCTGCCATCCCGTTATTTGGCGGGAACAGTTATAAGAGCAAAGTAAAAACCGCAGAAGCAGAAGCATTGGTTCAGCAAAAGGAATCAGAATATGCCAAACAACAATTTGGTACACGCCAATTGCAATCGCAGCGCGAAGTTTATAAGAACAACAGTCTTCTTTCCTTTTATGAAAAAACAGGATTGCACCAGGCTGATGAAATTATCAAAGCATCCTCTCTTGCTTACAAGGCTGGTGAAATCAGTTTTGCCGAACTCTCGCAGTATTTATCACAGGCAATAGATATTCGCAAGAATTACCTGGAAGTGCTGAACGCTTTCAATCAATCAGTCATTCAATATAATTATTACACCAATCAATAGATACCAAAATGAATAAGTTACTAATCATATTTTTCTTCGTTCTTTCTCTGTCACTGGCTTCCTGCGGAAGCAAAGGCAAACCAAAGGAAGAAGCCGTTCAAGAGAAAAAGGAACCGAAAGGAGAAGTGAATGAAACTGGTACATCTCTCACAGCAGAGCAAATCAAAACAATTGGAATACAGTTGGGAGAAATCGAGCAAAAGCAATTGACTGCTTCTTTAAAAACCAACGGTGTTTTAAAGGTACCCAACCAAAATAAAGCGAGTATTAATTCAGTGTATAGTGGCATTATCAGATCATTATTGGTGCAGCCGGGTAATACGGTTACCAAAGGCGAAACCATTGCAACAATCTCTAACCCTGACTTTATACAGGTACAGAGTGAATACATCGGTCTTGATTCAAAAATAGTGCTCGCGGAACAGGAGTATAATCGCCAGAAAGAACTCAATGCCGGCAATGCTGGCGCATTAAAAAACTTGCAGGCCGCCGAAGCAGAACAAAAAGCATTGCGTGCGAGGAAAGCTTCAATGCAACAGCAGATCCAGCTCATGGGCATTGATCCTTCTTCTCTCGTCAGTGGCAAACTTGTTAGTGTTCTTTCCATTAAGAGTCCGATCAATGGCGTTGTGAGTAACGTGATGGCGAAAATCGGAAGTTATATAGACGTATCGACCGCAGTGGCTGAGATCGTAGACAACAGCCAGTTGCACCTGGACCTGTTTGTGTATGAAAAGGATCTCTCGAAATTAAAAAACAACCTGACCATTCATTTTACCATCACCAATGATCCAGGTAAGGAATATGATGCAAAGATCTTTTCTCTGGGTTCTTCTTTTGAAAATGAAAGTAAGGCTGTATCCGTTCATGCTATGGTTAGCGGTAATAAAACAGGATTGATTGACGGTATGAATGTGACTGCCTCGATCAGTCTTAGTAAAGAGGTAATGTCAGCCATTCCATCGGAAGCGATTGTCAGTCACCAGGGAAAGGATTTTGTTTTCGTAGTGGATTCAGTGAACAGCCAAAAAAAGGAAACATATTTCAAAATGATTCCTGTTGCAAAAGGGACCAGCGATATTGGCTACACAGAAATTACTTTGTTAAAAGACATTCCTGCCGCAACAAAGGTGGTAACCAAGGGCGCATTTTTTATTCTTGCAAAAATGACAAACAAAAGCGAGGATTGATATAGATAAATATTAACAACGACACCCCCAACAAACTATGTATCTTTATAGTCATAAAATCAATTCAAATGAACAAAACATATTGTTGGAAATGCGTCGTTGTGCTTGCCTCATTAATGGGCATGGCACATGGACTGATGTCGTAATATTATTGACAAGTCTTTAAAAAAAGGTTGCGGATACTTTGTATCCGTGACCTTTTTTTTATGCGTTTATCGAATACTTTTAAAACATTCCATTTTATAGTTCAAAATAAATTTATGATAGCTAACAACGAAAAAAACGAACAAGGTGAAAATAAGAAGTTACCTGTTGATGACAAACTGCAGACTAAGTCCGATAAAAATCAGGCACATGCCCATAACGAAAATGAGGAAGACGGTCATGATCACGCCGGAGAAGAGGAAGAGGGTGAAGAAGAAGACCCTAGTTGGAAATCACACCTTCCATTACTTTCTTCATTAACCATCCTATTGATCATGCTGGTGCTGGAGTTTGGGTTTGGATATAAACCCGTTTTTCCAATTAACCTTATCATATTTTTAGTAGCCTATCTTCTCGCAGGATATAATGTTTTAAAACTTGCTTTTGTCAAGGCCAAACATCTTGACTTCTTTAATGAATTTTTCTTGATGAGTGTGGCTACTGCCGGTGCATTTGCAATCGGCTCATACAGTGAAGGTGTAGCCGTGATGGTTTTTTATTCGATCGGTGAATGGTTCCAGGATGCAGCGGTAAATAAAGCAAAACGGAATATTAAGGCTCTTCTTGATATTCGGCCTGATGAGGTAACTGTATTACGAAATGGCAAGACAGAGGTGGTACATCCAAATGATATCCAGGTAGATGAAATTATTCAGATCAAAGCAGGAGAGAAAGTGGCGGTTGACGGTGAACTTGAAAGTGAGTCTGCTACTTTTAATACTGCTGCACTCACTGGTGAAAGCAGGCCTGACACTAAAAGAAAAGGAGAAGTGGTACTGGCCGGGATGATCAATCTTGACAAAGTTTCAGAAGTTCGTGTAAAATCACTTTTCAAAGATAGTAAACTGAGTAAGATTCTGGAAATGGTACAGGATGCTACTGCGAGAAAATCGCAAACGCAATTATTCATCAGCAAGTTTGCAAAAGTGTATACCCCTATTGTATTTGCACTTGCTCTTGGAGTATTGCTTATTCCATATTTTTTTGTTGCGCATTATGATTTTCATACATGGGCATATCGGGCACTTGTATTTCTAGTAATAGGCTGTCCGTGTGCCCTGGTTGTGTCTATTCCTTTGGGATACTTTGGTGGTATTGGTCTGGCCTCCAGAAACGGTATTCTTTTTAAAGGAGGTAATTTCCTGGACGTAATGACAAAGATTAATGCTGTTGTTATGGATAAGACCGGCACACTTACAAAGGGGGTTTTTAATGTTCAGGAAGTTAATCCTGTCGGTATTGAAAAAGACGAGTTGGTGAAATTAACCGCCGCGCTTGAACAAAAATCAACTCATCCCATTGCAAAGGCGGTTACAACTTACGCCGGTGATAAGATAAATGATATAAAGGTTGACGGAGTGGAAGAAATACCTGGTCATGGGTTAAAAGGAACTATTAATGGAAAAGAGGTCATGGCTGGCAACCTTAAACTGTTACAAAAATTCAATATTGACTATCCGAAAGAATTAAATGATGTTGTGGATACTATTGTTGTAACGGTACTCGAAAAAAAGTATGCCGGGTATATTACCATTGCTGATGAGATCAAAGAAGATGCAGCCGATGCTATTAAACAAATGCATGAGCTAAAAATCGAAACCGTAATGCTTTCAGGCGACAAACAGAAAGTAGTGGATAAGGTAGCCAGGTTATTAGGTATTGATAAAGCATTTGGTGACCTATTGCCTGAAGGAAAAGTAGAAAAAGTGCAGCAGCTAAAAAATGAAGGAAAACGGATTGCATTTGTTGGTGACGGTGTAAACGATGCGCCGGTAGTAGCCTTGGCTGATGCGGGTATCGCGATGGGTGGATTAGGAAGTGACGCAACTATCGAAACCGCAGATGTTGTGATCCAGAACGACCAGCCTTCGCGTATCGTTTCAGCAATTAAAATTGGTAAGATCACCCGCGGTGTAGTATGGCAAAACATTACAATTGCTATGGTTGTAAAAGTCATTGTACTTGTGCTGGGCGCGGGCGGTATCGCTACTTTATGGGAAGCTGTAATAGCGGATGTTGGCGTAGCTTTATTAGCAATATTAAACGCTGTGCGAATTCAAAAAATGAAGATTTAAAACAACTTATATGACAATTGAAGAAGTAAAAAAAATCTTGCTCTATGCAAAATTCAATGTTGGAAATGGCATTGTTTGGCAATTCAATGAAACAACTCTTCTTGTTAATGAAAAACCATTGACGCAGTATTGCCTTTACGAAGAAAATGGTGAGTGCTTCCTCCATCCTGACAATCCTATAACAGTAAATGAAGACTACCTTGTTACAACTGTTGGAGAGGTTCATAGTCCGTTTAAGATTCTTTTAACCCCTAAATTTTCTAAGGTTAAATCTGTTCTGCTTGAACAGGAGTTTTCATTTTAAAACATGTCGGGGTATAGTTTTACAGGGCATATTTATTATCTTTGAGAACGGTGAAATACCGGGCTTATATATTAACCTCCCTGATGAGCTGTAAAGATCCGAAGGATTGCAAGAATAAGGCATGGTAAAGACATGCCCTCTATCATATAGTGGTAAAATAAACCAGTTGGTTGAATAAGGCCGGCCCTAAAATGGCGGGCTCTATTTTTAATAGGTTATCGTTACGCCTGCACCGAGTCCCATATCACTATCATAATGTGTTGAAAGCGAAAAATATTTTGTAACTATATACCTGAAGCCTGCCATATATTCTTTATCCGTATTGATCATCCAGCTAAATCGCAATCTCGGAGAAACCGGTACATCATCCCGGCTCATCTGGAAACGTAATTTACCGTCCCCATCAATACGCGCATCAGCAATAACCAACATCGGTAAAGTATACGCGATGCCTGCTACTATTGTTTTGCGGTCATTTTTATTACTTGACTGCCCGAACCAGTTCTTATCATCACTACCGAATATATTTTTGGGGCCGCCATCCATTTTGTAGTGATAATCAAAACCGATATACGGATATAACCATTGCATCCTTCCAATATATCTTCCAAGCATAGTCTCACTTTCATAGCCGTGCATATCATGATAACCCAAATGCCACATAGTGCTCAATTTCCAACGTGTTTGTGCAAGCATAGCCATTCCATCAAGCCCATTATTTTCAATGCCGATCTTTGTCATAAAATGTGGCATCCTATCGTCTGCAAACAGTTTTCGCTGTGCAAGTTTGGGATTTGTTATTTCAGGATTAGCAGGTGAATTTTCGTAACTGAATATTCTGCCCATGCCGCTCATCATGTGATAGAGTATGTGACAATGAAAAAACCAATCGCCGCCGGATTCATTCGCTGCAAATTCAATGGTGTCTCTTTCCATTGGCATGATATCAATGATGTTTTTTAAAGGCGAGTATTCACCCTGTCCATTGATCACCCTGAAATCATGTCCGTGCAAATGCATCGGGTGCCGCATCATGCTGTTATTATACAAAACGATCCGTAAATTTTCTCCCCTTTTAATAAGGATTTTATCGCTTTCCGAAACGGTTTTGTTATCCAGTGTCCAGACATACCGATTCATGTTTCCTGTAAGATCAAAATTCAATTCCTTTAAAGGCCCTGCTGGTAATGTTGTTTTTCCAGGCGATCGCAACATGCCATAGTTAAGTGTTACAATATCTGAATTGTTATTCATATCCATTCCTGCCATACTTTGATTCCCGCTATTCATTTGCATTACTCTACCAATAGTTTTCGACGTATCATTCGGGTTTTCAGGACCGGTTATTTCAGGATACATGACAGTGTTCATATCCATGATCTGGTTACGCATTTCCATGCCTTCCATTTCAACCATATTGCCCTTCATATCCATCATTTCGTTCATCATCTTCATACCGGCAAAATATTTCAGCTTGGGCAGTTTTTGCGCGGGCATCTTCATTCCACTTCCCAGCCAGAGGGATGCTGACTTAGTACGATCCTCTGGTGTTATTAAAAATTCATAGCTCATATTATCGGGGACAGTTACAACAACATCATAAGTTTCAGAAACTGCAATGATTAACCTGTCAACTTCCACGGGTTCCACATCATTACCATCGCTTGCAACAACAGTAATTTTGCCGCCTGAGTAAGTGAGCCAAAAATAATCTGATGCACCGCCGTTTGCGATCCGCAACCTTACTTTATCACCTGCCTTAAATTGCGGCTGTTCATTTTGATTTTTCCCATTTATCAGGAACTGGTCATAATACACATCACTCACATCCATTGCATTCATCCGTTTCCATTCATTGGTTAGCTTGGTTTTCAGGTTGCCTGATTTTATTGCCTCCCAATAACTTTGGGTAGTCCCTTTTTTTATGGCAAACCAATCCGTTGCATTGTGCAGGCTGCGATGAATTTCTTCTGGTTTCATATCCGCCCATTCGCTTATCAAAACGGGAAGTGTTGGAATATCCCATTCCTTTCTTTTATTCATAATAAACGCACCGTACATACCGATCTGTTCCTGTAATTCAGTATGGCTATGATACCAATGCGTGCCGTGCTGGATGATGGGAAATTTATACAGATGCGTCGTATGGGGCATGATCGGCATTTGTGTAAGGTTGGGAACACCATCGTATTGGTTAGGCAGGAAGAGACCGTGCCAATGCAAGGATGTTTCTTCATCCATTTCGTTGTGAACATAGATCTCTGCCGTATCACCTTCAGTAAAAGTCAGCGTAGGCATAGGGATCTGGCCGTTAACGGCGATAGCCCGTTTTGCTTTTTTCCCAAACGTAACGGTTGTATCTCTAATGTATAGATCATAGTGAACAGTTCGTGGTGGTGTATTATTCACAATGGTTTTAATGGGTTCAGGTTTCACCTTGTGCATCTCCATATTATTCATGCCATCCATCTTCATGTCTTCCATGCCACTCGTTTTTTTAGCACTGTCTTTATTGGGCATTTGCATTCCATCCATTTTTGTACCGGGCTTCTCATCCATACCCATTTTCTTTGGCTTAGTAGTGTCCTTCGGCATTTCCATTTCTCCTGATTTTTTAGCCGGTGGCGAAGCCGCAACCTTTAGCTTTTCTTTTACCAGTTTCATACCGCATTTAGGACAGTTACCAGGTTTTGTCGCATGAATTTCCGGGTGCATCGGGCAAGTATAGGTTACTTGTTGCGCCTGTTTCTCTTCCGCTTTTTTTGGCATAGGCATACCCTTCATATCTTGGGTATAAGAGAAAGAGGACAAGATCAGTCCGGAAGCTATTAAGATGAATTCTTTCATTTTACGATTTTTACTTTTTCACTGATAACATACTTGCGTTAATAGCAACAACTATTGTACTTACAGTCATTAATACGGCACCGGCTGCAGGGCTTAACAAAATACCCTGCTTATATAAAACACCCGCTGCCAGTGGTAGCGCAATCACATTATATCCTGTTGCCCAGATTAGGTTTTGTATCATCTTCCTATAGGTAGCTTTGCCAAATAAAATAAGATTTACAATGTCTTTGGGATTACTATTTACTAAAACGATGCCAGCAGTTTCCGCCGCTATATCGCTGCCGCTGCCAACAGCTATACCAACATCTGCAATGGCTAAGGCAGGGGCATCATTTACGCCATCTCCGGTCATAGCTACAAACTCACCTTTGCTTTGTAATTCTTTTATCTTCTCCAGTTTCTGATGAGGTAACACCTCCGCAATGAAACTGTCCATTCCTAATGTTTCACTGACACTCTTGGCCACTTTATTATTATCCCCTGTCAGCAAAATGGATTTGATATTGTGTTCTTTCAGAGTTTTAATGGCTTCTGCTGATTCAGGTCGTATTTCATCCGACAATGCGATGTATCCTGCTGGTTGATTGTTGATAATCAGAAACACAACTGTTTCTGTATCGTTGGCAGTAAAGCCTTCTGGAACGGCTATGTTATTTTCTTTTAAATAACCTGGACTGACCACCAGTATTTTTTTGCCTTCAATAGTTGCTTCAACGCCCTTGCCGGTGATGGCATTAAAATTTTCTGTTTCAGGAATTTTGATCGACAACTCTTTTGCTTTTTGCAAAATACCTGTGGCAATTGGATGTTCAGAGTTTTGTTCCAGTGCTGACGCCATACGGATAATTTCATTTTCCGTTATCTCTTTTTGGAGCGATACAATTTTTGATACTTCAAATTTTCCGACGGTTAGTGTTCCTGTTTTATCAAACACGATCGTGGTTATTTTACGGGCATTTTCAAAAGCTGTCCTGTTTTTGATCAGCAAACCGTTTTTCGCTGACAGGGCCGTTGATTTGGCAACAACCAATGGCACGGCTAATCCTAAAGCGTGAGGGCAACAAATTACAATTACCGTAACCATTCTTTCCATTGCAAATGCCAAAGGCTGCCCTGACAGATACCAATATAAAAATGTAGTAATACCCGATATCAATGCAATAATAGTCAGCCATTTTGCTGCAGTATCAGCTAACAACTGTGTTTTCGATTTTGATTTTTGTGCGTCATCAACCAACTTAATAACCTGCGAGAGATAGGAATCTTTTGCAGCATGTGACACAGTAACTTTAATTGAGCCGTTTCCATTGATTGCACCTGCAATTACTTTATCGCCTTTTATTTTCTGTACCGGTTTTGATTCTCCCGTAAGCATGGATTCATTCAGATAACTTTCACCCTCCAGTATAATTCCATCGGCTGCCACTTTTTCTCCAGGCTTTACAAGGATGATATCGCTTTGTTTCAGTGTATCAGTTTTTACATCGTGCACCATGCCGGGCATTACCATATGAGCATCTGATGGCATTAACTGAACTAATAATTCCAACTCTTTTGATGCACCAGCAACTGATCTCATTTCTATCCAATGTCCTAAAAGCATAATCAGGATAAGGGTCGCCAGTTCCCAAAAGAAATCCATGCCCTGTAAACCAAACACAATTGCAACGCTATAGATATAAGCTACCGATATGGCAAAGCCGATCAAAAACATCATGCCGGGGTTCCTTGCTTTTACTTCATCTACCAATCCTTTTAAGAACGGCCAACCCCCATATACAAATACTACCGATGATAATGCCAATAGTATATAGGATGATCCCGTAAATTGCCAATCCACTTTCATGAACTGCTGTATCATCGCTGATAATAACATGATGGGAACGGTTAAAACAAGAACTACAAAAAACCGCTTTTTAAAATCAGCGATCATCATTGCATGGTGGTTATGTCCCGCATGTCCCATTGCAGGGCTACTGCCATGTTGATGGCCTGAAACCATGGTATTTTCATTTTCCTTTTGTAACACCAAAGTCATTCCGCAAATAGGGCATGTGCCTGGTTTATCTTGTACTACCTGCGGATGCATCGGACAGGTATATTTTTCTGGATGCTCGTGTTCCATAGTTTTTATTTTATTTGCAGCAATCCTTTTTACGGATAAAAATTGCTTTAAAAATTTTGATTGCTATTTTCTTAATCTTATCCATTCATGATTTTAATTTCTTGTTGCAATACTGTCTTTGGCCTGTGCTGCCCATTCTATAACCAAAGCCTTATCTTCTTTTGAAAGTCGTGCATTTTTGTGTAGCCATGTATAAGAAGATAAAGGCATACTACCATCACTAACCTGGCTGGCAATTGATTTTAATTTGCTTTGCTGTCTTCTTAAAGAATAAGAACCAAACTCACTGAAATTGAGTTGTTGCTTGCCATTTCGGATATGGTTGTTCAGCATCCATCCAATAGGCTGTACATAAGCATACCATGGGTAGTTGGTATTGTTACTATGACAATCATAACAGGCAGTTCTTAGTAAAGCATTAACCCTTTCCGGTACGCCGATGGTTTTAGAAATATCCTTTGCCTTTACCTGCCCGTCTATGTTACGCGCAGGTTGTATAAGCTGTATTGCAATAAATGCAAACAGTAACAGCAGCGATATTTTTTTGTTCAGGCGCATACTTATTTAATTTCTTCTTTCACCTGGCCACAAGTCGGCATTTTTTTACCGAGGTAAGGATTTTTAATATCTTTTGTTTCACTTACCCAGGTTGCCCCTTTGCCATTATTGTACATAGGGCAATAGTCTTTATAAAGAGCCTGCTGCGCAGGAAATGCTTTTACCAGGTCATAGATGTCTTTACTCAATGTCTCAAAATGTTCGCGTTGGTGTGCTATCTTATCTGCATTCATACTGATGTGTTCAGCATGTTCTTTAGCGTCACTTACAATGTCGGCGTATGTTTTCTTTTGTTCGGCTGTGAGAGAAGCCTGGTCGAATTTCGCAAAGGCGTCCGATAATGCTTTGCCACCATTGGCAGCGTCTTTTCCATCATCTTTTGTCAATGCGTTTTTTATATGCAGGTAATGTTCAACAATGTCTTTCACAGAAGAGCCAGCTGTTGCGGGTGCAGGCATTGCTGCCATGTGAGTGGTGTCACTGTTTTTCTTTTCTTCTGTCGTGTTATTATTATTGTTGCATGCGGTAAGTGTAATAGCAATAAATGCCACACCTATGAATATCTTTTTCATAACGAATGATTAGGAATAAATAAATAAATGAATTTTACAAAGTTGCTTTCACGCTACCACAGGTAAGCATGGAGCTGCCGTAATAAGGATTTTTAATTGCCTGCTGGTTACTTAACCACGAGGCTTTTTTCATTGGGCAATATTGCTGGTACACCGGGTCAGCAGAAAGCTTTACGATTTTTGCAAGAACAATCATGTTATCAGAAAACGGTGCAAAGCGTGCGCGTTGTTCTTTCAGATCTTTTGTTTTAGCGATGGCATCGATGTCTTTCAACAAGGCATCGCGGTTTGCTTCACCAATAGTTTTTGCGTCTACATCATTAATTGCCTTTACAAAATCAGTTGCTTTGTCTGATGCTGTATTTGCATTACCGGCAACCAATGCATCCTTGATCTCATAATACAAACTAAGTAATTGCGAAGGGTCTGTTTTTGAACTGGTTTGGCCAAAAGAATAACCCTGGGTTATTGTTACGAATAGAGCAACAAAAAATAATATCTTTTTCATTTTGTTTGGTTTGATGTGATAGGAATAAATCTGTTACATGCATAGACATAGCTATGCTGATCTAACGGATAACATCAAATCAAATTTGAAAAGACTGTATGGCGATACGGATATCTGGTATGGGAGGATGGTGACATCGGACAAATTGCTTAACATCTTTCTCTATGTCCGGATGATAGACTGAAACATTAAATTGGTAAAAGGAAGCCGGGAGGACAGGATAATTTGGCGGGATAACAAGCCCAACAATAGTTGCAGGTCGTGATTTATCACTCTGCTCTAATTTTACAACTTTCTCCTTGCAGCACTTGTCTTTAGTTTCAGGAGTTGCGGCATGGCTATGGCCTTTCTTATCATGAGTATGTCCATTATTTTTATTGTGAATATGCTTTTTCCCATCCGCATGAATGTGAACAGCAAGGGTAGCTGGTTCATCAAGATGGCCTTTTGAATTAAACCCCATATCCACGCCTAACGCACATGCAAAGCCAACCGCCGTGTTCAGTGAGAACACGAACAGCATAAATGCCGCTTTTAATTGTAGAGATCGACTTTTTACCATGTGGTCTACGTAAGTTACTGATATTCCATGGAAAGGTGCAAATACCGTGCTGTAAAATTAAGAACTGATACCCGAGCCTTTTTATATAATTATGGGATTTTTTTACACAATAACCTTCTTTTTAAAGCTCCACTATCCGGGCATATACCTTTTTCTCATTTTCCCAAACACAAAGAACATGCTCATTATTAATCGGTTTGAGAATAGGTAAGGAACCTTTTCCAAGGCTTGTTTTCATACCTTGGGGTTTCATAATAAACACCTCGCCATTATCTGTCCATGCGTAGACGCTCTTGCCATTTACAGAAGCTATTGTACACCCCCTGCCTTTTGCGATTTCCTTTTCTGCTTTTCCCGGTTCGCTGGCATATATCACACCTTTTCTTTGCCACACTGTTTCAGGATTGCCATCTGAACCAATTACCAGGCCTCCTCCATCCATCGGACAACCATTCAATGGCCAGTTTCCATTGCCTAATTTTTGGGCTTGCCCAAAATTATTACCTCCATCAGCAGAATGGATCAAATGCAGATCCCTGTTGCCCTTTAACCAGTTGCGGAACATTACATACACATCATTTCCCTTAATGGCTACCGAAGGTTTGCAACATTCGCAAACGGTCGTATCAGGTGAAGCATAGATCAGTTTATTAGGCGACCAGGTTTTACCACCATCAGAAGATTTTGAACCGAATATTTTATTGTGACGGTCGCGCAGGTCAAGCCATACTGCAAATGCATTTTGTCCCTCACCGCTTAGTGCCATCAGTCCTTCTTTGGCTACGGTATCTACATCATTTACCCTTGAAACCTGCAACCAACCACTACTGCTTTTATTAAAGGAAAAGATGTCACCATCCCTGTTACTTGCTATAACCGTTATTCCGTTGGAAGTAGCAGCCACTTGTGGCCCACGCATGTGGGAAGCGGCCAAATGAGGAATAACTCCAATAAGGGAAGGTGAAGAAAACGATTTCCCGTTGTCAGAAGAGAAGGAATACATAATACTGTCTGTCGTACCATAAACAATATGAAGTTTGCCGGAACCATCGTTTACTGCGTTGGGCATTTGGCCCGCCCCAATCACAAGGGAAGTGTTTTCAGTCTGGCGGCAACCTGCTATTATAACAATAAACAGGAACAAGGGGACAGGGTTTCTCATGATGGCATCTTTGTTTAAAATACAGTTTTTGTAACCTTTAGTTTATGCTGGGACGGTTATTAACTCCGGGGATCGATTTTCAATGAAACCATAATGCTTTGTAGGATTTCCTTCATCCCGCTGAACGTAGGAGCTTTAGTATAAAATGCAAATACTTTTAATTCTTTTGCTAATGATTTCTCATTTTCCGGTTTTGATGTTGTTAAAAACAGGAACGGAACTTCATTTACCGGAGAATCGAGCGTGAGCAATTCGCTGCGAAACTGCAAGCCATTCAGTTTCGGCATATTAATGTCACAAAGAATAACCAGCGGTTCGATAAGTGATTTTCTTAAAAAACCAAGGGCAGCAAGAGAATCATTGAAAGTTACAACCGGGTTGGGAAAACGCATTTCAGTAATCATTTCCTTTAGCAACTCAAGGTCTTCTTTGTCATCATCAATAATGATAATAGGCTCACTCCCCATGTTCTCCGGTTATTTGTTGTACGATACAAATTAGCAAAAATATGCAGCTTTTTAGGCATTAAAACTATGTGGTAATAAAAAATATCTTAAAGAGATCGTTACACCAAATGATAAGGCTAATTCATTTTGGAAGGTGCTACCCCTTTCTTAAAAATATATTCACTGTTAATCAGGTAGGCTCCATTTACCACCACCACGTCACCGGGTTGTAAACCGCTTTTGATCTCAACCCTGTCGCCGCTTTCTACACCAGTTTCCACGCGCACACTTTTAAACGTGCCTTTATTTGTCTGTAACCATACGATACTATGCTTTTCGTTTCGAATAATGGCATCTGTCGGAAGGGTTAATGATTTGTGCTGGCTGTTTTTCAAAACAACATAAGCAGGCATACCAGGTTTGAGCTGACCATTGGTATTTACAACGGCAATTCTTACCAGGTTTATCCGGGTATCAGGGTTGATTTCAGGATTGACAAATTGAATGACACCCGCGATCTCTTTGCCTGGTATATCAGGGAAGCGGATAATTGCTTTTCCACTACGGTCAATGCCCGGAAGTTGGGAAGTATATACTTGTGCTTCGGCCCAAAGCGTGAAGAGGTCAACCAGTTTAACGACGGCAGCACCACTGGCTACATAATCACCTTCATGAATTTCATTACTAATGATATAACCGCCTGCGGTGCTATAAAAACTGGTACGGGGCGATGCTTTTTTTGTCTTTACCAGTTCCGCTATCTGCGCTTCACTCATTCCCCAAAGCAATAATTTATTTTTTGCGGCTATTACCAATTGCGTGAAATCTATGATCGACCGGTCAAGAGTAGCCTGTTTTTCAAGCGACAAAAGGTATTCCTGTTTGGCGGTATTGAGTTCTTCGCTGTACAATTCATATAGAAGTGTGCCCTTCGATACATAGTCACCCTGGTTTTTATAATATAATTTTTCTATACGGCCGGGAACCCTTGCGCTTACTATTGCAGTTTTTGTTTCATCAATGGAAAGTGTGGCTGTCAATACAGTTTCATCACCGATCAATCCTTTTCCAACAGTATCCACTTGTATATTCCCCAACTGGATCTGTTGATCACTTAGCATAATTGCATCTGCATCAACATTTATTCCTTTTTCAAAAGGAATAAGATCCATACCGCAGATAGGGCACTTGCCGGGTTGATCCTGTATGATTTGCGGATGCATCGAACAGGTATATAATTTGCCCGTAGCCGGTTGGACTTGCGCGTGTTTTTGTTTACAGCCGGTAACAGCCAATAACAATATGATATACATGACACACCTCATGGTTGCTTTTTTATTTTGATAAAACTTTCACTGTCGCTGAGAAACTGTGCATTGGCAGCAACCGAATCGGTTGTGCCGACTCCTGAGAGGATCTCGACCTGATTGTGGTACCTCAATCCTGTTTCAACTTTCTGTGCCTTAAAGCCTGCAATTGTTTTTACAAAAACTACCTGATGAATGCCGAGTGAAAGAACAGCATCCGCAGGCAGCCAACCGGCTGTCCGGCTCTTTGTAAAAATGGTTGCCCGCACCTGGGCACCGATGGGTATTTCAAGTTGCGCATTATTAAAATAAACCCTTGCACTAAACGTCTTATTTTCTTTCCTGTAAAACGGTTCTATAAAATCAATCCGTCCCTGGAAATGTTGATCGGGCGCTGTTTCCGGGACTATACTCACTGTATTGCCGGTCTTAATAATATCCTGGTAACCCGGTAAAATATTCAGCAGCACCCAGCTCCTGTCCACATTATATAATTGAAACAAAGGTTGCCCTTTCTGAACATACATGCCCTCTTTTACGGACAACTCTTCAGTAGTTGCAGACACATCCATTTTTGTTTGCGCGTTATTGGTTGATGGCATGCTTCCTGCTTCGTGTATGTGACCACTTGTATTGCTGTACACGGCAATGGTTGAGGAAGGTTTTTGATCATGAATGATTTGCTGCAGTTGTCTTTCACCTACACCCAGCAACAATAATTTTTGTTTGGCCGCATTGATCATTGAAATATTGGCTGCATCATTTTTTAAAAGGAACAGCAATTCCTGCTGGGTGGTCAGTAATTCAGGAGAGTATATATCCATGATACGTTCACCACTCATCACATGCTGGTAACGGTACTTCACATATAATTTTTCAATTCTTCCTGCAATCCTTGCAGAGAGGGTGCTTACAAGGCGCGTGTCATAAGCAACGGTTCCGAGAGCCTGCACTTCTATAGATTGATTATTGTATGTTGGGACAGTTACTGGTATAGAAGAAATCACAAAATGGTCAGTAGGCTGCAAGAGGTCTTCCAGTTCAATATTTTTGATAGCAGTTGCATTCTCTTCTTTTCGCATCAGGTCCATACCACATATAGGACAGGTACCCGGTTTATCTCTTATGATCTCCGGATGCATGGAGCATGTCCACAACTGTTTTTTTGCAACAGCACTATTCACGGAATATTTTTTATTCCTGCAGGAACTGATCACTGATATACTTACCAGGAAGAAAAGAATGCAGGTGATATTTTTAAACTGAATCTTCATAGACTTATTTTACTTCGATTATTTTTTCCAGTTCTACCTGCATGACCAATAACTGCTGCAATTGATCCAGGTATTGGAGTTGCGTCATATTAAGTGTTTCCCATGCATCATAGAGGGTGAATAATTCTTCCGTATTCTGTTCATAAGCCAATTGCATGGTTTGAAAATTCCTTTTGAGAGCGGGCATGATATTGTTTTCAAATAACCGCATTTGCTTTTGCCTTGCCTGGATCTCATTTTTTATCCCGTAAGACATTCCCGTTGCTTCATTGACCATCGTCTCTTTTTGAAGCGATAAAGATTCGGCTTTCCATTTCAGGCTTTCAACATTGGCCTTAGAAGTTCGCGATGACCACTTAGCCATCGGTAATCTTACCATACCCATCAGCGTGTATTGCATCGGAAAACCGCCGAAACCGAACATATGATCAAAGCGTACCCCGAATTCAGGGCGCAGTTTGGCCTTTTCCACATCCTGCTGGAGAAAAGTTAACTGGATATCTTTTTCAACTGCTTTGATATCACTACGCGAATTAATAAAACGGCTGCTGTCAAATAACTCTCCTGCATAGTCTTTGATCGTATAAACCGTATCTATATCAAAAACAATATTTTTATCGCGGTTCATGACCGTGTTAAGGATAATTCTTTTCTGCGTTATTTCATTTTCCAGCATGATGCGCATACTCTCTATATTTCCGAGCGAAGCTTTTGCTTTATAATAAGCGCCGATTTTTCCAAGATTATTTTTGTAACGCAACTCAGCACTTTGAATCATGAAGTCCAGTATTTTTTCAGCCTGGGCCAACACGGCCAGTTTCTTCTTTATGACTATCCACTCGTAATAATTTTTCTTGGCAATGGCGTTCAGTTCATTAAGCCCGGCATTTTTCTTTTCTTTTTCAGCAGAAGACATGCTCTCCATATACTTTGATTCTGCGTCCTGCAATCTTCGGTTAGGAAGCATTTGTTCACCAGAGATCATGTATTGGCCCATGCCTGTATTGCCATTGGTTTGTTTTTTTAAAAGTGATGGATCGTAAGGTGTCATCCAGAACCCGGTACTGAGTTTTGGCGCTTCCCAGTTGCGGACACCTTTGGCAGCTTCGTCTAATGAACGAATCTGCGCATCAAAACTTCTTAGTGATGGATGATTACCTGCAACAGCAGGGAGTATTTCATTCAACGATAATTTCTCCTGCGCCTGTGCAGAGAAGACAAACAGCAAACCGGTCAGTATTGTTAGTTTTTGTTTCATTGCTTTAATGTTTTGTTTCCAGCACATCTATCTTTCCGAATTTTCTCAGTTCATATTCTTTTGTCATCAGAAATATCAGTGGTGTGACGAGCAGAATATGTGTGGCAGATGTAAGCACACCGCCAACCATAGGAAGTACGATGGGTTTCATTACATCACTTCCTACACCGCTGCTCCAAAGGATTGGGATCAATGCGAACAACGACACCGAAACGGTCATGATCTTCGGGCGCAATCTTTTGGCCGCACCTGCGATCACATAATCACGCAGGTCCTCTTTTGTAATCGTTTCCTTTGAATTTCCTTTTTTGGCAACCAGCTGCTGCATCGCATCATTGAGGTAGATCACCATCACGATCCCGGTTTCAACTGCCAGGCCGAACAGCGCGATAAAACCCACTGCTACTGCAACCGAAAGATTCACTCCCCAGAAATACACCATGAATGCCCCACCAATAAGAGCAAAGGGAATAGATACCAGGCTGAAGAAAGCTTCCCTTGCAGAATGAAAAGCAAAATACATTGAGAGGAAAATAATCAGCAGGACAATGGGCAGGATCATCTTTAATGTTTTTTCACTCCTGATAAGATTCTCGTATTGACCACTCCATTCAAGAAAATATCCTTTGGGTAATTTCACGAGCATTTTATCAAGTTTGTCCTGCGCTTCCTGAACAGTGCTGCCGAGATCACGTTCCCGCACATTAAATAAAACGGTACCCCGAAGCAATGCATTTTCAGAATTGATCATGGGTGGCCCCTCTGTAATTTTTATATCCGCAACCGCTTCCAATGGTACCGGCCCGAAACGCATCGTTTGAACCTGCAAACGTTTTAAAGATTCAATGCTGTTCCTAAAATCCTGCCCGAACCTTGCATTGACAGAGAACCGCTGCCTGCCCTCAACTGTAGTGGTCAGTTTCATACCACCGAGTGCCGTTTCGATCACATTATTCAGGTCATCTATGCTAAGATCATAACGGCCTATTTCTTCCCGTTTAATAACAATGTCGATATACTTACCACCGGTAATAGGTTCTACATAGAGGTCCTTCACGCCGTTGATTCCGATCAATGCATTTTTTATTTGTTGCGAAAAATAATTGATCGAATCAAGGTTCTGTCCGTACACTTTCACGCCAACATCAGTGCGGATACCGGTGGAGAGCATATTAATGCGGTTGATGATCGGTTGGGTCCAGCCATTGATAACACCCGGTATCTGCAATTTGGCATTCAGTTCGTTAATAATATCGTTCTTGGTCAATCCTGCCCTCCATTGTGTTTTTGGTTTTAAGAGTACAATCGTTTCGATCATACTGATAGGAGAATTATCGGTGGCTGTATTCGCGCGTCCCGCTTTGCCTAAAACATTATCCACTTCGGGCACTGATTTAATGATCTTATCCTGCACCTGTAAAATCCGCTTCACTTCCGCATTGGAAACATCGGGAAGAGTAACGGGCATGAAAAGAATGGTACCTTCATCTAATGGCGGCATGAATTCACGCCCCAGGGTTAGCAGCAAGGGAATACTGATCAGTAATGCAATAATGTTAATTCCTATGGTTGTTTTTCTCCACTTGATACACGCTTTTATCACCGGCTCATAGATCCTTTCCAATCCACGGTTAATGGGATTGGCGGATTCGGGACGAAATTTTCCTTTCATAAAAAAGGATATCAGCACGGGAGCAAGCGTTATCACCAGTATCGCATCAACGATCATGATGAAAGTTTTTGTATAGGCCAGCGGATGAAATAATTTCCCTTCCTGTCCTGTCAATAAAAAGACCGGCAAAAAGGAAGTAATAATAATGACCGTTGAAAAGAATACACCGCGCGATACCTGTTTACACGCACGTTCAATAATATTCATTCGCACATCTTCCGGGATCGGGGTGTAATCTTTTTTAAATATTTTTTTCATACCGGTTTTTTATTGTCAGGATTATTTTGCCATTCGGATAATTGCCGGTAAGCATTTTCCGACATGATGATACCGTTGTCAACAATTACCCCGATAGCAAGGGCGATACCGGTTAAGGACATGATGTTGGAAGAAATACCGAAAGCATTTAATAAGATAAAACTGGCGGCTATCGTAATAGGGATCTGGATAATGATGCTCAACGCACTGCGCCAGTGCAGCAGAAATAAAAAAACAACCAGGGAAACAACGATCATCTCCTCTATCAATTTGCTTTTTACATTTTCAATAGAAGCTTTGATGAGTTCAGTCCTGTCATACGCCACTTTGAATTTTACACCCTCCGGCAAACCCTTTTGCACATCTGCCATTTTCTTTTTTACATTTTCAATTACTTTGTCAGCGTTTTCTCCGTACCGCATTATAACGATACCACCCACTACTTCTCCTTCGCCGTTTTCATCAAAGATGCCGAGCCTGAGATCCCCGCCCATTTGCACGGTACCTATATCCATCACCCGAACAGGAATGCCATTGTTATTTCCTAACGCTATATTTTCGAGGTCTGATTTGCTCTTTATATATCCTAATCCCCTGATGATATAGGCCATACTACTCATTTCAAATTTCCTTCCGCCTACATCATTGTTATTGGCCCTCACTTTATTCATGATATCCATCATGGAAATATTGTAATACTGAAGCTTTACAGGATCAACCACTAACTGGTATTGTTTTTCAAATCCTCCAAATGATGCGACTTCCGCCACACCCGGAACGGTTTGCAACGCAAATTTTACATACCAGTCCTGTAATGCCCTTTGCTCACCGAGATCCATTTTTTTGGCGTCCAGTGTGTACCAGAATACATGGCCAACGCCGGTACCATCAGGTCCTAATGTTGGCGATACGCCTTGTGGTAATAAACGTTGAGCATAGTTTAAGCGTTCCAGCACTCTTGTCCTGGCCCAATAAATATCTACATCGTCTTCAAAGATGATGTACACAAAACTCATCCCGAACATGGAAGTGCCGCGTATGTTTTTTACTTTGGGTACACCCTGAAGGTTACTTACCAAAGGATAAGTAACCTGGTCCTCGATGATCTGAGGGCTTCTGCCCATCCATTCGGTAAAGACGATTACCTGGTTTTCGGAAAGATCAGGGATGGCATCGATGGGGTTTACTTTGATGGCTAATATGCCCCACGCAAACAGGCCCGCTGCTAAAAGCAGTACGATGAACCTGTTGCGTAGGGATAAAGCAATTATTTTTTGAACCATGTTGGGTCGGGATTATCAGTTATCCTTTTTTCTTTTCTACCAATGCCATTCCGCATTTGGAACATTTGCCAGGTTTATCACTGGTTACATCAGGATGCATTGGACAGTAATACCCACCGACTACCTCCGCTTTCATTTGTTCCTTTTTTGAAAGAGTCAAGTTCATACCGCATTTGGGACACTTACCAGGTTTATCGCTGGTCACGTCCGGGTGCATGGAACAGGTATAAGTTTTGGTTACTTCGGCTTTCATCTGCTCTTTTTTGGAGAGGTTGAGGTTCATGCCGCATTTGGAACATTTTCCGGGTTTGTCGCTGGTTATATCCGGGTGCATGGGGCAACTGTACACAAGTGTCAGGTGTTGGGTTGTGTCTTTTTTGCCTGCTTTATCCTGGGCGAATGAAGTAATGGATAAAATGGCAGCAAAGGCTACCATCATCAGTCTGAATGGTTTCATGTTATAAAATTTATGATTGAATAAAAGAAGATTCGTGTGTTATGAAATGACAAACCCCGGCAATGCATTGCCAGGACAGCTTGAAAGGGAGATCCTAAATAAGGAAAGTAGAATTGTAAATATAAATAGCTGCAGAGCCACTTCGAGGAGGGGCGTGGCTAAAAGGCAGCTTTACTGCAATCTCGTAAGAGTTTATAAAAGTAAATTCAAAAAATTGGGAAGGAACTGCAGTTGATAGAGATTGTATCAATTGGTAAGCCAATTGAACTGCTTTGTGGTTGTCCGTTGGTTTAACCTGGCGCTCTTCGTCTTTGCAGCATTTTTTTGCATTGTTCTGACCCTTCAGCATACCGCAATTATCACATTTCGCGGTTCCGGTATGCTTGCTGTTCCATATGCCCGAGTCAACCAACTTCCCCATACAATAATGCAAATGCACGGTAGCGCCGGAAGAAGTTCCCAGGTACAGAATTGCTAATATTGCTATGAAGACTTTCTTCATTGCATAAAGGTAGGGATATTCCAGGTATTACCCTCAAGCTTCCACCAAAGAAGCGCACGCTTCAGCACAGGCACGGCAGCTTTCTGCACACTCCCTGCAATGTTCCATACCAGCATGTTTTTCGCATTCTTCTGCACAGGCAGCACAAATCTCTGCACATTCCCGCAGCAGATGTGGTGCATGTTCTGAACCCCTTGCCACAAAGGATGCAGTGACCCGGCACATCTCTGCACAATCGGTGTCCAGTTTGATGCAACGCGCCATCATTTTTACATCGTCTTCTTCAAGACACGCGGTTGCACAATGATTGCATAATGCTGCACAATTATTTAACTGGTCTAATAGTTCCTGGTTTTGTTTGTGTGACATAAAATGAAATTTTATAATAAGGAATTGGTTATTAGACTTTGATATACCTGAACTGGCAAAAAAATCATGCCAATCCTATACGTTATTATAATGCCCAACTACCAGAAGAAGGTGTAGAATTATAACGGCAAGAACGGGCGATTTCTAAATACTTTCTTAAATCGGGTAAACCTAACCCACAATCTTTCTAATTGATGGTAATTTTATGATATATAAAGATTGCTTATGAAGAAGTTAAAGGAGGTAGCTGATTTTATTACCCTATCAGATTTTTCGTCATTAGACTGCGTTGAAGATCTCGCTAAAAGGCACCATGAAAAATGGTCCAGCAAATATGCAAAATGGAGCTACGAATCCACAAAACAAAAACTTCTTTCTGCCTATTGGACTCGTGTTGTGCCAACGCACCTTTTTACTCTTTTTTGTTTTGCATTAGCAACTTGCTCAATATTCATATTTCGACATGAAAATATAAATGTGTTATTGGGTATTATTTTCATAGCAGCAGTTGTCACTTATTTTAGTTTACGGTTGTGGCTTTATAACCCAACTTATATGAATGAATATGTACCATTATTGAATAATGCAATTGAAACTTTAAGCGGGGCCTATTTGAAGGAACTCGATGATATAAAAAAGGCTCAGTATAGTGCTATTACAATTGTATTAATTCATATTGTGACCAATAAACTGGCCGGATTCCCGGTTACGGAAGGCGGTAAGGTTTTCAAAGATGAAATGGCAAAGCTATATGGCATTTCAGAAAGGAGTTTTCATGATGCTTTGAATACCGTTCTTAACGCTGAATGGAGGCCAAGCAAACGCATGGATACAGAAATGGCTGATGCATTTAGAAAAGCCGGTCATTATTTTTCTGCCACCGGCAATATAAGAGCTGTCAATTTGTTAAGTGACATTCAGACTGATCTACTTGTAATAAAGAAACCGCCTGTCATTTAATGCCAGAATAGCGGAATAATGTTAATGAATATAAAACAGGTAAGATGATGTATACATAAATGCATCCTGTCACCTGAATTGCTACTGGATTGGAAACATTTCTTATGACAGAGTTTCCAATGATGGTTCCCATGACTCAAACTGAGTTCTGGGACAAAATGCAAAGTGTAGTGGAAAAGGTAGTGGAAGCCAAGCTAACTACTGCTACTTCTTCAATCTCCGCCACCCTGATACCGGAAAAGGCCCTTCTAAAAGCTTCAGAAGTCTGCACCATTTTCCAGATCTCCAAGCCCACCCTCTACGAGTGGTTAAAACAAAACAAGATTGCCAGTTTCAAGATCCAGTCTCGCCGCTATTTTTCCCGGCAGGACATTGAAACTATTATCCGGCAAGGTAACAAAACATCCAACCTTTAATCCTTCTCCATGAACTGCAAGGAATTTAATCAATTGGACATCGTTGACTACCTTTTATTACTGGGTCACAAACCGGCCAAAATCAACGGTAATGATCATTGGTATTTTTCACCGTTCAGGAATGAACAGACACCATCCTTTAAAGTCAATAGAAAATTTAATGTGTGGTATGATCATGGGCTGCAGAAAGGGGGAAAGCTGGTTGATTTTGGTGTTCTGTTTTATAATTGTACAGTAAACGAATTACTACAACGGTTGGCACATCAAAACGATTTTTCTTTTCAACAGCAAAAACCTCATGATCAGGCCGCCTCTTTTTCCGGGGCGGGTGAAAAAGAAAAAATCATTGTTGTGGATGCCCGCCATCCGATACGGTTGTTGTCTTTGCAAGACTACCTGCAATTCCGTAAAATTCCTTTGGAAATCGCTAACCGGTTTTGCAAAGAAGTCGACTTCAATTTATATGATCGGAAATATACCGTAATCGGTTTCCAAAACAGTGCCGGTGGATATGAATTACGAAGTGCAAATTTTAAAGGTAGCAGCAGCCCAAAAGAAGTGACATTAATTGGTAAAGATTTCTCTAAAGAAATTGCAGTTTTTGAAGGCTTTATGGATTTCCTTTCCTACCAGGCAATTCACCACCGTAAGTTTATTATGCTGCCAAAACAGCAGCCAAATTTTCTGATCCTGAACTCAATAGGATTTTTCGAGAAGATAAAACCGAGGCTTGAACAGCACCCTTCCATTCATCTCTACCTGGATCGGGATAATAAAGGGTTGGTGGTTACTAAAGAGGCAATAGCACTTAGCAGGAAGTATCGGGATGAAAGTACGATCTATAAAAATCACAAGGATCTGAATGAATTCCTTATGACCCAGAATCCCGAACAAAAGCAGTCACAAAGAAGAGGTATGAGGTTTTGAGTTTTTAGTAGCCAGCTATGTTTCGGTTAAACCGAAACGGCTGGCTCTATTCATGCTTCGCATTCATAGAGAGATTTTGAGAGACAAGTAAATGAAGTGAAATGACAGTCAAATCAGTAAGCAGCACCGGTAAGCGCAACAAAGGGGGGAGGCCAAAGAAGGAAATAAAGAAAGATCAATTGTTAGGGGTGAAGTGTTCAATAGTTGAAAGAAAAGTTATCGAAAACAAAGCAAAGCAAGTTGGTGTAAGTGTTTCAGAGTATCTCAGGAAACTGGGACTAAGCGGAAAAATTGACATGAAACTTAAAATCGTTTCCAAAGAAATTCTCCTGTTTACTGCGACACTAAACCACCTCGCTGCCAACCTGAATCAGATTGCTAAAAAACGCAACAGTAATGATCAATTAAATGCCATCGAAAGAGCGCAATTAGAACAGTTATCAAGAGTGAATAAACAGCTTGCCCAGGACATAAAAAACCGTTTGAATGATCGGTAAATTTTTAACAGGAAAATCCTTCAGAGGTTGCCTGCTGTATTGTCTTAACGACAAGCAGCAGAAGCAAGGTGACGAACTTGTAAAAAGGGATCGCGCTGAAGTCATATTATTCAACCAATGTTTTGGGAATCAGAAAGAACTGATCAGCCAGTTCAATGAAGTACGGCAGTTAAATAGCAAGTTGGCAAAGCCTGTCTTGCACATCACCCTGAGCCCCACTACCGGCGATAAATTAACAAAGGAAGACTGGCAAAAATTAGCGGCAGACTGCGCGGCTGAATTCGGATTTGACAAGAACCAATTCGTTGCGGTTTTACATAACGATACAGCGCATCAACACCTTCACCTTATTGCAAACCGGATCGGGTTTGACAGAAAGACCGTAAGCGACAGCAATAGTTACAAAAAAATGGCTGCATACTGTCGGAAAATGGAACTCAAATATGATTTGGAACAGGTGCTTTCGCCCAAACAATTTTTGCCAAAAGAATTGAGAAATGTTCCAAGAATTGATGAAAGAAAGACTGCTATCAAAAATCACATTCGGGAAGCTCTACTGGCTTCCAAAAATTATGCTGAGTTTGAGAGGCATATGAAGCAAAAAAATTATGAGGTAATTAAAGGCCGGGGTATTGCTTTTGTTGATCCAAAAAAAGTATATGTAAAGGGCAGTGAAATCGGTTATTCGTTATCGGTAATTGAAAAGTTATTAGACAAATCACTTGCAGAAAAACAACGATTATTTGACTTGCAAAAGTCGCAGGAAAAATCACAACTATTGTCTCATGTACCGAGAATGAAAGAAAAATCCAAAAATCAAAATCATGAAATAAAACAGGATTTTTCAAAAGCCATTGAAATCTTACTTAGGGCAGAAGAAATGCGCCAACAAACTCCGCATGAACTGTTACCGAAAAAGAGGAAGAAAAAAAGTAAATCATATCATTTATAAAACCATTTTATGGATCAGGATGTATTAGAACCGGTGCTACAGGAAATTCTGGCGGAACAGAAGCAGGCTGACAAGCTAAACAGGGTGAATACCCAAACACTAATTGAACAGGAAAAACGAATCGCTGCTATTGAAAAAATGCTGGATCAGAAATTACTTACTCCGGTGAGTATCGACTATAAACAAATAGAAAGAAAAATGTCAGAGAATACTGATAACATAATAAAATTTATTGGAGATCAGCCAAGAGAATTTGTTCAGCATAAAAGGATTTTATTATTTCCAGAACATAACGCTGCCGAGTTCTGTAAAGTCTTTTACGGTCGGTTTTTCAAGTGGCTTACCATTTTGTTTATCGCCTGTTTCCTGTACGCACTCGGAAAGGATTATATAGCAGCCTACCAGGAGAAAAATTGGTACCGGGATGCGTATGAGCAATTACTCAAGGAAAAGGAAGAAAATAGCCGAAAAGTGAAGCAGAAATCACGGGTTTCTACAGGCAACTATCATTAAATGATCGTAAATTTGTACTATGGAAAAAAGGCTCGTAAATATTGACCCAAAGAGGGCAGGTATTGCAGTCGCTAATTATGTGCGTGAGCAGGCGCTCAAAACGGGTTCCTCTATCACTTATAGAGAGAATGGTAAAATCATTCGCGAGAACCCACGCACCGGGGAAAAATCTGTCCTTGATTCCCAACCAGCTAAGCATAAATAAATGCCTATCCTTTATATTCTCGGCGGAGCCAACGGTTCCGGCAAAACTACATGGTATAACTCCCAGGTAATTACTGGCGATATAGATCCCTTCATTCCTTTCATAAACATTGATAACATCGTATTACTGGAGTTGGGTAGCTATACTGCAGAAAATCTTGTTTTAGGAGAAACAATTGCGAAGGAACGTATGAGTGGCCACATCGAAAGAATGGAAAGCTTTATGATCGAAAGTAATCTTTCCAAAAAATCCGATTATGAGTGGATCGAAAGGATGCAGAATCATGGTTACGATACCGTTTTATATTTCCTGGGCACAGATGATGTAGACATTAATAAAGACCGTGTACTAAACAGGGTAGCGCAGGGTGGACATGATGTTGCAGTTCCAATTATTGAGCAGCGCCACAGGATGGGGTTGACTTATTTAAAATCCGAAGTTTTGAATTTTACCGAAGCTTATTTGTATGACAGTTCAGACAGGATTCCCGAACAAATGGCGGTATTGAAAAAAGGTAAGATTATTGAACAGGTTAATGAGCCTGAA
The DNA here is from genome assembly GCA_040388705.1 of Bacteroidota bacterium. Taxonomy (GTDB): domain Bacteria; phylum Bacteroidota; class Bacteroidia; order Chitinophagales; family Chitinophagaceae; genus Sediminibacterium. The sequence continues at coordinate 124,768 of JAZKBI010000010.1, read as the reverse complement.
CTTTGGGTAAAGGAAACTTTATTTATTGCGGAAAAATTACTGCAGAAACAACAGCGGCTGGAACAGTCGCAAAAACTGAAACCAGATGATGTTGAATTGCTGAAAAAATTAAGACATACCCATAAGAACAGAGGCCCGCGCTTGTAGTCTTTAAGAATTATTATAGCCTTATAATTTTGTTTGTCGGATTAATTCCTGGAACAATAATACTTTCTGCACATCTTTGGGATTAAACAAAAATGGCTGAACATCTTTTGCCATCTCTTCCATGTTTAAATTATTGCACTTTTCAAAAATTCTATCCTTGAGTTGCTTCTCATTGGTAACACCCATTTTAAACTGCAAATAGTTATAATCCGGCTTGTCTATCAATGACAATAAGAATGCGATATCAAAAAAATCTCTTCCTTTATTCCTATCGCGATTGCAGACAGCATAGAACTTTTGTGCAAGCAATAAACTTAATGGTGTAATAAATATCTGCGTGAACACATCAAACCGGTTTAAAATATATTTTTCCGGAACAAAATCAAAATGCTGCGGCTCGGTGTCCAGTTGTATTAATATTTTCTCCTCTCTATGACCGGACAATCCTTCCTTATATAGTATCTCAGGAAAACGGATATAGCAATGGTAGGCTCCCCGATAAACCGTTTTCATTTCGACCTCGTAACCTTCCTGTTCTAACTGCTTTTTTAAAACCCCAGAGACTTTTGCAAAAGTATCCTCAGCGATCGTGAAATTATCAAAATCAAGATCTTCAGAAAAACGGGTGTTGCCGTGTACAATTCTTAAACAAGTGCCTCCTAAAAAACATAACTCACTGGCATACTCGCTGTCAAAAAGTATCTGTAGTAATTTATGCTGCAGATACTCTCTTAATATAAATCGCTTGAACCCTCGAAGGTTCTCAGGATAATTTTTTTCTATTTCAGATAGCGTCAGCATGATCATTAATTTTGTTCAATAACTTAATGCGCTTGTTTAGTGTTTTACTCTCAAAGCACGCAGCAAAAGAAATTAATCTATCCTTATTGATGATTTCATTAAAAGTTGTCAGGTTTAACCTTAGCCCTTCAATATCTTCTGTGGTGTTTATTTGATGATTAAGATATAAATAATCCAGGATCGCCTTTTCCGGTGAAGCAATCATTACCGGTATGGTTTGACTATTATCAACCTGATATCCAAAAAACAAATGTGCTTTGATACTTCTGTAATTGAATGTACCGGCAACTGTTTCGTAGGCTATCGTCTTTCTCGTTGTTATATTCTGGACAGAATAGACGGTTTCTGGTATTAACCCATAGTGTGAAAGAGCAGATTCGAGTGAAACATAAGACGGGCGATGCAGGCAGTTGCTGATCCGAAACCGAAGCCAATCATTCATAGGAATATCAGCAAATAGATACCACTTATTGATCAGCTTTTGGATATATCCCTTCCGCTGCCATTCTACAAGGCGTCTCGTATCAAACTTTGGGAAGAGCTTTTCTATGTCCCTGGTTGAAAATACTTCAAAGCTATACATAGCACCTCTAAAGTCTAAATAAGTCATTTTGGTTCCTATTATTGTTAATATTAACAAATATAAGAAATAAAATTAAATAAATCATTTTTGACCAAATTTCGAACTGTTGCAGTTTTTGCACAAGTTGGAGTCTGACGGAGCAGTGTGCAATTTTTGCACATTGGTTTTGACACCCTAATAGCCCAATATCCTGTTGAACTATCAATTTAATGCATCTTAAATATTCTGGATAATTATAGGATCATCGATTTCATCAGGTAGGTCAGGGTCTGTAACTGCTACTTCCTTTTTAAAAGCAGTCAAAACCGCTGCGTATTCTTTTTTCACTTCATTGGTAAAGCTGTCAAGGTGCAAAATCCGATTGCAGTGATCAATTGATTCCGGAAATGATGTTACAGTCCATTCCGGTTTAAACTGACCATAGTAAACCGATCGAAACTGACCCCCCTTTTAATAGATCAATTCATACTCACACTTTCACCAGGTAACAGTTCAATCATTCACGTATACAGATCCTCCATTAACGCATTACAATCGATTTAAAGCATCTGTATTGCTTTCAATGCATTGATAGTAAATAGAATAAATGGAAAAGCAATTAACGGAAGGAAAATGGAGTTGCTGTTTGTAAATTTGTAATGCTGCAGAGTGAGAGAGCACCTATTAATTACTCGTATGATCACTAATTATTCGACCACTGAAAATTCAAATCTTCGCCAGCTAAAGGGTAGGTCAGTTTGCTACGGTTTAGGTAGGTCAGTTTAACTGGATTGTGCACAGTTGATGCACTTTCAATGATTTTTATATATTGCTCCAGTTTGAAATTGAAAAAATGGTTTTCATTTTCCACTGTTCGGCGACGTACATAGATGAGGCCCGATATGGTAAGCGCACCGGCAGAAATTATTATCGGTAACAGTGTCGTTAGTAATGATTGAGTCATAGACGGATATTTTTTGGTGATGTAACCTTCATCCATTTACTTTTAGCCAATATAATGATTTTATATACATAGTATATAAAATCATTATATTGGTTGAGGATAAATTTTAAAAATTGTTGTTTATTTTCATCAAATTTGCTTATTTTGTGGATAATAACCAACAAATGAAATCGAAAAAACAGATATTATTTCCTAAATACAAGAAAATCCTGGAACAGATGGGCGAGAACATTAAACTCGCTCGTAAACGGCGAAAATTGACTACAACGCAGACTGCGGAGCGTGCCAGTATTGACCGATCTACTCTTTATCAGATCGAAAAGGGGAATCCAAGCGTTTCAATGGGAGCATATTTTAATACTTTACGGGTACTGGGTTTACAGGATGATCTCCTCAAACTGGCGGCTGATGATGCTTATGGTAGAAAACTACAGGACCTTGAATTGGTAACTAAATAACATGGCAGCAAAAACGGATATATGGGTATATGCACAATGGCAGGGTATGGAAGATCCTCTGTGCATTGGCGTGCTCACAGCCCAGCAGGCGAAGGGTAAAAAAGCTTTTAGTTTTGAGTATGATGAAGATTGGATTAGCAGCAAAGCGCAGCTTGTCCTTGATCCGGACATAGCATGGTTCACTGGCCCGCAATACCCAAATGGCAAAGAGAATTTTGGAGTATTCATGGATTCAATGCCAGACACTTGGGGACGCACGCTGATGAAAAGACGTGCGGCACAGATAGCTAGGGATAAAGGTCAATCGGCTCCTACACTATATGATATAGATTTCTTACTCGGTGTCTATGATGAAAGTAGAATGGGGGCTTTACGTTTTAAAACCAATCCCGACGGACCTTTTTTGGATAACAATACTACTTCTCCAACACCTCATTGGGCCAATGTACGGGAATTGCAACATGCGGCGGCTGTGATTGAAGCTGACGATGACAGTGCAGATGTAAAAAAATGGATAGCCATGCTGATCGCACCAGGATCCTCGCTCGGCGGCGCTCGCCCTAAAGCAAATATTCTCGATGACCAGGGGCATCCATGGATTGCAAAATTTCCATCGGCTGGTGACTCCATCGACAAAGCAGCCTGGGAATTTTTAGCATACCGACTCGCCTTGGATGCTGGCGTGCACATGACAGAGAGCCGGGTAGAAAAAATATCCGGGAAATACCATACATTTTTCACCAAACGATTCGACCGGTCTGGTGGCGAGCGTATTCATTTTTCTTCCGCCATGACAATGACAGGCAACAGTGAGGATACTATCCGCGACAATCCGGGCAGTTACCTGGAGATCGCAGAATTTATCCAATTCTCTGGTTCCAATATAGCAGACGACCTTGAGCAACTATGGAGACGCATCATCTTTAATATTGCTATATCCAATACAGATGATCATTATCGCAACCACGGTTTTATAGTAGTAAATAATGGATGGCATCTTTCACCGGCCTATGACATTAATCCGTCGATAGATAAAATAGGGCTCTCACTTAATATTGATATGGGAGATAATTCCCTAGATTTTGAATTGGCAAAGAGTGTAGGAGTATTTTTTAATCTTAGCAATAACGATATGGACAGAATTATTGATGAAGTGATTGCTTCGGTTCAACCATGGAGGAAACTTGCTATAGAATTAGGAATATCACGCAACGAGCAGGAACGTATGGAGTCGGCATTTCGAGTATAACAATAATAAGACAAGTCATGTTTGGATAGAAGCAAGTTGCGAAAAATAGCAGCAAAACAAATCATCAAAACACTTCACAGTTCTTGAAAAAAAAGAATAAAATTTTATTGTGTTGAATAATTTTTTCACTAGGTTTACACTAGGTTCAAGTCTCAAAATTAGGGGCAAAAAAATAGGGTTAAAAGGACGTTGAATTGTTTTACGGTTTTTACTTAATGCACTGATTATCAGAACTTATAAGATTCCCGCCTGGGGCACGAAATCGAGTCGATCAGAGATGATCGGCTTTTTTTTGGCTGGGCGCCTACCTGACTATGCGGCAATTTTCAAAGCAACCGGATCGTCTGTTTACATCATCTGAAAATAAAAAACCCGCCACTTTCATGGCGGGCCCGTATTCAGGATGGGTTATTTATGGCATGATGATGGCTTGCATGTTTTACAACATGATTTGCAATCTTTCTTTTCTTTAGAACAGCTTGTTTTGCATACTTTTTTGTCACCGGCGGCAAAAGAGGTGGTTCCTGCAATAAGCGTGAGTGCTATAATTCCTGCGAATATCTTTTTCATTTTGTTTTATTTAGAAATGTTTAATATTGGATTGCATCTGTGTTACTGTGTTAGGTTAGTTCAGGAGGATGCCAGGAATTAAGCCTGTAACCAGGTTCAATCTTACAAAAGGTATATGGCGTTTGCATGTTATCAATTTGCATCACAAGGACCTTACAGAAGAAATGCGCGACAGCTATATAATTTAACCGGCAGCACGCGGCAAGGGAACTGCATTGACCGCATCCATTGTGCTGTGTTTTTTTATCAATTTTTTTCTTGCCGCAACATGTTGATCCCATTCCAGTATCACGGCTGTTGTTGATTGATGATTGAGCCTCGCCATCAGTTATAAATGGCTGAGCTGTAAGGAACAACATAAGAACAGATAATATGCACGCAACATATTTCAAAGGCAACAGGTTTTAATCCGTTGCAAAGTTCCAATAGTTCAATCAGGCAAATTATGATTGAAATCATTTTTTGAGATGTTGAGAGATATTATATCGGGTCGTGGCGATATCATTAAACGGGTTTATCTGTTGAAATTTTATCGGCGATTTATTATCAACGTGATCTCGTATATATTGACTTTGGCAATTATACTCTCATATATCAATTCAGCTTTTAATATATAATCCTTGCCTCCGTAGTGTACGGGAAACTCCCATTCGGCAAATGTCATAATGCTAAATCTAATTCAGGTAATTCATCATAGGTATATTCCACACACGGTTCTTCCTGTGTCTTGAAATCTTTCTTAATGGTATGTGCCCACATATTTTCAGAAGGTATCTGATAAGAAGCGATTTGCTGAATGCGTTCTTCCGTCAGGTCGTTCATTATCCACTCATATGCTAAATCCTCTGTGAGGATTGTTGGCATTCTCTTTTTTGTGTTGTGAATCAACGTCATAAGTTCGTTTGCTTCTGTGGTAACAACTGCGAATGTGTCCATAGTTTCACCTGTAGATTTATCTGTCCACGGTTGCCATATCCCCGCCATGTAGAAGTAGTCTTTATCATTTACGCCAATGTTATAAGGGTAGGCAATAGGTTTCTTTTCTCCTTCAGGTTGATAGTGCCGCCAATCAAAAAAATGAGTGGCAAGAACTAAACATCTTCTTTTTAATGCAGCAGACCGGAACATCTTGCTACTTAATATTGTTTCACCTTTCGCATTTAGCCACGGGATGCCCTGTTTTCGTGCAGCCTTTACAGCATCCATATCTTTCACCCAATGTGGTATAAACTCCCAATGAGCCTTAACAACCTCGATATCGTTATTGTCTGCCGCTCTACGGATTATTAATGAGTTTGAATATCTGAACCCGTCTTTCATCAGTTCCAGTTCAGCTAACGCCGCTAACGTTCCCAATTCCTTCTCTATCTGTTTAAGAGTAATGAACTGAATTTTCGTAACTCGTACTCCCATGAAATTGCACATACGTTTTGCTTTAAAGTTCAATTTACGAATAAAACATTTGCAATCGGATTTTGCACAGTTTATTCAAACTGTCGAGTGTATGTAAGTTTATATATTGAGCCTTAACAGGTATAAGAGCACCATACAATAAAAAACAAACACGAAATAAATCTGGACATAGTTCGTTGAGTTAGCATTGGCTGTTGCCATGAATGCAGTACCAATCCCCGGTACTGATATGAAGAAGTCTAAGATAATAAAAGCTGGCTAAATGCCCGGCATTCTTTTCCGCAGGGAGTACTTTCCTTCTTTGCAAGGTCCTGGTCCTTTCATTCCACACTGATGCAGAAAAGCGGGATTGTAAACACACCATTCACAAATGGCCGGAAACAAAGAACCCGCCATTTTCATGGCGGGCCCGTATTCAGGATGGGTTATTTATTGCATGATGATGGCTTGCATGTTTTACAACATGATTTGCAATCTTTCTTTTCTTTAGAACAGGTTGTATTGCATACTTTCTTGTCAGCAGCGGCAAAAGAATTGGTTCCTGAAATAAGTATGAGTGCTATAATTCCTGCGAATATCTTTTTCATTTTGTTTTATTTAAGAATGTATAATATGGATTCGGTTTGTATTACGTTAGTTCAGGAGGATGCCAGGAACTAAGCGTATAACCGGATTCAATTTTATAACAGGTGTATCCCGGGTTCGTTTTTTTGATTTGTACAGCAGGAGCCTTATAAAAAAAATGGGAAGCCACAACATACTGCAACCGGCAACATGCTGCGATGGAGTTACATTGCCCGGAACCGTTACACTCTTTGTTGCCATCAACCTTTTTTTTGCTGCAACACTTAGATTCCATTCCCGTACTATGCATGTCTTTGACCATGGAATGCATAGGATCACTTGCCGCAAACGGTTGGGCCGCCTGGAGCAGCATAAGGATGGACAATATAGAAGCAATACGTCTCAAAGGCTAACAGTTTTTGATTTCTTTTGTGCCGCCATTCTCCTTGCCATCGGGAAAAGTATGTTGTTTTCAAGGTGCACATGTTGATGCAGATCCTGCTCAAAAAATCTGAGCTCATCCAGGCAAATCCTGTGTGTAGTGCAGGCATCTTCGGGCGGGGTATATTCGTTGGTTAATTCCCTGATCTTATATAACAGCTGCCCGGCATGATCGTGCTCTGCTTCCATTACCTGGATGGGCATATCGATCAGTTTTGTATCGATGTCAATATTTTCGCCTGTTTTTATGCTCTCGGCAAGGCGTTTGATTTCCGGGAAAAGGATCTTCTCTTCCTTGTCCATATGAGGAAGCAGGTCTTCTATTACTTCCTGGAACAGTTTGGAAACTTCTTTCATATGCGGATACCGGTCGCCATGTTTGGTCGCTACTTTATCGATATGAGAAAAAATAGTTGCTACATTATTTTTCACATAAAAATGATGATGAATGGTTATATACGAAATCAATTCTTCTGCACTCATCTCTGTGAACGGCATGTTTCGGTTATCGGGCTGCACCGATTCATTCAGTGCTTTAACTACAACAGCAGATGCCAGGTTCTTTTCTGAACAGGCTTCTGATAATGTTTTCTTACCGCGGCAACAAAAATCCAGTCCGTACTTTTCGAGCACCGGGATAAATTCATGATTACTTAGTGCGATGGATGCCAGTGTTTTTTGTTCTATATTCTGCATGTTTACATTTTTTACAAATTTCTGCCAGTCTTATCCTGGAAATTATGATTGAAATCAGGTTCTGAAATATTTCTGTTTTTTGTTGTTAAAAAAATCCACATCGCTCCAATAAAAAGGATCAGTGCTGTTGCCAAAAGCCCTTCGTTGATATACGGAGTGACTATATAATTTAAAGAAGCGATGCCTTGTATCATTAAAAGCAATTCGTTTACAATAATTCCTGCAACAAAAATATAAATACCGGTGAGTAGTTTTTTACTAACCGTAACTAGCTGAAAGGAGATAATATAACCCACTAAAAAAATGCTGATCACACCAAGCAAAACAAGATGCAGGTAGCCTATTACTATTGGGCGAAAACCGAATGCCAGTTGGCTTAGGGAAGGGATAGTTGATCCAAGTTGCAATAAAAATTTAATGGTTAGGGCAATAGCAGCCAACAATAATAGCCCGCGTCCCGGTTTAAGAAACACCTGCGATAGCTCATGCTTATACCGCCTGCATAAGCCTATAAAAGAAAACCATGCTTTTATTTGAGCAACTGCAGCAGCAACTATTACCCAGTAAAGCCAGGCAGGTATGGGCAACCACAAAACAGATAAAAAATAGGCCGGAATACATGCCGCAATAAAATATCGATAGATTTTCAGCAGCCTGCTTCGCAAAAAGATCAGGTGCTCGATTTTTGAAAATACCAGCCCGAGTATCGCAAAAAAGAACCATCCGTTGTATTGAAAATGAAGAAAGTAATACACAGATGCCAGGTACCAGCTTTGATGGATATTTTTTGTTGCCATCATAAAGGCCAACGTAAATGGCCCGATAGAGGAAAGTGCATTTAATACCAGGGCAGCTTTGAATGGCAGGTGTGATACCGGGCAGGAGGATCTATTCAGATCTTTCCAACAAACAATCGCAAATGCATACGAAACAAAAATCGACAGTGTTGAAAAACTGATTGACCAAAATCCATAGCCCTGTATAGGAAAACTGATCAGCATGCCATAGGCAGTGAGCAGGTTTGCGTATAGTAGAATGCGATATTTAGCGTAACTGAAGTTTTCGGTTTTATTGGAGATAACAGCAACGATTAACACCATCAAAGTATGTGTGATCCATCCGGCAAAGGCAAAATGAGAATGGCCATGCAGCAGGTGCTTCTGATCGAGAAACGGGAATGAGAAGGCGATCTTATATCGCATGATCACGCCGATCAATGCAATAAGAACCAAATTTAGAAAAGACAATTTCAGCCACCTGGCTATCGGAAATTTCATACCGCTCTTTTGAAGCAAAATAAGGGCAGGGTATGATAGGATAGTATGCGTTGAATCATAAACTCAACAAAAAACTTTGCCATGATCTATCAGCAGTTCGCCACGGTCATGCATGTTCCGCATCGATCGTATTACGGTTTCTACGCGTAATCCTGTCATGTCGGCTATCTGTTGGCGCGTCAACTTTAACTGGTTGCAGTCAGTACAGAAGTTCTTATGCTCCTGTTTAAAATGACTCAGCAATGTGGCGATCTTCCCTTCAGGCGAATGAAGCGCAATTGATCTGAGTAATGCAAATTTAAACCTCACCCTTTCTGCAAGCAGACGTGTAAATGCAAAATGAATGTCGGGGTTATCTTTGATCAGTTGCAAAAAGGAAGATTTGTGCAGTCGTAAGAGCATCGTTTCTTCATCGGCAATGGCGGTAGCTGCATATTGACCATCGTCAAACAAGGGCAATTCTCCAATACATTCACCTGGGTTAACAATGATCTGAATGAACTCTTTTCCTTCTTCATCGATATTTGCCCACCGAACTCTTCCGCTAACTACCTGATAATAAAAATTGCATGCATTGCCTTCCATGAATATAACTTCATCCCGCGCAACTTTTTTATAAGAAGCACCCCAGGCAAGCAGCATATCTATATCAATCATTGTTATCGGGTATTTTATTACCCCATAAAAATATTTTGTAGCGGTTTCGCCTGAAACGATTTCGATCAGTTTCATATATGATTTATATCATGTTTTGCATGATATCCCCTTATTAAATGATCGCAAAAAAGAAATCAAGTTGATTTTACTTGAATACGAGGCTATAATGGTGTATAACCCTTTAAAGAACCACCCGCTTCATCCAGGCGGCGAGGCAACTTTCTAACGCGGTATGATTGAACGCATAAAAAGATCATACCACTAGTGGTAATCTTGTATGGTAAATTATTCAACAAAAAAATAATCAGTATGAAAAGAGTTATTACCGCCATCCTAGTGGTTGCTGCGATGTATTCATGTGGCAATCAAAACGGTTCGCCTGCCCTGGCAGCGGCAAACGAAGAAAAAGCAGCATCTGCAAATCCAGCTTACGATCCAAAACGTGGCGAAGGAAAATTTAAGGAGGTGGAAGTATCCGTAAAATTAGATGTGGCTATGGCAGACGGGGGTAGTAAGATCTATGCAGTTAAATGCGGTGCGTGTCACAAGACGACCGGTGAAAAATTAGTTGGGCCGGGATGGAAAGGCGTTACCGAAAGACACGCTGCTCCCTGGATCATGAACTTTATCACCAATACAGACGAAATGATCACCAAAGATCCTGCTGCACAGGCGCAACTTGAGATCTGCCTTGTGCGGATGCCCAATCAAAACCTGAGCGATACCGATGCGAGAAATCTCCTTGAGTTCATGAGAAAGAATGATGGTGTAAAATAAACTGCCAACTAACCAATAATATTAACTACATGAAAAAAACGAAACACTATGCAATGGCAATGGCGTCTATTGTATTGTTAATTGGAGTGCAGTCATGCAAACCAAAAAACGCCGGAAATGCAGTCAGTGCAGACGCTGCAGCCAAAACATATGTGGCACCCGGTAAATATGACGAGGTATATAATTTTGTATCCGGTGGTTTCAGCGGACAAATGAGTGTGTATGGACTACCCAGCGGAAGATTGCTGAAAGTAGTTCCGATCTTTTCTGTTAACCCGGAAAACGGTTATGGGTATTCCGAAGAAACAAAACCGATGTTAAATACATCACACGGCTTTATCCCATGGGATGATCAGCACCACCTCGACCTTTCTCAAACCAATGGAGAAGTAGACGGCAGATGGATCTTTGCAAATGCCAATAATACACCCCGGGTTGCACGGGTTAACCTGGCAACTTTTCACACCGAAGAAATTATTGAAATTCCCAATAGCGGTGGCAACCACAGTTCACCCTTTATTACAGAAAATACAGAATATGTTGTTGCCGGTACCAGATTCAGTGTACCACCTGATGATAAAAACGGGGATGTACCGATCAATACCTACAAGGAGAATTTTAAAGGCACGATCAGTTTTATCAGCGTTGATAAAGACAATGGTAACATGGATATTGCTTTTCAGTTACAGTGCCCTGGTGTGAATTTTGATTTGAGTCATGCCGGTAAAGGCAAATCAAGTGGATGGTTTTTCTTTAGCTGTTACAATACCGAACAGGCAAATACATTACTCGAAGTAAATGCTTCCAAACGCGATAAAGATTTTATCATGGCGGTAAACTGGAAAAAAGCGGCAGAACTTGTTAAAGCCGGTAAAGGGCGCAAGCAGGCTGTAAAGTATGCAAGCAACCGTTATGATGAAAAAACACATACTGCTAAATCTGAAATTAAAACACAGGTAATTGTAATGGATGTGAAAGATTTTCCAGGATTGGTGTACTTTATTCCATGTCCTAAATCACCACATGGTTGCGATGTAGATCCTACCGGTGAGTACATTGTTGGTAGCGGAAAATTAGCAGCGTTGATCCCGGTTTTTAGTTTTGATAAACTAATGAAGGCAATTGATGAAAAAGCATTCGCCGGCGATTACGAAGGGATCCCGGTTATTAAATACGAAGCCGCTTTATATGGCGAAGTAAAAAAACCAGGGCTCGGGCCGTTACATACAGAGTTTGACGATAAAGGAAACGCATACACTACCATGTTTGTTTCAAGTGAAGTAGTAAAATGGAACATCAAAAACCTTACTGTATTGGACAGGGTTCCTACGTATTATTCACCCGGCCACCTGATGATCCCCGGAGGTGATTCAAAAAAACCTACCGGCAAATACATGGTAGCCTATAATAAAATTACGAAAGACAGATTTTTACCCACCGGTCCTGAATTGGCACAAAGCGCGCAACTGTTTGACATCAGTGGAGATAAAATGCAATTGATCCTTGATTATCCAACCATCGGAGAACCGCATTACGCCCAGGGTATTGACGCAAGCCTGATACGCGAAAAATCAGTCAAGTTCTTTAAGATAGAAGAGAACAGGCACCCGTATGTTTCTAAAGGAGAAGGCACTACAAAAGTGGTAAGGGAAGGGAACAAAGTACATGTTTACATGACAGCCATCCGTTCTCATCTTACCCCGGATAATATAGAGGGAATCAGGATGGGAGATGAGGTATATTTCCACGTAACAAATATTGAACAGGATTGGGATGTACCACATGGGTTTGCTATCAAAGGCGCAGCCAATGCAGAGCTATTGATCATGCCCGGTGAAACCACTACGCTTAAATGGACACCTGATCGCGTTGGAATATTTCCTTTTTACTGTACTGATTTCTGCAGCGCATTACACCAGGAGATGTCTGGCTATGCAAGGGTATCCCCGGCTGGAAGCAATACGCCGCTGAGTTTTAGTACCGGTACCAACCTTCCCAAAAACGAAGGTGGTACGCCGAACAAATAATCACGTAAGAAAGAGACACCGGGCTGTCACAATTTCAAACAGCTATGTGTCTCTTTTTTCTTTTTAATTAAAACCATGAACAATCATAAGATTTCAGTGCTTTCCAGGTTATTGCTATTTGTATGTGGACTTGGTTTGATAGTTGTTTTATTCACCCCGATCTGGCGGATCGATCTGCAGGCACCGCAGTATCCAGAAGGGCTGCGGATGCTGATCCACGCAAATAGATTATCGGGAGATGTAACGATCATCAATGGGTTGAATCATTATATTGGCATGAAGGCATTACACGCAGATGATTTTAAAGAATTTAAAGTGCTTCCGGTAATCATTATTTTTTTTGCAGGCCTTTTTCTCACCACCGGAATCGCCGGCAAACGGAAATGGCTGAATATTTTATGTGTGCTGTTTGTTACTTTTGGTGTTGTTGCCATGATCGATTTCTGGCGATGGGAATATGAATATGGCCATAACCTTAATCCCGATGCTGCTATTATAGTTCCGGGAATGGCCTACCAGCCCCCTTTAATTGGCTTTAAACAGTTATTGAATTTTGGGGCTTATTCCGTGCCTGCAACAGGAGGGTGGATCTTTGTAACGGTTGGATTTCTCCTGGTAGCAGCTGTTGTATATGAATGGAGGCGTGCGCGAAAAAAAATTGTATTACCTGCCGGGTTGCCGCTGTTGGCGATTGGAATGATAACAGCCTCAATGTTTACTGGCTGCACAACGGGGCCGCAGCCTATACAGGCAGGCCAGGACAACTGTGCATTTTGTAAAATGAAGATCAGCGATAACCGCTTCGGCGCTGAGATCATTACCACCAAAAGCAAGGCTTATAAATTTGATGATGCGCATTGCATTCTGTCTTTTGTAAAATCAGGTAAAATTTCACAAAAAGAAATGGCTGCTGTCTATTTTACAAATTTCAAGGAGCCACATGAACTGATAGAGAACAGCCAGGCTCATTTATTGCAAAGCGCCGGATTGAAAAGTCCAATGAATGGAAACATTGCAGCTTTTGCAAATGAAGAGAGCCTGCTTAGCATGCTGCCTAAATTCAGTGGCAACAAAACTTCCTGGGAGGAAATGCTGAAATGAGGCCGTTCTTCTTTATACTATCTTTTTTTTGCTCCTGTATTGCCTATTCCCGAACAATATATGTAGGTGCTCACCGCGAATACAAAAACATACAGGCGGCGCTCGCTATTGCATTGGATGGAGACACCATTTTGGTTGATGCCGGGCATTACAGGGAACACACATTGGTTATTACGAAAAGAATTACACTCAAAGGGCTTCAATACCCTGTAATAGACGGGGAAAAAAAATATGAGATCATTGCCGTAAAAGCGAATGGGGTTGTGATAGATGGATTCCGCGTAGTGCATTCAGGCGTTTCCAGCTTAGACGATATAAGCGGGATTAAAATATATGATCGGAAAAATGTGGTCATAAAAAATAATATACTGGAAGATACTTTTTTTGGGATCTATACACAGAATGGAACCAACTGTGTGATACAGAATAACCAGATCACCGCATACAGCAAAGAAGAGCAACAAAGCGGTAATGGGATACACTGCTGGAAAAGCGACAGTATGCAGATCATTGGCAATAGCATCAGCGGGCATAGGGATGGTATTTATTTTGAGTTTGTAACACATTCCGTTATCTGGCGCAACCATTCAAGTAAAAACATGCGCTATGGTCTTCATTTCATGTTTTCTCATAATGATTCATATATGATGAACGATTTCCGTAATAACGGTGCTGGTGTTTCGGTTATGTATTCTCACGGCGTAAAAATGTTAAACAATGTATTTGAAGAGAATTGGGGTGATGGTGCTTACGGTTTATTATTAAAGGAGATTACAGATAGTTATATAGAGGGAAATAGTTTTGTAAGAAATACCAGTGGTATTTATATGGAAGGTGCAAGTCGCATAATCATGCAAAAAAATCTTTTTAAAGATAATGGATGGGCCATGAAGATACAGGCGAGCTGTATGGGGATCAGTGTTTCAAAAAATAATTTTATTGGAAATACTTTCGATGTTGGAACAAATGGGACACTCGTGCTGAACACATTTGACAATAACTACTGGGATAAGTACGAAGGGTATGATCTGAACAAGGATAGAGTAGGAGACATTCCTTATCGCCCGGTAAGTATGTATTCGATGATCGTTGAAAAAAATCCATCCGCGATGTTGCTTTTCAGAAGCTTTTTTGCATCACTCTTAGATAAGACTGAAAAAATCATTCCCAGCTTAACACCCGAGATGTTGAAAGATAACAAACCCATGATGAAAAAAATATTTTGATACCGTGCGCATAAAAACATGTCTATGATTATCGCAAGTAATGTTTCAAAAAAGTTCGGGAAGCTGATAGCCCTTGATAATATTTCGCTAACCTGCAATAAAGGCGAGTGCATTGCATTGATCGGGCCGAACGGTAGCGGGAAGACTACATTGATCAAAAGTATTCTCGGGATGGTGGTGCCTGATAGTGGTTTTATTACATTTAACGGAGATAATATTCTGCACAGCTGGCAATACAGGAGCCAGATCGGTTATATGCCACAGATCGGGCGATACCCGGATAATATGTCTATCGGCGATGTGTTTGAAATGATGAAAGATATCAGGGGATCAAAAAATGGGCTTGATGAAGAATTGATCCATTTGTTTGGCCTGAAAGAACAAATGAAGAAAAAGATGCGAACACTTTCAGGAGGTACCCGACAAAAAGTAAGTGCTTCACTGGCATTTTTATTTGACCCTGAAGTGCTGATCCTGGATGAACCAACTGCGGGTCTCGATCCTGTTGCTTCTGAGATGCTGAAAGAAAAGATCATTGCCGAGAAAAAGAAAGGGAAACTTGTTTTGATTACCTCGCACATATTAAGCGAGCTGGATGAATTGGTTACACAGGTAATTTATATGCAGGATGGAAATTTGCAGTTTCATAAATCCATTGATGAACTAAGGCTTGAAACCGGTGAAAATAAATTAGCAAAAGCGATAGCGAATGTCATGTTAAAAACAAAACCATGAAAAAGATCATTAAATATGTTATGTGGGACATCCTGCAAAACCGGATCGTACTGGTATATACCGTTTTTTTATTCGTAACCTCTTTTAGTGTGTTCAGTCTTGAAGATAATAACAACAAAGGTTTACTCAGCCTGTTGAACGTGGTATTACTGATCGTACCGCTGGTCAGTATCATTTTCTCAACTATTTATATTTATAACAGTGCAGAGTTTATGGAATTGCTGGTAAGCCAGCCATTAAAAAGAAAGACCATTTGGCTGAGTTTGTTTACCGGCCTGGCCTCATCGCTTTCATTTTCTTTTTTTATTGGGGTTGGCATTCCAATCTTATTGTACCAACCCAATAAGATTGGCCTGATCATGCTTGGAACCGGGATCTTGCTCACCAGTGCTTTTGTGGCGGTTGCTATGTTGGCCGTTGTTAAAACGAGAGACAAAGCAAAAGGCATTGGTGTTGCCATTCTACTGTGGCTTTATTTTTCAATCCTGTTTGACGGGCTTGTTCTTTTTTTGGTTTTTCAGTTTGCGGATTACCCGCTGGAAAAAGCCATGGTTGTGGTAACTGCCTTTAATCCAATTGACCTTTCGAGAATTTTGATCCTGTTGCAAATGGATGTTTCAGCTATGATGGGTTATACCGGCGCTGTTTTCAAAGATTTTTTTGGGACAGTGGCGGGTGCAGCAATTTCAATCCTTGTTTTACTTTCGTGGAGTGCCTTGCCTGTTTGGCTGTCAACCAGGCGATTTATCAGAAAAGATTTATAAATAGCAATATGAAGAGACATTCATCAATCGTTTCATTGTCCAGGGAACATCATGGGGCATTGATCCTCGCGCGGCTTTTACAAAAAGGTTCGCCGCCTTATAAGCTTCTGCCAGTTGACCTAAAAGGAAAGGCAGCATATGCAACTGAAAAATATCATGCGGAACTGGCGGGACATTTTTTAGCAGAAGAAGTATCTCTGCTGGAACAGGTAAGAGGTATCAGTGAAACTATGGATATACTTATCGGTGAAATATATGCAGAACATAAAGAACTTCGTTCGCTTTTTGAAATGATCCCCCTGAGTACTCATCTTGAAGAAGATCTGAATTCGCTGGGCCATGCCCTAGAAGAGCATATCCGTAAAGAAGAGCGGACACTGTTCCCTTTGATACAGGAATCCTGTGATGAAGATCTGCTCAATCATATCCAAAAATTATTGTCAGAAAAATAGCGCCATGAAGGATATTGAAAACAGGAATGATATTGAGTTGCTGGTGAATGAATTCTATCGAAGAATTCGGGAAGACGACCTGGTAGGCTTCATTTTTAATGATATTGTTAAAATCGACTGGGACAAGCATTTACCTGTGATGTATGATTTCTGGGATAATGTTATTTTATTTTCAGGAACGTATACGGGTAATCCTATGGACCTGCACAAGAACCTCCATAACATCACGCCTGTCGACAGCAGGCATTTTTCACGCTGGGTACAACTTTTCGTTGATACCGTTGATAGCCTTTACAAAGGCGAGAAAGCAGCGTTGGCAAAACAAAAAGCAAAAAGTATTTCTTCAATTATCCAGGAAAAGATTTTGTAAAAAAACACTGATGTAAGAACTACAACAACTTCAGCGATAAGCTTCTGTGCAAAATTGTAAAGAAGTATGTATCCCGCACCAACCGGGCGCTAACACTATGCGCTTTCCGGCCCCGTTGAGTAGTGTCATGCCAGGCTATGACCTAAGTCATTTTAATCGGGTTTATCTGTTAATACTTTTATCGGTGATAAGAACGATGGTTAACAGTTAAATCTCTATACAATGAAAAAAATATTAGCCCTGCTTTTTGCTGGTTTAGGTTTTTTCAGCATAGCATTTACGCAGGATACAACCCGCCCCTTCCTCAGGTTTAATCAATACGGCAAACAGGTGACACGCACACCGTTGATAACTGAAGTGCGTGACGGCATCCTGGTTTTCGAATCGAAAAAGCAGGATTACAGGCTTTGGTTTGATATCCGTGTTCAAACGGATGGTCAGATCTTCATGGGTGAAACGCTAAACCCGATCGGCAACGGCGTTACGATACGAAGGGCCAGGTTCGCCACAAAAACTAACCTGGGCAAAAACTGGTATGGAGAGCTTGACCTGAATTTTGCCGGAGGTGTACTTGAGTTGGAAGATGCTTATGTACGTTATGATTTCCTGAATGGCCTAACGTCACGGCTCGGAAATTACAAGGAAAAATTCTCCATGTCGGAAGCCTCTTCCTCGCGTTACCTGAATTTTATGGAAAGGGCCATGGTAGTTACGGCATTCGCTCCTTCGCGTCACCTGGGTTGGGATGTATCGTACAACCAGGAATATTTTATGCTCTCCGGTGGCATTTTCTTCCAGGAGATACAGGACCAGGAATTAAATACATATGTTGAGGACAACAATAAAGATTATGGAAGGGACCAGGGAATTTCGCTCACTGGTAAAGCTGTCTTTAAACCATTTGGGATACATAAAGATTATGGTTTGCACCTGGCATACGGCTATTCGTTCAGGCAACCTAAAACCGATGTTGACCCCGCTGAATATGGAGGCATACGTTACAGTACGCGGTCGCTAAGCAATATCAACCGGAAAAAATACCTCGATACCGATGTGATCCCTTATTTTAAAAACCAGATCATCAGCAACATTGAAGTTGCCGCCTATTACAAAGGACTGGCTGTGCAAAGCGAGATCATCCGGAATAAAACCGTGCGTACGAATAACCTTGATAATTTATATTTCGGTGGCTATTACGCCCAGGCCGTTTATATGCTGTTTGGTGGAAAACAGGTATATGATAAAGGAGACGGTGAATTTACACAACCCGATATAGGGCAAACATGGGGAGATATTGAACTGGCACTCCGCTATGATTATATAAACCTGAATGATAAAACAGTGTACGGTGGATCAGCCGAAGCGATCACAGCCGGTATTAATTTGTATACATCCAGGAATGTAAAATTCCAGTTGAACTTCAGCAAAATCAATCACGACAGGTATGCGAGTGGAAAAGGTAAACTGTTTATTGGAAAAGATAATAGCGGATTTATGGTAAAGGACCCTACCAAGGTGGTTAATGCAAATGGAAATGCAGGTGAAGATTACAGCCAGTTGGGAATACGTTGTGAAATTAATTTTTAGATCCTTTTAAAATTATTTTATGAAACCTACCTATTTTTTATTTCTCTCTTTATTGCTTGCAGTAGTATTTACTTCCTGCGTAAAAGATGAGATGTACAACGGCCCGGCCGCTATTTCTGATGTGGCATTTTCTCCGTCTGCAGTAACGCCGGATGATATCGTTGCCATAACAGCAAACATTACTGCTTTAAAAGGTGTTCAAACCGCCACCTTGTTTTATAAGGCAAACACGGGAAATTTTACTTCCATATTAATGAGAGCCGAAACCGCCAACCGTTACTGTGCAGATATTCCGAAACAGCTTGACAAAACGGATGTCACCTTTTATATAGAAGCTGTTACATCCGGCGGCGTTACAAATCAATCGGCGGAGAAAACGTACAAGGTAGGCGCTATCCCTCCTAATTATGCAGCCATCATCATCAACGAGGTGGATGGTAACAAAAAATTTGTTGAGCTCTATAATAATTCAGACAAGGCGGTAAATATTTCAGGAATGGCCATCATCAAAAATGGGTTCTCTCTTAAAAATGAAGATGGTACGCCCTTATGGGTTGTGCCAACAGGGGTTACCATTCCGGCAAGAGGATTTGGCGTGATCAAATGCAGCGGCTATACAGCAACTGCAGATGCTGCCGCGGTCATGATTGGTACAGTAAGCGACGGCATGTCTGCCAAACAAACTCTCCTGCTTGAACTTATCAAACCGGACGGTACCGTATTGAACACTTTTCAAAGAGGTGCAGCGCCATGGAGCGTTACAATTTCCGCTATTGCCGTAACAGATTCATACAGCCGGGTACCGGATGGGACAGGCACGTGGAAAACAGCCCTGTCCACTCCCGGAAAAGCGAATGGAGCTGCCACTGGCGATATAGTTGCCCTTTAATTCAAAACAAAGATTATGGATACTATAACAGATACTATCGACTTAAAAAAAGACAACCTGGTAAAAGCGCGTTTTGAATTTCGTTCGTTCGGCCAGGATTTCAGGAATGCAGCTAAACGCATGGCCAGGCTTTCCACGCCGGTTCCTGAAAGTTTATGGGAGCGTTCAAGCGATGAAATATACATTCTGTCACGTGTTAACAACACCTGCAATGCCAAAATACGTGATGAGAAAATAGATATTAAAACCTGTATCCAGGCAACCGATGGACTTGAACAATGGCTCCCCGTTTTGAAAAGCGGGTTCCCGGTTAGTGCCTCCGACCTGGTAAGGAAAATATTTCCTGCATGGGAGGTGGTCATTCCTGAAATAAACAAAGAGAATTATACTTACCAGGAATTCATAGATATGGTTGATAGGCATCCACAGCTGGAGAAAGTACATGTTCATAAAACCCGTTTCGGTTATATGGTCAACCATACTATTTGTGAAACAGGTATTGTTTTAATAAACGGCGCCAGTGTGTTTACCATCAGTTCAGAATCAACCGATGTGGAGGATGTGAAGCGAACACTTGTTGATATCGGGATCGAAGGCACAGAAAACATTAATTATATACAAGCTATCAAACGGGTTATCGGCATGATCGATCAGCCTTTGGCAAATTAAAAACATAGTATGTCGCAAGAAATAGAAAAAAAATTCCTGGTGCGATCCAGCGATTTCAAAGCCCTGGCATTTAAGAGAACCCGCATCAAACAGGGTTATCTTTCTTCAGTACCCGAAAGAACGGTCAGGATCCGTGTGAGGGATGAGAAAGGGTTTATAACAATCAAAGGAAAGGGAAACCAGTCCGGCGCCTCCCGGTACGAGTGGGAAAAAGAGATCCCGTTAACTGAGGCGGAAGAGCTCCTGAAAATCTGTGAACCGGGCCTGATAGACAAAACACGCTACGAAATAAAGACAGGCGATCATATTGTTGAAGTGGACGAATTCTATGGAGATAACCAGGGTCTTGTTGTTGCTGAAATAGAACTGGAGAATGAAAAAGATGCGTTTGAAAAACCGTTCTGGTTAGGTAGTGAAGTAACGGGTGATACGAAATATTACAATTCCATGCTGATGAAGCACCCATTCACAAAATGGTGACTAAATAAGGCTTGAATTTTCTTTGATAAAAAAGAAATCAAATGGATACCATGGATTTGAATAGTAAAGAAGCGCTTTCTGATCCGTTGGATATGAACAACTACCGGGTAGAAAAATTAAAAACACTTGAGAAAACAGGGTATGAAAAAGTGCTGGAGAAAATAGGCATACCACTCGCCGTTCTCACATTTATTGCTCTCTACTATTTCTCGAATTTTTCTTTTATCGATCATATTGATCCTTCCATATTGAAAAGTGCCGGCGCTCAACGCCTCAAAGAATTGGGCCCGGAAAAATTTGCGCATATCAACTATGCCATGCTGGCCATCTTCGCCGCCGCAGTTATATTATGGATAACAGAATCTATTCCCAATTACCTCACCTCATTGATCGTGATACTCGCCATGGTATTAACCGGTGTAACCAGTGAAGAAACCGCTTATGCACAATTGGGCCATCCTGTGATGTGGTTGAATATTTTATCATTCATTTTAGCAAGCATGCTGGTGGCAACCAGTGTTGCCAAACGGTTTGCGTTATGGTTTGTTATACGATTTGGCAAGAATGCAACCTGGATCTTCTTCAGTTTTATCGTGATCAATATTGTGCTGTCAATATTTATTTCTGCCACAACAGCGAAAGCAGCGATCCTCTTACCCATATTTATGGTGATTGCGGCTATCTATGGTGCGGGTCCCGATCACAGGAATAACTTCGGGCGGAACATCGTGCTTCAGAATCTTTTCCAGATCACGGTGGGCGCGAGCGGATTTATTACAGGTTCAGGTGCTAACTTATTGGCAGGATCCATTATTGCCGGGGCACTGGGTCATAAAATATTCGGGTTCCAGGATTGGTTCGTTGCGGCATTTCCACTTTGCATCATTCTTATCCTCGTAGGCTGGTTTGTTGGCACAAAACTTATTTTTCCAATGAAGGGAGATGAACAGAAGCCACAGATTGCCGGGGGTATGGACAGGCTCAAAAAAGAATATGCATTGCTTGGCAGGATGAAAACCAGTGAATACAAGTCGATAGCCATATTCGTGATTGTTTTGATATTATGGGCCACAGATAAACAGCACGGGATCTCGCAGACTGCTGTGGCTTTTATGGGCGCCGTATTTGCGCTGCTTCCCCGGATAGGCGTGGTAAAATGGAACGATGTTGACATACCGTGGCACCTGATGATATTTTCTGCAGGGGCTTATGCATTGGGTACGGGTCTTGATTGCACCGATCTGGCTGCCAGTATCATCGACTCGTTATTCCGGCAATTCAATATTACCAGCGCTACGCCGTTTTGGGTATTGTACCTGGGACTTACTTTCCTGATGCTTTTCAGTGCGGCTTTTTTCCAATCAAAAACAATGAGGGCGCTCATTTTTGTTCCTATAGCCATTGGCATTGCGCAGAAATTTGGCTATCCCGTTATGAGCCTTGCATTTCCGGTAGCATTGCTTATTGAACATGTATATGTGCTCCCGTTTAACAGCAAACCTGCAGCGATGCTGTATACAACTAATCAGTACAGTATGATAGATTCATTAAAATTTGGATTTATTATGATGGTGGTCACCTGGATAATGATCATCGTATGGGGTATGACAATGCTGCGGTACCTGGGATATACACCGGATGGCGTTTTTTAAAATTGATCAAACAATGATATGGACCTTTCAACCTGGATAATAATATTGATTGCTACCGCACTATTTTTTGATTTCCTTAATGGATTTAATGATAGCGCGAATATTGCAGCTACTATAATTTCTTCGCATTCCATGCGGCCGCGCATGGCCCTTACGATAGCTGCTGTGGCCGGTTTTGCCGGACCTTTTGTTTTTGGCGTGGCGGTTGCGAAAACGATCGGCCATGATATCGCGATCCCGCAATTCATTACGATACAGGTATTGGTTGCTGCATTGATCAGCGGTTGCGTTTGGAGTATTATCACCTCGGCATATGGTATTCCATCCAGTTCCTCGCATGCTTTGATAGGAGGTTTAATTGGTGCGGTGATCATCAGCAGCGGTATAAAAGCCATGTTGCCGAAAGGGCTTATCATTGTTGGCATCGCTTTGCTTCTTTCGCCGGTTGCCGGGTTATTATTCAGTTGGATCATCATGAAACTGATTCATATTCTGCTAAAAAATGCGACCCCGAAAGCAAATTATTTTTTTAAGTACGGACAGATCCCGCTGGCTGTTGCCCTTGCATCGGGTAATGGCGCCAACGATGCGCAAAAAACGATCGGGATCATTACCCTTGCTTTGATTACAGCAGGTTACCAGCAGGAATTTATCGTTCCATTTTGGGTGATATTAATATGTGCCAGCGCCAAAGGCCTGGGATCACTGATTGGCGGTTGGCGAATCATTCGAACGATGGGTACCAGGTTCTATAAAATAAAACCTGTTCACAGCTTTACCTCGCAACTGGCATCTTCCATCGTGGTTATTGTTTCATCATTATTTGGCGGGCCTGTGAGTACAACACAGGTGGTCAGTATGTCAATTGTTGGTGCGGGAGCAGGCGAAAGAATTTCAAAAGTGAGATGGCTGGCACTAAAGGATATTTTTTTATCGTGGATATTGACCATTCCTTTTACCGCAATATTTGCCATCATCGTTTATTGGATGTTAACTTTTTTCTTTTATTAAATCATTTGTTATGGGACTATTCAGAACAAACCACGAAGACAGCTTTATCAGGCAATTGAAACTACAGGCTGAAAAAACCGTAGACTGTGTAATTTTCCTGGAGCAGCACATGGATGCTGTTAACGACCATACCATCAAGGCAAATAAATCCCTGATCGACGAATTGATCGATATTAAGATGGTACTGATGGATGATCTTCAGAACACATTTATCACCCCGATAGACAGGGAGGATATTTACCATATATCCGTTTGCCTGTTTGGAATGGCGAGGTATTCTCAAACAACACTGGAAGAAATTCATTTGCTGAATGTGAAACCTGATAAATTCATAAGGGAAATGATCGAAAAAGTAAAAGCAGAAGCCTGTGAACTTTCTAATGCCATTT
Source organism: Bacteroidota bacterium (assembly GCA_040388705.1). Taxonomy (GTDB): domain Bacteria; phylum Bacteroidota; class Bacteroidia; order Chitinophagales; family Chitinophagaceae; genus Sediminibacterium. Next base: position 100,840 of record JAZKBI010000010.1, on the reverse strand, counting down.
CCAGGCTGATGAAAAATCCCAGGATCGCCTATGACCATGTGGTGAATGTGACCAAGATAGAAGCCAGGATCGACAGGATCTATCGGGATGCCGTTAAATGCCTGTTTGCTGATAAGGATAAATTAACAAACGATCTCCAGAATATTCTGCACCTGCGCGAAGTATACCGCCACATCTCCAACATGTCAGATAAAGCGGAAGCCGCGGCTGATACGTTAGGTATAACTGTTATCAAACTTTTATAAGCTCCATGTGATACAGCCTGATTGTTCAGGTAAAGGCGTAAATATCAGTGCCAGGGCCCTTATGCAAGGAAACTGACGAGGATCATAATGCTAACTATTGCCGATCATTTTTATTGGGTATGAGGTTAAATAATTTCGTATTGTCATTTGTATTCTGCGGTAATCAAAACTTATTGTATGAAGAAGATAATTCTCGCTTTCGACGGCACCCATTTCTCCCAAGGTGCTTTTGAATTCGCACGCAAACTCAATGAAATAGAGAGGATATTACTGGTAGGTGTTTTTCTTCCCCAGGCAGAATTTGCCAACCTCTGGAGTTATGCGCATGTAGCCGAACATACCTTTATCCCCTTAATTGAAGCGCAGGATGCAGAACAGGTGCAGGAAAATATCAGCAAATTTGAAAAGCGATGCCGCGATTCCGGGATAAAATGCAAGGTCCACAAAAACTTTGCAGATCTCGCCTTAAATGAACTGGAGGCGCAAAGCCGTTTTGCTGACCTCGTGATCCTGGGAAGTGAAGTTTTTTTTGAACAGATGGGCACAAATCTTCCCAACGAATTTCTTGAAGACGCGTTGCGCGCAGTTTCCTGCCCGGTAATATTAGTGCCTGAAAAATTCGAGTTCCCTGAGAGCATTGTCCTGGCATATGATGGCAGTTATAACTCTGTTTTTGCAATTAAACTTTACTATTATCTTTTTCCCGAAAGCCGTAACATAAAAACTTTATTGGTCTATGCCAAAGATGGCGATACAAGTATTCCCGAAAAGGACCAGTTAGAAGAATTACTGGGCGGTCATTTTAATGATCTGCGTTTATTAAAGATCGATAGCGCACCGGGTAAATATTTACAGAACTGGCTCCTGGAAAGAAAATCATCCATACTTGTTTGTGGTTCGTATGGCCGTTCAGGTATTTCACAACTATTTAAAAAATCTTTTGTGAGGGATATTATCGCACAGCATAAAATCCCGGTTTTTATCGCACATAAATAAGCAGTAACCGTAGCAGCGGTGTTTTGGTACGAAAGGGCCGGTGCAGGCCGGCCCTATATTTTGACAGGCATTTTATATCATCCTGCGCGTAGGGTACACTCATAAAAAAGCAGCAATGAAAAACATGATCGCAGCCTTTGATGGCTTAAAATATACGGAAGCAACGGAAAAATTCGCGTTATACATTTCAAAGAAAACCAATACGCATCTTACAGGTATTTTCCTCGATGATGAAATGTACACCAGTTACAAAGCATATAAGTTGCTACTGGAGAAAAAATTGAATGATAAAACAATTGAGGAGGCGCAGCAACAGGATAAACAAGCCAGGCGGGCAGCAGCCATGAATTTTGAAGTTGCCTGCAAAAAAGCCGGCATTGTTTATTCTGTTCACCATGATCCTAATGTGGCTGTGCAGGAACTGGTTCACGAAAGTATTTATGCAGATCTTTTGTTGATGTATGCAGGAGAAACCTTTACGCACTATGCCGAACCGATGCCCACACTATTCGTGCGTGACGTCCTGAGTAATGTACAATGTCCTGTTTTATTGCTGCCAAGGAAGTTCGCAACCTTCAAACGGATCGTTATTTTATACGATGGTGCTCCATCATCGGTGTATGCGATAAAAATGTTTAGCTACCTGCTCCCACAACTGTTGAACCTGCCTACTGAAGTGTTTTCTGTAGTTGCCAAGGATGACCTGCTGCAACTCGTTGATGCAAAAGCAATGAAAGAATTCATGCAGGCTCATTACCCAAGGGCAAAATATACTTTAAAGAAAGGCAAAGCGGAAGAGGTAATATCGAAACACCTGAAAACACTTTCTAAAGATACACTGGTTGTATTGGGTGCTTACAAAAGGGGAATGGTGAGCCGTTGGTTCAGGGAAAGTATGGCTGATATAGTGATGCGTGAAACTGAGCTCCCGATTTTCGTGGCGCATAACAAATAACGATCGCATGAAAACGAATAAAGCATGGCATCTTGCCAACCGCATGCCCAAAAATCCAACGCCCGAACAGAGGATGCATTGGCACCTGGAGCATTCCAAGCACTGTAATTGCCGCGAGATGCCACCGAAACTGAAAGCTATATTAATTGAAAAGAAACTAATTACCGTTTGAAATGGAAGGAATGGATAACCATACATACATTGCTTTACTAACGATCTCTAACCTCGTTGCAGTATTGCAGGTAATTGCCGCCCGCAAATGGCCGGCGATCGCAATATGGTCCTTTTTTCTTTTGTTTATCGTTGCCGGTTTTGCCAACTGGTCAAACTCGCAGCATAATCCCCAATCATACATGGAATTCGCCGACCTGGCCTGGTGTCACGCGTACCGGGTCTTTATTAGTGGCTGGTTTGCAGGGCATATTAAGCTGGTTGTTGGTTTGATCGCCGTATGCCAGGTTATGATCGGCATTTCGATGTTGTTATCGGGCCGTTTATTTGCAGCAGGTTGTATTGGTGCAATTATTTTCCTGGTCGCTATTCTTCCTTTAGGCATGGGTTCCGGCTTTCCCTGTCCCGGCATCATGGCTGCTGCAGTTTTCATCTTATTACTCAAACAGCGTAATGTTTCACTCTTCGATGGGTTACAGGTAAGTAACCGGAGACCCAGTGACCAGGCTCATCGTATATCATGAGGAGAGTCAGGTTTTGCAGCGGCAACAATAATTATTTTAGTGCTAAAGAAAATGGACCTGATCTTATATTAAAAATGATTTATGAAAACAATAGTCTCTCCAACAGATTTCTCGGCCCTTTCATTGAATGCGGCCAATTATGCTGCCGATATGGCTTGCGTATTAGGCACGAACCTGGCACTGATACATGTTTGCCCGATACCTGTAACCCTGTCTGATGTTCCTGTTCCCTCATATCCCCTGGAAGATCTTATTTCGGATGCTGAGAAAAATATAGCTGCATTAAAAGGACGCTTACTCGCCAGGACCGGTGGACGGATCACGATACTTACCGAAGTAGGCATGGGGTTCATTATCCCCCAGCTAAATGAATACTGTGCCAGGCTCGACCCTTATGCAGTTGTGATGGGAACAGAGCGCGCAAACGGGTTTGAGAGGATGATCGCCGGGGCAACAACATTCTCTGCAATGAGCCAGTTGTCGTGGCCTGTGATAACCGTACCTGATGGTGCAGAATTTCGCGGGCTACGTAAAGTAGGACTTGCCTGCGATTTAAAGAACGTTACAGAAACTTTGCCCGTAGCAGAAATAAAGAGTCTTGTAAAAGAGTTCCATGCAGAATTTCATGTATTGCATGTTGATGGAGGTGCAGTTTCGTTTACGCCTGAAGAGGTTTCCGAATCAGTTGCTCTCCAGGAAATGCTCGGGGATCTTCTTCCTATCTACCATTTTATGGATGGAAGTGACGTAGAAACAACGATCTGTGAGTTTGCTGAGAAACATGATTTTGACATGCTTTTTGTGTTCCCAAAAAAACATACCATACTTAGCAAAATTTTGAATCACAGTCATTCAAAGCGGCTTGTGTTACAGACCCATATACCAGTGCTTTCTCTGCATGAATAGAAATTGCTGAGAAATCTCAGCCACATGGCTGCCGGGTCAGCGTATTTTATCTGCGGAGTTGATTCCTTTGTATAAGAATATATAAAAACCATTTTATGAACGATACTAAAAAAATACTGATTGCCGCTGCAGCAGGTGTTGCCGTGGGTGCCATCGTGGGAGTATTATTTGCACCAGGTAAAGGACGCGAAACCAGAAAGAAAATTATTGACGAAGGTGAAAACCTGGCTGAAACCCTGAAAGAAAAATTTGCAGAATGCAAGGGGAAATCCCACGATGTAAAACAAAGCGTAGGATAGATTCCTGCATAAAAATAGCCCGATGGAAAAAGCCATTGAAAAAGCAGAGGCGCTGGCCGAAAATCTCAAGGCCTATGTCAATACAAGGATCGACGCCGTTAAATTGGAAGTTGCTGAAAAACTTTCCGCCTTGCTTGGCAATATTGTCGCCGGGTTGATCGTCGGGGTTATTTTTTTATGCTTTATTGCTTTTGCAGGCGTGGGGCTTTCCATCGTGCTTGGAGAATGGATAGGAGAGATGTGGGCAGGATTCCTGATCGTTGCCATTTTATATTTTCTGAAAGCGGTGATCATCTGGAAGGCCCGCAACCGGATCATCCGGATACCTATCATGAATAGTTTGATCAAACAGTTATTTAAAGATGATACGCAGGATTAACAATTTAAGAGAGCTGCAGGAAGAAAAAAAACGCATTGACCAACATCGTAAGGCGCTGGAAGGTGCTGTCAAAAATAGTTGGCATGAATTGCGTTGTTCTCTCGGTCCTGCTAACCTGGTTAAAGAATTGTGGCAAAAAATTCTTCACAGGTGATCCGCCACTTTACAATAGCAGAGATACGGGCGCCTGTGTATCGCACAATTATTTAATCTTTTACTTTTATAAACGCATCAATGCCTAACACCTTTAACTGAGAATAATTGCCGTCCTTATCTTTTTGTAAACCCAGTGAATAAGATTCTTTCTCGTTATAAAAGTAAGTTTCAGTTTTTGGCGTTAGCAGTATCTCTTTCCCATCCCAAAGTTGTTTTACAACCAAATTATTTCCACGTGCTATTAATTGCAGGTAATTATCCCCGTCGTCTTTCGATTGGTATTTGCCTTCAAATATTTTTAACTGTTCCGTTGTCGGGTTGTATGGCGGTACCCTGTTCCAGGTATCCCTTTTATTTACCAATGCCTGCGAAATATTCCCGTCCTTATCTTTTATGAATGAAAGCGAAAAGAGAAGTTGGTCCTTATTAAAAAAAACCAGTTCTGATTCGGGTGTAAGCGAAGTTTCTGTAATATCGCCGAGTTGTTTCAATATTAGTTGGTTTCCCCTTTCAGAAAACTGAATAAAACGCTGTTGCCCATTTTGTGCCTGGAAAAGACCTTCAAACGGTTTTAATTGTTCAGACGTATGCGCCATTTCCACTTTTACAACCGGTTTGTAATCCTTTACTTTTTTCCATACATCATTATTGCCCATTGAGAATTGTGCAATGGTGCCTGTGGAATCCTTTTTAAAATTAAGCCTGAGCGGGCTACCCTCGTTGGCGTCTTTGTTAAAAAAAATCAACTCCGATTCGGGAGTTAAACGGATCTCGTTATTGTTCCATAATAACTTGCCCATAATCGCATCCAGCACAGGTGAAATCCGGATATACATGTCGGCATTTCGTGGATTTTGGTATACGCCTTCGACAGCTTTTAATTGTACGGGATTTAATTTTACAGTTACTGTTTCAGCGGACCTGTTTGCTTCCTGCGCAAGCAGGCCGCCATTTAAATAAAAAAACAGGCAGAAGGATATTACGGTAGTGATAAGTTTATGCTTCATTTTAGTTCGATTTAATTTATCTCGAAAAGATGCGATAGGTTCGCCTTTGGCCGCTGATATAAAAATATCAGCCGCATAACCAGGCCCTTTGAAGCAAACCCTTATCTGCGAATCATCGATCCTGAAACGTTTGATTTCTCTTTTTGGTCCCGGATTTCTCCAGCATATCAGTTACTGCCTTTTTTCCTGTAATCCAATGATGCTGCCGCTAGCTCAACATTTCCGGGAATGGTAATTTGTTTGGGTGTGTCATTCCATTCAATGTCCTGGCGCATTAACTGGTAAGTGCCATGTTCCCTCGACGCTTCTATCTTTAACGTGTATTTACCTGGTTTTACATATTCGCCTTTATCATCTTTACCATCCCATTTCACTGTATATTTTCCTGCTGAACGTGTAGCGCTTGTAACGGAACTGTTGAAATTTTTGTCTGTTGTGTACAATGTCCTGTATTTAAGGTACCAGGATTTTAGCTCGTTAATATACCTATCACTTTGGTGCCATACAGAAACGGACCTCACCGCCGCATGATTTTCATCTTCGATCCAGACAGCAACATAGGGCCTTTTTGCAAAATTTTCTTTTTGTGCGTTAATTTCCAGGTTAATGATCAATTCAAAATCATTTGCCCAGGCAGGTTTTATGGCGGCTTCTTTATTAACTACAGTTTCTACCGCATTTGTTTTAACCGGCACTTCCAGATTTACCCAACCTTTGCTTTCGATCCGCTTACCTTCTTTTGTGATAATGAGGTATTCCGCGCCGGGCACCGTTGATGCCAGCTTGGCGCTTTCTACAGGATTGAGCACATTGAAAGCAGTGGCCAATGCGCCTGCATCGGTTGCGTTGTCTGCAACTACCGTTGCGCTAAGTATATTATCTGCCGGAAACCCGGTACGGGGATCCACAATATGCGAATACCAATGGCCATTGATCATTTCGCCGCGACGGTAATTGCCGCTGGTAGCAACGGCTTTATTGCTAACCTGCAACTGGTCTATAGGTAGTTCATTTTCTGCATCGGCTTTAGGGTCGCTTATTCGTATAGTCTCGTCTACATTTCCTGAAACAACAATATCGCCACCAATATTAACCACTACTGCATCTGTTTTACCTGATGACATGGCAAGGTCTGCGGCGTGTTTTATAATGTAACTTTTGGCGAAAGAGTTCAGCACCAGTAAAGCGCTGCTTTCGTGCATGGCCGTTTGACCCGATGGGTCAAGTTTCCAATGTTCTTTCTGCGTTTCCAGCACAGCATTGTTCAATTCCGCTTGTGTAGGCAGGCATTGTTTTTGAGCCGCCTGTTTCCAGACTTTGTTGATCATATCAGCTGACGGATTTAATGCACCGCCGCTTTTGGTTCGCCATTGATCAAACAGGTTTAATACCTCGTACAATTCCGGTGATATATGCACGGCTTTCTGCGAAGTAAGCAGCCAATGACTAAATTCACTGTTCTTATCATAAGCGCTGAGAATTTTTGCCAACCGGCTGATCTCATGTATTGCCGCCTGTTCAGCAACACCGGCCGCTTTGTACGAAACCGCGGAGATCTTCAATTCCATCGAGGTGCCAAGCACATTTTCGTATTGTGAAATGTAAAGATGCATCTCCTTTTTTGGTTTTGGCGATGCCTGAATATGGTTAATCACTAAACAAAACACAGGAATGATAAATAGTCTTGATAGTTTCATGAAAGTCGTTTTATGATTAAAGGTTGTACTCAAATCTACTAAGCTATGCCCAGTCTGAAAAATCAGATTTACTACCCACCTAATGCCATCAGTTATAGCCTGGAAATTACGATGGGCCGGAAATGAGCAACCAGATGGGAATGCCGCCAGCAGCATTACTGACGACGGTCATTTCATATTCCCTTTTATTGTCATAGCTTTCCAAAATCTCCTCATGGATATTTTATTGTTCAGTTAATAAATGGAATCCAATCATTACAATATAACAGGATTAACGCAGGAACAGGTTCTTGATGCCAGGAAAAAATATGGCACTAATCAATTGGGCTACAAAAAAGAAAATGGATTCCTGGTTGCATTGATAAATGTGGCAAAAGAACCTATGGTCATTTTATTGTTAGCAGCCGCCATTTTATATTTCACGAGCGGCGATGCAGGAGATGGCATCTTCATGTTTTCTTCAGTTATATTGGTTTCAGCTATTTCACTTTACCAGGATTCGCGAAGCCGGAATGCACTTGAGAAATTGAATGATTTTTCTGAGCCTTATGCTAAAGTAATACGGGATGGAAGTACCATAGAAATAAAAAAAGAGGAACTGGTAATTGGGGACAATATTGTAATTGAGGAAGGTAGTTTGGTTCCTGCCGATGGAATAATTATTCATTCAAATGATTTTTCGGTAAATGAATCGATCCTCACCGGGGAGGCGATGGCTGTTTACAAAGACGTTGAGAATAAGAACAACCTTGTTTACCATGGCACAACAGTGGCCAGTGGATTGGCAATAGCAGCTATCACAGCTATTGGCAACCAAACACAACTTGGCAAAATTGGCATAAGCCTGGAAAACATAAAGGAAGAAAAGACACCTTTAGAGAAACAGATAAACAGGTTTGTAAAGATGATGGTTGTTGCAGGAGCCGTTGTTTTTATCATTGTATGGGGAATCAATTACCGGCACTCGCATCTTTTATTGGATAGTTTATTGAAGGCACTTACGCTTGCTATGAGTATCCTTCCGGAGGAGATCCCTGTTGCATTTACAACATTCATGGCCCTGGGGGCATGGAGACTTATGAAAATGGGCATCCTGGTAAAACAAATGAAAACAGTAGAAACCCTGGGAAGCGCTACGGTGATCTGTACCGACAAAACAGGAACGCTTACCGAGAATAAAATGAGCCTGGTAAAAATATTCGCCGACGGTTCCGGAAAAATAACCAGCCCCGATGATGATTTAACCAATGCCGAAATTAATTTAATTAACCTTTCCATGTGGTCAAGTGAATCTATTCCGTTTGACTCCATGGAAGTTGCCATACACAAGACCTATGGTGAAATAACTGCTTTGGACGAAAGACCATTTTATAAAATGATCCATGAGTATCCGTTGAGCGGCAAACCTCCGATGATGACTCATATTTTTGAAAATGCTGCAGGAAAACGGATCGTAGCCGCAAAAGGCGCTCCGGAAGCTATTATGCTTGCCTGCAACCTTACAGCTGAACAAAAACAAAATACGGAAAGTGTTATTCAATCGATGGCCGAAGAAGGATATCGGGTGCTTGGCGTGGGTGAAGCATCTATAGAAGGAGATCATTACCCGGATACCCAACAGGAAATAATATTTCAGTTTAGGGGTATTATTGCATTCTACGATCCGCCAAAGAAAAATATAAAGAATGTATTAAATGATTTTTATAAGGCCGGTATCGATCTTAAAATCATTACGGGCGATAACAGGGCAACCACCACTTCCATTGCAAAAGAAATAGCATTTAAGGGATATGAAAAAAGTATAACCGGCGATGAGTTGATGCTGCTGCCTGATAAAGACCTGGTAAATAAAGTGAAAGATATATATCTGTATACCAGGATGTTTCCCGAAGCGAAGCTAAGGATCATCAATGCGCTAAAATCTGCTAATGAAATTGTGGCAATGACTGGTGATGGCGTAAATGATGGCCCTGCACTAAAAGCTGCGCACATAGGCATAGCCATGGGCAAAAAAGGTACCGAGATCGCCAAGCAGGCTGCTTCACTTGTTTTACTGGAAGATGACCTGTCTAAAATCGTGGATGCAATAGCTATGGGAAGAAGGATCTATTCTAATCTCAAGAAAGCAATTCAATATATCATTTCCATCCATATCCCAATTATCCTTACTGTATTTTTACCACTCGTCCTGGGATGGGTTTATCCAAATATTTTTTCGCCTGTTCATATTATTTTCCTGGAATTGATTATGGGGCCAACCTGCTCTATTATCTATGAGAATGAGCCAATCGAAAAAAATGCTATGTTACAACGGCCGCGTCTTTTCTCAACCAATTTTTTTAACCGAAAAGAGTTATTAAGAAGTATTATCCAGGGGCTTGCAATAACAGCCGGAACATTAACTGCCTACCAGCTTTCTATCCATGCGGGATACAATGAACTGCTAACCCGAACCATGGTATTTACCGCTTTGATCTCGGCCAATATATTCCTCACGCTGGTTAACCGTTCCTTCTATTATTCGATACTAACTACCTTACGGTATAAAAATAACCTCCTTTTCATAATGGTGAGTATCACCCTTCTTATTACAGCCTGTTTACTTTACGTAAAGCCCCTGGCTGACTTTTTTTTATTTGAACCATTAAGTGTATTGCAGGTATCAACCTGTATCGCAATCGGGTTCGTATCCGTAACCTGGATCGAATTACAGAAATGGTGGAAACGATCAAAGAGCGACATATCAGAATAGCTAATAACTCAACGCTTTTTAAATAATTACTGACTGATCTGGTGATTGATTGACTACCTGCCATTGATGTGATGCGGTTCGGGGTCTACCATATCAATATTTTCGGCCTGTGGCATATGATGAATATCATTAATTGCAATAATAGCCGTCATTTTATTGCCGGGATATAACAGGCAAATTTGGTGTAGCATTCCAAACTATTGTGAATATGCAGCTATCGCCAAATCTTTTATCATTCATCTCGGAGACCGGTCAGATGTCTCGTTTTGCCGGGCGTTTTCTTAAGCAGTGGTTCAGGCCACGTTACGAGTTCTCCGAATTCCTCAGGCAATGCTATGTGATCGGTTATAAATCATTACCACTTATCGGGTTAACTGCATTTATCATGGGGCTTGTACTGACCATGCAATTGCGCCCCTCCATGGTTGACTACGGCGTTGAATCACAGCTTCCGGCTATTGTCGGTATCGCTATTATCAGGGAGGTGGGTCCGGTGATCACGGCATTAATATTCGCAGGGAAGATAGGAAGCAGTATTGGCGCAGAGCTCGGTTCAATGAAAGTTACAGAACAGATAGATGCAATGGAAGTGAGTGGCACCAATCCATTCAAATACCTGGTGGTAAGCAGGGTATTGGCAACAACCCTTATGCTGCCCGTACTGGTAGTGTTGGGCGACGCCATCTCTTTATTTGGTTCTTACCTCGGCGTAAATATCCGCAGCGTTACCAGCTCGCATTTGTTCTGGACACAGGTAGTGGACAATCTTTCTTTTAGTGATGTATTGCCGGCCTTTATCAAAAGTTATTTTTTTGGATTTGCCGTAGGCATCATCGGTTGCTTTAAAGGATATAACAGTAATAAAGGAACGGAAGGCGTGGGGCGTTCGGCAAATTCAGCGGTAGTGGTTTCTTCTATTATGATTTTTATCATCGATCTGCTGGTGGTACAGGTTACCGACCTGCTTGGGTTTAATTAACGGATATGATTTCGAACAAAACAGAAAATATTAATAGCACGAAACAACCATTTTCTGAAAAGGTCCTGGTTGTCCGGCATTTGTACAAATCCTTTGGCAATAACCGCGTGCTGGTTGATTTTAATCTCGAATTAGGAAAAGGAGAAAGTGTAGTTGTACTGGGCAAATCAGGTTCAGGAAAATCGGTGCTGATCAAATGTATTATCGGGTTGCTGATTCCGGAGAGCGGATCGATAGACCTGCTTGGAAATGAGTTGGGCGGAATGAATGAAGCCGAACTTGACAAAATACGCGCAAGGGTAGGGTTTCTTTTTCAAAGTAATGCATTGTATGATTCAATGACGATTAGGGAAAATCTTGAGTTCCCGCTGCGCCGTCACTGGATCAAAGTTTCGCAGGAAGAAGTGGACAGTATGGTTAAGGATGCGTTGGAAGATGTAGGCCTGGTGCATACGATTGATATGATGCCATCCGAGTTATCCGGCGGAATGCGCAAAAGGATCGCACTGGCGAGGACATTGATCTTGCGCCCTGAGATCATTTTGTACGACGAACCGACTACTGGGCTTGACCCGATGACGGGTAAAGAGATCATTCAACTGATCAAAACAATTCAGCAAAAATATAACACATCATCACTTATTATTTCGCATGATATGAATTGCGTTCGCATGGCAAGCGACAGGGTAGTGATCCTTTTAAACGGGTGTTGCTATGCAAATGGTACATACAATGAACTCGTGAATGATACTGACCCGGAGATCAAACATTTTTTTGAATAAGGTTTATGAGAACAGCAAAAATAAATAATGTAAAACTGGGTGTATTCGTTCTGTCAGGATTGGTGTTCCTGGTTGTGTTACTCTATATGCTCGGAAAGAATATCAGTTTGTTTGGTTCAACCTACGTGTTGAAGGCAAGGTTTGAAAACATACAGGGGCTTGTTGCCGGAAGCAATGTCCGGTATGCAGGCATACAGGCCGGCACCGTGAAAGAGATAGGGATATTGAATGATACAACGATCGAAGTGGTAATGCTTATTGAAAAAGATATGCAATCCGTTATCCGTAAGAATGCCGTGGTATCCATAAGTACCGATGGACTGGTTGGTAATAAGGTGGTTAATATATCTCCTTCAAAGCAAACCGCAGAACTGGCGAAAGAAGGCGATGCACTTTTTTCCAGGAAGTCCGTTAATACGGATGATATGATACAGACCTTGTACAATACTAACCAGGATGTTGCCGTGATCGCCGCCAGCCTGCGTACCACCGTTCAGCGAATCAATGAAAATAACAACCTGTGGAAGCTGTTGAACGACAAATCCATACCCTCCGGTATCAAAGCATCTATTGCCAATATACGTATTGCAACCGGTAGCGCAGAGAATATGATCGATAATCTCAATAGTATTATAGGGGATGTCAAAAACGGCAAAGGCTCGGCCGGTATTTTGCTGAGAGACAGTTCTCTTGCGAATAACCTGAATGCCGCGGTTCAAAAGATCGGGGCAGTAAGCGCCGGTATTGATTCGCTTTCTTCCCATATGCGAATGATGGTGGACGGTATCGGGAATGATATCAATTCAGGTAAGGGTGTGATGAATGCTTTGTTGAAGGACAGTGGCGTAGTTATTAAACTGAATAACAGTCTCGATAATATCCGGAAAGGAACCGATGGGTTTAACCAGAATATGGAAGCATTAAAACATAATTTTTTGTTTCGCGGTTATTTCTCCAGGTTAGAAAAAGAGAAACAAAAAGAACTAAAAAAGAATACAAAAGAAAACAAGCCATGACAACAAAATATTTGTCTGTTGTTGCCGGCACTATATGTATGGCTCTCCTTGTAATACCGGGCAATCCATCTGTGAACCATCAATATCCCAAAGGATTTACAGTTGATCGAATTCTGCAAAAGGATGATTCGGCCTATTCTATTTACCTGACAATTGATGATGGCCCTTCGGAGACGAGTATGTATATCGACAGTGTTGCATCTGCAGAAAGAGCAAAGATCAATGTGTTCCTGGTTGGATCAAATATATCAGGCAGGTTACTGTATAAAAATAATTCTTTCATTGAGATCGGCAACCATAGTTACCTGCATGCGGATGGCCATTACCGGGCATACTACCGGAACGCAGGTAAGGTATTGCATGATTTTGAACACAATGCGGTGGTGCTCAGCGTGGCAAACAAAATAGCAAGATTGCCGGGGAGAAATACCTGGCGCATGCAGGGCAGAAAGCAAACCGACTTAGTTGATGCGAATAATGCCGGTGATTCTCTCGCTGCCGCGGGTTTCCGCTTATTCGGGTGGGACCTGGAATGGCGTTGTTATCCCGGAACTGATACTGTACAAAGCGCTGCATTGATCATGCACAGGATAGAAAAAGTTACAGCGGCAAAAAACAGTTTTACTCCCGGCCACCTCGTGATACTATGCCATGAAAAAATGTTTGCGTGCGCGCATAACAAACAGGAATTAGCCAGGTTGATCCGTATGATCAATGATAAAAAAGGATATCGTTTACAATGGTTAAGTAAATATCCATCCTGAGATTAATCCATCTGCTAACGGGGTTGCCAAGGGATACCTTTTAATAAAAATTTTATGAAAAAAGAAAAACTGGAACAATTACTGGTTGGTGAAAACGACCATTTGCAAAAACTGAATAATATCGTATTGGAAGCCATAGAAGAAGAAAAACTGCTTTCTCAAAAAATATTTGAATTTGAAGAAAAGGATATTTCTTTTGGCAATAGAGTAGCCGACAGTATAGCAGGTTTTGGAGGAAGTTGGTACTTTATACTTTCTTTTATTCTTTTTATGACCGTGTGGATGGTATTGAACCTGGTGGTTAAAAAACCGCTGGACCCATTTCCATTTATTCTGCTTAATCTTTTTCTTTCGGCTATTGCAGCAATACAGGCGCCTGTTATTATGATGAGCCAGAACCGGAAAGAAGCGAAGGACCGGCAGAGATCCAACAATGACTACATCATTAACCTGAAAGCTGAAATTGAAGTACGGAATTTGCATCAGAAGATGGACCTGCTGATCTCTGAGCAAATGAAAACATTATTCGAAATTCAAAAAGTGCAGATGGATTTGATGCAGGAAATCAAACTTAGTTTAAAACGATCCTAAAAGTCAAACTGCTAGTCGTGAACGCATCTGACCGAAAAACCGGATGTCTTATAAGTGCTGATGCGATAGAGGTCCACGCCATAGGTATTAAGATCATGAACCCATGCTTTGGAAGGCTCCCGTTCAGTGGAAGACCACCAGTAACCTGTTGAGCCGATATAATAAAAGATGCCTTCGTAGCTGCGATACCCTCCCGGAAGACCTGTAAAACCTGATTCGTTCGTGGCATCGCTATTAGGCCGGGTCCAATGTGTGTTTCCCCTTTCTTTCATCTTGCTTCCTGCATTGTTACCGAGATAGGTATGCAAGACCGTCCATTCACTGTCGGATGGAACATGCCAGTTTACGGGGCAGAGCTTTTCCGTACTAACCGAATACCAGTTGTATAAAGCACCATAAACGGCCCCATAACTTTCGTTATTCTGATACCAACTGTATCCCGGTGTATTCAGGCCGCTCCAGGCATCGTTGACATTAACACGTGGAATTACGGTGCCATCGTTTAGCCGACGGGTTAAAAGGTTGTCAACCAACCATTGCTGTGAGCCAATAATTACCGTGTGATATAAATTATTATCTATGTCGAACACAGTATGCGGTGGCGGTTCCATGGTAGTGAATGAAACTGTGTTGCCATAGGCAGTGCCACGCTGGTTAACGGCATAAGCGCGGAGATAATATTTTGTGGCAGGTTTCAAGGCTGTTATTTTACCTGAAAAATTATCGCCGGTTATGACAGTCACCGAATGGAGTAAAGAAGGAAGCGTATCCGTACTCCAGCAAAACCCTTTTTCACGGATGGCTGATCCGCCATTGGAAACAATCATACCCGAAACGGCAGCAGTTGAAAAGCTGATATCTTTTGCAGGTAAAGTGGTAACAAGAGGAACCTGTTCGGGTAGGGTAGTAAAAGAAAATTCTTCGCCATAACCGGTTCCGTTATAATTTATCGCATAGGCACGGAGATAGTATTTTGTATTGGCGGTGAGCCCCTTCAGTTCGCTGGAATAGCTGCCTGTTCCGTACCCGTTCATCGTTACATGGTCGGTGATGGTTGGTGAAGGGCTCGTGCTGTAGCAAACACCTTTTGTGGATACAACAGCGCCGGCATCTGAAGTAACCACACCTCCGGAAAGGGCGGTAGTTGATGAAATTTCTGTGACGCCGGTGGTTGTAACCACAGGTACGGGTGTATAGTCAATTGTTTTCTTGCATGATAGCTGGTATAACACTATCAAAAACAAAAACAGTAACCAGTGTTTATGCCTGCGCATGAATCGGATCAACTTAGCTCGCCTGGTCATATCAAAACTTTTCAGTTTGAATTCTTCCCTGGGTTTTCAGTATTTTTTCCCTGACCATATTGTTTACGATCATGTGGCCATACTCATGTCCCATTGACCATGAGTTTTTGGGATCAAAAGATTGCGTCTGCACTGAATAGATCAGTTTGCGGGAACTCATTTCATAAAAATTACTTTCCCAATAATATTTTGTATCGGTTATGTAATAGCCTGGTTCCAGGATGCGGTTGTATAAACCAAGCCTGTATTCCCAGAAATTATTCATGTAACCACCAGATGAATAGGTAACCTGTGGTTGTACATATTTTCTTTCTTTTTTCTTGTCGAGCATTACGATGGTGATGACAGCACTAATGCCACTGTTCTTTAATTTTTCCAATGCAGCGTTTTCATCCAGTTGATCGAATGCTTTCGGACCAAATAACTGTAACGATGTTACTGCGCTATAACCCAGGTCGATAAGATCTCCGGCAACATGGTTTTCCATATTCTCCTGTATGCGCCTGTCTTTTTCAGGTATCAGGCCGAGTACCAGTATTTTGCCGTAAGACTGACTGGTTATATCAGCGGCTTTCCAAACGGTTGTGATCTTTGAACCGGTGCATCCTGTTAAAAAAAGCAGGAAGACGTACGCGAGAAGTTTATTGTTTTTCATAATGATAGATTAATGTTCGGACCATTTAAATTTTTTATAGATATCCTGGTAAAAAACCGGTTCACCTTCATTGTTAATGCCAGCTGGATTGTACCAAACGATAACAGGCATTTTAACATCTGCCGGCACAACGATCGGGGATTGGTTTCTAATGCATCCCTTTTCCGTTAAAGTATCTATTGCGATTTTATTATTCTCCAAAACAAGATGCCCCATTTCTAAAGGATTTTCCATTCGCATGCATCCATGGCTCATGAATCTTTTTGCGGCGTTAAAAAACAACTTGATGGGCGTATCATGCAGGTACACACCAAACGGACTGTTGAAATTTAGTTTTAACAGTCCCAGTGCATTATCGCATCCTGTACTTTGCCTTAACGTAAAAGGAAAATATTTCGAGCTGTATGATGCCCAGTTAATGGAACCGGCATTGATGATCTTTCCCGAGCTGTTCAATACCTGGTAATTGCCTGACTTTATATAACCCGGATCTCTTTTGAGAATAGGCAATATTTCTTTCGTGGCGATGCTGTAGGGAACATGCCAGTAAGGATAGAGAACAACCTCCTGCACAATACTGGATAGTGTTGGTGTGGGCGTTGATGGCTTCCCGACTATCATACGCATAGATAGTATCGGTTCATTATTCCTGTAAACACGTAAATAGGCCGCGGGAATATTGACCACGATCACCGAACGGTTAATGGTTAACCCGGAAAGCCAGCGGTAGTAATTGACTGCAAGTTTTAATTGCCGGATCCTTATCGGTACCGGTACATTTAGTTCCTGCATCAACTCCCTGTTTAGTACACCATCAACGGTAAGGTTGAACATTCTTTGTGCAGCCCTGAGCATTTGTTTCCGCGAACTATCTGTAAGTATTTCGGTTGGTTCATCAATTAAACCGAGCTGGTAGAATCTGCCTGCCAGCATCGGAGGTGTTTTATTTATCCTGTCAGTTGTGATGATAATGTCTTTGACATGTTCATTTCTATCAGACAACTGTCTTATTTTTTTTATGAGAACAGTTACCTCGTTTAATGCAGGAGATAAAATAACCGGCAACTCGGCAATTGTTTGCCGTTGAGTATGGTTTGTCAATTGTAAAAGAAATGGACCTCTGTCCTGGTTTCTGTTAACGCCCGTATAACCAAACTGCGGAACGGTATTGCCAGTTGATATGTCAGAGTAAAAACGGATGGCAGCTTCTGTGATCCGCATTTCAGCCTGGAGAGAATCGTTGGCGGTTCGCAATGATAAAGCTCCCTTGTTGAAATCTTCGATATAGGTTTGATCGTATTCTTCCGGCTTCAGGGCCAGCATAGGTGAAGACTTGATCTGCGTCAGAAGCGTATTAAGCTGCTGCCGGTTCTGGTTTTGTATCCAGGCTGTTTGATATTGGAGTTCTGCATAAAAAAAATTTATTTCGCCAGCCATGTTCCCGCCTATGTTTGGAACATTTCTGCCTGATACAAAAGCTCTAAGTTGTTGATCAACCGTCTGCCCGTAAACAAAGCAAACAGGTGCAAAAGCAACCACTGCCAGTGTAACGATCTTATAAAACATTTTATGCAAGCCCTTTGTCATTCGTTTATACTTTAGATACAATGCCTCGCTTTGAACGAGGCATTGATTTGTTTACTTCACTGCAACCTTTGCAACGGATGTTTTTTTAGCATTCTCCATTCGCGGAAGAATGATTTTCAGCACACCGTCTTCATACTTTGCCTCGATCTTCAATTTGTTGATCTCATCCGGGAGCGTAAAAGAGCGACTGAAAGAGGAATAGCTATATTCCTTTCTCGTGAACTTTTTGTTTGTCTCTTCGGATTTTTGTTCCTGCCTGCTGCTGATGGTAAGCATGTTTCCCTCAATATCAATGTTGAAATCTTTTTTCCGCATACCCGGGGCGGCTAACTCAACGAGATATTGCTTTTCTTCTTCGGTAATGTTTACCGCGGGCACATTCATGGATTTGTTCCATAAATTGTCGTTTTCCAACCATTCGTTCCAGGGCTTGAAAAAATCACCAAAAAGAGTAGGCATTGAACCATCCAACTTGGCTAACGCGTTTGTTTTCATAGTAACCTCCTTATTTTAATTGAAGAATAATATTTGAATAAAGTTAAACCAGCCCTACGCGGAGGAATAGGATAATGGTCAGACTAGCTCATGAGATTTATCAGAAACGGCGACCTGTAAAGATTGCAGACCAGGTAAGTAGAATTATTTTTCACAGTTTATTTTCACCGGCATAGGAATATGCGTAGCAATGTTTTTTTTCAATTCCCGGTAATAAAAAGCGGGCCTTTAGCCCGCTTGATCAAGGTAAAGCGGATCATTTCAGATCCTTTTCCTCAACTGTGTAACCCGTTTTAGGCAGCTTAGCGCAGTTTTTAAACTGCTGCGGAAATAAACTATCACCCGTCGAGGTCAATTGTTCTTATCTCCTCACTTGCCGTAACCGTGGTTATCTGTTGTAAAATTAGTCTTATGCCCTGCCAGGAAAAATGACGCGGATCAATTTTTCTGTTGATTTTTATCAGTTTCCTTTTAAAAATGCCTGTTTTCAGGTGCTATTTCAAGCGAATAAAACTTTGTTGAAAGATTGCAGTTGTTTAATAATATGTCTATTTTGGATTTGAAAACTTAACTATCCTCATCTCAAACAGTAATCCGATGAAACAAATAGTATTAGCATCTATTCTTTTAATAATAATTGGATCTGCGGCTAAGGCACAGAATAATACCACTTTGTACGGAACCTGGAAAACCAGGACTGCAACATTCTATTTCGCTGACAGGCCCTCCGATGATGTTGACAACGGAGATTTTTCGTTTACATCTACGTCTACCATTGCCAATTGCGATTGCACCGCGGTTACTTCTATTCCTTTTGACTGGATCACGAAGGACGGGCTCTTGAAATTATATTATGGCATGAACGGCGCTTCCCAAACAACAAGTGTGAAGGCCCGTCCCGGCGCATCGGCAACGGAAATTGATTTTGCAAAAAAGAATTGTCCCATCACCGCCAAGCAGGCGCTTGATGAATTTAAGAAAACATTTAAGCTATCACAGGACTACAAATACACGCTGAGTGGATCTACCTTATCGTTTTCGGGAATGGTATTGAGTAAATACTAGTGTGTCTCGCGATTAAAAAAGATCTATAGAAATGCGCGCGTCTCTCTGTGGAACTCCGTGTCCTCTGTGTCTCTGTGGTAAAGCCTTCGCTTCGATTTTTTTCACCACAGAGACACAGAGGACACGGAGTTTCACAGAGGGTTTTCAATAGCACAACACGTTCCCATAAAAAACTCCATTATTATACCTGTTTAATCCATTTTAATAGCTGTTGTCTCAAATAATTTTGCTACTATAGAATCTTCAGACAATTTTGTTTAATCTTATTTGTATATGAGACATAAAATTCTTACGATAATTTTTTTGCTTTTTGCCGGTTGCATACTTCATGCGCAAACACAATTGTCAATTATCCCTAAGCCTGTAGAAATAAACCAGGCGCCAGGTTTTTTCACGATCGATCCACAGGTGTCTTTGCAAATAGCAGCCGATCAGGTTGCATTAAAACCAGCGGCAGATTTTTTTGTGGGTGCAGTTAATGATATATCCGGTATCAAAATCCCGGTGAATAAAACTTCCCGAAAAAAAATAACGCTTTCAGTGGTCAAGAATTTTCCATTGAATAATGAAGGGTATTACCTTACTGTAACACCCGCTGCTGTTAAGATCACCGCAAAGAGTTACGCCGGTATTTTTTACGGGCTGCAGTCTTTGCTGCAAACATTTCCGCAGGTGCGTACCAATGCGGTTTTACAGGTTCCCTGCATGGAGATCAGGGATGAGCCGAGGTTTAAATGGAGAGGTATGCATCTCGATGTAAGCCGTCATTTCTTTTCTCCCGCCGTGATCAAAAATTATATCGACCTGATGGCGATGTATAAGCTGAATACATTTCATTTGCATTTGGTAGATGACCAGGGCTGGCGCATCGAGATCAAGAAATATCCTGCTTTAACAGCTACCGGAGCATGGCGGGTTGACCAGACGAGTTTGCCATGGGGCGCACGTCCGCAGGCAAAACCGGGTGAACAACCATCATATGGTGGTTACTACACACAGGAGCAGGTGAAAGAGATTGTAGCTTATGCACAGAAAAGAAATATTACCGTTGTTCCTGAAATAGAAATGCCCGGTCATGTTGCATCGGCCATCGCTTCCTATCCAAACCTTAGCTGTAATGAAAAACCGCAGTTAACTATTACAGGTGGTAATTATACGGACATGTCTTCTAATTATTGCGCCGGTAAGGATGAGGTATTTGGATTTCTTGAAGATGTTTTGACAGAAGTAATGGCCATATTCCCCTCTTCATTTATTCATATTGGTGGAGACGAAGTTGACAAAGGACCATGGAAAGCATGCCCCCGTTGCCAGGCACGAATGAAAAAAGAAGGCTTGAAAAATGAAGACGAGCTGCAAAGTTATTTCATGAAACGAATAGAAAAATTCATAGTCAGCAAAAAAAGAAAAATGATCGGCTGGGATGAAATACTCGAAGGGGGTCTCGCACCCGAAGCAGCCGTAATGAGCTGGCGCGGTGAAGCGGGTGGGATAGAGGCCGCGAAAATGAATCATGAAGTAGTAATGACACCCGGCAATCCATATTATTTTGACCATTACCAGGCAGGCCCTGAAGGTGAGCCGTTGGCTATTGGTGGATTCAATACTTTAAAGAAAGTGTACGACTACGATCCTGTTCCCAAAGAACTGGCAACAGAAAAACACAAATATATTTTAGGAGCACAGGCCAATGTGTGGACAGAATACATCAGTACCACTGAACACCTGGAGTATATGGTTTTGCCAAGAATGCTGGCACTTGCAGAAACGGTGTGGTCGCCTGCTTCCGGCAAGAACTGGGAAGATTTTAATCGCAGACTGAAATATCATTTTACTGCGTTTGAACAGAAGGGTTTGCATTATTCACCAGGAAATTTTACAGTGGATATCATGCCAATTTCATCAGGAGGAAAAACAGAAGTGGAATTGTTTAGTGAAATGCCAACGGCAAAAATTTATTATACATTGGATGGCACGTTACCGTCATCCTCCTCAACCCTTTACGAAAGGCCAATACCTGTTAATGCTTCTATGCTTGTGAAAGCAGTGACCGTGCAAAATAGTACTGTGATGAATCCAAGACCCGCAGAGCAGGCTTTTATTATGCATAAAGCATTGGGCAAAGATGTAAAATATGAAACGCCGTACTCACGCTATTATCCTGCCAACGGTCCTAATTCATTAACGGACGGGATCAGGGGTAAAAATGGGATCGGCAAATTCTGGCACGGGTTCAGTGGAACCAATCTTGTAGCTACGGTTGACCTGGGTTCTGTTACAGATGTAAGCAGGATCACGATCGGCTGCATCCAGAATTATTCAGACTGGGTTTTTCTGCCTACCGCTGTAAAATTTGAAGTATCTGAAGATGGACAAAACTTTTCGGAGGTTGGGGTGCAGGAAAATTCAATCCCTGCTACGCAGAAAGGGGTTACCAGGAAAGATTTCGCAATAAATATTTCTCCGGCGAAAACAAGATTTATAAAAGTAACGGCAAAGGTGCTGCCAGCGTGTCCACCGGGACATCCAGGCGCAGGAAAGCCGGCATGGGTATTTGCGGATGAACTGATTGTTGAGTAAATCATAAGATAATCCATCATTACACTGATTGAATCTATTTTTAGCAGCTAAAAATGATACAACTTTATCGACCGAACGCTTACTGTTATGTCTGAATTACAACCCAGGTTTAATACAAGGTATGTTTTGATGATCACCTTCATCTCTGCAATGGGGGGATACCTGTTCGGTTTTGATTTTGCTGTGATCTCCGGGGCACTTCCTTTTTTAAAAACAGAGTTTGGCCTGGATGAATATTGGGAAGGATTTACAACCGCTTCGCTGGCGTTGGGATGTATAGTCGGTTGTTTGGTAGCCTCTGAATTCAGCCGGCTCAAGGGAAGAAAACCAGCACTGATGGCAGCAGCAATGATCTTCCTTGTCTCTTCTGTTTCTATGGCGTTCGCGCCTTCTCTTGGTTGGTTTATATGCGCCAGGTTTTTTGCAGGAGTTGGCGTTGGTATGGCTTCGATGCTATCACCGATGTATATCGCCGAAATTGCACCCGCAAATTTACGCGGCAGAATGGTGGCAGTTAACCAACTGACAATTGTTTCGGGGATCTTAATTACAACTATTGTAAATTATTATTTGAGTAAAACAGGCCTTGATTCATGGAGATGGATGTTTGGCCTGGGGGCAGCGCCGTCCTTCCTTTTTGTTCTCGGTGTTATTATTCTGCCGGAGAGCCCCAGGTGGCTGGTGGCTAATGGGTTTCCTGGTAAAGCGGAACAAGTGCTTACAAAAATAGGCGGAAAAGAATATGCGCAGTCAACCGTTAATGATATTGTTCAATCTTTCGGCCGCAGTTCTTCCATCAGTTTGAGAACCGTTTTTCAAAAAGCTTTTTTACCCTCCGTTTTTATCGGTATCGGGCTGGCAGTATTTCAACAGTTTTGTGGAATCAATGTCGTTTTCAATTTCACCACCACTATTTTTCAAAGCATCGGTTTTAGCCAGGATGACCAGCTAAAGCAAACCATGCTGATCGGTATTATCAATCTTGTTGTTACTCTGCTTGCCATGTCGCAGGTAGATAAGATCGGAAGAAAAGCACTGATGCTTATGGGTGCTGCAGGCCTGGCCGTTCTTTATGTTATCAGCGCGATACTGCTGAAGATGAATTCTCCACTGGCCGCCTATTCACTGCTCGGCGCGATAGGTATTTATGGACTGTCACTAGCTCCGGTAACCTGGGTGCTTATCTCCGAAATATTCCCTAATAAGATCAGGAGCGCTGCAACTACCATAGCGGTTGTATCCCTTTGGCTTGCCTATGGCATCCTGGTGTTTACGTTCCCTATATTTTCCCGTATGGTTGGCGTATATGCGCTTTTCTATGTTTATGCGGCCGTATGCCTCCTGGGATTTGTATTTGTATGGTTTAAAGTAAAGGAAACCAAAGGCAAATCGCTGGAAGAAATGGATGACATTTTTATTGGTCATTGATCCCTGTAATAACCTGCCTCAACCCGTACTAATGTATGGGTTCACCTATTTCCCTGTAATAAATGCAGTTTACAATGGTAAAACTAATTAGATTTGGTTTCAGCGCGTGGCGCAATGTATTACCTGGTAATTACTGCCATATGAGTATCACGAAAAAAAGAGAAGGATTTAAGGGGCAACGGGCAATTATCCTGCCTCCCAAAATTATTACTCACCATTGTGATGCGCATCCAGTAGTCGGGCAATTATATGTAACCAATATCGGCTATTACCCAAATGCACAATACCATCACAGGCAAAGACCACATGGTGCCAGCCAGCATATTTTAATTTACTGCATTAAAGGAAGTGGCTGGGCGAAAGTGGAAGGGAAAAAATATACAGTAAATCCCGGCGATATTATTTTAGTTCCACTTAATTCCTCACATGAGTATGGGGCAGATGAAGAAGCGCCATGGACGATCTACTGGATTCACTTTAAAGGAGCGGGCAGCAATGCTTTTGTTGATATGATGCTGAAAAAAATGGGTGATTATGTTGCCCCCATTTCGTTCCAGGAAAGCAGGCTGCATTTATTTGAAGAAATTTATACCAGTGTTGAAAGAGGATATAGCACAGACAATCTTTGCTACGCAAGTTTAAACCTGCAGTATTTTTTAGGCTCCTGTTGTTTTGATAGTAATTATAACTACCGCGCAAAACAGGAAAAGAAAGATAGCATTACCGTATGCATTAACTACCTGCAGAAGCATATCGATAAACCGCTTGCCTTACAGGCAATTGCCGAAGAAGTAAACCTGTCCGTCTCACATTTTGCGGCTGTGTTTAAAAAAAGTACCGGGTTTTCCATCATTGAATATTTCAACCACCTGAAAACGCAGAAAGCTTGTCAGTACCTGCAGTTTACTGATCTACGTATCAACGAAATTGCCGACCGTTTAGGGGTAGAAGATCCTTATTATTTTTCAAGGATGTTTACAAAGATCATCGGGGTATCGCCTAATAAGTACCGCAATGGAAAAAGATAGAAGGACCGATTATTTTGGTTGATACCAATTAGATTTTAAAAATTCCATAAATTTTGCTTAATGTAAAGATGCCGCACCGTAATTGCGAGGAACGAAGCAATCTGTGTCTCAAAGTTCAAGATGTAAATGTTTTTTGGGACTTCCGCAAATTCGCAATTCAGATTGCTTCGTTCCTCGCAATGACGGTGCCTGATTCGCTATAAATAATATCCTCCTACGTTGTATAACTCATGCAATGCATATTAATGCCCAATTGGTTTAAATCGGCCTTATCCAAACTGCCTGTCCACCAGAAGCAAACAGTTTTGCATCAAGAATAGTCGAAGCGTTAACTTTTATTCTTTTAATAGAAATTTTAGTCCGGATCTTTGCTTCCGGGTCATCGTAATAAATACTTGCTTCATAATTTTTTCCGGGTGATAGAAAACTCAAAGGGACCTTCAATTCTCTCGCATCATTATTAGTGATCGTTCCCACAAACCATTCTTCCCCTTTACGCCTTGCAACGGTTATGTATTTTGCAATTTCACCATTCAGTACTTTGGTATCGTCCCAAACAGTTGAGATCTTATCAAAGTATTCAAGTTCAGGTTCATCCTGTGAATCGGATGGTTTATCATACCAGTACATAAACTGTAGCGGGCTATAATAAATAGTTGACAGGGCCATTTGGTGTGCTCCCGTTGTTTTCAGTTTTCGCGGCGCCTGTGTGTTCATCAGGCTGGCTTTTAATTCGGTGCGATGATAGTAACAGATAGTGTAATCCGCAGCGCCTGCAACAAAACGTGTGAATGGGAGGGTCGCGTTGTTGGTTGCATCCGGCATTTCTTCGTTGCCATGCACGCCTTCCTGTGTCATTAAGTTTGGATAGGTACGGCTGAAACCGGTTGGCCTGTATTCATCATGCACATCAACCATCAACTGGTATTTCGCACATTTTTTGATTGCTTCATGTAACCAGGTGGTCCATCGGTGCGAACCTACTTCTACAAAGCCAAACTTGATACCGCTTACGCCCCATTTCTGGAACAAAGGAAGCAATTCATCCAACTGTTTATACAAGGCGCGCTGGTTTACGTACAGGAATACACCAATGCCTTTTGATTTTGCATAGCGGATCACTTCCTGCAGATTCAGATCGCTTTTTGGATTGCGGCGCGGATCTACATTTACTTTGGTGGCATCAGAGGCAACCACGTATTCATAACCATACCAGCCCGCATCGTAATGAATATACTGGAGATGGCGTTTTACAGCAAAGTCGATCAATTCTTTTGAGCCTTTCATAGAGAGGCTCATCTCACGTATAACTTTTCCCGGTTTGATCCATGAAGTATTTTTTATTTCATTGGGAGGATTGAGGTTCAGCAACAGGTCATTGTTAGCCAGCAATTCTCCTGCGTGTTCTGCTACCATTACGACTCTCCAGGGAGTTGCTACAGGCGTAAACAGGTCAACACGATCATACATAGAACAACTGATGGTATTCGCCTTATTCGGATTGAGTGTAAATTTTGTACGTGAATAGTTAACCATTTCAGCCTCCGCAAGACATGCATACTTTCCACCAGGAAGCTGCAATACAAGCGGCCTTTCACTTTCACCGGGCCAGTTACTCATCGGCAATAAACTATAGGTTCCCTGTGCCCTGTTCGTGAACCATGCTTTTGTTCCCTCAGGCATGGTAAAATCTGTGAGTTCTTTTTGAATACTCACGTCCGTGCCACCGGCAGGATCTTCGGGTACGAGATAGCGGAACGCAATACCCTCGTTGTATGCCCTTACCTGGATCTGTACTTTTGATTTTTCGTTATTGCCGCGCAACAATGAGATGATCATTTCTTCATAATGGTCACGCACGGTGCTTCGCTCACCATACACAGGTTTCCAAAGCGTATCTTTTTTAGAAACAGCAATATTTGAGACCTGGAAACCTTTATCCCATCCATTCAATCCCAATGCAGAGGAAAGTACAATGGGGTTTTGTTGATAGGTGATCGTATACGCAGGAGAGCCTTCTTTTGAAAAAAAGAACGAATAAACAAGCTTCCCATCAGGAGATATTAACTGTTTCGATTGTTGTGCATTCAGCAATTGAGTGCTTACGAGCAGGCAAAGACAACAGGTTATAATTTGCATTGATTTCATCAGTAATTTTTTTCTAATTTGTGATTAGATGTTTCGTCATGTTACAAACAGTATAAATAGGGCCCGAAATTTTTATTCATAGATAGACTATTTTGATTTTATTCCCAGGTGTTACTTTTAAACCAATCATTTTCCCGTTTTCAAAACTGCCTTCGATAGTTGTTTTATTCGGGCCTTTTACTTTAAAACGTACATTCCATTCTGTAGGCCACGCGGGAAGTAAATACACATGGTTGTCTTCATACTGAACGATCATTCTTTGAAGGGCGTTCATAGCAACGCAACCATGGTCCTGGTCGGGCGTCCAATCGTAATTGGGACCCCAGAATGCAGGAAACAGGAAATTGGGATCGTGGGAAGAAAAACTCTCAATCACCATTTTTTTTGCTTCATCGGTTAATCCCAGGCTGGCTGCCTGTATGGAATTTTGTTGCCAGCCTATATTTACCTTATGCGCTCTTGCAGAAAATGTTCTTTTTGCTAAATCTATGTTTGGTTTTCCAATGGAAAATGTTCTGTAAGGGAAAACGGCATATAGTTCAGGGTTTTCTATATTTTTTTTGTTGCTGTATGTTGCTGCCGGTGCCAGCAGTGTATCATTATTGACTATTCGTTGAGGAACAGGGGGCAGGGCATTTAGCAGGTTTGTCCATTGCTCATGCCATTGCTTTGTGATAAAGGTACCGGGAAGGGCCAACATTTTTTCTGCCACTTTTTTAATGCCCACGATCTCGGGCAAGGGATTAACTGCGGTATGAAAAGTTTCCAGCGACATTGCAGGAGAGAATATGATTTTTCCGTTTTCACCGCGTTTCCAGTGATAGTTGAAGAAATCGAGGATTTCGGTCACAAAGGGAATTAATGTGTTTTTTGCAAATACATCGTCCTTTGTGAAGGAGTAGTAATCCAGCATCATTAAGGAAAGTTCCAGTCCACCTTGCCAGTAGTACCTGATATATTCATTTGTAGTATATCCATCCGCAAGGTTATTCCTATTAACGCCATAATTGGTATTTGTATAGGTACCCCAGAAATTCATCGTTTCCGGAAAGAATGCACCTTTGTGACCATAATATTTTTGGGTAGCAGCTCTGCGCAGCGGCAATGCCTTCATATACATTTGAAATAACGGGCGCATCATTTCGAAATCGCCGGAGATAAGCATTGACCAGTAGGGTAGTCTTGTATTTTGCCACCAATAAGGGCCGCCCCACAAGCGAAAATCCGCGTTATGCCCTGCATTGGATCCTTGCCTGTTATAGGTATCTACAGTGAAAATTGAACCATTGAATTTTATGGGAGCGTTACCTCTTCCGGCGCATGCATTTATAAAACGCTGTAGTATGTAACCACTTGTTACAATTTCTGCCTGGCGGCGAACAGTTGAATCTTTGGCTGTAATAAATATATAATTGGTGTTCCAGAATTTTGTCCACCAATTGAAATGTAGTTTTTCACGATTTTGTGGGTTAGGTTTTTTGATCAACGCTGCACTGCTCAAGACCTTTTTTTTCCAGGAAGCAACAGTTCCTGTTTGCGTTAGCGGATAGATATTTATTTGAAAATGGCCGGATGTTGTCTTGCTTACCAACGAACTATCGGACGCATTTGCCAAACCTTTTCCTTCAATGCACAATCCAAATATGCGGTTTAAAAGTGGGTCTTCATTGTTACTACTGAATTCATTTAAGGATTGGAGTTCTAAATTCTTTTTCCACTGCGAGTGGGTGTTGTGGTGATAGCTAATGATCTTGTCTTTGTTTCCAGGTAGTATGCTATCTGCTTCACTATAAATCGGGTCAATGAATTTTTTATTAACATCCAGATCGCTAAACCCATAGGTCCCGTTTGTTGTGTTTCCATCAAATTGGTAGCGTGTATTTCTCCATGTTTCGAAAGACACATTTGCCTGTAACTGATTTTTACTGTCTATGTCAACCTGTATTGTCGGGTTATTGGCATCTACCCAAAGGTTTACCCGGGTAGCACCGTATTGTACAACGATACGTCCTTTTTCCAACTCAAGTGTTTGCGAAAAGGTAGCGCTGTTAAACTGAAGAGGGTACAGGGAAACTCTTATTTTCCCCAGCTTAAGCAAATGTCCGTACTCACTCCATGCATCCGTTTTGGAAACATAAAAAACAAGATCACCATTCTGCTCAATCCATGCATTGATCCCGATATCGCCATTGCCCAGCGGCATAGATCCCTGGGAATTTAGCCCTGGTGTATTCCAACGAACAGCATAGTCTGCCAGCGCTTTTTTTTGAGCTGTAAGCAAACCGGTGCTAAAGATGGCACATGCAAGAAGAACAATTAATTTATTTATCACAACCCAAATTCTATTTTGGAGTATTATTAATTATTTGTGTTTGATTGAACGCCGATTTTGTTGAAAGCAATCATTTTAAATTCCGGTAATATTTTAAAGATCTCCGAGTTTTTCTTCAACTGAAAATTCATTTCCTTATAGTTCTCAAAACCGGGATCACCTGCAGTGATATAATTTTTGCCGAAATTAGACCATGCGGCACTTCCGTTATGCACCAATTGTATATTGATAAATACATTGTTCTCAATAAAGTTCCGTTTGGGTAAAGCAGGATTGTCTTCAAAATAACCAACGAGTTTCGGATACGCAATGGAGTACGGGGCCTGTTTATAATTCACGGCTTCCATTCGCGATTGAAAGATCCCGTCTTTATCAAGACTTGATTTTGCCCAATTCATCAAACGATTGTCAAGATGAATGGCCAGCGGTGCATCAATAAAAATATTATTACGATATACATTATCAGTTCCTCCGCCGATCAGTACATTACGTGATCCAGCACGGTAAAAGATATTGCCCGTCACTTCCATACCACAGGCACCATCATCATGATAAACTGATACGATAATGCCATGGTCGTTACCGATATGATGAAAGAAATTATTTTGCACTTTGTTACCCTGTTCACTGGGGTCCCGTCCATAATAAATGGCGCCCATATCATCACCATCTGTTACCGCATGATGTATTTCACTGTATTCAATCAGGTGCTCGTTGCCATGTAATAAAATAGCACTTCCCGGGCAATTATAAATTTCACAGTTGCGGATGATATTGCCTACTCCATCAATGTTAACGCCTGATTTATAAGAACGGTCAAGACGGGTAAAATCATGGATCCTGCAATTAACCACCTGGTTATTTCCTTTGGTTAAGGTGATTCGATTACCGCCACCTAAACTGATTCCACCTGCACCGGTATTGTAGATCTCACAATTAGAAACTATATGTCCTGTTCCTGCTTCACGATCAAACGTGGTGTGCTTGTACATGTAGTTTGAGATGCTACCGAGTCTGCCTGAAGCAGGCTCTCCATCTCCTTCATGTTTTAAATCAGCGAATGGTTCAATGCCTTTTCCGATACAAACACCGAGTATACCTAAGTTTCTGAAAACACAATTGTCGATCCTGTTTTCTTTTCCTTTTTCAATATAAGCACCCATTCCCCGTGAACACTCAAAATGTAAACCGGTGAAATGGATAAAAGAAGCATTTTTTAATTGAACGATCGGCTCCTCAAGCATCGATACCTCAATGGTTGTTAATTCTTCAGCCGGCGGATAAAAATATAAGATGCCGGAACTTCTGTCAATATAATATTCACCCGGGACATCTATCTCTTCCAATAAATTATAAGCGAACCATCGCTGGAAGTTTGCACCATTTGCAAAACCATACATGGTTTCCTGTTTGGTGGTGATGGTTTTATTTTTCAGATCAATGTTCGCAATTTCAACCGCATCATCAGCATAACCATACCTGAAAAAACCGGAGATCCATATATCTTTTGCTTTCTCCCACCGGTTGGGTTGATCTGTTGAAAAAAGAAATTTGCCGCCGCGATGTGAGAAATCCCCGTTACGCGGTATGGAACCTGCATCCAGAACTTTGCCGATCGGAATCAAAGTATCATTCGGGTAACGCGCCAAACGCATGGACTTTTTATTGCAAAACAATTCCATCGGTGCAGGCTGGTAGGGCCGCGCAAAACCATGTGGTGTAAGCGTTCCATAATTATTGATACCCGCTTTTTTCAGGTCGATCTGTAGTATCTTATTTTTCGCAGTGGCCGGAAAACGTTGTAGTATCGAGATATCATTTACCGGGATCGCATATTTTGTTTCTATGGAAATGCCGCCTGTTAAAGAAACCGTTTCATTCTTGTAGGCCGAATAGGTAACCGGGTAATTTTCAGTACCCGCGTCAAGGCTGTCGAACATTACGCTGTTTTTGAAAAAATAATTTCCTGCCCTGAAATAAACGGTCACGGAAACATTCTTTTCATGCTGTAAGATATTTCTTACTGAAGTGCGTGCCTTTTCCAAACTGGCAAATGGTTTATCGATCGTTCCGATATTCTTATCATTTCCTGATGGGGAAATATACAGTTCTGTTATTGTTTGCGCATGAAGACATATCGCAAACAGTAGTAAACAGGAAAGGATGATCGTGAATTTGTTCTGCTTCATTTCGAAAATTAATTTATGCTATTATTTTCATTGATCCGGATTGAAAACGCCTGCCCTTTGCAGGACAGGCATTCTCTTCAACCTAAAACCGCCTATTAACCAAAAACTAATAACCAGGATTCTGTTCCAGTTTAGCACCCGTATTTGCTTCAATCTCTCTGCGAGGTATCGGCAACTTGCTTACATAAGCAGGTGCAGTGAGATTATTGTCTTTTAAATAACCGTTATACTTGTTCAGGTACTCTACCAGTTTACCGGTTCTCATCAGGGTATTTAACCTGAATTCTTCTCCGTATAATTCCCTTGCTCTTTCTGCAAGCACCAGGTCCATGTTTACATCTGCTGCCACAACAGGCGTTGCATTGGCCCTTCCACGTACAGCATTGATATCTGCAGCCGCTGATGCCAGGTCATTTTTCAGCATGTAAGCTTCAGCTCTCAACAAATAAGTTTCTGCCAAACGCATAATATACCAGTCCTTCCAGTTTCTTCCGTTATCATTCTTTCTTTTACTGCTGGCGTCTGTAGCCAGCCCTGAAGGCACTGCCCTGATAAACTTTTTATAATGAGGAGAAATTCTTGGTTCCCATATTGCCAATGTAGAAGCATCACAGTTTGCTTTTGTGATCAACTGGCCATAGAGTGCGCTGGCAGGGTTTGTATAATAATAATTGCGTTCAATATTGTATTCTGAATTCCGCATATCCTTGTTGAAATCACCTTTGTAATTCCAGATAACAGAATCTGCATAATTAGATACAATGATAGTTGCAACGGGGCGGCCGGCCAAAGTATCCATTAACCAGTTTGCTACACCATTTTTATCCTTAGCCTGCCATGGAATAGGGCCCCACCATCTGTCCATTACAAACAATCCGCCGCTTGAATTAAGATCCGCATTGTCACCACCTTTAATAGTAGGATCCTGTGAAATATTCCAGAGCGCTTCTTTATTGCCTTCTTTAAAGTTCATGCTTCCTTCCTGGAACAGATCCCAGTAGACATCGCCCCATGGTTTTGCGGCACCCTGGTAAGTATAACCGGAAAAAGTAAAAGGTTTGCCGGCACCAAAACGGGCAGTCATCAAATTGCATTTACCACCAGTGATTACTGCAGCTGCAGCGGCTATGGCGCCATCGTAATCTTTTAAACAGATATTAACTTCCGACAATAAATGATAAGCTGCTTCGCGAGGTGCTCTTCCACCTTTTAACAGGTCGATGGTTGGCATATACTGAACTGCAAAAGCAAGATCTGCTTTACACTGCTTATATACATCATCCTGTGTGGACCTCGTATAGTTAAATGTCGGCACTTTTGTTTCATTCAATATCAATGGCACACCGCCCCACATATTGGCTAAGAAATGATAAGAGAATGCGCGGAGAAATTTAGCCTCTCCCACAATCGCATTTTTATCAGCTGGAGAAGCCCAAACTGCCTGCGGTGCATCGGCCCTGTCAATGATCGTATTCGCCATAGAGATATACTTGTAAAAACGCGTCCACCATTTACTGGCAAATCCATTATCAAGGTTCATCGTGGCCCATCCAAAATATTGTGTTTTGGCGGCGGCTGCGTTTGATTCAAGATTAGCTAAATCGAGATCCTGTCCTAACATATCATAGTTAGAAGCTGCGTCTGCTGAAGCATACATATCTGTTCTGAAGTTCAGGTAAATAGCGGTCAGCGCCGATTCAAACTGTCCTTTATTGGTAAAGGAATTTTCCGGTGTATAAAAATCCAACGGAACTTCTGTGAGATCTTTTTTACAAGAGCTTATACCTATCGATACAAGCACTACTAAAAAGAAAAGTATTTTTTTCATGATCAGTGTTCTTAAAAGTTAATATTTAAATTCATGGTAACGGTTCTGAGCGAAGGGATAGAGGTAGCGGTTAGTCCGGAGCCTGTTGCCGCATCCAGGCCGATCCAGTTTGGCGCATATGTTCCGAGGTTATCACCGCTAAGTGACAGGTTCATTCCTTGTATGCCATACTTTTTCACAAGCCTTGTTAACTCATAACTGATTGCTACTTTTTGCAGTCTTATGAAACTCCTGTCATAATATTTAGGTGCTTTCACCAATGCTTTTGCTACATAACTTATTCTTGGAAATTCAGCTCCTGTATTAGTTGGTGTCCAATAATCATATACCGGGTGGTTCATATCACCCCTGTTAGTGTAACTGTCGTTCCATGGTGTATTGCCGCCATTCATAAAATAACCATTGCCACCCCAGATAGAATTCAAATAAATCAATAAGCTGAAATCGCCATACGTAAACGTGTTGGTTAAACTTGCGCGGAAATTAGCAGCGGTATTACCCAGGAACTGCCTGTCCTGATCTGAAGTGATCTTACCATCTGCGTTTACATCCTGTAACTTGTAATGTCCTGGTGAATATCCTGCCATGATGGTAGCATTGTCTTTATCAGCCTGCTGCCACATACCAGTTACCCTGTAGTTATAAATTTCAGTTAATGATCTGCCGATAAATAAATTGGAAGAAACAATATCATCTTCTATACCATCGCCGTTCGCATCGCCCAATAAATGCGTCACTTTGTTTCTGTTCAGTGAGAAAGCCATATCCGATGTCCATACGAACTTTCCTCTTTTCATATTAATGGATTTAAGATTAAGCTCAACACCCCTGTTCTGAATTTCACCGGCATTAGCTGTGATGCTTGAAAAACCGGAAGTACTTGGCAGGCTTAATGTAAAGGCAAGGTTATTGGTTCTCGTCATATATCCATCAATAGAACCTGAGATCCTGCCTTTCAGAATTTTGAAATCGATACCAAAATTCAATCCTGTTGTTGATTCCCAGACCAGGTCATCATTACCCAGGCTTCCGATAGATTGTGTGTAAGTATAGTTGGCATCTCCCTGGTAATAATAGTAACCGTTTGAGATTTTTGCCAATGTGCTGTATGGAGCGATAGACTGGTTACCATTGGTACCATAAGATGCACGCAATGCCAGGTAACTAAACACAGATTGTTTTTTCATAAAACCCTCTTCTGTGATATTCCAGTTTACACCTACAGAACCAAAGCTTCCATATTTATGATTGGAAGAGAAAGCTGAATAACCATCATAACGATAGGTACCGGTTAAAGAGTATTTATTTTTGAATGAGTAGGTCAGTCTTGCCATTTGCCCAACACTTTCATTGGATGAACCGGAAGTAGAAACTGCCTGGATAGCGCCTGCCTGCAAGCGATAGGTACCTAACTGGTCGTTATCAAAACCGGTTGCTGATAAACTTTCACCATACGCTGTATTTTTCTGACCTGAATACAATAAAGTCAGATCAATAGTATGATTTCCTGCAAAAGTTCTGTTGTACTTAACAATATGGTCAAGCAATACTGCATTGCCTCTTGAATAACTTCTTGAGCCGCTTCCTTTAGTTGCCAGGCCTGTATAGGAGCTGATTCCGTAGAATGTACCCACTTCACTGGTGTTTTGTGTTTGGGAATAGTTAACGGTATAGCTTAGTCCTTTCACCCACGGAACTTTTACGGTAGCAGTCAGTATCGCATTCAAATTACTGGCCCTGTTGTATGCTTCATTGGCCATCATCGAATAGGGATTGATAAAAGAAGTAGTTGTTTGTGGATACATGTTATAGCTTCCATCAGTATTGTAGATATCAGCATAAGGACTGAATAAATACGGACTACTTCCATTGCTTGCTGAACCATAAATTCTTGCATCAGGATAGCTCCTGTTGCTGTAATAGGCTTTCACACCAAGGGTTAACCAGCTGGTAACTTTTGATTCGAGATTAGCTCTTAAAGAATAATGTTTAAATGCATCATTGAGGATAACGCCTTTCTGATCTGTCATGTTACCTGATAAATAGTAACTCATTTTATCCGTTTTTTCGGATACGCTTACAGTTGTATTGAAATTATGTCCGACTTGACGGAACAGGCTATATGGATCAACTAATTTGGGAGCATGATCGGTAGTAGCATTGTAATTTGTTTTTTCATTTGTCTGTAAGAAGGAGGGCGTCTGATCAAATGTCAAAGCAGTACCATTATCGATTAAGAAATCATACAAATGCTGAATATACCCCGGGGCATCATATACCTGCAACGGCTTTAGTTCATTGGTAAATCCCTGGCTTGTTCTAACCTCGAATTTAGGTTTGCCGTTGACACTTCCACCTTTTTTAGATTCGATCAGGATAACGCCACTGGCAGAACGTGAACCATATACAGCTGATGCACTTGCATCTTTTAAAACGGTTACGCTTTCAATATCTGAAGGAGAGATATCTGCTAGTGAGCCACTGAAAACCACTCCATCCAACACAACCAATGGTGTAGATGATGCGGCAATTGTATTGGTACCCCTGATGGTATAACCGGCAACACCGCCTGCAGTGTTCGCTTCACCAACATTCAATCCTGCAACGGTACCTTTCAAAGTTTCCATGATATTATTCACAGGTACTTTTTCATAGGTTTTCAGGTCAGCCTGTACAACGGCGCCGGTGATTGCCTGTCTTTTTTGTGTACCATAACCAACTACTACCACTTCTTGTGATTCACCGGCTACAGAACGAAGCGAAATATTTATTTCCTGTTGTGTACCGATCTTTATTTCCTGTGGCTCCATTCCAACATAAGAAAATTGAACGATCCTTGAGCTGCCCGCAGGAATAGAAAGATTGTATTCTCCTTTTTCGTTGGAAACAACTCCTTTCGGATTGCCTTTTAGTGTTATGGAAACGCCCTGCAATGGACTACCGGTTTCATCTGAAACTTTTCCGCGCAGATTTTGATTTCGGGTTTGCGAAACCCCTCCCTGCTGGGAATACGCCGTGTTAACTGTTACGCACGATACGATCAACGCGATAACGGTTAGACCCAAAATCCATCGATTTTGAGGAAAGAATCGCCAGAGGCTGATCCAGGTAACATTCTTTTTCATAAAGCTGTTAGTTTTGTTTTTTAAAGTTGAGTACTTGCAGATATGTGGAATTTTAAACGGGGTCATTTAAACAGTTGATTTATTTTATTTTGTTCAGGAACAGTCCTCTTTGTTTGATAATAAAATCGATCATGCTCAGGTGTATGATGGCTCCTGAATGACTCCTGTCATTTTCCAGTACTTCATTGAAATGAACGGAAGCTTCGACATAATTTCTTAATCCTAAATTTCCAAGACCCATCAGGTAGCGGCAATGATTTGTATTTTTCTTATCGAGATCTGTATCAAACACTAAAAGGTCGGGAAGTGAAACAGCGAAATAATCGATCTTGATTTTGTCGTTCATGTGTTGCTCAGCAAATTCGATCAGGCGGGTAAAGATCTTTTCTGCTTTGCGTGGATGCCCTAATTTTAACCAGGCCAATCCCTGATACACAATTTTATCCGGTTGAGGGTCATTGTAAAAAATTGCCTGAAAAGGTTCGCTGATACCTTCTGTTGCCAGTGTAAAATTTTCGATCGCCTGCTCACTCATTCCCATTGCTTCATGTACACAACCCATCAGGTAATGAATATCATTCTCCTGCGTGCCTAATAATTTTCCTTCGCCTAAATTGGGTGGATATTGCCTGGCGGACGTTAACAGATCGAGTGCTGTGTCAAAATTCTTTTCGAGAATGGCTTTTTTGGCAAGTTCTAAATGACAGATCAGGTATTGTGCAACTACTTTTCCTTCGCCTCCTTCCCATGGATGAAATATTCTTTCTTCCAGTAATTTTTTTGCGAGTCGATGATGCCCTAAGCCATTTGCAATGGTAATTTTCTCCAGGTACAAATCATCTCTCTGTTCAACGAGCGTGAGATTTGTATTTAATTTTTCTAATCGTCTTGTGAGCGGGTAATTCAGTCGTTTGTATAGCTGATCGAGTTCCATCAGGATCCTTGCATCTGTTTTATCAAGGAAAAATGCAAGCTCCATAGATTTCAACGCACTGTCAGGTTGTTGGTCTTTATTATAATATAACAAAGCGAGGTTCCGGTGTGCGGTAGGGAAGGAGGGATTGATGGCAACACTGTTTTCAAAAGCATAGATCGCTTCGGCATATTGACGCATGCCGAACCATAAATTTCCGAGATAGTAAAATGCTTTGTCATCCCATATATTGGAAGTAGTTGCATACTGCAATACGTTGATCTCTTCCAGTTTATTGGGAAAGCAGTAGTCAGGGCCGCAGGAATACGCTTTTTGTGCCAATTCTTTCGCTGCCGCTGTGTTCCCGTTTTTTGCCGTGAAATAACTCATACAGTAATAGACCATTGGCGATACTTCCGTCTGATTTACTGAATGCAGGTGCAACAGGGCAGTTGCCTCATGATAGCAACCGGCATTGGCATAATCAAAAGCATATTCAAGGTAATTATTGGCGTTGTTGCGCATCTGCACATGGAGCCTATCCAAGTGTTCTTCTGCCTGTAATGTCTCGCCAGCTTCAAGTTGTAACAGGTATGCTTCAAACATGCATCCGAAATTGAACGAATCAAGTTCAAGCGAGGTATTTATACAATTGGTAGCCTCTGCGGATCTATTTAATTTTCGCAGGAGGATCGCTTTCAGGTGCCGTGCTGAATGGCTATGATAATTCCTGACGAGCGATTTGTCAACCAGCATCAATGCTTCTCTATAAGATCTTCTTGAGCAATCTATCTTTGCTAACTGTAAAAAGCTATTGTGTTGCCATGCATCGTTCCAGGTTGCTTTATAAAATGCATCATATGCTTCAGTGAGTTTACTCTGCAATTGAAGGCTGATGCCCAAATTATAGTACGCCTCTCCATCATATGGATTCGGGTTACGGGAAGTAATGGTTTCGATGGCTCTTCTGAAATAGCCTTCGGCTTTACTGAATTGTCCATGCCGTAGCAACCATGATCCCATGGCATTGTTACACCTGCTATCACCGGGTTCACGGCTTAGTGCTTCCGCATAATAATCAGTTGCTTCGTAAGTAGCGTGCCTGTATTGTTCAATGTGTAAGCCATTTAGGAACAATTCTTCAATGCTGTCTATTTCCGAAGGTTGCCTGGCTGGTGTTGCTGCACGCGGAATTTCAGGTGATGCTGTTTCGATCAACTGGTAATCAACCAATAATTTTCCATTCTGCGCAACCACTTCTATTTTCAATTCGTGTGGGCGATACAAACAAGGCGTTTCAAAATGTGTTTCAAAAACCTGTTCAGGAGAAAGGTCCGTTTCGAAATTTTTTATAGTCTGTCCGTTACTGTTGTAGACGTTGATATTGCTTTTATGATAAACACCTGTGGCATAAACGATCACCGATACCTTTTTCCCATTTATTTCTACATTAATCATCGCCTCTTTTGTCGCATTTTTTACCATGCCCACTTTGTAATACGGCATGAAGTATTGCTCAAAAGTTTTTTCTTCGTTGGGCTGTAGCCATGAGAAATCAGGTTGATTGTCTGTGAACACACCCGTCATCAATTCAATATAAGGGCCGTCTTCATCTGTCAGATTTTTATCCCAGGAATGGCCGAAATCTCCATTGCCCCATGTCCATTGTTTTTTTCCGGGCGACAGATGGTGATTCGCAACATGAAGAATACCCGACTGGGTATCGTGTTCATAACCGCCAACAAAATCATAACCTGATTGAATGGCCATATAAGACGTAGGTACTTCGATATTCTTGTATAAGGAGATATCTGTGCCCGGTGCATAATCCACTTTATAATAAGTTCCTGTAGCCACGGGAAAATCCGATACATCTCTTTTGCCATGATCAAATACCGCGTGAACATCAGGAGGGAAAACGGATTGGTAATGATCGTTCACTTTCACGGCAGGGTTGGCCCACCACAAAAATGTTTGCGGGAGAAGGGAACGGTTAAATAATTTACCCTTAATTTCCAGGTAAGCTTTATCGGGATACAGGGTAAAACCAGCCTGGCATTTGGTACGAAACATCAGTTCCACTTCGTTTACCCAAACAGTTTTGCTTCCATCGGCATTTTCTTTGATCGTAAAATCAACGGGTAAAAAAGTGGAGGGGCGATGGTGTTGGGGCCAGTTGAATTCAATACCGCCACTGATCCAGGGGCCTGTTAATCCAACTAATGCAGGCTTTATTACCTGGTTATAATAAACAAAATCACGTTTTCTTATTTTATCATATGCACGGTGAATGCGTCCGCCAAGTTCGGGGAGGATCATGATTTTGAGGTAGGCATTTTCAAGAAACAAAGCGATGTATGCCTTGTCTATTTTTTCATCTTCGATCTTTTCAACAACTGCATGAGGATACACAGCACCGCTGCTGCCCTGGTAGACCCTTTTCTCCAGGAATATGGGATTCTTTTCCGCTACCCCAATAGGATAAGTAGGTAGAAGAACCGTTTCCTGCCAAACCAACACAGAATTTTCCATACAGCTTTTTAGTTGAGATCAATCGAAGTATCAAAGTCAAAACTATACTGCTTATTTTTTTTGCAGATAGAATAACTTACGATAATAATGGACTATTTTATGACATATGGAATAAATCTCGAAAGCAGCGATGACAGAATCAACCGATTTGTGATGACGATGTAAACCTGGTGAGGCCATGTTGCTTGCGCAGGATATACCTATGTTTCATTGGTAAAACCCGTAATACAATGACCACCCGGGTCCTGAAAATCGATTTCCCCGATAGGAATTTTACGGCATTGGGCGTAAGGATGAAGATGAAAAATGGATAATCTTCTTATGCTGTAAGAAGAGGGTGTTGTCTGAATTAGGGCAATTCACTATGGAATTGAATGGATAAAAGAGGCTGATGAAGAAGCTTTAAGGGCCAGGCAGTCATATTGTCCATCATCCTGAACGTCGTTTCTATTACTTCGATAGAAGAATTAATGGTGTTAGTCAGCTTTTGAATTGGCATTTATCGTCCTCACCACGCGGGTCATTTTGCCGGCGGCATTGATGCCTTCAAGAACAACGTTGAATGTTTTGGTAAAATCATTGTTGAAGAACTCCACCCGCATGTGTTGCTGCGTTTTATTGGTAATCAGGTATGGGTTCCAGTAAAGAGTGGTACGCGTATCTGGCTTTGTATAACCTTCCTCCGGTTGTTCGTAGGACGGGCTGTAAAATTCTTTGAAGTTTGCATAACCGGGCAACACCATATTCGAAAGCCCTTTTGTTTCAGTGGGTGATACATGATCTGAGCCCAGTCTCGTATAAACAGCGATGGCTCCGCCACGGCCCCCGCCTGCAGCGAACATGAACAAAGGTGGGAAAGCCTTTATCATGGCAACATTCATAATAGGCACACTTAATATCGTAGATACATCAACACGCATTTCATTAAGATACATAATAGGGCCATCACCCCGCCATTCCACTGTGCTGCCTCTCACGATCAAACCTGGAATTTTGCTTTGCAGGTATTCGAGTATGTTGCTGGCGGTAGTCTGTTTGTGTGGGTCGGACAGATCCAGGATGTATTCACCTCTTGTGGGAGCCCCGCTGAAAAACCCCCTGGTATATTTTTCATCCAATATCTCCTCTTTCGTTTTTACTCTTGTTGTTACGATCACTTCCTGCAAGGTTGCACCGGCCATCTTTTTTTTGAGGAGTTCCTGTTCCGCTAATAAAGCATTGAGTTTTTGTTTCGCGATGCTGTCGTTGCCTAAAAATGGAGGACCGTTGCCGGGTTGAATATTTTTCGGTGATAATTTCAATAAACCATTGCTGAGCTCCAGCTCTGCTTTTTCTGTCAGCGATGCATTGTTGTTAAAGTTGTAATACACGTTCGCTGTATCGAAAAACACCATAGGCTGTTCAAAGCTGCCATCCTTAGCAACGGGAACAGATATAAATTGTTTGCTGCTGTCTTTCAGCACAACAATCATATTTATTGCTACCGGGGGACCGTTTTTTTTCATGCCCAAAACTTTCCCTGTCATTTTCATATAACCTGTTTCGGCGGTATAGTTGATCTTAGGAGGAATACTTGCTTTGATCTTATCCCAGTCAAACCTGCGCCAGGCATTGGTAAGCATAACGAGGTCAAGATGTGCTGCAACACTGTCCGAATTGCTGGAGAGATAATATCCGGGGTTATACACCTTTCCTTTGATCTCGCTGCTCAGCAATACATCCGAAAAGATCGAGTATTGATCAAACGGGCTTACTACTGCGTCTGTTATAGACATCGACATATTGGTAAATACTGTATCGGGAACAAAGATCTCGAAAGCATTTTTTCCTCTCTTCTCAACATTGATCAATGGTGCTGTTAGCTTCACATCAAATTCATGTAAGCGGTTATTGATAAAAATAACCCGTTCCGCAATCGGGATCCAGTCTGAAGTAAACAAAGTGAACTGTAGTAATCCTGTTGGCAATTCATTGATAGGAATTTCCGAACTGAGTTTTGTTTTTTCAGCAGTATTGATGGCCACCTGGTATAACCCAACCTGGTTCATGTGAACCAGCAAGATCATTTTTTTGAAATTTTCAGGAACGCTGTCAGTGCGCTCTACCTGGAACTTTGCCCTGGCTGTGGTTGTTTCAATGGTGATGCGTGCACCTTTTGTTTTTGTAACCGGTACCGGTGTGCTGCCCGTAACGCCATATTCATCCGTCCAGTTGAGTTTATAAGTTTGTCCTGCGAGTGGAGCAAAATAAAAACTGCCCATGCCGTCGTGCTCAACATTCAATGAATCGAGTGTATTATTTTTGTCATCCATCAACACACCTTTTATAAAAACAGGATTACCGTACTGGTTGGTTGCCTTGAATGCAACACGTGTATGTAAACCCTGTATCAAAAAGCCACCTTCCGGAAAAGTTTCCACGATTGTCTTTTTCGGTGCGGCCCTTGTTGGTTTTGTGGTGTTTGAATATACAGCTAGCTCCCTGTGGTAACTGAAAGCAGGATCATCGTTCAGCATCCAGCGCGTATATGCTCTCACATGAAGGGATTCTCCTTTGTAATCCGCAGGAATATCAAACGAACCTTGCGCAGTGGAAAGTAGGATAGGAGCCACAGTTTGCCTGATCATTTTTCCGTCGGCATCATACCATTCCAGGTAAACGTTCATACTGGCAGCGGTAGTATCGCGCCCTTGCAGAATGTATATTTTGTACCAGACTGTTTCTCCTTTATTGTAAATGGTTTTGTCGAAATGGATATGGATCTTTTCAGGCGCTGAACGATCAGCATACACGCTCATCATGGAATCAACCTGCTGTGCAAAACCCTTATCCGCAAACAAGGCGGAAAATAATGCCAGCAGCGAGCCAAACAAACATTTTCTCATTCAATAAATATATTGAATATGTTTGACAGGGTACTGTTACGTGGAAGAGTTTTTTGTTGTTAGTTTCTTAAAAGATCTGATAAAAGAATTGTTTAAATATGAGCCGGTTGTCTTTCATTTTCCGATATAGTGCCTGGCCGGTTTGCCCGTATTACCGTACATTTAAATAGCGCTAATGCCGAAAATATGCGGATAAAAAATGCATGGTTTATTTTTATTTTCCTGTGTACCGGGTTAAACGGTTACACGCAGCAAAAACCCAATGTCATTTATATCTATGCAGATGACCTCGGTTATGGCGACCTCAGCTGTTATGGTGCCACCAAAATAAAAACACCGAATATTGATAAGCTGGCTGCAAGGGGTAGCCGGTTCACGAATGCACATTGTACCTCGGCAACCTGTACACCATCGCGCTTTGCATTAATGACGGGCCGCTATCCCTGGCGGCAACAGGGAACAGGCGTGCTGCCGGGAGATGCAGCACTGATCATTCCGACAGATAAATTAACGCTTCCTAAAATCTTTAAAAAAGCAGGATACCAGACTGCCATAGTGGGCAAATGGCATTTAGGTCTCGGCAACGCAGTAGAAAAAAACTGGAACGGCCCGATAATTCCGGGTCCGAACGAAACCGGGTTTGATCATTCTTTTATTTTCCCGGCGACTGCCGACAGGGTGCCAACGGTTTTTATCGAGGATCATAATGTTGTTGGCACAGACTCCAGCGACCCAATCAAAGTTGATTACAGTAAGCAGATTGGAAATGAACCAACGGGAAAAGATAATCCCGGGCTATTAAAAATGCAGGCAAGTCCCGGGCATGGTCATAACCAAACGATCATAAATGGCATCGGCCGTATTGGTTTTATGACAGGTGGTAAAAAAGCAAGGTGGACCGATGAAGAGCTCTCTTTTACATTTCTCGATAAAGCAAAAAAATTTATCGGGGCCAA
This sequence comes from Bacteroidota bacterium, assembly GCA_040388705.1. Lineage (GTDB taxonomy): Bacteria > Bacteroidota > Bacteroidia > Chitinophagales > Chitinophagaceae > Sediminibacterium. Next base: position 57,571 of record JAZKBI010000010.1, on the reverse strand, counting down.
TAAAAAAATACCTTTCTTTTTATACTTCGCTGCAACGGAACCGCATGTGCCCCGAATGCCTGCCACTATGTTTAAAGGAAGCAGCGGGCTCGGTTACAGGGGTGATGCTATTATGCAATTGGATTGGTTGGTGGGGGAGATAATGAAAGAGGTAGATGCTGCCGGCCTCGCAAAAAATACTATCCTCATATTTACCAGCGACAACGGACCCGTATTAGACGACGGTTATATTGATGGCGCGGTTACACAATTGAACGGACATACACCGCTCGGCCCTTTGCGTGGCGGTAAATACAGCGCATTCGAAGGTGGCACAAGGGTGCCTTTTATTATCAGCTGGCCGGGTAAGATACCGGCAGGAATTTCTTCCGCATTGATCAGCCAGATGGATCTGTTCGCTTCTTTTGCAAAACTGTTTGGTATTACTGTTCCTGCGGGTGAAGGAATGGACAGCGAAGATCAGTTGAATGTTTTGTTGGGTAGATCAGTCTCCGGCAGAAAAATATACGTTGAACAGGGCGGTGCATTGGCGGTCATCCAGGATGATTGGAAATATATCAGCCCTTCACCAGGGGATGCTTTTTTAAAACTAACAGGAATTGAATCGGGCAATTCTCCAACGGCACAATTGTACAACCTGAAACGGGACCTTGGTGAAAAAAATAATCTTGCAGATCAGTACCCTGAAAAAGTTAAGGAGCTGGAAATGTTGTTGAAAAAGATAAAAGAAAAACACTGAAGAAATACAATCAGAAACCTCAAACACCAAACTGTGTTAAATGATGGTTCAAATGTTTCCCAAACATATAATTCCATTCGGTGGCAGTGAGTTTTCCAAAGGAATGTGATTCCTTTCCTTCAAAATAAGCTTCACCTAATTCCTGTGTTTTATTGATATAGTTGATCAGCCTTGTTTTCTCGGCCTCAAAATCTTTTTCATCTTTGATAATGAACTGGGGCGCGGTGCGGTTATTTTTTGGATAAGGCTTGTCGGTAACCACTTTGTTCTTTACGAACGTCTTCAAAATAAATTTCAATATTCCCTTAGGTTTCGGATGAATATCATCATACACCATTTCATAGGATACATTACAATGTGCCAGCATCTGCGACACAGACATTTTGCCCCATTGGGCCTTTGTGTCGGGTGTTAGTTTGTTGATACGGGCAATGACCGCGGCAGCATCGTTTGGTTGGAAGACGTTTATCATGGTACTAATGTAAGGAGTTGCGGATAGATTTTGGAATTTTGGGAATGGGAATTGGGAAATTTGTTTTAACGCTTGAACTCGGCAATTTCCCAATTTCCCAATTCCAAAATGGTGTTTATGCCCACGTTGCCCACAATCTTCCCCACTACCGATTGGCATGATATTGCTTATAGTAACAATATGAAACGTAAAGTATTGATCATAGACGATGAAACGGATGAATGTCTTTTGATCTCGGCATTTTTATCGAGAAAAAATTACGAGGTAAAATGTGCCCACACTCTGGGTGAGGGTTTCGAAAAATTAAAAACCGAACAACCGGATGCATTGTTACTGGACAATAACCTGCCAGACGGTTTGGGATGGAGCAGGGCAGAAGAGATCAGGAAGCAATTTCCATCAATACAAATTACCCTCATCAGCGCAAATGGTGCTTCGGCTTACCCGGTAAATGCAAATGGTTCGGGATTCACCAAATTGGAAAAGCCCATCAGTTTCCAGACATTGGAAAATTACCTGCAATAGGAATCCTTTACAAAAGGAAATGATCTGTTACGTAATCAACACTGATTTACATTCTCCACATAAACCCTTAGCCTCCCTTTTCCTTTTCTGAAAGAGCGGTAATTCCGACCTCCCGGTTTAAATTCTTTCACATTCCAAAGAAGGAGAACATCTTCCACCTTTTTCAGCAATATAATGCTGGCATCCATTTTATATAAATAAACAGTTCGAATTATTCACCGGTAAAAACATTTTTATGGAGAAGCATGGACAAGATCAGCCTAAGAAACATGTTCCCACAATGAAGGGGCTGGAAGAAATGGCCAATAGCCATCCTGATGCTGACGTCGATACCAGGTACCAGGACAACAAAGGGAAAAAGGGAAGCAAAAAGGGAGAAGATAAAAATACAAACAGCAATATTCCTTCAACTTAATAAATAATTTTTATGGAAACCAATATCATACCTCCGCAAACTGAAGGCAAACAGTTCGACTTCCAGGTAAATCTCACCCTGCCAACACGTGAGGAAGCGTTGGATACGTTTAAAAGAGCTTACAAACGTTTACTCAATCCACCTGTATGGCATAAACTGGGTGGCAGTTTGGGTGGTGATTTTAAATTAGTTGGTATAGCTGGAAATGAATTGGACCGGCTGGCAAAAATGGGCGATCTTTTCCAGGTTGATCTTCCCGGTCCGGGGCCAGGGGTTGGAGGAGGGTATGATTGGGTTAGGGTAGACGCGGTTGATGACAGCGCCAATGAAAACGGAGAAGAAGAATTGTTTGCCATGCGGATTTCTCCAACGGTAAATCCCGGTTCCAAAGATCCTGCGGTTGCACATTTTTTTAAAGGAAGCGCGTCTTCCACCTTTGTAATACAACGAAAAGGAAATGAAGTGTGCGCCTCTTATCACGGCAGGAATGAAATGCCGAATAATGCAACGGGAAACAAAGTTGACAATATACGTAATACCATTGTTGCCGCAAGTGCCGCCATGGGTTTATCAGAAATACAATGGAAATCATTGGTCAAAGCTTTCCTGGAACCGGAGATTGGCGGTTGATCTTTTAACAGGCGGTCAGGAGCCAAACAATTTTTTTTATGTTGATAGGAGATAACCAAACCAATAAAACAGCACGCGAGCTTTTACAGCAAGAACTTGATATTATTGAACAAGCGAGTGTTGAGGTAAACGGAATCAGGTTAAAACCGAGCCAGTGTTATTTTATACAGACTGATCCGCCACATATCCTGTTCAATGAAAATTGTCCCGGATCATTAAAAGAAAGAATTGAGGAATTACTCAGCCGCTACAGCATTTGATCTTTTGAACGTTACAATTGCACCTGCAATGATCTCCACACGGTCAATAACCCGTTCTCATCAGTTCCATAGACCGGGTCAGTTGCCGGTATAGGCACATTGGAAATATTCTGGTCCGTTCCGGGTCTTTCGCCCTGCTCGCCACAGTTTATGTCAAAATCTTTTCCTTCGGGGTAACCACCTATGCAGATCACATCTTTTTCTTTGCCTAAATTTTTATGCGCCACGCCGGCGGGAATAATGATCACATCGCCTTTCTCAAATTTTATCAGTTTACCATTTTCACCACCAAGGAGTAATACGGTTTGTCCTTTTATAGCAGCGAATACTTCATGTGTGATGCTGTGGTAGTGCTGAAAGGTATAGATCCCGTTTTGCCAGTTATTGCCCCAGTCATTCTTTTGAAAAAGTTTCTTCACATGCCTTGCAGCACAAAAAGCCGGCAGATTCAATACCCTTTTATACAGCAGTACAGGTAGCGGGCTGTTTGGAAACTGACCATTGTCTTTGATATAATATTCTCGTATTAACGGTTGCATAGTGTGGGCTTGTGCTATCATCCTGTAACAAAAAATACATGCCATACCCTGCGCAAAAAAATACCCGGAAAAATGGTGTAGCGCTTTTTGTAGCCGGACTATACCATTCCCAGGGGATCCCGGTTGAAAATTATTCCTGTTTTTTTTTATGGAATGATTTTTTTTACTTAGGTTAGAGGCAGCCAATCATTCCAATATCCCCGGCTCACCGTTCTCCGATATCCCAGGCGACACGCCTGCCAATACATCATATATTTTTTTCTAAAAGCTCCCCATGGAATCAAAAATCTTGGTGCTTAACGGCACTACTATTGATTATTCAAGATCGTCTATCGAGATCTTCCCCGCTATTAAGGAACTGGCAAACTCGGGTTCGCTTTACCTGAAATTCAGCAAGAATCATATCAAAACACTTGCTATCGAACATCACGCGGAACTATCACTTGATTTTGATCTCTGCCTGATAGACAGGTTAATGAATGAAACGATCATTCAGCTTTTTGCCATATTCGCGGTAACGAAAGACAATGAGCCGCTTAACGACTGGCGCTATGTGCAACAGGCAATTGAGTTTGCAAGAAGCCTGGTTGTGGATGAGATATGGGAACGACAGTTACGGGATAAGGAAGGTATTTTGATCGAAGTGCCCGCTTTCACATTGCATCCCGAATCAATTGATTTCAGTTTTAGCAAATAGCCGGGATATTGTACATTGCCGGTTGAATACATACATATGAAATTCCTTTTCTACCTGGCTTTTTTTCTGCCGGCTATCACCTGCATTGTATATTTTTTTCTAAAAAAGAAAAAAGCAGTGTTGTATTTGGTGCCTGCTGCATTTTTTATTGCTGCTTTGGTCACTAAACTGAATATACATTTATTTTCTTCGGAAGAGGGAAACCTGTTGATACCTGTATTAATCGCGATACTGCTCCTGTTTGTGCTGAATTATTTTTTTAAGCGAAAAAAAGGATGGGATGTGATTTCCGGGTTTGCATTCTTTTTTCATATCCTACTGAGTGTACTGCTTATTTTCGTAGGGATACATTTTAAAGTATAAAAACAATACTATCAGGTTCTTTGCGGACAGGTGTGAAAATAAAAAAAGGTGGATAAGAATACCCACCCGAATGGTTGTTTGTTATGTTCTTAACCAAAAACTAACAACGCCAGGGGAAATCAAAACTCGTATCTAATGTAATACGGAATAATCAAACTTCATGATGTGAGTGATTTCATCCACAAAAGCTGCTGTTATTCTCACGAACAAGGGAAAAGGAAATATTGAAAACTGAACAAGGAATTTTGAATGTTGAACTGAGGCCGCCTATTTCAACATTCAAAATTCCTTGTTTAGTATTCAATATTCAAATTATGCTTCCCGATATCCAGAAACTACGAAAGCAGGTTCTGTCTCGCCAAAAACTCCAGCTTTTCGTTTGCTTCCATCAGTTTCGTGGTGAGTTCCCTGTTCTTTGTACGGAGATCGTATACTTCGAATGAATTTTTGATAGATGTTTTTACTTCTTCCTCGATCCATGGTTTGGTGAGGTATTTATATACCTGGCCGAGATTGATCGCATCGATCACGGCGTTGATATCTGTGTAACCGGTGATCAATATCCTGATCGGGTCGGGGTGAGTATCAAGAATAGACTGAAAAAATTCGATCCCGGTGGTTTTGGGCATACGCTGATCACTCAGGATCACGTGAATGTTCTCCTGCTCAAGTACCTTTTTTCCTTCTTCTGCCGATTCCGCGGAGAAAATATTGAATACTCTCCTGAAAGCGGCTTTAAACGAAACAATGTTATTGGGCTCATCATCAATGTATAACACATTGATCTTTTGTTCTTCCATAGACTACTTAGGTTTCGATAGATTGATACCGTAAAAGTAGCTAAAACCATCATTTATACAATAATTATAATAGAAACGGTCATTCTTTCGTTATTTTGTTTACATTAAATGAAGTGTTGAGATGCCCCAATCAGGTAATTTAGATAAAGAGATAAGAATCAGGGCGTTCCGTGCAATCGATGATCCCGAGACCTGCCGGAAATTCATAGAGGGCCACCGGAGAGTGCTTTCCATATACGGGATCGAGAATATTACCACCAATACCGATGACTGGATGTTTCGCCGTTCTATCTACGTAATTGTGGTGGAAACCCTGGACGGATCTAAGTTATACGGTGGGGTAAGGATACAAATAGCCGATGGCATCCACCCGCTTCCCATCGAGGAGGCGACAGGTAAAATGGATCCCCGCATTTACGAGATTGTAAGACAACATGCCAAAAAAGGCGCTGCTGAGCTATCCGGACTTTGGAACTCAAAAGAAGTGGCCGGCCTGGGTATCGGGAGCCTGTTTCCCTCGCGCGTAGCTATGGCAATGGCAACGCAGGTAGGAGTCTCTACTTTTTTTACACTGTGTTCGCCAACTACGGTACGTTTTAAAGACTGGATGGGAGGGAAGATATTAGATGAAGTGGGAAAAGAAGGAACCTTCTATTATCCCAAGATCGACCTGATCGCAACTGCCGTTTATTCCGACGACATGTACGACCTCGCTTCCACGCATCCACGCGAAAGAGAAAAGATCATGTACCTCCGTAATAACCTGGAACATATTGCCAAAGAAAAATCTCCTTTTAAAGATTACTATACCAACATTCATTACGCGCTGACACTGGACAACGTTGATCCCAAAGAATTCCAGATAAGTTATGAGCCGTATCTTCATGCGGATAAACATTCGTGAAGATGCGTAAGATATTTCTTGCTTCCGTTAGTAATATGTTGATGATCGTTCTGCCCTTACTGGGTAAACCTGCTTTAATGCTCAACTGGAAAATATTGTTCATTATTATAGGAAGCATCAGCATGTGGCTCACACAACCGCCTGTTTCTGTGAAAGAGACCGGCGACCAAAAAAGCAGCGACCGTTTTTCGGTGATACTGATACTACTCATGTCTTTTATCAGCGTAGTAGTTCCTGTTGTTGACTGGGCCTATTTTAAAGAGGCCGCAGGCGATTTTACCATCTATTCTGCCATCGGGATATTGATGGTGGTTACAGGTATCAGTTTCCGCGCCTGGGCAGTAAGATCTCTCGGTAAATATTTTACTGCAACCGTTCAGATCAAAGACGATCACCGCTTGGTTAAAACCGGACCCTATCATATTGTAAGACATCCCAGTTATACAGGCGCTTTTTTAGCCCTTATTGCAGGCGGCGTGATACTCGAAAGTTTAGCCGGATTTATTATATCTTGTATTGCCATGATCATTGCTTATTATGTTCGGATCGGGATCGAAGAAAAAGAACTGATCGCACGTTTTGGAAATGATTACCTGGCATATAAACGGGAGACCAAAATGATCATTCCTTATGTTCTGTAAAAACAGACAACTGCTTTTATGTTTATTGAGAAGAAGATATGCAAAGGACATCCTGCTTTTGCTTGTCTTTCTTTGCATGTTCTGCCACAACGCTTTTACCCAGTCAGCTGTAATTACCAATGAACAACCGGCCTATACGGTTTCCGCCAATATGGAAGAACTGGTTGACAGCACAGGAATGTTAACTGCGGAACAGGTAATGCATTCAGGCAAATTCGTTAATACAAACGGGCGAATACCCATCTATCCAAACAATATTACCAACGTATGGTTCCGGTTCTCTGTAAAAAATAATTCAGCATCGGCAAAGCTGTTTCTTAATATCGGCTATTCAAATCTTTCGCGTGTTAGTTTATACAGGGCAGATTCTGCAGCCGCAACTTTATTGAGTGAACAGGGAAACGCCATCAAGGGAGCGAATGAACTGGTTGTTTCACCTAATCTCGTTTTTACTTTACAATCGCCTCCTGGTTCGTCGCAGCAATATCTTTTACATGTATACAGCGAGCACCCGATCATTGTTCCGGCGAAAGTGTTCACTACAGATGCGTTATATGAAGATGTGAACCTTCAGAATGTGATCACCAGTATCTATCTCGGAGTGCTGATCGTGATGTTCCTGTACAATTTGTTTTTGTTCTTTGCTACGAGGGACAGGAGCTATATATACTATGTGGTGTATATCCTCTGCCTTGCCATTGCACAAACAACTTTTACCGGATATGAATTCAGGTTTATATGGCCCGGCCATCCGGAATATAACAGGTATGCGGTTGTGGTCACCTCCATTCTATCTTCTATCGGCGGGTTAGTATTCAGCATGCACTTCCTTCGAACTGCGGAACATGCTAGGAGAGTACACAAGTGGCTGCAGATCCTGGTTGTGATCTACCTGGTTGGCTTGGTAAGCGCATTTTTAGGAAATCTCAACATCAGTTACCAGGTACTCAATTATAACGGCCTGCTGGGTGTGATATCGGTATTGGGAACGAGCCTGTATATGGCCAAGAAAAATTTCCGTCCGGCATACTTTTATTTAACGGCATGGTTGTTCTTCCTTATCACTTTTATCATTTTGATATTGAGGAACCTTGCTGTTCTTCCTTATAACAATTTTACCACGTATATTATTTATGTCGGCTCATCCATGGAGATCGCATTGCTCTCTATCGCCCTGGCGGACAAGATCAATGTATTACGGAAGGAGAAAGAACAATCGCAGGCAGAAACGCTGCGCAGCCTGGAACTGAACCAGCAATTGATCAAAGAGCAGAATGTAATGCTGGAAAAGAAAGTAGCGGAAAGAACAGAAGAGCTGCAATCGTCCAATACCAATCTCAGCACCGCTTTGCAGGATCTGAAAGATACACAGATACAATTGGTGGAAGCAGAGAAGATGGCATCGTTGGGACAGTTAACTGCAGGTATCGCGCACGAGATCAATAACCCGATCAACTTCGTAAAATCCAATATCAGGCCGCTCGAAATGGATATCAAGGACCTGATCGAGATCATTGATGCGTACGATACGCTGCACACGATCCCTGATGCTGATTTTGCGGGCAAACTTGTAGAGATCAACAAACTCAAAAAACAGATCGACGTTGACTATGTAAAAGACGAGATCACCAATCTCGTGAAAGGCATTCACGATGGCGCCGAGCGTACGGCTGAAATTGTAATGGGGCTTCGCAATTTCAGCAGGCTTGACGAAAGTGAAGTGAAGATTGTAAATGTTCATGAGGGTATCGACTCCACAATGATCCTGTTAAAAAATGCATTGCCTTCCAATATCGTGATCAAAAAAGATTTCAAGGCGCATGGCGAAATAGAATGCTTCCCGGGTAAACTGAACCAGGTATTCATGAATATCCTCAGTAATGGCATACAGGCCATCAAGGAAAAAGAACACCAGGAAGCGGAAGAATCCATCACTATCTCAACGCGCGATGTGGATGACAAAATGGTAATAAGTATAAAAGACACGGGCATCGGCATGACCGATGAGGTCCGTCAGAAAATATTTGATCCGTTCTTTACCACCAAGGATGTGGGCGAAGGCACGGGGCTTGGCTTGTCCATCGTATACAAGATCATCCAGAAACATGAGGGAAAAATAGAAGTGCTGTCAACAAAAGGAAAAGGTGCAGAATTTATAATATCTTTATATAAGATGCTGCCACAGTCAGCGTTTTCTTAAATCCAATACCTAACTGCATGATTCATCCTTTGGAGTCTAAAATCCGTGTATTATACATCGATGATGAGATCAATAATCTCCAGGCATTCCAGGCCAGTTTCCGGCGACACTATGATATTTACACTGCTTTGAACGTAACGGACGGGATGAATATCCTGAACGACAAAGACATACATGTTATTCTCGCCGATCAAAGAATGCCTAAGACCACGGGCGCTGAATTTTTTAATATCGTTCGGAAGGCCCACCCAAATCCAGTAAGGATCCTGCTTACCGGTTATACCGACCTCGAATCGCTGATCGATGCGATCAACAAAGGCGAGATTTTCCGTTACTTAAAGAAGCCATGGGATGAGATGGAGTTGATGACAGCCATTCAGAACGCCTATGAATTGTACCAGACAAAAAAACAATTACGCGCAAAGGTTGATGAATTGCAAAAAGCGAATGATGAGCTGAACCGCTTTGTTTACAGCACTTCGCACGACCTCCGTTCGCCGCTCGCCAATATCCTGGGGATCTTGAATCTTGCCAAACTGCAGCAGCCGGAGAAAGGCACAGATTCAAATGATTATTTTGCGATGATCGAAAGCTGCGTGAATAAAATGGATGTATTCATTCATAAAACGATCGAATACTACAAGGGTATCAGGCTGGATGATGTGAATGAGGATATTGATTTCAAAAAAATGTTTACAGACAGCATCGAACTCTGCAATATGCAAAACCCACATATCGTGTTTGAGGTAAAGGTGGATCAGCAGGCTGAGTTTAGTTGCGATGGGTTCAGGTTATCTCTCATACTGAATAATCTCATCTCGAATGCCGTCAAATACCAAAGGGTGGACGAAGCCAATCCCAAAGTAAAACTAACGGCTACCGTTAATGAAAGAGAGGCCACGATACATATCGAGGACAATGGCGTAGGTATCATTGATGACCACCTCAATAAAATATTCCAGATCTTTTTCCGTAGCACGGATTTCAAAAACGGGTTGGGTATCGGCCTGTATATTGTAAAAGAAGCGCTTACGCGTATCGGTGGAGACATTGTAGTAAAATCAGAATTCGGGAAGGGAACAGCGTTTACTTTGTTGGTACCCAATCAGAAAGCCGTCTCTGCCGCCGAATGAAAGAATTAAGTGATCTCTCTTTATCTCTTTTTCTCCTGTCCTTCTCTTACTGAAATGCCTGGCGTTTAAAGATGCCGGAACACTGTTTGTCTAAGAATATCACTAAGAGAAGACAAGAGAAAAGGAGTGAAAGAGTTATTCGTAAACGTATTCGATCCTGCCAATCATAGCGCCCCCTTTATCAAAGCCCACTTCTTTTAGCTTCAATCCTTTCTCGTTATACACATATTGCCAGATAAGATAACTGTTGGTGCTCATGGATAGTTGTGTCATTTTACTAACCCGTCCATTGGCATCATATTCATATTGAAAATCGGGGAGTAGTTTTTTTAGCCGCGTATTATACCGCACAATATCTGTGAGTTGTTTATTGGCGTCGTAATAGTAGTAGTACGTTTCTACCACGCGGTTTTTTCTTTTCCAGCGTTCTTCCGTTATTAAACCCTGTTCGTCTTTCATAAATTCAATAACAGTTGTATCCTTTGTGTTCTTGATCTTTAACATGGATACCGGCTGGCCCGCCTCGTTGTATTTCCATTCATGCACTTCGGTCAGCGTGCTTTTCATGGCTGTATCAGTTGTGATGAATGCTATCTTTTGTATTTGGCCTTTTTCATTATAAGTATATTCTGTTTTGCTGTCTATCCCGTTGTTAACAGACTGTGTTTTTTTCAGTTTGCTTAGCTCGTAAAAACGGTTGGTAACCGATGACCTGCCCGAAGAAATAGCCGTGCTTAATATGATGCGTTTGCCATCCAGGCTGATCTCTTCTTCCAATGAGAACCCATTTGTAATCGTGTTATCAGCTTCATAACTCGTGGCCTTTATCTTCCTGATCTTATTGGCACGGAGTAATTTATATTGCTCGTTGCTGGCCTGGGTAGAAACCATGTCATTGAAATAATACTGGCTGTAACTGGTGGTGAAAAGGAAAACGCATGCGAATGCAAGCAATGATCTCATGAAAAAGGAGGTTTTCACAAAGGTACAGCCACAGTTTTCAACAACCCAAAAACATACCCACATAGTTGTTGCAGCAATCATATAGTTATGTATTTTTAGTCAAACGTTAACAAGTGTCACACCTACCCGAAAGAAAAGAAAAAGACTGTTTGAACTGCGGAGCCGTTGTGCATGGAAGATTTTGCCATGTATGCGGCCAGGAAAATATTCCGCCCAAAGAAAGTTTCTGGCACCTGGTAACGCATTTCATGTATGATATCACGCATTTCGATGGCAAATTCTTCAGTACGCTAAAATACCTGTTGTTCAAACCGGGATTCCTTTCACATGAATACCTGCGCGGGCGGCGTGCTTCTTATTTGCACCCGATCAGGATGTATGTGTTTACTTCTGCGTTCTTTTTCCTTGTTTTTTTTAGTATGAATAAAGAAAATGATGTTGTGAAGTTTAATGAAACTCCACCACGTCGCACAACAGCAGCAAAACAGATGGAAAGGCTTGAGAAAGAAAAGACAGACGATTTTAAAGACCTTGCAACAGCTGGTATCTCTATCCCAAAAAGAGAGAGTCTTTTGCAACAGCTGGCAATTACTGACAGTGATATAGCACGTTTAAGGCGCGATACAACGTACAAAAACAAATTGCAAACGTTCAACCAAGGCACTAATTTTAACCTCTTTACAAGCGACAAGAGCGACACGATATATAAGAAAGTTGAACAGTATGACCTGGCGCAATCGAAATTGCCTGCCGCCCGCCGTGATGGCTTTTTTAAAAGAAAGTTGAGGCGCCAGAACATACACCTTACAGAGAAATATAACAATGACGGCAAAGCCATCTGGACAGCAGTTTTTGATAAGTTCAAACATTTGTTCCCGCAAATGTTATTCGTTTCACTGCCTTTGTTTGCCCTGATGTTGCGCCTGCTGTATGTGCGCAGAAAACAGTTCTTTTATGTGAACCATATTGTGTTTTCGATTCATCTGTACTGCGGTACTTTTATTATTATCCTGGCAGGAATATTGTTGAATGCCCTCGCTGATATGATGAACCTTGGCACTGAGTGGATTGGTTTGCTGTTCACACTTGCCGGGTTCTTTTATTGGTATAAATCTATGCGTAACTTTTATGAACAGCGAAGAGCCAAGACCATACTGAAATATTTTCTTGTATTCTTTCTTTCAATGTTTATTTGGATATTTCTTTTTGGTATATTCTTTATTTTCTCGGCCATGGCCATTTAAAAGAGTCCTATGCAAAATACGGCAGATAGTTTTTTACGATTGGTTAAGATCATGGATGAATTGCGCGAACAGTGCCCATGGGATAGGAAACAGACCATTCATACCCTTCGCCCTTTAACACTGGAAGAAACCTATGAATTGACAGATTCTATAACGGACGAAAACTGGAAAGGAATTAAAGAAGAACTGGGCGATATCCTGCTGCATATCCTTTTCTATGCAAAGATCGGCCAGGAGCAAAAACAGTTTGAGCTGAAAGAGGTGATTGATGGTATCTGCGAAAAGCTCATCTTCCGCCACCCGCATATTTATGGCGATGTGAAAGTTGCCGATGAAGAAGAAGTAAAACGCAACTGGGAAAAACTAAAGATGAAAGAAGGTAAAACATCGGTGCTTAGCGGTGTGCCTCCTTCCTTGCCAGCCATGGTAAAAGCCACCCGCATACAGGAAAAAGCCAAACAGGTAGGATTTGAATGGGATAACAAAGAAGATGTTTGGAAGAAGGTAGAGGAGGAGATAGGTGAACTAAAAGAAGCCATTGAAATAGACTCCAAAGACAAAATAGACGAAGAATTTGGCGATGTTTTATTCAGCCTGGTAAATTATGCACGGTTTTTGCAGGTTGATGCCGAAGGCGTTTTGGAAAAGACCAATAAAAAGTTCATTTACCGCTTTCAGCAGATGGAAACCATTGCAACTGCGCAGGGGAAGAAGCTGGAAAACCTCTCGCTTACCGAAATGGATGCTATCTGGAATGAAGTAAAGAAGAAGAACACGAATTAATAAGACACGAATTGCACGAATTAACACGAATTAGGCCAGTCATGCATTGTGAGATTCGTGGTAATTAGTGTAATTCGTGTCCCTTTAAACCGTACTTACTTGATCCACTCATTACGACAAGCCGCTTACAAACATGGATACCTGATCATTACAGCGGCATGGCTATATACCATCTCTTTTATTTTCAGCAATTACTGGAGCTACCATTCTTCGCCGCAAAAAGTAAAAAGCAAATTAGAGCAACGCTTAAAGGAACAGGAAGCACGTTTTGAAAATACACTGAAGGATACCGCGGTTCTCTATGGATTGCTTAACCAGTCTCCCGATGTTGCGGATCCATTAAAGGAAGATATCGGCCTGTTCATTTTTACACAGAATGATGTTGATAGCGACCTGGCGCCCATACTTTCTTACTGGAACACCAACCGGATGTACATAAACAACGAGGAGATGTTCCGGCCGGAAGGAAGTTATTTTGCGGAGAACCAGAACGGTGATTTTGAAATGATCCGGAAGGACATGCAACTCCGCGGAAAACCGGTATCTGTGTTTGCCATGTTACCCATACGATGGTCATATTTTATGGAGAACAAATACCTGCATACAGAATTTGCAGGGTACAGCGGCATCAATGAACAATACGAGATCAGCGGCGATGCGGAAGCGCTGGGTGTGAACGACGGAAAGGGGCAGGAGCTATTCAGGATAAAATTAAAACCGGGAAGATCATTTATCGCATATGATTCGGTCACCATCTTCCTGCGCGTACTTGCGATCATTTTCCTGCTTGTTTTCCTGCATTCATTGGCGCAGGAACTGGTTCGCCGTTACCAGTTCAAAACCGGTTATGTGTTTTTATTAGGCTCCGTCATATTTCTCCGGCTCACTGCTTATTGGTTTTCATTTCCATTCGACTTCAATAAACTTCCTTTATTCGATCCAACAGTATATGCATCGAACGCACTACATCCATCGCTGGGCGATCTATTGGTGAATGCGATCCTTTTATTCTGGCTGGTGAGTTTTTATAAAACCTATAACGACGGGGTCGCCTGGTTCCGTTTTCAACTCGCCCCGAGGATATATGATTATGTGAACCTGCTTGTACTTACCATCATCGGGTTCCTGCTGGCGGGTGTCATCATCAGCCTTGTAAAAGATTCAAAGATTCCTTTTGATGTAACGAATTTCTTTGGACTCACCGTGTACAGCGTGATCAGTTTTGTAGTACTCTGTTTCCTCGTGCTTTCTTTCTTTTATTTTTCACAGATATTTTTGCGACCGGCTATCCGCAATGAATTGCCGGTATATATGCAATGCCTGGCTGTTGCTTTATATGGATTTGCCTATGTTATTTTGTTCGCCTCCACCGCTAACACACGTGTGTACCTCGGGGTATTGGTATGGATACTGGGCTACTTATTATTGCTGAACCTTCGAAAGAAGGACATGAATATTCCCCTGCTCAAATCTTCTTTTTTTATTTTCTGGGTGATGATCTTTGCCATGTCTATTGCGTCAATGGTAATCTACCAGAATGGCATAGTGGAGTTTGAACAGAGAAAACGGATCGCCGAAAAACTGGCACTGCAAACGGACCCATCGGGTGAGAACCTGTTGAATATTGCGGCTACTAATTTTGATGAACAGTTCCTGCTCAATAATTTTCACCGCTTATCGGAGAATGAATATTCCAATAAATTCATCAAAGACAGCCTTGTTAACCAGAATTTTTCCGGCTACCTGAACAAATACGATACCCGCATCTACACATTCGATAGCCTGCATCACCCCATGTTCAATGATGATTCATTGAGTTTTGCGGCCATTAAAACGATCATCACCAATAAGGCAAAGCCAACAGCTATACCGGACATCTTTAACTATGAAAGTACCGTCGATGGCTTCAGTTATGTATACCAGAAACTGATACAAAAAGACAGTACGGTGCTGGGCTATCTCTTCGTGATCATTAAATCGAAACGGTATAAGAGTGAGGCATTGTATCCCGAACTCTTTAACCAGGTAGCAGATGTGGCTTCTGATCTTAATACCAATTATGCCTATGCAGTGTATGCAAGGGGCAGGATGATCAATCACTTCAATACCTACAGTTTTCCTTCGCAGTTGGACAGGAAACAAATGTCCGGGTTTGAATTCTCTTATAAGAAGGCCGGCGAGTATAACGAGCTATGGTATAACGGAACCAACAATAAGCAGGTGATCGTGGTGAAAAGAGATACCTGGTTCATTGAAGCAGTCACTTTGTTTGCCTACCTGTTTTGTTCTTTCCTCTTTATTATTCTGCTTTTTCATTTTGGAAATTATTTACTGATCGCCCGGTTTAAGTGGAGTGAGTTGCGGAAAATGTTGCGGCTCAATATCCGCTCGCAGATCCAGTCGACCATTATTTTCCTGAGTGTATTTTCGTTTATCGTGATCGGTATCGCAACGATCTCGTTCTTTATTCTTCGTTTTAACCGTAACAATGAAGAACGCCTTTCCAAATCCATCCAGGTGATGGCGAATGAAGTGAACACCAAAATGAATTCCCTGCAGGCATTTGATGATATGCCTGATAATATCGGGGTGAAGGCCGGGCTTGAAAAAACCATTGCAGATATTTCTGACCTGCACAATGTTGATATCAATTATTATAACCTTAGTGGCAGCCTGGTTATTTCTACGCAGCCCTACATCTATAATAAGCAGCTGCTCAGTTCAAAAATGGAACCCAATGCATACCGTGAGTTACAGGAGGGGCATAGCATCCGCTTTCTTCAGTCGGAAAAGATCGGTGGGTTTCAATATCTGAGTATTTATGTTCCGTTGACGGATGATAGCGGTAACAATTATGCTTACCTCAATATTCCTTACCTGAATTCACAGAACGAATTGAACCAGGAGATCTCTGGTTTTCTTGCCACGCTGATCAACCTAAACGCATTTATATTTCTCATTGCAGGAGCGATCGCATTCTTTTTAACCAGCCGTATCACAGCTTCCTTCAGCCTCATCGGCAGGAAGATGCAGGAAATGAACCTTGGCAAGATCAATGAAGCCATTGAATGGACAAGGAACGATGAGATCGGTATGCTGGTAGATGAATACAACAAGATGGTAAAGAAATTGGAAGTGAGTGCACAGGCATTGGCACAAAGTGAAAGGGAAGGTGCATGGCGCGAAATGGCAAGACAGGTAGCGCACGAGATCAAGAATCCCCTCACGCCAATGAAACTAAGTATTCAGTATTTGCAGAACGCGATACAAAAAGGCGCGCCTAATGTGAAAGAGTTGTCAGAGAACATGGCGGTTACCCTGATCGAACAGATAGATCAGCTCTCGAAGATCGCAGGAGATTTTTCGCAGTTCGCCAATATCGGTAATGCAAGAATGGAAACTTTTGATATTACCGAAGTGCTATCTTCGATTGTAAGATTGTACAGTGCCAACCCGCGCATACAGATCGAATGGTATAAAGAAGAAGGATCCTATAAGATCTATTCTGACCGTGTGCAGATGAATCGTTTGTTCACCAATCTTCTCCAGAATGCCATAGAAGCAAGTACAAATACAGAAGCGATGATCAAAGTAGCGATCAGTCAGCGCAATGAAGAGGGCAATGTACTTATTTCGGTAAAGGACCAATCAGGCGGCATCCCCGAGAACATGCGCGAAAATATATTCACCCCAAATTTCACCACCAAATCTTCCGGAACCGGTCTTGGCCTTGCTATCTGCAAGGGCATTGTAGAAAAAGCCAATGGCCATATCTGGTTTGAATCGGAGGAAGGAGTGGGGAGCACTTTTTATATTACACTGCCGATGGCGGAGGGAGAATAATATTGAATATTGAGTCCCGCATATTGCGGGAAATGTTGAAGTGGGGCCACTAACCAACGCCGTCATTTCGAA
>JAZKBI010000010.1:0-40248 GCA_040388705.1 Bacteroidota bacterium | reverse complement strand
CATTTCGAAGCCAAACTTCAACATTCAAAATTCCTTACTCAATATTCCTATGGCCTCTTACTCTTCTGCACCTTCAACCACTCTTCAAATTCTCCCAAAGAAAAACTACTCAGATTCCTCTCCTTCGTCACCCCGCCTTTCTGCGCGATCAAAACACCATACCGGCAATCCTCATAACCATCAGTTGAATGCGCATCGGGATCGATGGAGATGAGTACGTTCTTTTCAAGCGCATAGTCAACCCAGCGCCAATCGATATCCAATCTTCTCGGATGCGCGTTGATCTCTATTACTACATTATGGGCAGCACAGGTATCGATGATGCGTTTGTGGTCAACAGGGTAGCCGTTGCGGCTGAGCAATAACCTGCCCGTCATGTGCCCAAGAATAGAGGTAAAGGGGTTTTCGATGGCTTTAAGCAGACGCATCATCGCTTTCTCCTCGCTCATCTTCAGGTTTGAGTGAACGGAGGCGATCACGAGGTCGAAACTTGCGAGTACATCGTTACTGTAGTCGAGGTTACCATCATTTAATATATCGCTTTCTATGCTTTTGAAGATTTTGAAGGGCGCGAGCTTTGCATTTAGCTCATCAACCTGCTGGTGCTGCGCGCGGATTCGCTCCTCGCTCAGTCCATTGGCATAAAAAGCGGTTTTGGAGTGGTCGCTGATCACTAAATACTGCAAACCCTGGTTTTTGGCATGGGTAGCCATCTGTTCAAGGGTATGAACGCCATCGCTCCAGTTGCTATGGCTGTGGATGATGGCGGTAATATCTTCCGGCTGGACCACAGAAGGCAGGGGAGTGCTCACTGCTTTTTGAACAATGCCTGCTTTTTCGCGCTGGAAAGCAGGAATGAAATAACAATTGACCGATGTAAAGATCGCTTCTTCAGTATCATACGAGTTGTTCGCGTTCCATTTTGTGAGCTCGTTCCATGATTGCAAAAATTCATCACTGCAGGATGTTTGAAAAAGTTTTGCGGCGAAATGTTCTTCGGTTGCGGAATAGAAACCCATCGTTACATTTTCTTTTCCCTTTGCTGATATATAATCTTCTTTTTCTGTTACGATTTCGTATTCATGCGCGAGAAAAAAAACTTTCATCTGTTGAACAGAACGGGTGGTGACCCATTCCAATGTATTCACAATTTCGAGTTGTCTTCTGAATTCGCCGGTAAATGCAAATGTTTCGTTTGTAAATCCTTCTTTGAATTTCTGATCTGCTGTTGCTGCAAATGTTTCTATCTGTTGGTATAAATAACTGCCGAGTGTTCCGAAATAAAACTCTATCGATTCTTTAATATTCTGTTGTGTCTTTTCTCCAAAACCTTTGTATAAAGTGAGGCGGTTTTCGTTGCATGCGTACAGCAATTCTCCCAAAGATTCTACCTCCAATTCTTTCCAAATGGTCGATATTTTCTTCGGGCCGATGCCTTTTATGCCCAACATCTCAATAATGCCCGGTGGTGTTTTTTGAAGGTATTCTTTCAAAATAACGAGTTCTCCGGTCTCTAATTGCTCCACTACTTTCTTACCAACTGAGTCGCCGATACCCCTGATCGCGAATATTTTTTCTGCGGGTAATTCTGCTAAAGGTGTAGGTAATTTATCGATTGTGAATGCGGCAGATGCATACGACTTTGCTTTAAAACTATTGTCGCCATGTATGTCCATCAGCTTGGCTAATAAAGAGAAGTTCTCGGCTATTACATAATTGTCCATAACGTTGCTGGTATTGGGTTTCCGAAGGTATTCAATAAAAAAGTCCCGGAAAATTTCCGGGACTTTAAATCTATTTCTGCTTAAGAGCAAGAAGACTATTTCTTCTTAGCAGCTTTCTTAGGAGCAGCTTTTTTAGCGGCTTTTTTAGGAGCAGCTTTTTTAGCGGCTTTCTTAGGAGCGGCTTTCTTTGCAGCTTTTTTAGGAGCAGCTTTTTTAGCGGCTTTTTTAGGAGCGGCTTTCTTTGCGGCTTTCTTTGCAGTTGCCATGTTTTTTTAGATTTAATGGTTAGTTAATACATTAAAAGTAGAAAAACATTTGGAACTACAAAAAAATTTTTTTAAGCCGTCACTTCTACCGGTGTGATAGAGATGGTTGATTTGTCGTTTTTTCCTTTCTTGAATTCAACGATTCCATCAGTTAATGCGAACAAAGTAAAGTCAGTTCCGCATCCAACATTCTTACCAGGATGATACACTGTTCCTCTTTGACGAACGATGATGTTACCGGCGATTGCAGGTTGACCACCATAGATCTTTACACCTAAACGTTTGCTTTGTGAATCACGGCCGTTCTTTACGGAACCTTCACCTTTTTTGTGTGCCATAGTTTTTTATTTTAAAAACCAAAACATAAACAAGAGAGAATGATCTTTCTTTTCATGTTTTAATTGTTAGCGCTTACTAAGCGATACTTTCAATTTTAATTCTTGTGTAGTGAGTTCTGTGACCATGCTTCTTGCGGAAACCTTTTCTCCTTTTCATTTTAAAGGCGATCACTTTGTCTCCCTGAACCAAATCAGAAATGATCTCCGCTTTCACGATCGCTTTTACAGCATCGCCTGCAGATATCTTTCCTTCGTTGTCAGTAAACAGCACTTCGCTGAACTCAACTTTGTCTCCGGTTTTGCCCGACAGGTGAGGAACATACAGGCTTTGACCTGCCTGTACTTTGAATTGCTGACCTGCGATTTTTACAACTGCTAACATAATTACCAAAATTAGGACGGCAAAGGTAAGGTTTTGGGGGTTAAATATGCAAACATTTCTGAAATAAATCTTGTCCCCATGCGTGGAAAAGCAGGGTTTGGCGTTTGGAGTTGGGTGTTTGGGGTTAGGCCTCAACTCCAAACCCCAAACTGCAAACGCCAAACCGATCTCAAATTTGCGGCGTTTTAGTGTTAAAACCCCAAACTACAACCCACAAACCCCAAACTTCCTGTACTTTTGCGCCTTCTTTAACGATTGGTACCCCATGAATCTAAAATCCCTGTTGGCCAGACCTTTTGCCAACTATATATATAATAAGACCCGGAAAGGCATGCAAACTGCCCGGGAAGACCAGGAAGCCATCCTTAAAATGCTTCTTAAAACGGGTAAGAACACGGTTTTTGGTAAGGAACACAAGCTGGAAGCGGTTACTGACCATGCTTCTTTCGCCCAGGCGGTGCCCGTCCGCGATTATGAGCAGTTCAAGACATATATAGAACAGGTAAAAGAAGGTAAGCAGAACGTGCTCTGGAAGGGGCGCCCTATCTATTTTGCTAAAACAAGCGGTACCACCAGCGGGGTAAAATACATACCCATCAGCAAAGATTCCATTGATAATCATATTGATACGGCCCGAAACGCCCTGCTTTGCTATATGGCGGAGACCGGGAACGCGGCTTTTGCCAATGGGAAAATGATCTTCTTAAGCGGGTCGCCCGAACTGGAACGTGTCGGAAACATACCCACAGGGCGGTTATCCGGCATTGTTAACCACCACGTACCGAGTTATCTCAGGTCGAACCAGTTGCCGAGCTACGAGACCAATTGTATTGAGGACTGGGAAACCAAGCTGGACAAGATCGTAGCCGAGACCATTAATAAGGATATGACCCTGATCAGCGGCATACCTCCATGGATGCAGATGTATTTTGACCGCCTGATCGAGAAAAGCGGCAAAAACATAACGGATCTGTTCCCTAATTTCAGCGTGATGGTACAGGGAGGGGTGAATTTTGAACCGTATAAGGCAAGGTTGTTTGAGAGCATCGGCAAAAAGATCGATTCAATAGAACTGTTCCCGGCAAGCGAAGGCTTTTTTGCTTTCCAGGATTCGCAGGAAGCGGAGGGATTGTTATTGAATACGAACAGTGGTATCTATTACGAGTTCATCCCGGCAGGGGAGATCTTCTCAGAGAACCCGACCCGTTTAAGTTTGAAGGACGTGAAAGTAGGTGAGAACTATGCCATGATTATTAATAGTAATGCAGGATTATGGGGTTATAATCTCGGCGATACGGTAAAGTTTGTAAGCATCGATCCCTATCGCATTGCTGTGAGTGGTAGGACCAAACATTTTATATCCGCCTTTGGCGAACATGTGATCGGCGAGGAAGTGGAGTTTGCTTTGCTGAAAGCTGCCAAAGAAGAAAATATCAAGATCACTGAATTCACCGTCGCTCCGTTTATTCAACAGGAAAAAGGCAAGAGTTACCACGAATGGTTCATAGAATTTGAAAATGAACCCGCTAACCTGCAACAGTTCGTCAGCAAAGTGGATCATAACCTGAGAGAAAAGAACGTGTATTATGATGACCTGATCGGTGGTAATATATTAATGCCGCTGCAGATAAGAAGAATCAGGAAGAATGGTTTCATCGATTACATGAAATCGGTAGGTAAATTAGGAGGGCAGAATAAGGTGCCGAGATTGAGTAATGATAGAAGGATAGCGGAGGAGTTGCGAACTTTCATAATTTGAAAATTTGAAAATGTGCAAATTTGAAAATGATGGAAGACCTCCACTTTTCGCGTGCTGCATTTTCAAATTTTCAAATTTGCACATTGTCAAATTCTTAACGCCCTTTAGCGTATTTTGTATTAGAAAAACCAATTGATGAGTCAAAAACGCATTGCAATATTCGGTTCAACGGGGTCCATCGGCACACAGGCGCTGGATGTGATCGCTGCGAACCCTGATCTGTTCACCGCAGAGGTACTTACGGCGCAGACCAATGATGAGTTGTTGATCAAACAGGCGCTGCAATTCAATCCCAATATTGTTGTTATCGGTGACGAAAGAAAATATTTCAATGTAAAAGAAGCATTGGCTGGTACCTCTATCAAGATCTTCGCAGGAGAAACGGCATTGGAAGAAGTGGCTGCATTGGATTGTTATGATATGATGTTGGCGGCCATAGTAGGGTATGCAGGATTAAAGCCTACGTTGAGAGCTATCGAAATAAGCAAACCCATCGCGTTAGCGAATAAAGAAACGCTTGTTGTGGCCGGTGATATCATTATGCGCAAAGCGATGGAGAAACGAATTCCCATCATTCCCGTGGATAGTGAGCACTCTGCTATTTTTCAATGCCTGGTGGGTGAGGGAAGAAATAAAATAGAGAAGATCGTATTAACAGCGAGTGGTGGCCCGTTCCTGGGTAAGAAACCGAACTTTTTGGTGAATGTAAAAAAGGATCATGCCCTGCAACATCCCAACTGGAGTATGGGCGCCAAGATCACCATCGATTCGGCTACGCTGATGAATAAGGGCCTCGAGATGATCGAAGCCAAATGGTTATTCAACTTATCTTATGAGCAGGTGCAGGTAGTGGTACATCCGCAGAGCATCATACATAGCATGGTACAGTTTGAAGATGGCAGCATTAAAGCGCAAATGGGTTTGCCTGATATGAAACTACCGATACAATATGCGATGGCTTTCCCCAACCGTATCACAAATGATTTTCCGAGATATGATTTCAGGAAACCGGGCACATTAACCTTTGAGGAACCGGATATAAAGACCTTCCGCAACCTGGCACTGGCAATGGAAGCAATGAGACAGGGCGGCAATATGCCTTGTATCTTAAATGCAGCCAATGAAATAGCCGTTTATGCCTTCTTAAAGAACCGGATCGGCTTCCTCGATATGACTGAAGTAGTGGAACAGACCATGGGCCGGATCAAATTCATCCAAAATCCCACGTTGGAAGAGTATTTTGAAACCGATGGCGAGGCACGTAACTTCGCGGCTTCGCTGATCCACATGTAATTTGCGGGTCATAGTAATTAAATCAATTTCCCAAAGGATATAAAGTATGAGTTTATTAGCAATCGACTGGGTTAGCGTAGCAGTAAAAACGGGGCAATTCATTTTGTCTTTTTCCATATTGGTGGTATTGCATGAGCTGGGGCATTTTATTCCCGCGCGCTTATTCAAATGCCGCGTTGAAAAATTTTATCTCTTCTTCAATCCATGGTTCAGTCTCTGGAAGAAAAAAGTAGGAGAGACCGAATATGGTATCGGTTGGGTACCCTTTGGCGGCTTTGTAAAGATCTCCGGCATGATCGATGAGAGCATGGACAAGGAGCAGATGAAACTGCCACCGCAGCCTTATGAGTTCCGTGCAAAACCGGCCTGGCAAAGATTGATCATCATGGTGGGCGGTGTGATCGTGAATGTATTGCTGGCGATCGTGATCTTTATCGGCATCACCTGGGTTTGGGGCGAAGAAAATCTCCCGGTAAAGAATTTAAAATATGGTGTGTATGCAGATTCGCTTGCTAAGAGCTTCGGTATACGCGATGGAGATAATATTGTAGGGATCGATGGAAAGCCGATTGAAAATTTCGGGATGCTCGAATCCGATATCGTTTTTAAAGAAGTAAAAAAATTACAGGTATTGCGCGATGGACAGACAATTGAAATTGTAGTTCCTGATACCCTAAGCAAGAAGATCAAGAGCACGAAATTCGGAACAATGGTTTATCCGCGTACCATCCCGGTTGTGGATTCGGTTTATAAAGGAGCTAAATTTGACAAGGACAGTCTTAAAAAAGGTGACCGGTTTGTAGCACTCAATGGGCAATATTTTCAATACCTCGATGAATTTGCCGCACTGAAAAAAAATTACATGGATTCTACCGTTGACCTGAAAGTATTGCGGGGCGCAGATACGGTGGATGTAAGATTCCTGATCACCGGCAAGAGTATCCAGTTTATGTCGGCGGCAAAACAGTTAGGTACCGTAGTGAAAAATTATACTTTGATGGAATCCATTCCACTCGGTTTCAAACGTTGCTGGGGAACACTGGATAAATACATCACCGGGTTAAAAAGATTATTCAGCGGAAAAGACAAAGCAAGTGAATCATTAGGAAGTGTAGTAAGTATCGCCAACACCTTCCCAAGCGAATGGGATTGGGAACGTTTCTGGACATTAACAGGCATCTTTTCCATCATCCTCGCATTCATGAATATCCTGCCCATCCCGGCATTGGATGGCGGCCACGTATTATTCACGCTATACGAAATGGTCACCGGCAGAAAACCCGGAGACAAATTCATGGAATATGCGCAGATGGCTGGTATGATTTTGTTGCTGGGATTGATGGCGTATGCTCTCGGATTGGACTTCTGGAGATTGTTTAAGTAGTGGTTCTAAGAAGGGTTTGGGGTTTGTGGTTTGGGGTTTGGAGTTGGGGAGCCGAAGGTCGGAATGGAGTTACGTATAAATACCTGATTTTTGATTTTTGGAGCTGAGTAACTTTGTGCGGAAATGGAGCAATGGCTACGATCACCAAACTTGAAGACCTTGAGATATGGCAGTTGGCGAGGCGGTATGCGAAAGACATAAATCAATTGTTGAGAACGGAGCCTTTTCGATATGAGTTTGGATTGAAGGAGCAAATGAGAAATTCGTCGGGGTCCATCATGGATAATATTGCGGAAGGATTTGGTAGGGGGAGTAAATACGAATTTGTAAATTTTCTCACTATTGCAAAAGGATCAGCAGAAGAATCAAGGTCACAATTGTATCGATGTTTGGATGCCGATTTAATAGATCAAACAAAACATAATGAGTTGTATGAACAGGTGGAACTTATTGTAAGAAAAATATCAAGTTTCATCCTATACCTGAACAGCGTAAGTATCAAGGGACAGAAATTTAAAGACCGAATATAAAAATGTTAGTGTTTGGTTTGGGTGTTACGCTAAACTCCAAACCCCAAACACCAAACCACAAACTGTTCCATGGGGTCGTATTGGTTTTGACAGCATAGGTTGCGGTTGGTGTAAGCATGCAGTGCGTTGTGTAATTAGCACTTTAATCTGAATACTCAAACTTCAAATGGCAATACACAGTATGCCATGGCTGCTTAATCAGTGATTAAGTAACCATTTGGGCCGTCGCACAGGTTCGCTTCTTTCCAGGTGCCACCGCCGACTCAAATCAAAAGAGGATGCTGCAACAGGAGGCTGTGACTGTTGCTTAAGACCATCCAGCTAAGTGTTGAACTGGTTTGTTCATTTCCTGTTCAGCGCCGACAAATAATAATGAAATAAGCATGTAGAAAGCTAATGGTAGCGATGTTTGGACGCGGGTTCGACTCCCGCCGACTCCACAGATTAAAGGAAATGCGTAATGCATTTCCTTTTTTGTTTTTTTAAGTCAATGGGTTATTCTAATAAAAAATATTTCTTAATTTTTTTTTGCGATTTTTCGTGTCGTCCTCTATCGTAATCACTTTGGTTGGTCTTTGAACCACGAACCAATTGGTTTATTTAATAGTAATTGGCAACGACGCAGAAGGTAAGCCATCGGCTGTTGCTGTTATTGTTACTGTACCCGGTTTATTTTTAGCGCCAATAATTGCTAAGGCCAAACCATTGAATGCTTTACGATGATCGGCTTTGAACGATTCGTGGCTGGTTTGGCTTCCATTATCAACACCTGCCAGGAAGCTATCGGCTCCTGATAATTTGAATTTTACATCATTATCAGCATTAGGGACCATTATGCCATTCTTATCTACAATTTTAACAGTGATAAAAGAAAGATCATGATCGTTTGAATGTATGCTGCTCCTGTCGGCACTTAATTCTATCCTGGCTGGTGCGCCAGCGGTTTTAACTTCGGTAGTTAGCACAACTTTGCCATTTTTGCGCGATACGGCCTTTAAGGTTCCCGGCTCATAGTTTACTTTCCAGGCAATATGCAGACTGTCGCCCTGTTTTGATTTTGTACCCAATGATTTGCCGTTCAAAAACAGTTCAACCTCATCAGCATTACTGTAGTATGCCCAAACATCAACTACTTTACCAGCTTCCCAGTTCCAGTGCGGTAATAAGTGGAGCATTGTTTTATTGGTCCATTCGCCCTGGTACAAATAATAAACATCCTTAGGGAAGCCAGCCAGATCTACTATCCCGAAGTATGAACTGCGGGATGGCCATTGGTAAGGCCATGGTTCGCCTATATAGTCAAACCCGGTCCAAACGAACTGGCCGGATAGAAAAGAATATTTTTTATATATTTTCAAGGTTTCCTCGTGGGTATAACCCCAGGGTGCAGAAATATTATCATATGCGTTAACGGTATTGTCGGCATTCATAGGTCTTCTCACCCTTTTGCCATCAACTACCATGCCTCCCGGCCACCGTTGAATGGTATCGGGCGAAGTATTGTAAACACCGCGGCTTTCCAGCGCCGATGCAGTTTCGGTACCAATAAATTTTTTACCGGGGTAATCCTTCTGGAAAGTGGCGAGTTTATCGTTATGGTAATTGTAGCCTAATAGGTCAACAGCGCCCGATTCAACAATTTTATTGCCAGCGCCGGGTTCATTATTGCCTGTAGTGATTGGCCTTGTGG
This sequence comes from Bacteroidota bacterium, assembly GCA_040388705.1. GTDB lineage: Bacteria > Bacteroidota > Bacteroidia > Chitinophagales > Chitinophagaceae > Sediminibacterium. Next base: position 30,882 of record JAZKBI010000010.1, on the reverse strand, counting down.
TATCCAGTTCGTGAATAATACCGCTAAGCTCACGGGCTATACGTGTTGCGCTGGTATCTTTTTGCTCAGGTATTTCATTACCAATACTCCATATGATCACCGAAGGGTGGTTCCTGTCGCGCAGTATCTGATCTGTCAGGTCACGCTTGTGCCATTCATTAAAGAAAATATGATAGTCAAACTTAGGCCTTTTACCAACCTGCCATACGTCAAATGCCTCGTCCATAATAATAAGGCCCATGCGGTCTGCGAGGTCTAAAAACCCTGGTGCGGGTGGGTTGTGCGAGGTGCGTATAGCATTCACGCCCATTTCCTTTAATATTTTAAACTGCCTTTCCAGCGCGTGCACATTAAATGCAGTGCCCAACGCGCCCAGGTCATGGTGTTCGCAAACGCCGTTTATTTTCATGAAAACACCGTTCAGGCTGAAGCCTTTATCCACATCAAAATTAAAATAACGGATACCCAGCGGTGTTTCATACTGATCAACCACCACATTATTCACCAATATTTTAGTTTGTACTTTATAGAGGAATGGTTTGTTAACCGACCATAATTGCGGGTTAGTAACGCCGAAGTGTTGGCTTATAGTTGTAACCGTATCCTTTAAACTAATGCCTGTAAGGGTTTGGCTTGCTACTACTTTTCCATTGGCATAAATGCTGCTGACAACAGTGGCAAGTTTACTATTACCTGCCGCATTTTTTATGCTAACGTTCAGGTTAACATCGGCATGGCTGGCGCTAACATTTGGAGTGGTTACAAAAGTACCCCAATGGTTAACGGCAATTTTGTTGGTGCTTATCAGCCACACATTGCGGTAAATGCCCGAACCTGAATACCACCGTGAATTTGGCTGAACAGAATTATCGGCCTTTACAGCAATCACATTTTTTTTACCATCATAATTTAGATACGGCGTAAGTTCATATCTGAAACTGATATAACCGTTTGGCCTGAAACCTAAATGGAGACCGTTTATCCATACATCGCTTTTTTGATAAACACCGTCAAAAGCAATGTAAATTAATTTGCCTTTATCAGTTTGCGGAATGGTAAAGGTTTTGCGGTACCAGCCTATACCGCCTGGTAAAGCCCCGCCCTCCACAGTGGCCGGGTTTTCTTTTTTAAATTCGCCCTCTATGCTCCAGTCATGAGGTAAATTTAATTTTCGCCAGCTGGCATCATTAAAATCAATGTTTTGGCCGTTGGGTATGTCGCCCAGGTTAAACATCCAGTTCTGATCAAAATCCAAAACCGACCGCCCACTTTGCCCATGCACAGCAGCTGATAAACTGATCAGGATAAACAGGTAAAAGATTTTTTTCATTTTCGAATCTTTATAATAATTGGTTTGAAGACATGTAGGTTTTAGTATTAATCGAAATTAAACTTTCATTAAACCAAAAGCTTAACAGAGAAAGACTTTTTTTGCACTAAACCCGGCTAAGGTCCAGCATTGGTTATTTAATCGGAGTATGAACTGGTTAAATGATGTTTGTAAGCGCGTGGCGAAAGTCCGGTAACTCTTTTGAATGTTCTCGAAAAGTGTGATAAACTTTTAAAACCGGTTAATTCAGCTGTCGATTGATAGAGTCTGCTTGTTCCTAAAATATGCTGAGCACGCTCAACTAATTAACTGTTTATATAAAGTATGCAAAATCCGATCGCAGAGATCAACTCATTCCGGTTTAAATGTTTAGGTCTTTAGGTTTCAAATTCCCAGGGCTTTTAAAAATGCTTCCTTGTAGTTAGCGCCGATTGGTAGTTCGTCACCACCTATTTCAACCAGGTTTCCTTTGATTGCCCTGATCATCGAGAGATTAACGAGATATGATCTATGTATACGCAGAAAGTTTTCTTTAGGCAACATATCTTCGAAAAGTTTCAGATGCATGCTTGCAAACAGGCGTTTGTCTTCAAGGTAAACAGAGCTGTAATCCTTCTCAGCTGCTATATACCTGATCTGGTTGAAGTTTACGCGGACCAGGCGGGTATCCTGTTTGAGAAATACATAATCAACGGGAATTGTTTGTTCAGTTTGCAGAATGTCGAGGTTCGATTTATAAGAGATCCTTTCATTCACTTTCTGAATAGCCTGGAAAAAGCGTTCATAGGTAATCGGTTTCAGGAGATAGTCTACAGAATTGAGTTCGAAACCTTCTACAGCGTATTGTTCATAAGCGGTTGTAAAAATTACCAGTGGAGGATTCCCCAGGGATCGTAAAAAATCGGTGCCGGTTATAACGGGCATCTGGATATCCAGGAACATGAGATCAACTTTATGTTGATGCAGACCTTCATAAGCTTCAGAGGCGTTGATGCAGTTTTTAACCAGGGTCAACCCGGATGTTTGCGCAATATGCCTTGCCAGGATGTCGCGGGCAATCGGCTCATCATCTACTACCATGCAGTTGATCTCTTTCATAATTCAATCGTAATTGAAACTGTATAATTTTTTTCAGTTGCTGTAACCTGGTATTGGTGTTTATGCAGGTAATATAAATTCAACCTTTTTTTCAGGTTCTGCAGGCCAATTCCGCCCACCTGGCTTAGCTGCCTGTTTACATCAACCACATTATCGATCGTTACATTCAACCTTCCCTTTTCCACTAGCAGGTTAATACAGATGTATGCGCCGGGGGAGTCTTCACTGAACTTAAAAGCATTCTCGATCAATGGCACCAGCAATAAAGCAGGAATTTCATAATTGCCCCCATCACTTTTTATGTCGAAAACCACCTGTGTATAATTTAATCTTATTTTTTCCAATTCAATATAATCCTTTAACAATTGTATCTCCTTTTGCAACGGCATCTTGTCCTGATTGGAATTATAAAGTGTATACCGCATGAATTCTGACAGACGTGCAACGGTGCCCGATGCTTTTTCATTTTCGTTTTTCAATATCAGTCCGTAGATATTGTTCAGGGAGTTGAATAGAAAATGCGGATTGACCTGCGATTTCAGGAAATTAAATTCCAGCTCCACATTTTCCTTTGCCAGGCGCGCAGCTGCGAGCTGTTGCCTGAAAGATTGAATAGCGATCTTAATTGTAATCGGAACACAGATGTTAAACACCAGGTTGATTAAAACACCAAGGCTTGCAAGTTTGGCAATCAGCCGGTCCGACCATTGACGCTGCAGAAATTCATAATAATCATGGCTCGTCACTCTCAACTGTTCCATACACGCCGTACATTTCATCAATATGAGCTTCTCAGTCAGGGTACTAATATATGTGTACAGTATCAAAAGTCCTGCTGTTGCCAGCAACCCGATAATATATCTCCTTTTTATAAAAACAGGTATGGTGTAATAAACAAACAGGTAATAAAACAGGGCCAGGTTCAGGGTTGCGGTTAGGGAAAGCAGCCAAAGGGCACCCATGCCGAAATGATTGAACGCATTAAATGAAATAAGCGTTGAATACAGGCTGACCAGCAGTACCACTAACCAGAAAATCAGGTGTGCAACAACGCGTAAAGCCTTCCTGGTATATATTTTCTCAAGGATGGTTTCAATACTCATCTGGCAAAAATGCAATTAAATACAGGGTTACCCGAATTTATACGACCAAACAGCGAAATTATCCAATTAAGCAGGCACTGGCGGCAACAAAAATAAAAATGTAGTTAATAAAGGATTGGTTGTCCTGAACCGGCCGCCGGGCAGTCACTTTCTCAAGTTCATCGAATTTGTTTTTTCGATCCGTGCTTTGTCTGTCTATTTGATTTTGAAATCAATAGGATATGGTCACGATCAAAAATTTAAGTTATCGCTATACCAGGCAAAAATTGCTTTTTAACGGACTGAACCTGGAACTACAGACCGGGAAAATCTATGGATTGCTGGGAAAAAATGGCGCAGGGAAATCCACCTTAATGAAAACCATTACCGGCCTGCTGTTTCCTGGTGAAGGAACCTGCCATGTTAATGGCATGGAGCCTCAAAAACGTGAAAGGACTTTCCTGGAGCAATTATTCTTTATACCGGAAGAATGTTATCTTCCTCCGCTTAGCATAACTAATTTCCTTGCTATCTATGCCCCATTTTATCCCCTGTTCAGCCAAACTGTTTTCTATGAGTATTTAAAGGAATTCAATATTCCGACCAATGGCAGTTTGCACAAGTTGTCCTATGGCCAGAAAAAGAAAACTTTTATCGCATTCGGGTTAGCAGCAAACACATCTTTATTAGTAATGGATGAACCGACAAATGGTTTAGACATCCCATCCAAAGTTCAGTTCCGTAACATCATGGCCAACCAGGCAGGTGCCGCTGAGCGAACCATTCTTATTTCTACTCACCAGGTAAGAGACCTGGACGACCTGATTAGTTCGGTGATCATCATGGATGAAAGCAGGATAATACTTCACCAGGAAAAAGACCGGATTGCCGAACGTCTCCGTTTTCTGAATAAACACGAGGCTTCAACTGGCGATGAAATTTTATACGAAGAACAAACACCGAACGGCACAGTGGCTATGTGTGTTAACCGGAACAAGGTTGGAACATATATCGATTTAGAAATACTCTTCAACGCAACGTTGAGTAATCCAGCCCTGATAGAATCATTTTTTTAATCAACTCATAATCAAGTTATGATGGATCTGACACATTTTATCCTCTTGTTGAAAAGGCAATGGTTTGAAAACCGGAAAGCATGGATGATCGGGCTGGCGGCAATGGCTTCGATACTGGCTTCACTATTCCTGGTAACCTGGCATTGGCGTACAAGTTTTAACGGAGATACGCCCAAAGGTATCTTCCTGATCATGTTGTTCTGCGGTGGCGGAATATTTATGTCGGGCATTCTTAAAGATCTTGGCGATAAGCAAAAGGGAATCTGGTTTCTGCTGCTGCCTGCATCAGCGGGTGCGAAATTATCTATCGCACTCATTTATGGAATTATTGTATTTCTAATCGCTTATTTCGCAATATTCTTTGGCATAAAAGCAATCATCGTGTGGTTGCTTGTTAAAGATGGATCATCATGGGGAAGTTTCGATCTTTTCAAGAACGGTTTTTACCAGTTCCTTTTTACTTTCGTGAGCTTTCAATCAATCATCTTACTCGGATCTGTTTATTTCAATAAAAACCAGTTTCTTAAAACGCTGCTCCTGATTATTATCGGACTTACGATAGCCTTTAATGGTAATTTATTACTTCTAAAATTGATTACCGGCGAAAAAACGATTAATTCCAATATCCCCATGGGCGACTTCCAGTTTGCGTTTCATAACGAACCTGTTTATGTTTATACAACAGCTGGGATAGACGTTTGTGCCTCTATATTCTTATGGGTTGTATTCCCGGTTTGTTTGTGGATCACTACCTGGTTCAGGTTAAAAGAAAAACAATTATAATTATGAAAACCAGCAACAAAATTCTTTTGTCGTTACTGGCAGTAATGGTTCTTGCCACGGTACTCAATGATCTTTCTTTAAAAAAGGCTTACTCAAGAATCAAGCTAAACGATCCCTTTAAAAACTATCAGCCGGTTTTGGTCGAACCGTTTAAACACCTTCAGATCAAAGGTGGAAATGGCTATACCATCGAAATAAAACAGGCGTCAGCACTCGACGTTAAAGTAATGAGTTCCCGCAAAAACTTTCTTACCACTTCTTCTGTGGGTGATACATTATTCATTGTGTTTACTGTTAGCGGCAGCATAAGCGCACTCGAACCCGCACAACTGCCGGTTGGTTTGATCATCAGCAGCCCGTTTGTGCGTAGCATCACCGCTGATGGGACCAGCACTATTATCAATAACTGGAAAACCGATAGTTTACAGGTAGCGATAACCGGAAATGCATCAGTCAATATTAATGATGTTGCCATCGGTAGTCTTACATTATCCGGAAGTGAGCATTCCCTATTTAATTTCCATCACGGCAATAAGATAAACGCCCTGGCAATCCGCCTGCAAAACAATGCAGCCGTATTCTTAAAAGATGTCACTTATGCAAGCCTGAATCCTAATCTCACAGACAACAGTACACTTGTTTTCAGTGCACAATCCGCAGCTCAACAGTTCGCTGTTAAAAAATAAACAATTCCTTTATTCGTGCGATCCCTAGAAAAATTGTAGTAATTACAAATCACAATACTGTTTCACAAAATTCACCCAATCCGACCCAAACGGGAATGAACAGCAGCCTGGAAAACCTGGCTATTTTTACTGAATAGAGCCCAGAAACAGTTATTGCATCAACTTGCCGGGGTAGCCTGGACAGAACGGAATCAGCGCCAATGGCTTTAAACATTAGATCAACTTTCCGCATAAGTGTTATTTAGCAAAGCTCTCTTTCATTGCGTTTTTTATTATTCTTTCGTAGTCTTTTACCTCATCAGCATCTGGTGGTAAGCCCAGTAACATGTGAATTTGTCCTGCAAAACATTTATCCCAAACCTTCACACCATACTTTCTCAGTTTAGCAGCATATAGAACACCGTCATCCTTCAATGGATCGAATTCAGCGTTGATGATCACAGCAGAGGGCAATCCCCCCAAATCCTCCGTAAGTATTGGCGACACTTCAGGGTTCGCATATTGTCCGGGAGCATATAATTCCATTGCAAAATAGCAGGCTGCCTTTGTCTGCCAGTAGCCTTTCGCGTTTTCCTGGTATGAAACCGATGATTCCATGTTTTGAGGACTCGCATCAGCAGGAAGCCCATTTAAAATCTGCAATTTTATTTTGTTTCCAATGCCGTCTTTCTTCGCTTTTTGGGCGACTACTGCCGCGAGGTTTGCACCCGCACTGATTCCCAGCAGTGCGATGCGGCTGGTGTCCCCACCAAACTCGCGGCCATGTTCTGCAATCCATTTAAAAGCGTTATAACTGTCGTTTACAGCCGCAGGAAATCTGTTCTCAGGCGCTACCCTGTAATCGATAGCAAACACAATGGCTCCATAGGTTTTTGCATCCTGCCAAAGCGAATATTCCAATCCCGGAACCAACGGCGAAATAAAGCCACCACCGTGGTAATTTATGATAATTGGCAGATGTTCTGAATGAGCCGGATTGAAAATTAAAATGGAGATACTGTCGGCGGTAATTTTAATTCGTCTTATATCTTCTTTGGGGTATGGCACCATAGGGAGCATGGGATATTTGATTTGAGCGATGGGTAAAGCCCGTAACTGCTCGATGGTAAGGTCCTGGTATCCTATCATCTTTAAGAACGAACTTACCCTTGGATCGAGTTGCCTGGAACCAGATGTCTGAGCCAAGAGCTCCTGTCCGTTACACAGGAAAGCGATGAGTAAACATGTAATCAGATAGGATTTCTTCATATGTATGCAAATTTTGGTTGCGTTATCAAAAGGGTGGCTCACCCGATATTTGTAAAATGACAGTAATAGCCTTTTACTGTAAAAGTGATATAACGAATGAAAAAAGTAAAGAACTACCTGGGCAGAAGTTTGTCTAGTTTTGCTTTTGTTTCAGGAATGTTTTGCATTGACAATGTTTTCCTGAAATACTTAATCGCTTTTATCTTGTCTTCTTTCGCCAGAAATAAATCACCCATCGAATCATATCCGTTTGCATTCTGCGGATAGTTGGTGATGTTCATTTGGAACATTGTTTCGGCCTTGTTATACTGTTTCATGCTGAGCATCCTGTAACCAAGTGAGTTTACCTGTGATTCGTTTGGCAAGACGCGGTAGCCCATGTATGCGGAAACCTTTTTGTAATGACTATCCAATAAAGAGTCAAGTTTAAAAGCTGGATTCTCATATTGAGAATTGTAAATAGTGAGTTTGTAAAAATCAAACACAAAACGAAGCGCATCATATTCACCGATGAGACGAACAGAACTATGGTTGTCCTCTGCGTAGTATTTGTGCTGGAAGCGCAAGGAGTTCTGTGGGTTGTTCTTAATATCTTTTACTAAACTTAAGTTACTGCGGATCAGGTCTGTGTTACCACTGGTGTCTCTTTGAACGAAGAATGTATCGACACCTTTTTCCATCCGGTTAGCCATTGCCATAAAGAGCGTTTTCCCTTTGTAATCCGCACCTGGCAGGATCTGGCGTGCTTCCCTTACGCTTTTCTGATTATCCCACCACAGCGCACCTTCCAGTGAAACATAAGCGTTGAACAATGCCGGTTGGTGAAGCAGTGTATTGATAACAGTTAATCCTCCGAGAGAATGACCCATCAATGCTTTATAGGATGTTGTGAGATAAGTTGAGTCAATATAAGGCATCAATTCTTTTTCGATATAAGACATAAACCGATTATTGTCGGGAATCAGGTCTTTTGTCCTGTCGGGATGGATGATCCCAACTACGATCATAGCAGGTGCTAAACCTTCATTGCTTAAATATTCAGTGATGCTTACAACCATGTCAAAATTGGAAGCGCCGTCCAACAGGTATAATACGGGGAACCGGCTGTTTGCTTTTGGCGTATGTACAAGAATGGTACGCTCTTCACCAAGAATTTTTGATGGCATCGTTTTGTCCTGTGCCTGCATTGATGCAGAAGAAAACACGACGAGTAAGATTAGTAGGAGTGCTTTCATAATTTATCTGCTTTGATCTTGCCTAAATGAGTGTTGTTAAATTCTGATTTGTATTTTAACCTACGACAAAGTTTCCATAACTATTTCCTTATTCAGCATCATACCAGTTGTAGTACCCGTTGCAACTGCGTTTGCTATTGTGCGCACGCGTGAAACATTATCTCCACAGGCGTAAATCCCCGCAACTGAAGTTTTAAACAAAGGATCAGTTTTGATGTAACCTTCGCTGGTTAGTTCGCAGCCAAGTGTTGCAGGTAGCTGGCAATGCTGTTCAAATGGCACCCTTGCATACAAAGCTGTCAATGAATGCAGGTACCCGTCCTTCATGATAATATGTGAAATGTGCCCGTTGATATGTTCCAGTTTATCCAGGCAGGTTTCAACAATTTTTATGGACTGTTTGCAAAGCTGCGAAGACTGGGAAAAGGTCAGTGTTGAGGGGCCGTTTGTAAATAGGGTCAGGTCATTTGTCCAATTCGAGATTAGCATACCGAATTCAAAGCCATCATCACCATTCCCGAGGATGCCTGTGGGTTCATTGGCTATTTCGTAACCGTGGCAGTAAGGACAATGAAGTACAGAGACTCCCCAGCATTCGGCGAATCCTTCTATGCCGGGATGAAGATCTTTGATGCCTGTTGCGAAAATGAGTTTGTTTGCGCGGAAGGTTTCGCCCGTTTCTGCCCGTATCGCAAAACCTGTTTTTGTTTTATTGATTGTTGTTGCAGTGCCATCAAAAAACTGAATGGTGTCATAACGTGTAACCTGTTCTTTTGCAAGCGCACGTAATTCAGCTGGTGGCCTTCCGTCCTGTGTTAAAAAATTGTGTGCGTAAGGTGTTTGTTTATTGCCGGGATTGTTGCTGTCAATCACTAACACGTTCCGTAATGAACGTCCGAGGGCCATCGCTGCAGCGAGGCCTGCGTAACTGCCACCAATAATAATCACATCAAGGTTTTTCATTTCGTTTAATTTTTGCAAGCAGGAAGTTTACAAAGGGAATACCTATGAACATTATCCATGGAACAAGTGCGATGGTCAAGAGAAATGTACGCTGGTACAACGGTAATGCAGATAACGGATTGGCAAAGAGGTATTGGAAGAGCAGAAGCGATGGATAGATGACTATCCAGGTCTTCAGGCTTGCGAACAATTTGGTTTTTTGGGTCATGGTATCAGAGGTTGATGATTTGACCGGTGTTTGCACCGAATACTGATTTCCGAAAACCGTATTCCAGTTCTTTCATGGTAACCGGAATATCCCCTGGGAAAAATGGAAAATACTGCGGTGAGTTTTCTATCACCGTTGGGCTCACGGCATTGATGCGGATCCCGTTGCCCAGTTCAATAGCAGCGGCACGGACAAATGCATCTACTGCGCCGTTCGCTGCGGAAGCGTTAGCAAAATTGCGTTGCGGATCGTGTGACAACGCACCTGTGATCAGCGTGAAAGATCCTTTCGCATTAATGTGATGTTGTCCGATCAAAACGAGGTTGATCTGTCCCAACAGTTTGCCTTCCAGACCTTTACGGAATTCGGTAGCAGACATTTTATTCCATGGCCCGACATAGGTGGGTCCCGCCGTGCTGATCAGCGCATCAAAGTGACCAACCTGCTGGTACATAGCTTCGATAGACTCAGAAGAAGTGATATCGACAAGGATCTCCGCATCTTTACTTGCTGCACGAATTACCTCATGTTCTTTTTCAAATGTATTTGCCAGATGTTTTCCCATGGTGCCTGTTGCACCGACGATTATTATTTTCATTCAGCAAAACTACTTTCTGCAAGAGAAGAGGTGATAGGACAATGGTGAAGTTGAAGAGGACTTATGCAGACTTATTACGGAACGCATCAGGCGTATAGCCTGTATGCTTTTTAAAAAATCGGATAAAGTAAGAGATGTCTTCATAGCCAAGCAAATCTGCGATCTCTTTTACTTGGCTTGCAGTCGCAAGCAGATAACGTTTTGCTTCGAGAAGAATATGGTTGTTGATGATCTCTGAAGAGGTTTTTCCAAGCGTCACTTTGGTAATTTCATTTAACTGGTAAGCGGATAAATTCATCCGGTCAGTATACCATGATACCTGTTTATTTTCTGAACTATTCAATTCCACCAGTTCAAGGAATTCTTCGAGCCGGTCCTGCACATACGGCAATACTTTCTGCGTTTTGTGTTCACCTGAACGCTGGCGTAAAAATTCAATGAAGAAAATGTCGAGACTGGCTCTGATCGCATCCAGGTACGCTTCCTGCTTTTCCTGTAATTCACAATGCATGATCAATAATAGTCGGAGCATCTTTTCAAAACGATCCTTATCCAGCCCGTAGAAATTAGTGTTCCGTACTTTGCGCAGTGGCTGATAAAAATCCGGTGAAAACTCCAAAATGTACCCCGAAGCACCCGCTTTCAATTGCAACTGATGTACCTGCCCTGGCCGCAGAAAAAAAACTGTGTTATCTGTAACAGTAAACTTTTCGAAATCGATCTCGTGTGTACCCTTTCCTTTCTTTACTGCGAGAATGAAATAGAAATCATGACGATGCATTGCATGTTGCATTTCCTTGCCAGTCATCAGGCCCTCCAGCTTGCGAAGGGTGAAGCGTTGTGTATTGATCTGCCTGACTGGAATTTTCTTCATGACTACTTTAGATCAGTTTGATAAGGCTAAGATTAATGAAAATACAGCTAATAATATGGTGACAGGAGTAAAAAGCCTTTGTTCCAGTTTATTTTTTGAGGTTATGTTCCCAAGTGTATTCAGTAAAAACAATCCCGTCATGATCCATAAACAAATATAGATTACACTCTTCGGCATCCCGATGGTTATAATACCCCTTTGCACTAAAACTACCATAAGGAGCAGTGCGTTTACCAGGATCGAGAAAATTTCAAAACGATACATTTCCCTGTCTGATTTCAATCTGCCACCCCAGATAATATCGTAAGGGATTATTTTCAGAACAATAATAAGATGCAATACTAAAAACAGTCCTAGCAAAATCAGCAGTCCCCATTGTGCAACGGATGTCATATTCATGGTGGTTAAGGTAGGCTAATTACAATAGAGGGGTGACTAGCTAAAGAAAATCTTACCGAATAGGAAAATAAATTCCCGTTTGTGAAGTTTTCTTTTTGATTGAAGAGATCGAAAAGTTCAGGTCAGATTCTGCCAATCAAGCGACAATTCCAGACAAGCAAACACCCAGACACAAATCTTGTCCGTTTCTGACATCTGCACGTCCGTTCAACCCAAAGACGCCGATATAGCTTTGCATTCATAACTATAAAAAAATGAAAAGCAAAGTGAAAAAATTTATCAAACGATCAGTGATAATCATAGTGTCATTAGTGCTGATCTGTCTCGCGGTATTCTCAAGAGCCATCGGACCTGCAATTGAATTTACACGCAGCCCTGTATATACAGGACATTCATTCCTGACCTATCCGATGCCCGGATATGACGCGTCCAAAAAGACAGTGATGATCATTGCAGACAAAGACGGAACGGAAATGTTCGATATGCTGGCGCCGTTTTACCTGTTCAATAGTACAGGAATGGCAAACGTTTTTATCGTTGCTGAAAAACTCGAACCTATTGTTGTGCGCAAAGGTTTATTTGTATTGCCGCAGCTCACTTTCGCGCAAGTAGATTCCATGAACATCAAACCGGATGTCATCGTTGTGCCAAACCAATCAGTTATGGTTGGAATGAAGCAGAAAAAAGCAACCGTCAATTTTATCAAAGAACATTACAACGGCCAGAACAGGATACTTTCTGTATGTGATGGTTCCGCAACGGTTGCTTCTACAGGCATTTACGATGGCAAACCTTTAACAACGCATTCTTCAGACTACGAACCAATCAAAAAACAATACGGTAAACCGGCATGGACGCAGGGTGTGCGCGTTACACAAAGTGGCAATCTTTTCTCAACTGCAGGGGTATCCAACGCAACTGAAGGAAGCCTCATAGTCATCAGGGACCTGTTTGGAGAATCTGTCATGCAGGCTGTTCAGGCAGGTATACATTATCCAGCCATTGAAATAAAAATGGATCACCAGAACAAGGTTGTAACCACTGACGCCATTTTTATCGCAATTAAAAAAGGTGCATTTAAAAGAAATGAAAAAATAGGTGTGTTATTAAAAGACAGTGTGAATGAATTCGACCTGGCGGCGACACTGGATACCTATACTCGCAGTTTCCCATCATCCATAGAAAGTTTCAGTATCGGCAACAAACCAATCGTTTCCAAATATGGCCTGACCATGATTGCCACCGGTGATATTTCAACAGGTGGTGACTGTACAGAACTGCACGTTCTCAACAATCTAACAGTTACCAAAACAGATGAGGCACTATTCCCGAAAGCACAAGTCATCAGGTACGGTGAAGTGAATGATCAATACATTATTGACACATGCCTGCAAAGGATCGAAGCATTGTATGGAAAAGAATTTGCACAAACCGTTCGACTGATGCTTGATTATAATTAATCCTACATAAAATAGTAAACCAAAACCAAACAAAATGAAAACACTGATTACCATGATGGCGATACTGCTTTCACTTACTACCAGCTTTGCACAGAATGCAGATAATATCACAGGTGTTTACTGGTCGCCCCATAAAGATGCAAAGATCGAAATATACAAGAGAGGCGATAAATATTTCGGCAAGTCAGTATGGGTTGCTAACCCCAGGAAAGATACTGAGAACCCGGACCGCGCACTGCAATCAAGAGAGGTACAGGGCATCGAACTGCTGACCAATTTTACGTTCGACAGGGACACTTACAAGGGCGGAAAGATCTATGATCCCGAAAGTGGCAAGACCTATTCGTGCAAGATAAACCTGGAAGGAAACAGCCTCAAGGTTCGTGGCTACATCGGGATCGCATTACTCGGAAGAACAGAAATTTTTGAACGCATCAAATAAAATCAAACAATCATGAAATATATATTATTAGCCATTTTAGTCGTGTGCAGTGCACTGTCAAAAGCACAGCCACCCAAAATCGAAAACGATTCGCTTTACACCAGCAGTGGAATGGTGATCGGGAAAGGACAAAAACTGAAACTGGGGCTGGGCACCATGCCGGACGGTGATTTCAAATTCATCCGCATCAATTCAGCATCCATTTTCCACAACACCGAGATCAGTAATTATAACAGCGGCTATAACGCCAACCATGCCAATTCGATGAACCGGCGAAATTCCGGCAGGGAATTTACAGTTACCAGGCTGGAGAAAAGGGGAGACGACAGTCATGGCTATACTTACTACGTTGTTTTAGCAGGCATGCCACGCCATGAAGTGGATATTGAAAATGCCATTGCTTCAGGCGAACTCGTTGTCCCTGCGCAATACAGGCCGGGTCCGCTTACGCAAGCAAGTATCGCAGATGAACTGGCTAAGTATAAAAAACTGCTGGATGAAGGCGCGCTCACCAAACAGGAATATGAAGCGGCTAAGAAAAAATTATTGGAAAAAAAATAATCAATACTTAAATCAAAAATTATGCAAGCGATCATGATCGGAATTGTTTCAGGGCTGGTAAGCATATTGTTTATCCTGCTGCTAAAGAAAATGGATAAGGCAACCATTTACGCAATGATACTGACGGGCATCGGATTTCTTTATGTCGGATATACATGGAGCGATACGATTTCCCTGGTGCTTAATTCTATCCAGGCGATCGGTTTTTTGTTTATCAGTTATTTCGGTATCAAAAACATGGTACTGCTTGCGCTTGGATTTTTCCTGCATGGTGCCTGGGATCTTGTTTACGATGTACTTCCTTTACCGGATCTGCGTCCGCCGCATTATGACCTCTTCTGTCTTTCCATCGATTGGGTAATGGGGATTTACCTCGTGCTGTTGGTAAGAAGGAGGAATAAAAACATACATCTAAATCCTGCGCGATGAAAGTTTACTGGTCCATGCCACCCGCACTTAAACCCTTTTATGCGATGGAACTGGCATTTTACGACAGCGATTTAAAAAGGGAGCGTTACCAGGATGCATGGGAACGGCTGGAACGTGCACATGTACTCGGACAACGCTGGTTTATCCAACACAGTTATGTTCACTGGAAAATGTTGCTCTTCGGGATCAGGATCAAAAGTGGTAAAGAAATACTGGGACAGATCCCGAGGTTGCTGGTCGGGGGTGTGAAATCATTTGTGGGCAAGATCCCGGTTGGCAACACAGGCGGCGCGCACGTGCCACCGTTGAAGCCCATGGAAATACCACCGGACCTGGCACTTATGCTTAGAAATTTTGCTAAACCGTAACTTTGTGTATATGAATCTCTACATCAAAAACATGGTTTGCCCGCGTTGCATCAAAGCAGTGGAGGGATTAATCAATGAAATACCGGCGGAAGCAGTGTATGTGCGATTAGGGGAAGTGATGATCAGGGAAAATTTGACTGCTGTGCAACTGGATAAATTTTCCGCTGATCTGAAAAACCAGGGTTTTGAATTACTGGATGATAACTTCAAGCAGCAGATCGATAAGATCAAAACAGTGATCATTGATCATATCCATTATAAAGAAGATGAGAAATTCCCTTTCACAGAAATATTGGCGAAAGAATTAAACCGGGAATATTCAGCCATCAGTAAACTGTTCTCGGAGACAGAAGGTATTACCATTGAGCAATATGTTATCCTGCAGAAGATCGAAAAAGTAAAAGAGCTACTTGTTTATAAAGAACTGAACTTAAATGAAATCGCGTTTAAGCTGGGTTACAGCAGTACGGCCCATCTTTCTGCTCAATTCAAAAAAGTTACAGGTCTTACGCCTTCGCAATTTAAAGCGCAGGGAGCTCATCTTCGAAAAACGCTGGATAAGATCTGAGTTTCCAGCAGGATATAAATTTCATCCATTATTGTATAACAACAACCGTATGGCACGGCGGTAGCTTTGTGCCTTAATACTATCATTATGACACACACATACCAAATTACAGGCATGACCTGTTCCAGTTGCCAGAAAAAAGTGCAGGATTTGTTACTTGCCACCCCAGGTGTAACGAGTGCCACTATAGATCTCGTCAGTGGATCTGCAACCATAGATATGTCTTCCCATGTTTCAACAGAAGCATTGCAGGCGGCACTGAAAGACCATCCTAAATACCAGTTGACTGAAAAGAAATCGCCGGTAGTTGCTTATGAAGAGCCTTCTGTTTCCTGGTTCGTTACTTATAAACCCATCCTGCTGATTTTCGGCTACGTGCTGGCGGTTTCTTTCCTGATCGGCAAATCGGATATATGGGTAACAATGCGCGTATTTATGGCGGGCTTTTTCCTGGTATTCTCGTTTTTCAAGTTTCTTGACTTAGGAGGTTTTGCAGACAGCTATTCAATGTATGATATCGTTGCAAAAAAGTTTCGTGCCTGGGGTTAT
The DNA here is from genome assembly GCA_040388705.1 of Bacteroidota bacterium. GTDB lineage: Bacteria > Bacteroidota > Bacteroidia > Chitinophagales > Chitinophagaceae > Sediminibacterium. The sequence continues at coordinate 14,925 of JAZKBI010000010.1, read as the reverse complement.
ATCTATCCATTTGTCGAACTGGGATTGGGCCTGGCTTTCGTTACGGGATTTAAACCGATTCCGATGAATTACATAACACTTGCTGTTATGTCTGTCAGTATTGTAGGTGTTTTGCAGAGTGTATTTAATAAACGTAAAATAAAATGTGCCTGTCTCGGCGCAGTGTTTAACCTGCCGATGAGCACCGTAACCATTATCGAAGATTCAATCATGATCGCGATGAGCGTAGTCATGCTAATTAAAATGTCATAAAAATAAATAGAATGAAAAAAATACTATTGGTAATTACCACCGCATTGTCACTCATAACCCTGAAGGCACAAAATAAAAATCTTTCGGATACGCATCTTTTGAAACATTATTTTGAACTAAAGGACGCGCTTGTGAGCAGTGATGCGGTTACTGCCTCATTTAGAATTACAGATATAACCGGCGCAGGCGACACAAAAATTTCTGAAGCGACTAAGAAAAAATTAACTAATGCCGGTAAAGACCTTGAAAAACAAAGAGCAGCATTTGCAACGCTTTCACTTGAAATGTATGCAGTGATCAAAAAAGAAAAATTAACTCCTGACACTATTTACCAGGCATATTGTCCTATGAAAAAAATGTACTGGCTCAGCAAAGAGCCGGTGATCAAAAACCCTTACTACGGCAAGATGATGCTCAATTGCGGAAACATTACTGAAACCATCAAGCCATGAAAAAAATATTTTTACTGACTGCCCTTTTAGCAACCGCCGTTCTTCATGCGCAGGATATGCACATGGATATGGACAAAAAAATGGAGCAACCCTCTTCGCGATTACCCTTCTTTACAAGAATCGGAACAAGGGTGATCTATCATCTCTACATTACTGATACTGTTGTTAACTATACCGGTAAAGCCAGGCCTGCGATGGCTATCAACGGCTCGATACCCGCACCGGTGTTAACTTTTACTGAAGGTGACTCAGCAGAGATCTATGTTCACAATCTCTCCATGATGGAAACATCCATTCACTGGCACGGCATCCTTTTGCCAAACAGGTACGACGGCGTTTCGTACCTGACCACCGCACCGATCGAAATGGGTGGAACTCATTACTATACTTTCCCAATCAAACAAAACGGGACTTACTGGTACCACTCGCACACCATGATGCAGCAGCAAAGCGGGATGTACGGTGCGATCGTGATCCATAAAAAAAACGAACCGCGTGCAAAAGAACATACACTGCTATTGAGTGACTGGACAGATGAGAATCCTGAAGAGGTGGACCGATCCTTGCACAATGCAACAGATTGGTATGGGATCCGAAAAGGAAGTACGCAAAGTTATGCAGAAGCGATCCGGGAAGGACATTTCAAAACCAAGATTGTTAATGAATGGAAGCGAATGAACGCGATGGATGTAAGTGATGTGTATTACGATCATTTCTTCAGCAACGGCAAACCGGAAAACCATGCGATGGGATTTAAAGCTGGTGATACGGTTAAACTCCGCGTAGTCAACGGGAGTTCCTCCACTTATTTCTGGCTGAACTATGGCGGCGGTAAGATCACGGTGGTAGCCAATGATGGTAAAGATGTAGAACCTGTTGTGGTGGACAGATTGCTGATCGCTGTTTCAGAAACCTATGATGTATTGGTGGTAATTCCTGAAAATAAAAATTACGCATTCACTGCAACTGCAGAAGACAGAACAAAATCAACTACGCTCTGGCTTGGCATGGGTGAGAAAGTAGCGGCAGATACAATGGGCAGATTAAAATATTTCGAAGGAATGAAGATGATGAATGATATGATGAAGATGAATGGTGAGATGAATGATATGGGTATGAAAATGAGTTTGCAGAAGATGGACATGAATACCGTAATGTATCCTGAAGCCGGTGGTACAAAAGAAATCGTGACCCTGAACTATGCCATGCTAAAGTCAACAGAAAAAACAACACTGCCCGATGCACCTACCAAAACATTCACCTTTAATTTATCCGGCAACATGAACCGTTATGTCTGGACGATTGACAACAAAACCGTTTCGGAAGCAGATAAGATCATGATCAAAAAAGGGGAGAACGTACGGATCATTGTTTACAACGGCACCATGATGCGCCACCCAATGCATTTGCACGGACATTTTTTCCGTGTCTTAAATGGACAAGGCGATTATGCACCTTTAAAAAATGTTTTGGACATTATGCCGATGGAAACCGATACGTTAGAATTCGCAGCAACGGAAAGCGGCGATTGGTGGTTCCATTGTCATATCCTCTATCACATGATGAGTGGGATGGGAAGGCTGTTCAGTTATGAAGGCTCGCCTGTGAACCCTGAGATCGGCGACCCTGTAAAGGCACTCAAAAAAGTATATGCCGATGACAGGAAATTTCACGCGATGGCGAAGCTGGGACTGGAATCAAACGGATCAGATGGAGAACTGCAATTCGCAAACACGCGCTGGCAACTGCAGGCAGAATGGCGGATAGGCTTAACAAAAGAAAATGGCTATGAAACCGAGATCCATGCAGGAAGGTACCTTGGAAAAATGCAGTGGTTATATGCATATGCCGGATTTGATATCAGGCACCGGAAGATGGAAGAACCGGAGAAGGATCTTTTCGGCAACATCAATACAAAAGATGACCGCAAAGTGTTCTGTATTGGTGCGGAGTATACACTGCCGATGCTCGTCAAAGCCGGTGCAAGGTTCGATACCGACTGTAAGCTCAGGCTCCAGCTGGGAAGGGAAGACGTGCCCGTATCCAAAAGACTGCGCTTTAATTTTATGGCCAATACCGACAAGGAATATATGGTGGGTTTTCGATACGTGGTAACAAAATACATTTCACTTTCCACGCATTATGATAGTGATATGGGTTTGGGAGCCGGCATTACCATTACTTATTGATTGTCTTTTTCAGACGCTATATTGTCCGAAAGTATTGTAAGCATCGATTTACCTTTGGTTGCTCCCTGTAAACACAAGAATTATGAGAAAGATCGCTTTTATTATTCCGCCAACTGTTGAATTACTTGACCTGGCCGGGCCTGTGCAGGTTTTTACAGAAGCCAAATTCTACGGTTTCAAAATTGAACTGGAGTTTTATCAATTCAGTGGTGAGCCGGTAAGTACTGCAGGCCTTGGCTTTGGTAAACTGCCAAAATATGATGAGGCCGATTTGAAAGAAGGCGATTTCGTTTTTGTTCCGGGTATGCACCATGAATACATTCAAAGCATGTCTTTTCGTGGGGAAGTTGATTTTTTTAAATGGCTAAAAAAATGCGGTGAAGATAAAGTGCTGGTATGTTCCATTTGCAACGGCGCATTTGCCCTCGGGCACGCGGGCCTGTTAACAGATACAGAATGTACAACACACTGGAGACGGGTGCCTGCCTTACAGCAAGAATTTCCCAGGGCAAAAGTATTGACGGATATCCTGTTTATAAAAAGCAACAATGTATATACCAGTGCAGGTATCAGCGCCGGTATTGACCTTGCCCTGGCTATCCTCGAAGATCTGAAAGGACCGCTGTTTACCCATAAGGTGGCGAGGGGGCTTGTTGTCTACCACAGGAGAAGCGGGAAACACAGGCAGCAAAGTATCTACCTGGATTACCGAAACCACATCAATCCGCAGATCCATGAGGTACAGGATTACCTGATTGAAAACCTTTCAAAGGAGAACAGCATTGAATCACTGGCATCACTTGTGGGAATGAGCCCAAGGAATTTAAGCCGGGTATTTAAAGAAAAAACGGGTTCTACCGTTTTGGAATACCTGACCCTTTTGCGAAAAGAATATGCAAGTACAATGATCAATAATCCTGAATATACAATTGAATATATAGCCACTCAATGTGGTTTTAAAACAGCCAGGCAGCTCCAAAGAATACTCAAAACTTAAAGTAAATAAGTAACGATATGAAAGAACAATATTTGATGCCGACCCAGGAAGCTGGGCGGGGCTTTATCATGAAACAAATCAAGGGCCCGGTCGTGATGCTGAACCTGCTCCGATTCCGCGAAACAGCGGATTATTCAGCCTCCCCGGAACTGATACCATCGCAACCCATACCCGGTGAACTGGCTTTTCAATTATATATTGAACATACTTTGCCTTTCCTCAAAGAATCAGGCGGAGAAGTTTTGTTCATGGGAAGAAGCGACGCTTTCCTGATAGGCCCGCGTGATGAACGATGGGATTTTGTTATGCTGATTAAACAAAGCAGTGTTAACAGCTTTCTTGCGTTTGAATCAAATGAAGCCTATATGAAAGGGATCGGGCACCGTACTGCCGCCATCGAGGACTCGAGGCTCCTGCCTGTTGTTGCCACCGACATGAAAGACCTTTACATGTAACTTTTATGAAATCCATATTTTTTTGCCTTATTAAGTTTTGTTCTCATTATCTCCCCGGTTCGCGCCCAATCACCAGTCTATACCGGCGCCACAGCGAATAAAGAAGTTTACCACGCGATTTACCAGCTGGATACCAACGACCCGAAGGTGATCGAAAAAGCCATCCTGAACCCACATTAAAATAATCATTTACTTTTGTTCCGATTTGACATCATTGAAAAACATAGCGACACAATTATTTTTGCTGGCAGTTGACAGTATACTATTTGTGTTCACTATGTTCCGTAAAATAGTCTTACCCGGCAAATCCAGAAAAGGCAATTTACTTTCTACCGTATTCGCATTGTTTTTGGGTATCAGTGAAAGAATACTGGTATTCGAAAAAAATCTTTTTCATAAGAAAAGATTGCTGGATCACCGCTTTATCAGGAAGGGGTTTATTATTGTTGCCAGCTTGCTTTTTATGCTGACTACCGTAGAATGGACTGAAGCACCACCAGCGATTTGTTCTACTGCTTCCTGCGTATGCACACAAACGGGCAATGTTTCAGCTAATCAAATATATTCTGAGCCAACTCTTTCAATTGATGCTAAAAGCAGTTTCTGCTATTACAATTCGTTACGGCAATTTTCCACGATAATCCGGTTTGTTCCTGACTCCCGGATTTTTCTTCGCGTTTGCAATATCCGGATCTGATAAGCCCTTGCCTCCTGCGGGTTTAATCAATCCATTTTATTGCCTTACCAATTCCGATTTCATGAAACAAATATTTTTACTAATGCTGGTATGCATTTGTACCAAATTGCTGGCTCAACAAAATCTCCGGATCAAGATCATTAACGTCAAAACCAAAATGCCTGTAACAGGCGCGACTGTCAACTTTCCCAAACTTCATCTTCATGCCAATGCAGATACAAGTGGTTTAATATTGTTCTCTAATTTACCAAAGGGAAAATATGAAATAGAATGTGACGCTGTTTCTTACCAGGATAAAGAACTATCCATAGAGCTTCCTTATGAGTCAAAAGATCAATTTACTATTTTGCTTGATCCGTTTGCGGAGGAGCTGGAAGGTGTAACCGTGATCAGTACGCGTTCCAACCGAAGTATCAACAATACCCCCACAAGAGCTGAGATCATTTCCGATGAAGAAATTCATGAGGAAGGGGAAATGCGTCCGGGCGATATAAAAATGTTACTGAGCGAAAGTACCGGCGTACAAACGCAACAGACTTCCGCAACAAGCGGTAATGCTTCTATCCGCTTACAGGGACTCGACGGACGCTATACGCAAATACTGAGGGATGGGTTTCCTTTATATGCAGGAGCAGCTTCCGGGCTCGGCTTATTACAGACGCCGCCATTGGATTTACGCCAGGTAGAAATCATCAAGGGATCCGCATCGACCTTGTATGGTGGGGGTGCAATTGCCGGATTGATTAACCTGATTTCAAAGACACCTACGGACAATTATGAATTAAATTTTCATCTGAATGGAACGTCAGCAGGCGGCTTAGATGTCAATAGTTTTTATAGTGAACGGTTTAAGAAAACAGGGGTCACTTTTTTTGTTTCCAGAAACACAAATAAGGCATTTGACCCAGCCGGCATTGGGTTCTCTGCTATCCCGAAGTTCGAACGTTACACAGTTAATCCAAAGTTATTCGTCTACTTCAATGATAATACCAAACTCAACTTCGGTATTAATACAACTTTTGAAAACAGGTTAGCCGGAGATATACAATATATCGAGGGCCGTGGAGACAATGTTCACAGCTATTTTGAAAAAAATAAAACGGCTCGTGTATCTACTCAACTTTCGTTTGATAAAAAGATTCAGGAAAACAAAAACGTTTATTTTAAAAACAGTATCAGCTTTTATAAGCGGGTAATTAATGCACGGGGCTATGATTTTAACGGGAAACAGGTTAGCAGTTTTACTGAAACCGGCTATACGATTAAGGGCCTTAAAACGGATTGGGTAGCCGGTGTCAATTTTTTGACAGACCATTTTTCAGAGGAACAAATAAATGTATCCTCCCTGCGAAATTATAGTCAAAATACATTAGGTGCATTTATACAAAATACCTGGAATGCCACTGAGAAGATCATTGTCGAAAGCGGCCTTCGGGTTGACCACGTATCGGAGTATGGTTTTGCATTTCTACCACGCGTTGCATTCCTTTTCAAGATCAGTCCTGAATTTACGAGCCGGATAGGTGGCGGACTCGGCTATAAAGCGCCCACTATTTTTACTGAGGAAACAGAAACATTACTATATAAAAATGTACTGCCCGTAAATGCGGCAGTTAATAAACTGGAAAGAAGTTATGGATTGAACGGAGATTTGAATTATCGTATCAGTTTTGGCCAGATCAATGCAAGCGTTAACCAGCTTTTCTTTTATACTGTTATTCAAAACCCATTAGTTCTTTCTCCCAATACAACTGGTCAGTATATTTTAAAAAACCTGTCCACAGACATGAACTCCAAAGGTGCGGAAACCAATATCCGGTTAACTTATCATGAACTGGCTCTTTATCTTGGGTATACTTTTACAGATACCAAAAATCCCTTGACACCTAAACATCGTCTTAACGAAGCATTGGTCTACGAGATAGAGGGCAAATGGAAATTCGGCTCAGAGTTATATTATTTCAGTAAACAAACAAGAGGTGATGGCAGTATGGGTAGAGGCTATTGGTTGGCTGGATTCCTGGCAGAAAAATTATGGAAGAAGGTTTCAGTCTATGTGAATTTTGAAAATATCGGAGATACACGACAAACAAAATTTGAAAATATTTATACAGGATCTATAACCAACCCTGTATTCAAGGATATCTATGCCCCGCTGGATGGCTTTGGAGCCAACTGGGGGATCAAGATTAAATTCTAAAAGTCGGTTTATCTGGGTTAATAGTCGAACTGTAAGTTAGCGTGGTTTCAATGCTGGTTTTTTTTCGTCTCAGGGTGTCACCCTAAAAAAACAATCCAGCACTATACAATCTACACCATTACCCCGCCGCAGAAAACGCGGAGTGTTCCCCGCCGGGTCTTCCGCCTAAAGCAACTATGCTGTTTTATCATCGATCTGGGAAGTTAAATCTGTATAGTGCTGGATTAGCGCCTAAGGGTCACACCCTGCCGGATACGAAATTTATGTACTTTTTAAATATTTCTTACTAACTTTCTTACATGCATGCTCCGAAGATAGATAACAGCACACAACAGGATTCGAACGCATCCTCACAACAAAAAGGATCATCATCGGCTCTTTCATTACCAGCCGTTCATGTGATGCAATTAGCACTTGATGCGGGGAAATTAAATGTAGCGGGTGAGGACCATGGTGAGAGTGATAAAAAACGCGACGGAGAAAAAGCATTTTCTTCCGCTGAAGTGGGCGGCAAATACTGGGAGGAAAATGAATTTCCTGCAACTGCAAAAGTAGATGCTCCCAAGGCCGACTCTCCCAAACTACTTGAAAATTTTACTGTTGCTGCGATGAAAGAAATTATTACGGCTATTAATGCGGCGGATACACCTGAAAAAAAGAAGACCTATTTTAAACGACTCTATGAACAAGTGGAATACCTGGAAGAGCTGTATGAGAATAATGAAGACGATGTGGAGATCGGCGAGGCCGATCAATGGGACGAACTTTCTGCGATATGTGTTAAAGTAAAAAACGAAGCCGTCAAGGCTAAAGTGGAGCAGGCAGGTCTTGATGCAAAAACAGAATTGGAGAGGGTGGTAACAGGTCCGATCGGTACCATTGCTGAAGCCAGTATGGCACGTGCCAAAGCAATGAATGCAGCCGCCAGTAACCAAACCGCAACTCCCGGTGTTTGGAAGATCGGGGAGGAGCATATTACTGAGATAAAAAAAATATGGGATACCAACGATGCAACAAAGGACTCCTATAAATTACACACAAAAGATCAATTTGATACCGAATATGATGCCTGGCAGCCGCCACCACCATAACTCGTCCCGAAAATACCTTACATGTGGTAAAGTTAAACCCGTACGACACCGGCGTAGATCAGTGAGAAGTGTTTTGTGAAGACACGAAACAAGGCAAAGGGAGTTAAAGCACAACTTTCATTTCCTTTGAATAATTAGTATTCATCCTATCCGCTCTTTATTTTTAATGTAAGAGTTGGTGATTGTTCGAGTATGCATTGTAAATTGTACAACACTCCCTTTATTTTTGTGATTTTAAAACGATAAAGATGAAACAGTCGCTCATCAAAATATTCACACTATTTTGTTGTTGTATTACCATCATGGCTTTTATACCGGAAAAGCCGGTAACCGATCAGCCCATTTATTTAAATACGGCCTATACATTTCGTGAAAGAGCTGCCGACCTGGTATCAAGAATGACGCAGGAAGAAAAAATGAGCCAGTTAGGTAATACCATGCCGGCCATACCACGGCTGGGCGTAAATAAATATGATGTATGGGGAGAAGCATTGCATGGTGTAATGGGTAGGAATAACAACAGCGGGATGACGGCAACTTCCTTTCCCAATAGTGTGGCAGCGGGTTGTACCTGGGATCCTGCCTTAATAAAAAAAGAAACTACCGTAATAGCAGACGAAGCAAGAGGCTTTAATCATGATCTGATCTTTACACTTACGTATTGGTCACCGGTGGTAGAGCCTGCCCGTGATCCCCGCTGGGGCCGCACCGCAGAAACATTTGGAGAAGATCCATTTTTAGTTTCACAAATATCCGCTGGTTTTATACAAGGGTTAATGGGTAACGATCCTACTTACCTGAAAGCCGTTCCATGTGGCAAACATTTTATTGCCAACAATACAGAATATAACAGGCATACCGGCAGCTCCAATATGGATGCAAGGGACCTGCGTGAATTTTATTTAACGCCCTACAAGGCATTGATCGAAAAAAATAATTTACCTGCGATCATGACGGCGTATGGTGCCGTAAACGGAACACCCATGTCGGCCAATGAATTTTTGGTAGATTCTATCATTCGCAGAACCTATGGAATGGATGGATACATTACCGGTGATTGCGGTGCTATATCTGATATGATTCGGGGACATAATTATGCTAAAGATGGTGCAGCTGCTACTGCCATCGGGTTAACCGTGGGAGTAGATACGGATTGCGGCAGTGTGTACCAGGTAAGTGCGATAGAAGCACTAAAAAAAGGCCTGATCACCGAAGCCGTTATAGACCGTGCCCTCATCAACATCTTTACCATTCGTATGCGCCTGGGCGAATTTGATCCGCAAAATATTGTTCCCTTTGCCGGAATACGATCTAATATAATTAATAATCCTGCCCACAATGACCTGGCAATGGAAATTGCTACCAAAACGCCCGTGTTATTAAAAAACAATGTGGCATCAACAACAAAGCAAAAAGCATTGCCACTTGATCCTGCTGTAATTAAAAAAATTGCTGTATTCGGACCGATGGCTAATAAAATGGAATTAGGTGATTATTCCGGCAGCGTAGAACCTACGCTGGAAAGCACACCACTTTTGGGTTTACAACACTACGTAAAAGATCACGGCCTGGCGGTTGAAATATTAAACGGAGCAGGCGGTAACACAGAAAGAAAAAATGATTTTTATTCGCTGAACAGTTTTGCCACCATTGCAAAAGATGGCAAGGCCAAAGAATATGATATAACCAAGTATGATAACTCTTCGAAAGGATTAATTACCGAACCCCGCTTTGGCCGTGTTTCGCTACGTGGAATAAAAAATGGCGACTGGATAGCGTACGGTAATGTAAACGTAGGCGAACTGGATTCTATCCGTTTTAATATGAGTGTTACCTATGATGGCGGCGTAATTGAAGCAAGAGTGGGTTCTGCTACCGGTAATATCATTGCATCAAAAAAAGTAGTGAGTGGTCCGCAAGCTCCCGGTGCTAACCGCTTTTTTGGCGGCGCAGTTACTGTAACTGCAAAAATAAATACACTGGGTATTACCGGCGCACAGGAAGTGTTTTTGGTATTTAAAGAACCGGAAGCTCCGGCTACCGATAAGGAAACACTGGACATGGCCAGGTCAGCAGATGCTGCTATCATCTTTGTTGGTACCGATCAAACTACCGGCCGGGAAGAATCTGATCGTTTTTCATTAACATTACCCGGCAACCAGGAAGCATTGATCAAAGCAGTGGCAGCTGTAAACCCAAACACCATTGTGGTAATGCAAACAATGGGTATGGTAGAAGTGGAATCGTTTAAAAATAATACAAACATACCAGGCATCATTTTTACCGGTTATAACGGGCAGGCACAGGGTGCAGCCATGGCTAAAATATTATTCGGAGAAGTAAACCCCGGTGGTAAGTCAACCCTTACCTGGTATAAGTCAGTAAATGATCTGCCCGATTTTAATGATTACACATTACGTTCCGGTGCTGGTAAAAACGGACGCACCTATTGGTATTTTAATAAGGATGTGTCTTATGAATTTGGTTATGGATTATCCTATACTGATTTTGCTTACAGCAATTTTTCAATCGATAAAAAAGCTATTACACCAAATGGAACAGTGGCTGTAACAGTAGATGTAAAAAATACCGGTAAAGTAGATGGCGATGAGATTGTACAGGTATATATGAAAACGCCGGGTAGCGCAGCCGCATTACAACGTCCCATAAAAAGATTGAAAGGATTTAAACGGGTAACTATTCCCGCAGGCCAAACTAAAAAAGTTACCATACCCATAGATTGTGCCGACCTCTGGTTCTGGGATACTAATAACAACAAGATAACTTTTGACCAGGGTAATTATATTTTTGAGATCGGCGCATCTTCTAAAGATATCCGTGGCTCGGTATCGGCTGTTATGTCCGGTACTTTTAACCCGGTATTAAAAACAGTAGTTGCCGGTACAGATAAAATAGTTTTGCAAATGGGTAATACAGCTACTACCCGTGTTACTGCCAGTTTATCCGATGATAGTTTCCTGGATCTGCGCAAAGGAACAGTTATCTATAAAAGCAATAATAATGCGGTTGCCACTGTAGATGCAAAAGGAAATATAACCGCAAAAAATCCCGGTGTTGCCAGCATTTCTGCAGAAGTAACCTACGCAGGTAAAACAGTCACAAACGGATATCCTGTAAAAGTAATGCCGAACCTTAGCCCTGCCTCTATTATGGTGGATGGAAAAGCAATCCCCGGTTTTACTGCTACCACCAAAGCCTATAGTTATTTACTAACCGAAGCATCAGCTATCCCGGTAATAAAAGCCACTGCAACGGATAAAAATGTTGCAGTAGAAATTGAACAATTAAAAGCTATTCCCGGTACCGCCATCATCAATTATATTGATCACAACACCAACGAAAAAAATGCATACTACATTAATTTTGATGTAGCATCTGCAAGTGATGAATTTAATAACAGGGCTGTAGGTCCGCAGTGGAAATGGATAAGAGAAAATACCGCTACACATACTTTATCTTCCAAACCAGGTGCGCTTACGATAACTACCGAACCGGGCGATGTATCAGAAGGCAGCAACAATGCCCGCAATCTGTTATTACAAAGTGCCAATAACGACTGGACCATTGAAACAAAGCTGGTTTGCTCCCGTACACCTGCCCAGCCTGAAAATGCCGGCATTTTTGTTTACCAGGATGATAATAATTTTCTCAAACTCATGTTTAGGGCAGTGATTAAAACCAGGAGACAAACTGGCGTACAGCCAGGTACCATTGACTTGCTATTGGAAGAAAATGGGATCGCAAAATCCATGAAATGGGTAGATATAAAAGAGGAAGTGACCGGTAATAAGGACCTGTACCTGAAACTGGAGAAAAAAGGAAGTATCTACCAGGCCTGGTATTCGTGGGATGGAACCAAATATGAAATGTTGGCTACTGCTGATATTATGCTCAAAGATATTAAAGCCGGCCTGATAGCCTGCGATGGAGTAGTAACACAAAGTATGACCAGCACTTTTTATTTTGATAAGAGTACTAATAAACCCAATACCCCTTTTAATGTATCGTTCGATTATTTCCGGATTAGTAACAGCGGTTTAAAATAATTCGATTTGCTCAGTTGTTGAAACTTATGTTTTTTGTATAGTGTAATGATATTTTTTGATACCAGCTTACGTACTGAGCGTAATCGAAGTATCATGGCATTATCGTGCAGCTTTCGTCTTCGCAGGGTGACACCCTTTTTCGTCTCAGGGTGTCACCCTAAAAAAGCAATCCAGCACTATACAATCTACAGCATTACCCCGCCGCAGAAAACGCGGGGTGTTCCCCGACGGGTCTCGCGATAGCTGACCCGGCGGTTCCCGCCTAAGACAACTATGCGGTTTTATCATCGATCTGGGAAGTTAAATCAATATCCTGTAGTTCCATATAAGTTATCACTGGGTATACACCTTGTTCACCGGTGAAATAATATTTAGCCGAACTATGCTGATAGTCTTCTGGTAGTTTTGCTAAACCGGCTTTACACGGATTCAAATGCATATAATCAACTTTCTGCTGCATAAAAGGCAGGCTGTAGCATTCCTTCCAGTCGAATGAAGGTTGAAACATTTTATGCTTTTGTTTCTGCAACCTTTCCGTTTTAGTTAGATAAGATGCCAGGAGTTCCAGCATTTCTTTATTACCCTGCGCTTCCAGTTTATTAACCAGTTCATACGCCATAAATCTCTTTCCATTAGCTATAATGGTATTGATAGATGTTCGTGAGGTACGGAACCCGATCAGTACATGAACATGACTCGGCATGATCACATACCCGGCAATACAATGGCCCTGCGCTTTCAGATGATCAAACCATTTATACACTACATCATAACCATTGGTCAACCGGAACAGGTGTAGCCACCTTGCACAGGTGAACGTGATAAAAAATACACCGTTCGGTTCTGTTATTTTTTTTCTTACACTCATGATTGAATGCAAGGTATTTTGAAAATTAAAACGTTTTATTGCGGTTTATACCTGTTGTATTTTCTCCATCTCTCCTTATGCGGGAACCGCCGGGTCAGCTATCGCGAGACCCGTCGGGGAACACTCCGCGTTTTCTGCGGCGGGGTAATGGTGTAGATTGTATAGTGCTGGATTAGCGGCTGAGGGTGACACCCTGAGAGACGAAAATTATTTAAACAGTTCGTAACCAATTCCAATTCCCCACCACCATTTGTCCTGATATGCCCAGTCGCGAAGTGATCCAAACATTTTATCTCTGCCCCAAAATATGCCGATGTTAAATTTGTCATATTCATAAGCGATACCAAATGATAAATAAGTAATCGCGAATTCATCGGTCTTTGCTGTCGTCGTGTCCTTGCCAGTAGTTACGTTCCTGCCGACACTGAAATATTTTTGCTGGCTGATCCCAACTCCATAAAATATAGTTGAGAGATAATGTGTGTGATAAGGATTGTTACCCAGTTTATATCTCCAGCCGAAACCATATCCCAGGGCCAGTGTACCCTGTACATCCGTATTGTTGCCGTCCCAATATTTATTCCTGAATCTGACAGGAAGAGTGATCAATTTCCCAATTAAAGCACTGCTTGCGAGATAATGAGTATTCAGGGTTAGCTGCTTTTTATCTACTTTGAAAACATAATTTTCCGGCTTATCCGCAAACACCGCTCCTGCTGCGTTATAAAGAATTGAAGTATCCTGCGGCGACGGAAGGCCGCCGAAATAGCAACCGGGTAATATTTTGATGTATTTGTAATCACCTTCTTCACCAACAACTTTGTACCTCAAAAATTTTGCCCCCGGCGTACCAGGCGGTACACTGTAGTTTGTCACTGAAGAACTCACTGTTGTGTTTGCGGCAGGTGTTATTGCGGCAGAGGGAGTGCCAGGAAGTACAGTCACAATAACTGTAGAAGCTGGAATGGTCGATACTGTTGTTGTCGTTGTCATCAAAGCTGCAACAGCAACGCCAGTCGGTCCTACAGCGGGTATCGGCCCGGATATCTGTGTTGCTATGGTTGTTTGCGTTACAATACCTGCGGGGTATGGATTTGGAATCAAAGCGAAATCCCGCTGATCAGTTGTGACACTGCCCAGAGAATAAAATTTCTTTACGGTAAGTACCCCTTTTGTTTTGTAAACATTCTGATTCCCAAAGGTCGCTATCCAGAATGCACGTCCTGGGCCATTTTGGGCGGAACTGTTCAGGCATAGACAGGCCATTAATAATACGATTAGGTATTTCATAAGCTGTTTTTTGGTGGCAATAAATAATTGAATGAAATAATACCGGGGGGAGTTGCATCAAGATATGACATGTTTCTGGCTTTTGCAAGCAGATCTTTCCCTTCTTCGCAATGTCTTGGTTCTCCCATTATCCGCTGAGGCAGAAAAGGCAGGGTGTTCCCCGCGAACGTCTTTTTCGTCTTCGCAGGGTGACACCCTTTTTCGTCTCGGGGTGTCGCCCCAAAAAACAATCCAGCACTATACAATCTACACCATTACCCCGCCGCAGAAAACGCGGAGTGTTCCCCGACGGGTCTTCCGCCTAAGGCGGATACCCGGCGGTTCCCGCCTAAGACAACTATGCGGTTTTATCATCGATCTGGGAAGT
>JAZKBI010000009.1:270159-417862 GCA_040388705.1 Bacteroidota bacterium | reverse complement strand
GCCGATTTTTGGACTGCTGCCACACCGAAACCTTTTACATACAGACTACGGAGCTAGTTACCTTTTCCATACCCTTTCTACAAACAGGACGCCCCGATGGGGCTGAGAACAACCTTCCAAAAATTACGTCGTGGACGTCTGCAAAATCTCATTTCCTTTAGCCATAAGTACTTGTTATATTTAGATAACAAAACAGATAATTTCTGTTAATCCAATAAAACTTTCTACCATGAAAAAATATATCTTGTTTTTTTTCTTAGTGATGGGATCTTTCCTGTCGAAGGCCAACTATGCAGATAGTTTGTATCATCCGTTGGAAAATGCAAAAAAAGAGATCGCTGCTGCTGTCGCGAAAGCGAAACAGGAAAAGAAACATGTATTGATACAAGCGGGTGGCAACTGGTGCAGCTGGTGCATAGAGTTCAATCGTTTTACTACTACAGACAAACAAATGGATTCTGCTATCAATGCAGATTATGTAGTGTATCATCTTAACTATAGTCCACAAGTAAAGAACTTCGAGATATTTAAACAATACGGTTTCCCCAACCGTTTTGGGTTTCCTGTTTTCCTTATTCTCGATGGAAACGGCAAACTCATCCATACACAGAACTCATCTTATCTTGAAGAAGGGAAAAGCTATAATAAGAAAAAAATAATGGGGTTCTTCAGTGAATGGCGGCCAAAGGCTTTGGAGGAGAGTAGTTATCCTTATTTGAAAAATTAAGACGGACTCATACAATTAGACTTTAAAATTTTGTGATTTTCGAATAATATAAAGCTGCCCGTGCGTCATTGCGAGGAACGGAGCAACTTGTGGACTGAACCAGCGGTGTGTTTGAATACTTGAAAAATTTTATCACTCTACCATTCGAGACACAGATTGCTTCGTTCCTCGCAATGACAGTGCATGATTCGCTATAAATAATACAACCATTATATTTAATTGGGTCATTTGTCTTTTTGCAATATCTCAAAATTGCGCGTAACACTGTTGCCATCTTTATCAATGATTGTAAGCCTGTGTTTTCCCGGCGATGGATTGATTGATAACTGGTGAAACTGTTCAGTTGTTGCCATAAACAGATCATCCAGGTGCCAGAATATTTTTTCATTGTTATTGCGGTGTGTGGCTTTGAAGATCACGTTTCCTTTATCACCTGTTATTTCTAAAGGGATATAGATCTTAGCGCCTTCGTCGGGATAAATAATATCCAATGCTTTCGATGCTTCTGTTACACACCCGTTTTTATAAGCAGGTAGCAGGCGATAACCGGGGTGTTTCGCACGATAATAATATTCAATGGTAGGAGGGAGTACAAACCATGGTTGGTGCTGCATATCTGCAGGCGATTCACAACTTTCATTTACGCGGTTGATACCAGTTCTGTCGAGATGAATGGTGCGGCAATAGGGGCAGGTTGCAGAAGCCAGCGCCGTTTTACTCACGAGTATCGTATCAGCTTCCGCACAATCCATACCCGCTTTAAAACCGGATGATCTGCATACAGGAAGATAGATAAATCCATCGGAAGGAGAAGCGAACCAGGGTGAAGAGGGAAGTAAACGGAAAATATCAAACAATAAAGGTGCGGCAGTATTGATGCCTGTCAACTCGGGTCTTCCTTCTCCATCTGTATTTCCCATCCATACCACTACACAATATTTTGTGGTTAGTCCAATGGCCCATCCATCCCTGAAACCAAAACTGGTGCCTGTTTTCCATGCGATCTTTTGAGAGGATGCAAATAAATTCCACAAACCCTCTTCACCGGGGCGCATTACTTCATTCATGGCGTTGAATGTGTTCCAGATCGACGGGTAATCAAAAAGTCTGGAGTTAGAAGTCTGAAGTCTGGTATCGCTTGTTTTTGACTTTTGACTTTTAACTTTTGACTTTGCATACTGAGGCATAAACCAATCTTCCTCATTCCATTCACCTTTATTTTTTCGCTGGTGCAAATACATTCTTGCCATGCTGCTGTATACGCCGGCCAGTTCAAAAGGTGTTATTTCGCATCCGCCGAGTATCAGGCTCATTCCATAGAAATCTGCGGGTTGTGTGAGTGTACTAAAGCCACATTGTTTGAGTACGTTGTAAAAACGCTGGTACTTGTATTGCTGTAACATTTTCACCGCAGGGATATTCAGACTGCGTGATAAAGCTTTATTGGCAGGTACGGCGCCATCAAAACCGAGGTCAAAATTCTGTGGCGTATAACCGCCGATCTGTGTAGGAATATCAGGAACCAATTGTGTGGGAAGCATACTTCCTTCTGTTAAAAGGGATGCATATAACAAAGGTTTTAGTGTGCTGCCCGGACTGCGGGGTGCGGCCAAAACATCTACATGGCTTTCCAGTGAAACATTTTTCGGTTCATAGATATTACCAACGTATGCAAGGATATTTCCTGTTTCAATATCCATCACCATCGCCGCGGTATTGTTTACCTGGTTGCCCTTCAATTGTTCATGGTGAATACTTACCATCCGGTTTACCTGTTGCTGTAGTTTTCCATCAATAGTGGTTTGTATGCCTGAAGAAAGAATGGCATTTTCGTTTTTTAGTGAAGTGTATTCTTTTTTAAAACGGTCGAGTAAATGTGGCGCCAGTTGTGGTAATGCTTTGGGTTCACCAGGCAATGGTTCCAGTTTTGAAAGTGCCGCCGTTGTTGCATCAATGATTTTATTAGCAGCGAGTTTATCGATTAGAGAATTTCTTTTTCTTAAAAGTATTTCCCTGTTTTTACCTGGGTGAACCAATGAAGGTGCGTTTGGTAAAATCGCCAATGCAGCCATTTCTCCCCAACTGAGTTGTTCGGCGCTTCTGCCGAAATAACGCCAGGCCGCCGCATCTAATCCAACCACGTTACTTCCGAACGGTGCGTTGGATGCGTATAAGGCGAGGATCGTTTTTTTACGGTATGTACATTCCAGGCGAACCGCGAGAATGCTTTCTTTTAGTTTGGTCCAGAGATTTCTTTTGTTATTTTGTTTGTACAAACGAATCACCTGCATGGTTAACGTACTGCCGCCGCTTACTGTTTTACTGCTGCCTGAATTCTGCCTGATCGCACGGATGATCGCAACCGGATCAACGCCCGGATGATACCAGAAACGTTTGTCCTCGAAAGCGACAATGCACTTTGCAAATTTCTCCGGAACTTTTTCATTGTACGGAAATCGCCATTGGCCATCTGATGCAATGGAGGCGTTTAACAGATGGCCATCACTATCGGTGATAAAGAAACTGGTAGGATTATTGAAGAGCCTGTGCGGTAGTGAAAAGCAGAAGGCAATAAATAAAACAGCAAGTACAGATACTATGAGCTTTTTTTTCAGCGACCAATTTTTTATCCTGCCAATTAGCTGGTACTTCATTGCAATGATTGTCATCTTAAACTAACTAATACGCTTACACATTGTGCTATTAAAAACTCTCTGTGTAACTCCGTGTCCTCTGTGTCTCTGTGGTGAAAAAAAATCAAAGCGAAGGCTTTACCACAGAGACACAGAGGACACGGAGTTGCACAGAGAAGTACTTCAACCTCAACAGCATTTATACAATATCAAAACACGCTACTGTTCTACCTCCACCCATCTGCCACTGATATTACTGCTGATCGTATGATCATACATCGCCTCGCAATACACTCCGGGCCAGTAATACTTGCCGAGGTATGCTGCATTCAGCTGCACATAATACGTTAACGATTCGCCTGCTTTGATATTGAAATAGTGATAGACTCTGTCGTCACGTATATCCATGTATTGACTTTCCGATGATTTGAAACCACCTTCACTATTATATAATCGGGTATTCAATATTTCCCATCCACCCGGGAACAATTGCGTTAACGCCATTTGCGTGTACATGCCGCGCCTGCCGGGGTTTTTGATTGTGACCTTTGCAACAAAATCTGTCCCCTGTTTGATCTTTGTTGGATCGATCGTATTTCCTGTTGTGCTTTGATAGGTGGCGCTTACCTCTAAAATATCAGGATTGCTTTTCGATGGAATAATTTCTGTACTCAGCGGTTGCCCTTCATTGATCACCCTTACATACAATACATTCTTTCCATTGTTGGTAAGCTGTGTATTGGCTTTACCACCCTGCCATGATACAACGGTTTGTGATATACTTGATGAGGAACTGATGGAAAGCGTTTGCCCGCCTGCTTTTCCACTTGCATTGATCTTGACATTGTCCTTGATAGAGCCACTATATTTCGCGATCGCCAATAAGCCATAGGCGGTCGTTTGCGTACTGTACCAGTTATCCTGCGCAAGATCGGCGGCTATCGTTCTTACCAATTGGGTTGCTTCTGCACGCCTGTTCATAATGGTGAGTGTTTCCAATACCATCGCTTCATCGCGAAGATTACTGCCATAGCTGATGCCCCAATAGGTTCTCTCACTGAAAGTAGTTGGTAAACCTGAAATGAGTTGCAGGGCTACTTGTGTTTGTCCCACTAAGTAATATGCAGCAGCCAAGCGCCATTTTGCTTCCACTGTAATGAATTTGTATTCTTTCAAACGGTTCATCGCGCCGATCTCGGGCGATTTGTTCAATGCCAAAAGATATAGACGATAGGCTTGCGCGAGGTCAATTCCATAACCTGGTTGAACCGTGACATTCCACGCAACTGCTTTGCTATGCTGGTAACTTCTCCATTGCTGTAACACTGATGCCGGAACATTATAACCTCTTGCAGACGCCTCCAATAAAAAATGACCGGCATAATTGCTGCCCCATTCATCATCATCATTTTCCCCGGGCCAATAACTAAAGCCGCCATTGGGTGTTTGAAAATTCTGGATCTTTTGTATGGCTGCACGGATATTACGATCTATCTCCGATTTACGCTCACTGTTAAGTTCCATCAACTGGTGCAAAAACAATTGCGGGAACACAGAGGAAGTTGTTTGCTCAATACATCCATGCGGATATTGTATTAAGTAATTTAAACGCTTCTGCAGGTTGATGGCAGGTATCGATGAGATCTCCAGTGTTGCTTTGCTGCTATTGCCTTCGCCGATCATGGCTGTTGTATTAGTCCAGCTTTGACCCGGTTGCAATGTGGCTTCTGTAACCTGCGTAACAACAGGATTAGGGTTCCTGATATCGATCTCTATTTCATACACTGCTGTTTCTTTGCCCGAAGAAGCCGTTACTTTTATTTTACCGATGCCAGTTTTGCTTTTCACCCTAGCTGTGAAATAAGCAACCTGTTCCCCCGTTTTTGCGAAACTGATATTCTGATCCCCTGTTGCTTCAATAAATGGATTGCTCTGTAAACGCAGGTTTACATTTTTAATGGAAGTTTCGGTTGCAAAAACTGTAACCGGAATTTTCAATTCTTCTGATGGGCCCAATATGCGTGGCAATGTGGCCAGCAACATCAAAGGTTTTTTTACTTTGATCGTTTTTTCGGCCATGCCATAACTTCCTTCATTTGCTGCGATCACCATGGCGCGAACGCTTCCCATATAAGGTGGTAACGTGAAACTATGTGTGCGGCTACTGCCGTTACTTGTAAACGGCCCCATGAATTTAACAACGGGTTTAAAACGGTTGGCCCTTCTTGTTTTTGAAGAGAGTTCGCCTTCACCATCACCACCAATGGTAAGTATCCTTTGCAATTCACCACCCCAGGCACCGATCACATAATCATACACATCCCAGCTTTTTACACCCAGTGCTTCTTTCGCATAAAAATTCTCATGTGGATCAGGTGTTTTGAAACGGGTAAGATCGAGCAAGCCTTCATCAACGATCGCGATCACATAACTCATTTTCTTGTGATTGCTTTCAGATACAGTGATGCTTGCATTCTGTTCCGGCCTGATGGATTCACTTGCCTGTATCACCGGTTTCAGGATCGTGTTTTTATCTTCTATCATGATGGGCAGTACACCATACATCCTGATCGGGAGATCATTGATGGTTTGCGCGTGCGGTTGGATGAGGCTTACATTCACATACACATTCGGACTCATTTCTTTTTCAGTTTTAAAACTGAATTTGGTTTGCCCCTTTGTTGTATTCACCCAATAAGTCTTTATTACTTTGCTCCCGGTTTCGATACTGATCAAACACCTGCCACCTTCAGATGATGGGATGGTGAGGTTTACTTTATCACCGGTATTGTATTTTGTTTTATCAGCTGTAAATGACAACATGGCGATAGCTCCGGCAGCGTCGCCGTCACTACGGCTTTGCCAGTCATCACTGTCTATATAAAAAACCTTACCTGTGGTGTGGCCGCTGCGGGTGTCTTTTACCAGCAGCATGTAGCGTCCATAACCGCCATCAATTTTTACACTATACGCTCCTTTTCCATTGTCAATGGTGAGTTTTTCTTTTTTGATCAGTTTGGTGTACTGGTCCTGTGTAAAATTGCTCAGGTTATCGCCGCTATTATCCCACCACCAGCGCCACTGAATTTTATACAGGCTTATTTCCATATTTGATTTGCCCGTAACAGGAGTTCCGTCTGTGTTCACATCAGCAACTGCAAAAGAATGCGACCGGCCGCTTAATAAGAAACCCCATTGCTGGTCACCTTCAGGCGCCTTAACACCCGCATAACTGCTGTAGGGATGATACGGCAACGCGATATTATCAATGCTGAAATTGCCACCCGGTTCAAAAACTTTTACAGTAAGGTTGGCAAGCAACATACCTGGAGCCTGTGTGCCCGCATCAAATGAAGGGTTCACAGAAGCCACACCTTCTGCATTTAATGTTCCATCAAAAATAGTTTTGGACTGCGGCGCGAATGCGGCTACAGGGTTATCAAAAACATATCCTTTAAAATTAGGGAATGCTGTTTGCTTCCTATACAGTTGTGCATCAACTCTTGCTTTTAGGTTTTGTGCAGTGGCACCGAATAACCATTTGGCGGTTAGTGTTCCGTTGCCTGAAGCGTTCTTGCCGAGACTGCCCTCTTTTCCAAAGCTCAGATCGATCTTTAAACGGTTTGGCATTACCGTTTCTATTTTCAATCTTTTTTCAAAAACGGCGCCACCGGCTTTCACCCTGCAAAGCCAGTTACCGGTTGGTGCAGATACATCGGTTGCTGTTTTAAAAACATTAAAGCCATCGCTTGCATAGGTTGCCACAATGCGTTTGTATAACTGTCCTTCCGGTGTAAGCAGTTCCAACTCGATCGGGTGATCGGCCGGCAGTTTCTGATTTTTATCTTCGATGATGCAGCTCAGAAATAAACTATCACCCGGCCGCCATACACCACGCTCTCCAAAAATAAATCCTTTGATGCCGTTCTTTACTTCAGTTCCATTTACATCAAATCTTGATAAAGGCAAGGCGCTTCCATCATCAATACGCAGGTAACTTCTTTCGGTTCCTTTTTTGGCGATGAGTAAATAAGGTTTTCTGCTAACAGGTATCATTGCAATGCCATCACTGTTACTGCTTCCTTTACCAACCACCTGCTGCTGGAAATCCAATACCTGCAGCTCCACATTACTCATGGGATCTGTGCTGATCAGGTTGTTTACCACAACAAAAAGACTGTTATCATTTCCACGTTTAGCCGATAAACCGATATTGGTGGCAACAATGTTCCTGCTGGCAAAACGTTCGCCGTTATAATATGCCTTATTGCATGGGTTGTTCCGCTGTTCCCAATTATAACCGTAAGGGTATGATTGATCATACCGCCTCCAGAAATCGTTGTCATCGTCATTTCCACCTTCGCTTGCATAATCGCTTCCGTCATATTCATTTCTTCCAGTACGGGCCGATGCCATCTCTGTACAGGTCTGTAAAGAATAGGCGGGACGAAATGCGATCCTTACCCTGTAAATGGCGCCCGGTTCTGTTTTGATGTATTTATCAAGATCAAGTAAGAAACGGTTTTTCTTGTGCAGATCCAGGCTTTTATCGTCATCTAATTTTACCGTTGCTTCTACCAATGGCCGGGCAACATTTCTCAGTTCATAGCCACCGCCCTCTATAGTGGAACTTTGTAAGAACTGCGGGATATTATTCTCGAATATTTTAATGATGGCGATATCAACTGCTTTCAAATTCACCGATTCAAAAGGCAGTACTACTTTACCTCCGCTGTTTGGCAGAAGAACACCTTTGCCCTGTATCTTAACAGAAGGCAAACGGTTCTCAAAAAAGATATTCGCGCTGAATGCTTTGTCTAATTTATCGCCCCATTCGTTAACGATGCCTTCATTAACTGTTACACTGTAGTCACCGTCATAATGATTGGAGCTATAAACTTTTACCTGGCTACCTGCAATCGTATAACTCGGGTTTTCCTGGTTACTTACAGTGATCAATCCATCCAATGTCTGTCCATTCGTCAAAGGATCGCTGAATTCTACCAGCACATATTGTTCTTCGGCCTGGACAACCCGTACATCCATCACTTTAAAATCGCCGATGTCGGGAACGGAGATTTCTTTTTCGCCTTTGGTATCAGCGTTGAGTGCTGAGCCATCCCACATCAACGATAATTTCCCGGTGCGGTTATTACGGATGATATTCTCAATAGTATAGCTGTGTATTTTTGTTACCTCATTGTGTTGCCATTTAATAGCAATATCGTTGTCGTTAAGATGTGCATGCAATACTTTTTCAACTGCATCGGAGGCTTCTACATCTGCCGTAGTTACCTGGCCACTTAATATCATACGGTCCTTTCCAATACTTCGTAAGCCATTTTCCTCCACCTGGAAAGAAGGCTTGATTGCCTGAACATTGAAACGGAATGTTTTAAAAGTGGAGGGTACGGATAAAACCTTTCCTAATTTAAAGGATACTTCATAAAACTCATCGGGCACAAGATCTTTTTCGGGTTTGAACTCGATGGTTCTTGCATCAACCCAATAGGCTTTTCCTTCAACCGATGGCGAAAAAGAGAACAGGCTCTCTTCCAATGTTTCATGCAGGGAGTGCGTTACAGGTGCATCTACCGCCAGCCGGATGCGGATAGTCGTTTTCTTGGAGACCACACCGGAAGTATATGCTTCGATATACTTGCTGAATGCTGGGTCTACATCTACCGGTTTTCTTTTGTTAGTACAGGAGGATAAAAGCAGGAGGGAAATTGTCATAGTAAGCACGAAATACCAACTCGTCCTGCGGAGTGGCAAACGGCGTTTTGTGGTGTACATAAAGGGTTGTTAGTGTGGGAAAGAATAAAAAAGAAATGATACATCTAATGTAATAAAATCATTTCGACATATGATAGCAAAAGTATTGTTAAAGAACGCGGATATTTTGTAGTTTGCAAAAGCGCTTCGCTGCGCGAGAAAAAAAGATCATGAACCCAAAGTTCCCGCAATTCAGTAAGCTGATACTTAACCCGCTCAAGTTCCGCCTTTTTATGTTTCAGCGATTACCATCAGCATTGTTTGCCGGGCTTCGGATCAAAGCGTTTGATGAACAACATGCTATTGTTGCTGTTAGATACAAATGGTTCAACCAAAATCCTTTCCGTTCTATGTATTTTGCGGTGCAGTCGATGGCTGCGGAGATGAGCACGGGTTTACTTGCTTCGGGGCAGGTATACCAAAGAGATCCGGCCGTAAGTATGTTGGTAGTAGGGCTGGAAGCAAAGTTTTTCAAAAAAGCCGTGGATACGATCTCATTTACCTGTACAGATGGAGAAGCAATCGCGAACCTGGTAGAGGAATCGATTGCCACCGGGGAAGGGAAAACCATAACATGTAAATCTACGGGAACAAATATTGCAGGAGAAGTTGTATCGGAGTTTTTCATTACATGGAGTTTTAAAAGAAAGAACACCCCTAACCCCCTAAAGGGGGACTTGGAAAGTGGTACTAAGATGATTTATTCATAAAATAAAAATAGACCTCCGGGCGGGAACTGTAATGGTTCCCCCTTTAGGGGGCGGAGGGGGTATGAAGATTGCATTTCACGGCGCAGCCAGAACAGTTACAGGATCCAAACACCTGCTTACTTTAGATAATGGTAAACAGATATTGCTGGATTGCGGCATGTTCCAGGGTATGGGTAAAGACACGGAACCGATGAATGCATCTTTTGGTTTTGATGCATCTGCAGTTGACTGCCTGGTTCTCTCGCATGCGCATATTGATCATTGCGGATTGATACCCAAACTAGTTAAGGAAGGTTTCAAGGGCCCCATATTTGCCACACCCGCAACAAAAGAACTGGCAGCCATCTTACTGGAAGATTCAGCCGAGATTCAAAGAGACGATACCAAATTCATTAACAAAAAACGCGCGAGACAGGGATTGCCTCCTTACCAACCTCTCTACGACCTGGCAGATGCGGGCCGTGCGTTCGAACTCTTTCAATCCGTTAACTACGATGAATGGACCAAAATTGAAGAAGGCGTAGAAGTGTTGTACACTGATGCCGGCCACATTATCGGCAGTGCCGCAGTGCATTTGAAAATTGTGCAGGGAGACAAAACCACGCACCTGACATTTAGTGGTGATGTTGGGCGATACAATGATGCAATCCTTCGCTCACCAGCAACATTTCCGCAGGCCGATTATATATTATTGGAAAGCACGTACGGCAACAGGCTGCATGATGATGTGACCGGCGCCACCGATACTATCTGGCAGTGGATACATAAAACCTGCATCGAAAAAAAAGGGAAACTCATTATTCCTGCATTCAGTGTGGGCCGCACGCAGGAAATACTGTTCCTGCTAAACCAGCTGGAGCTGGAGAACCGTTTACCTGCGGTGCCTGTATACGTCGATAGCCCGTTAAGTAAGGAAGCCACGGACCTGGTAAAAGCCTACCCGCAGTATTTTAATAAAACGATACATGCGATCATGCAAACTGATAGCGATCCTTTTGATTTTAAAGGATTACAATTCATAAAAACGGTTGACGAAAGCAAGCACCTCAACGATCTTCCGCAACCTTGCGTGATCATTTCTGCAAGCGGGATGGCGGATGCAGGACGTGTGAAGCACCATATCATGAATAATATCGGCGATGCAAAGAATACCATATTAATGGTGGGCTATTGTGAACCAAGATCATTAGGCGGTAAGTTGATGAATGGTGCGAAAGAAGTTAAGATATTTGGGGAACCATATAAAGTGATCGCAGAAGTTGGGCAAATGCGCAGTATGAGTGCACACGGCGATTATGATGATCTTTGCCAGTTCATTGCCGGCCAGAACAAATCGAAATTAAAAACAATATTCCTTGTGCATGGTGAATATGATGTACAGCAGGAATTTGCCGAAAGATTGCGCGGAAAAGGATATAAAAACATTGTGATCCCGGAGCGGCATTCAGAAACAACACTTTAATTTATTGAAATCGTTATAAACAGAAACAAATGCCCGAGAGCAGTAAGATCATTTCGCAGATCAAGGACATATTTCAGCAACATTTTGGAACACCAGATCTTCTCGTGCGTTCGCCCGGAAGAATTAACCTGATCGGAGAACATACGGACTATAATCTTGGTTTTGTACTGCCTGCAGCCATTGATAAAGCCATTTATATTGCGATCAGTAAAAGGGATGATACCGAGATCCATTTGTATGCAGGCGATCTTTCTCAGAGTTTTGAAACGAAACTATCTTCCCTTCAGGCAAGCGATAAACAATGGCCCAATTTTATTTTGGGTGTGGCCGATCAACTGTTAAAAGCCGGGTATCACCTCAATGGTTTTAATGCAGTGGTGATGGGAGATGTTCCATTAGGCGCCGGTCTTTCTTCTTCGGCCGCTGTTGAATGTGCCACTGCTTTTGCCCTGAATACTTTATTTGATCTTGGGCTGGATAAAAAAAGTATGGTACTGTTTTCGCAGAAAGCGGAAAATGAATTTGTGGGGCTGCAGTGCGGTATCATGGACATGTTTGCCAGTATGTTCGGAAAAAAAGAACAGGTGATACGACTCGATTGCCGTTCGCTGGATTACGCTTACATGCCGTTTGATACAAGCGATATCAGTATTCTTTTATTCGATACGGGTGTAAAACATTCACTGGCATCAAGCGAATACAATCTACGCAGGCAGGAATGTGAAGAGGGTGTTCGCATCATACAACAAAAATATCCCGAGGTGAAAAGCCTGCGTGATGCGGATAGTAAAATGGTGGAAGAATGTTTATCAGGTGGTAATGATAAAGTATACAAGCGCTGCAAATTCATGGTGGAGGAAATACAACGTTTGCAGGATGCCTGTACTGATCTTATCAATCACGATATGGATTCTTTCGGAAAGAAAATGTTCATCACGCATGATGGGCTAAGCAAACTATATGAAGTGAGTTGCCCTGAAGCGGATGGACTGGTAGATATGGTAAGAAACGATGAATCCGTATTAGGCGCCCGTATGATGGGTGGCGGGTTTGGCGGCTGCACGATCAATCTTGTAAAAAAAGGAATGGAAGATAAGCTGGTTGAAGAAGTGGCTTCACAATACCGTACACAATTTGGAAGAGAATTAAAAACTTATGCAGTAACTATTGAAGACGGGACCTCGCTTGTTTCATAATTGTTCAGCAATGGAAAATGACATATTACATACCTACACACAAAGGGCTGACCAGTTTCGGGATGAACAAAAAAAGTATACACGTCAACTATCGCTAACCAGCATCATTCGCCTGGTTTTATTCCTGTTCTTCGCCTGGTTTATCTATGTTGCATTTAAAGTAAGATTCGAAGGATACAATCTCTTGTTTGCTTTATTATGTATAACTGCTTTTTTGATTGTGGTATTTATTTCGGAGACGATCAAAAAGAAAATAAAGTTCCTGCAGCAATTGGTGTTGATCAATGAGAACGAGATCAATACGAACAAAGGCATTCCTTCTTTTTTAGATAATGGTGCTTCTTTTTCACCCTCCAAAGGTTTTGCAGTTGACCTCAATGTTTTTGGCAATCATTCCCTGTTTCATTTATTGAACAGAACGGGAAGTATTACCGGTAAGCAGCAATTAAGTAATCACCTGGCATCACCTTTTACCGATCCGGCTGCTATTCAGAATTACCAGGCATGTGTGAAAGAACTGGCTGGTAAAACAGATTTCAGGCAAAACCTTTTGGCGCATACTTTATTGTTCAGGGAAGAAGAAACGCTTGTCCAACTTCAGGCAGGGTTACCTGCAGGTGGGTTTGGTAGTTTAACAACCAGGTTCTGGCGCGCCGTTTCCATAGTCTGGCCGATACTCGGAATCCTGGTCATCGGGTTTTGTATATGGAGGGATAACTATGCTTTGCTGTTAGCTTTTACGATCGCGGGATTGTTACTGGAAGCTACGATCCTGAAAAAAATAAACCTGCTATACTTCCATATTTCCAAGCGCAGTTATTTATACAATCAATACGCGCGATGTTTCAAACTGATTAATGAAGAAAAATTTGAACATCCTTATTTGCAAAAAAAACAGGATGAGATCATTCATGCATCGCAGGCTTTTCAGGGCTTAGCCAGTCTTACAGGTATATTTGATCTCAGGTTAAGTATTCTCGCCTTTTTTACCAATGGCATTTTCATGGTTGACCTGATCTGTTCACTCGCTTATTTAAAATGGAACAGGCAACATCAACCCAACATCAAGAACTGGTTTGACAATCTTGGTGAAATAGAATTGCTGAATTCCATCGCTGCATTTCACTACAATCATCCCTCATTTATTTTCCCGCAACCCGTAAACGATCAATTGCTTATCAAAGCAACAGGTATGGGGCACCCGTTGATGAAAGAAGAACTGGCTGTGGTGAATGATGTATCGATAGGAGAGAGTTCAAAACTCCATTTGATCACCGGTTCCAATATGTCCGGCAAAAGCACTTTTCTAAGGACCCTGGGATTGAATACGATCCTGGCACAACTCGGCGCACCTGTGTTTGCGAAAACGTTTGTATTCCGACCAGTGCGTTTGTTAACTTCCTTTCACCACATTGATTCACTGGAAGAAAGTACTTCTTATTTTTATGCCGAATTGAAATGTTTGCAGGAAATCATCGTTTCACTCGCTAACCCAGCGCCGGCTTTGGTTTTATTGGATGAAGTAATGCGCGGCACGAATTCAAAAGACAAGCATGATGGAACTGCATTGCTTATAAAGAAATTATTAAACTACTCCTGTTTATCACTCATCGCAACACATGATACCGAGCTGGGCGTCTTATCAGAAGATCATCCTGGCATGGTTGATAATTTTTGTTTTGAAAGCGAATTGAAGGATGATGAGTTGACCTTTGATTTTACAATGCGTAAAGGGGTTGCGCAAACTAAGAATGCAACTTATTTGATGCAGAAGATGGGGATTGTATAACGGCCTTTTCAATAAAAGAATAACGAAGAGAATAAGCGTCCCTGAAATCCGGGATAACTTTTTTTCTTCGTTATTCTTCTATTGATATAACTTGAACGTAGCTACGCTGATAACTGGTTCGGAAGCATCACCTTTACTCCAACAACTTCACCACCCTTGTCATTTTCCCATCTGCATTGATCCCTTCTATAACAACCTGCAGCTTTTTGCTTACATCATTATTAAAGAATTGAATGCGCACTCTCGGGCTTTTCTTATTGGTAACAATATATGGGTTCCAATATATCGTGGTCCGGTTATCCGTTTCAGCACTTTCATTATTGGGTTTCTCATATGAAGGGCTATAGAATTCCTTGAATTTAGAATAGCCGCCTAATACGGTATTGTCGAGGCCTTTACTATTTCCCCCTTTTCGCGAATCGGCTCCTTTTTTAGTGTAAATGGCGATCGCACCTCCCGCTCCGCCACCGAAAGATCCAAAGAAAGGCGGACGGAATACTTTTACCATTGCAATATCCGCAACAGCAATGCCCTGCACCTGGTCCACATCAGAATGCATTTCATTTACAAAAAGATCGGGTGTAGAACCGCGCCAACTCATGGTCATATTTGAACCCGCGCCACTCATGGTTAAACCGGCAACCCTGCCCTGTAAATAAGATAATATATCCGATGCTCCGATAGTACCATCGGTAAGGTCAAAAGTGGTTGCATCACCGCCGGAAAACAAACCGGTTGAATATTTTTCATCCAGTATCTGCTCCTTGCTTTTAACCCTTGTTTTTACGATCACTTCCTGCAGCGTGGCAGAAGCCATTCTTTTTTTCAGCAACTCCTGTTCGGTAAGAAAATAATTCATTCTTGCCCTCGCCAAACTATCGTTCCAGGAAAACGGATGATAATTAGCGCCATACTGGATCTTTTTTTGTACCTGCCGCAATAGCCCATTGTCGAACTGAACTTGTGTAATTTCTCCCAGCTTACTGTTGCCGTTAAAACTGTAGTATATTTTCACGGTATCATAAAAGATCATTCCTTTCTGTTCAAAGCTGCCATCTTTATTTACCGGTAAAAAAAGAAAATTCTTGCTGCTGTCTTTTCCTACAACGATCGTGTTGAGCATAATAGGTGTTGCGGTGCTCACTGATTTGAGCCCAAGTACTTTTCCCGATAATTTCATTAGCTCGGTCTCCCTTGGATATGTTAGCGTTGGCAGAATTCCGGCTTTGATCTTATCCCAGTCAAATCTCCGCCAGCCATTTGTAAGCATTACCAGGTCAAGGTTGGCTGTAACACTGTCCGCATCACTTGCTAAATAATAACCTGGGTTGTATACTTTTCCTTTTATATCGCTGCTTAATAAAATATCGGAGTAGATCGTGTTTGCATCGGGCTCACCCACTGTCGCATCTGTTATAGCGATCGACATATTGGTAGACGCCGAATCGGAAACAAAGACCTCGAAAACATTTTTTCCTCTTTTATCCAGGCTAACCAACGGTGTGGCCAGCTTTGCATTGAACTCATGCAGGCGGTTGTTGATAAAAACGATGCGTTCTGCAACCGGTATCCAATCTGAAGTGAATAGAGACAATTGTAAGATCCCGGTTGGCATCTCATCTATCGGAACCTCTGCTTTCAATGAAGTCCTTTCTGATGCATTCATATTTATTTTAAAGAACAATGTCTGATTCATGTGAATCAGTAAATTCATTTTCTTAAAATTGTCGGGGACATTACCGGTACGTTCTACCTGTATCAATGCTTTTTCATTGGTGGTTTTCACAGAAAGGCTGACACCTTCAGTTTTGCCGGCCGAAACAGGCGTGCTGCCTGTTTTCCCATTCTCATCCGTCCAGTTTAAGGTATAGGTTTCTCCCGCGTTGCACCTGAGATAAAAACTTCCCATGCCATCATGCTTCACTTTTAAAGTATCCAGAATTTTGTTCTTATCATTTACAAGAAACCCTTTGATAAAAACGGGGTTACCATATTGATTGGTTGCCTTGAACGCAACACGCGTATTCAATCCCTGTATCAGAAAACCTCCCTCGGGGAATGTCTCTACTTTTGTAGTGAGCACTACCGGTTTCTGGTTTGTAACAATGGTACTCGTATTAATGATCAGCTCTTTTTCATAAGCAAAAGCAGGATCATCATTCAGCATCCAGCGCGTGAATGCCCTTACCCTTATAAAATTACCTTTATAATCATGCGGAATTTCGAATGCCCCCTTGGCGGTCGACTGGTACAAGGGCGCAACTGTTTGCTTGATCATTTTACCGGTTGTATCGTACCACTCCACGTAAACGTTTTTGCTAAGGTTGGTCAATTCGGCGTTGGACGTTAATATATAGACCTTGTACCAGATAGTCTCTTCTTTATTATAGATGGTCCTGTCGAAATGGATATGCATTCTTTCTGTAGGAAACTGATCGGCATACGTACCCATTGTCGAATCTATCTGTTGCGAAAAACCAGCGCCCGCTGTAAAAACAAAAAGAACCGTTGCCAGTGAACGTAAAAAATGTCGTTTCATTCAATAAAAATTGTATTGCAGGAAAAAAGCTAAGTTAACGGAACGGCTGTATTTTTCGAGAATAAATAGGCCAATTCCATGATTCATCAGGCAGTTAACTACTCGTTAACATTTTGTCCATGGGCCATGGTCGATAGTCGATGGACGGATCCCACATTTTTTGGAGGAAGTTTCACCAACAGGCGTAATTTTAAAGTAACAAAGGCACACAGATAGATACATGAAAAAAGCGAACATCGTTTTTCTTTCCTTTTTTATTTTGGTATGCAGTAATATCCTTTACGGGCAACATTACCAGCTGGTAGAGAATGCCTCTTCCGTAAAAATATCTGTTAGGAATGCAGGAATGGAGATCGAAGGAAAATTGACGGGATTAGATGGAGAGATCTTTTTTAACCAGGCCGATCTGAAAAGTTCGTCGTTCTCGGTGAGCGTTGATGCCAACACGATCAATACAGGTATTGATGTACGCGATAAGAATCTTCGCGGTGATGAATACCTGGATACAAAGAAATTTCCAAGGATCAGTTTTGTATCCAAACAGATCATAGCGGGCAATAAGCCCAATACCTATTCCGTGAAGGGAACGATCACGATAAAAGGTATCAGTAAAGACATCATGTTCCCTTTTACGGCCGTTGCTAAAAATGACGGGCTGCTTTTTACCGGTGAGTTTAAAGTGTACCGCCTCGATTTTAAAATTGGTGTCGGTAGTCTGGTCATATCTGATAATATGATAGTCTCACTGTCGGTATTTACCAAAAAAAGTTAAATTACAGGAACCGTATCCCGCATAACTTACAAAGCCCATTGATCATGAAAACAGTTATCATAACAGGCGCCAATGGCAACCTCGGCTCTGCCGTAACGAAAGAATTCTTAGACAAGGGTTACCAGGTGATCGCTACCGTAATGGCCAAACAAATGGTTGCCGATTTAGGCACACATGATCACCTCGATGTGCGTGTTGTGAATTTGAGTGATGCTTCGGAAACCAATACATTTATACGAGCTGTCATCGATCAATACAAAACCGTTGATGCGGCGCTGATGTTGGTCGGCGGTTTTGCTATGGGAAATATTTCAGCTACTTCTGTTGTTGATATAGATAAACAGATAGACCTGAATTTTAAAACTGCCTACCATGTAACGCAACCCCTGTTTCAACATATGCTCACAAACGGAAATGGACGATTGGTATTTATTGGTGCAAGGCCGGCCATTGAAGCATCGCAGGGTAAAAACCTTGTTGCGTATGGGTTAAGTAAATCGCTTTTATTCAAATTAGCTGAATACCTGAATGAAGAAGCCAAAGGAAAAAATATTACGGCAACCGTGGTAGCGCCATCAACATTAGATACACCGCTGAACAGGAAAAGCATGCCCGATACCGATCCTTCTATCTGGGTAAAGCCTTCTGCGTTGGCAGAGATCCTTGAATTTATTGTGTCTGATAAAAATTTACCGGTACGTGAATCCGTGATCAAGGTTTATAATAATGCTTAATTTTTGAACATCTATGCTTACAGAAAATCTTGCCAAATTATTCGAACGCGATATCCAGAGATTAAAAACAGAGATCGACGCTTATCATGACGAAAAAAAATTATGGATAGCGCTTCCCGGCACCAGCAACCCTGGCGGCAATCTATGTTTGCATTTATTGGGGAATCTTCAGCATTACATAGGCGGCGTACTTGGCAGGAGTGGTTATGTTCGCGATCGCCCAAAAGAATTCAGCAACAAGGACATTCCTGTAGCAGAACTTACAACGATGATCGATCATACAGTTTCAGTAGTAACTAAAACGATCCGTTCATTGGATAAGGAGACTTTGGCTGCCGACTATCCTGAGAAAGTTTTTGAGTATGATATGACAGCCGAATATTTCTTGCTGCATTTACTTGCGCACCTGAATTATCACCTGGGGCAGATCAATTATCACCGGAGGATGATCGGTTAATTGGCCATTTCATTCTGCCCCTCATCCACATTGATGAGTTTATATGAAACAGAATTCTTTGAGAAAGAGATCAGGAACTCGGTACCGATGTATTTGCCACGGTATTCATACAGGCAGATATTATTGCCGTCTTCTTCCACCTGGCCAATAATGGTATTCTCTACGTTATTAAAACTATAGGTGATCCGCTGCTTGGCATCGGAAAAGCTCTTGCTTTTGTGCTTTGTGAGGTAGTCAAAACTGCTCTGCTTCAAAATGTGACGGTTTTTGTTGATAAATCTTGAACGTCTTTGCTACAGGCCTTTATCCGAACTTGTGAAAAGAGTGTGGAAAGGTAAGAAAATTGCCTGATGTAACTATGCGGGGCAAGTGCTTTATTTTTGATCCATTATCATATTACTGTCATTCCTGAACCCATTCTCCATGCTTAAATCCTCAATAATCCACACTTTTTTTTGAAAAAAAGCGTTTTAGGCTGGCGTCTTTTACTATTTTTAAACGGCGACACTGCTGCATTTGCAGCAAATCAAGTATCTTGTCTATCAGGATAATGACTCTTTGAGCTTTTATCCTGAATTGATTTACCAGATCCATTAGTATCCAATATGATCAAACCATCTCCCCCCGGAAATGAAGTGCAAAGACTTGAAGCGCTCAGGCGTTATCATATCCTGGATACGGAGAACGATCCTGACTTCGACAGGCTCACCCAATTGGCTTCGCTGATCTGCGATGCGCCGATCTCCCTTATTACATTAATTGACGAAAACCGGCAATGGTTCAAATCAAAGGTAGGCATCCCTATATCGGAACTGCCGAGGGACCTTTCTATTTGCCAATATGTAATAGAAGTACCGGCTTCGATAGTGATAGAAGATTCTGCCACAGATGAACGTTTCAGGGAAGATCCTGTGGTAAAAAATAATCCGGGTGTCCGTTTTTATGCAGGCTATCCCCTGGTTGATCCAAGCGGGTACGCATTGGGAACCTTGTGTGTGCTTGACCAGAAACCCAAAAAACTGACGCCTACACAGGATAAAGCTTTGCAACTTATCGCAGGTGAAGCCATGTCGCTGATAGTTGCCAAGCGGCAGAAAGAGGAACTCGAAAATTTTGAAAAGCTATTCGAAAATTCCAATGACCTGATCTGTGTGGCGGGTACCGATGGTTTTTTAAAGAAGATCAACTCTGCTTTTGAAACATTGTTGGGATGGGATAAGCATTTCCTGCTCGAATCACCCTTTATCGACCTTGTTCATCCCGATGATCTCGAAATGACGCGTAGCGAAATGGCGAGGTTGGTTTCAGAAGGCAATTCTGCAAATTTCGTTAACCGGATAAGAACTAAGAAGGGTGATTATAAAACATTGCAATGGGCCGGCTCACCCGAACCTTCTACCGATTCCATATTCGCCATTGCCCGTGATATCTCAAATGAAAAAGATACAGAAGAACAGGTTCGGGTAAGCGAAAATAAGTTCCGGTCCTTTTTTGAATACTCGCAAGGTCTGATGTGTACGCATGATATGGAAGGAAATTTCATTGCTGTTAATGCATCCGGCGCATCACTTATAGGCTACACTGCAGATGAGGTGCAGAAAATGAGTTTGTTTGATATCGTTCCCGAAAAACACCATCACTCCACGCGTGCCTATCTTACCGAAATCAGTAAAACGGGAAAATCTACCGGGTTAATGACAACACGGCACAAGAATGGTTCGATACGGGTATGGCTATATAATAATACTACGGAAACAGATGTGGATGGCAACCGGTATGTGATCGGCAACTCAATTGATATCACGGACCGCATGAACCTTGAAAGGGATTTGAAATTCACCAAAGAGATCCTGGAACAGACCAACCAAATGGCGCGTGTGGGTGCCTGGCAGTTGTCCGTTGAAAGCAAAAAGGTCTATTGGTCATCTATCACCAAAGAAATACACGAGGTTGACGATGATTTTGTACCCGACCTTGAAAAAGATATTCATTTTTATAAGGAGGGTGAAAGCAGAGATAAAGTGATCCGCGCTTTTAATGAAGCGATAGAAAAAGGCGAGCCCTGGGATATGGAACTGCAGATCATCACTGCAAAAGGCAATGAACGTTGGGTGCGCGCGCAGGGAAAAGCCGATATGGAAAATGGGAAATGCAAAAGGGTATACGGCGCTTTCCAGGACATTGATGAACAGAAACGCACCAAGCTCGCACTTGAGTCCAGTGAAAATAAATACCACGCTTTCTTTGATATATCTCCGGTAAGCATATCGATCAAAAGATTCAGCGACAACAAATTCATCGACGGCAACCAGGCGCTGTTTACCATGACAGGTTATACAGAAGAAGAATACCGCCAACTCAAGAATTCGGACGTTACACCCGCAGAATATGATGAACAGGAAAAGAAGAACTACGAATCATTAGCGTTGACCGGACGTTATGGTCCATATGAAAAAGAGTACATTCATAAAGATGGCCATCCGGTGCCTATTTTGTTAAATGGTATCAAGTTCACGGGTGATGATGGAGAAGAACAAGTGTACTCGGTTATACAGGATATATCTGCAAGAAAAAGCGCAGAGAAAGCGTTGGAAATTGAAAAATCAAGACTGTCTGCATTTGTTGAAAATGCCCCCGCAGCGGTTGCCATGTTTGATCGAGATATAAAATATATTGCTGTAAGTGATCGCTGGCTGGAAGACTACCAGTTAATGGGAAGGAATATAATAGGCCTGTCGCATTATGAAGTATTTCCCAATATCTCAAAGGAATGGAGAGATGGCCATCGCAGGTGCCTTGATGGAGCCGTAGAAAAGAATGATGAAGATATATGGCGGCCAGACGGCTGGGATCACGATCAGCATCTTCGCTGGGAAGTTCGCCCCTGGTATTTGTTTGATGGAACGATCGGCGGCATCATGATTTTTACACAGGATATCACAGAGATCTGTTTGCAAAGGGAAGAATTACGCCTCGCCAAAAAACAGGCCGAACAGGCGAGTACCGCAAAATCTGAGTTTCTGGCGAGTATGAGTCACGAGATACGTACACCGCTGAATGGTGTGATCGGTTTCACTGACCTGATCCTCAAAACAAAACTGGATGAAACGCAACAACAATACTTGTCGATCGTAAACCAGTCTGCAAATGCCTTATTAAGTATAATCAATGACATACTCGATTTCTCAAAAATAGAAGCTGGCAAACTCGAACTCGAAATTGAAAAATGCGACCTGTACGAGATCGCCAGCCAGGCTTCAGATATCATCAGTTACCAGGTCAAAAAGAAAGAACTGGAAATGTTGCTGAATATATCAACGGAGCTGCCAAGATTTGTATGGACAGATGCGGTTCGGCTAAAACAGATTCTCATCAATCTCCTGAGCAATGCTTCTAAATTTACTGAGAAGGGAGAGATAGAATTGAAGATAGAAGCGCTGAGTGATCCAATGCAAAAAGAGATCACTATACGATTTGAAGTTCGCGATACGGGCATCGGCATCAATCCCGAAAATCAGAAAAAGATCTTCCAGGCATTCTCGCAGGAAGACGGAAC
Source organism: Bacteroidota bacterium (assembly GCA_040388705.1). Lineage (GTDB taxonomy): Bacteria > Bacteroidota > Bacteroidia > Chitinophagales > Chitinophagaceae > Sediminibacterium. The sequence goes on along the minus strand of JAZKBI010000009.1, from coordinate 395,512 downwards.
GGTTACCAGGAGATATGGGGGCACAGGGCTCGGGCTTACCATCTCCAATAAATTGCTGGCTTTAATGCACAGCGGTCTTCAGCTAAAAAGCAGTCCAGGCAATGGAAGCAGTTTTTATTTCGACCTGACGCTTGCTGCCGAACAGGGTAGTCACAATAAATGGGAAGATATCTCTTTTATTAAAAAAGTGTTGATCGTTGATGATAATGAGAACAACCGCACCATCGTTACGCAGATGCTGTTGCTCGAAGGCATACATGCGGATGTTGCCAGAAATGGTATAGAGGCATTGCAGATCTTAGGCACCGGCAAAAAATACGATGTGATACTGATGGATTACAATATGCCGATCATGGATGGCCTGGAAACGATCAAAAAAATACGCCAGAATTTTTATACAACCGGTGCCCATCAACCGATCATGCTCTTATCAAGTTCATCTGACGATGATAATGTGATCAGGACCTGCGAAGAACTGGATGTAAACATCCGCCTGGTGAAACCCATTAAAATGCGCGACCTGTATAGAAGCCTTGCGGGGCTTGCGAAACACAGGGAGGCCCATGGTCCGGTTAAGGAGATCAGTATTGAAAAAAATAATTCGGATCCCGTGCGTGTACTGATTGCCGAGGATGGTGAAGTAAATATGTTGCTGGCCAAAACCATCATAAAAAGCATCGCTCCCAATGCGGTTATTATAGAAGCTACAAATGGATTGATCGCTGTAGAAGCCTGCCGCCAGAAATTACCTGATATTATTTTTATGGATATTCAGATGCCTGAGATGAATGGTTATGAAGCTACCCGTAAGATCAGGTCATTGCAGCATGATAGTCATATCCCCATTATTGCCATCACCGCTGGAAATGTAAAAGGGGAAAAAGAAAAATGTATCGATGCCGGGATGGATGATTTTATTTCAAAACCGATCATTGAGAGCACAGTGCGCGTGGCTTTTAATAAATGGATACCCGTTAAAAAAACGACCATGGAAACGAATCACACTAATGGCCATGCTGATACCCCGCATCATGGGTTCAAAGCGCTTAGGGAGTTGGTGGGAGATGATCCCGCTACTTACAAAGAAATATTGGAACTAACCAGGAAAGAGATCAGCCAGTCTTTATCCGATCTTGAAGATAAGATCGCGAAAAAGGACCTGCCGGCAGTAAAAAAAGCGGGACATAAATTAAAAGGAACCGCGCTTTCTTCCGGTTTGCAAAAACTTTCGGTGTTAGCCACAAGGTTTGAAGCCCTGGACAATTTTGATGAAGCCGGTATTCAAACACTGATACAGGAAACCAAGAGAGAAACTGCATCGGCATTGAATCTGATCGATGAGAATATCCCAGCCTAACCCCGGAAACCAGCTTAATTTTTTAACAGCATGCTGCATCCTAGAGAAACAAAAGAATCGTCGGGATATCATTAATACCGGGCGGTTATTAAAAATCATCATCACGGAAATATGCATCGGATTTTTCCTCCAGGCAGCACCCATCAACAGGGCCATCCCTATCTATAAATCAAATCGAACCTGCCATCGGTGATCTTTAGCGTGTCGCAATTGGGTGATGGGACAATAAAAACGAATAATCCGATATCTCGATAACAGCGGTCATCGAATATTATGATATGAATCATTTTTATTTGCAATTGAAATATTCGTATTTTACGTCTGATAGGGTAACCTGTAAAACCAACAACCACACATGGGAGCTATTTCTCTGATCGCACTGGTACTCGCCGCGATAATTTTTTCCGCCGGTGGTATTTTGGCGGGGAAAATACTTGTAAAAAAAAGTTATAATGCCCAGAAAGGCCAGGCCTATGAGTGCGGCATTCCAACGGAAACATCTCCCTGGCAACAATTTCATGTGGGCTACTATCTGTTCGCACTCCTGTTCCTGATCTTCGATGTTGAACTGGTTTTTATGTATCCATGGGCCGTGGTTGTAAAGAAGCTGGGTATGGTAGCGCTCATTGAGATCCTTATTTTCATTTTTATTTTGTTCATGGGCTTTTTATATGCACACAAAAAAGGAGCGTTGAAATGGAGTTAGCAGAACAGGTTAACAGCCAGGCTGAATTTCCCGGGGAGATCCATCAAACGGCAGGAGGTGGTATTATCATCAGCAGTTTTGACGGGCTGATCAACTGGGCACGCGCCAATTCTTTATGGCCACTCACTTTCGCTACCAGTTGCTGCGGTATTGAAATGATGTCGACCGCTTCTTCCAAATACGACTTTTCAAGATTTGGTTTTGAAGTAGCGCGCGCTACACCGCGACAGGCGGATGTGATCATCATTGCCGGAACCATTGTAAATAAAATGGGCCCCGTGCTGAAAAGATTATACGACCAGATGGCCGATCCCAAATATGTGATCGCCATGGGAGCCTGTGCCATCAGCGGCGGGCCATTCTTTTATAATACCTATTCTGTTGTAAAAGGCGCCGATCATATTATTCCTGTTGATGTATACATACCCGGCTGCCCGCCAAGACCCGAGGCTTTGTTACATGCATTGATCAGTTTACAGGAGAAAATAAAAAGCGGGTTAACACGTGAGCAGATAAAAGAGGAATCAAAAGGATAGCATTAAAACTGTTTATGACCAACGAAGAAATAAAAGAACACATTAGTTCCGTTCTACCCACAGCCACCTTCGATGAAACAGGCGAATGGCTGAATGTTCTTATCGAACCGGGCAGTTGGATGCAGTTGGCAAAATCGCTTCGTTTCTCAACATTCAATTTTGATTATTTATTTTGCCTTACCTGCATCGATTGGAAAACACATCTTACAATGGTGTACCATTTATCTTCCTCTGTGCATCGACATACAATTGTGATAAAAGCAAACCTCGACAGGAATGATCCTGTGATAGAAACGGTATGTGATATCTGGCGCACGGCAGAGTTTCATGAAAGAGAAACCTTTGAATTGTTCGGCGTGAAATTTCACAACCACCCTGACCTGAGAAGCTTGATATTGACAGATGATTTTGATGGATATCCTTTACGCAAAGATTTTGAGGATCCTATTAATATGATAAAATTATAGCCGGGAAATGTATTCGCAAACCGAGGTCATAAAAGATACAACTGCAGACGGTCCTGAAGGGGAACTGGTGATCAATGTAGGTCCCCAGCACCCGGCAACGCATGGCGTATTGCACCTGGTGATCACATTGGATGGTGAAACGATCAAGAAAATAGAACCGCATTTAGGTTATATACATCGTTCGATAGAAAAAATGTGCGAGAGCCTCACCTACCGGCAATTCATTTATGTAACCAGCCGGATGGATTATCTCTCATCGCATATCAATAATCTTGGTTGTGCATTGAATGTAGAAAAATCAATGCAGATAGAGATACCTCAACGCGCTAAAGTGATACGCGTATTGATGAGCGAATTAACGCGAATCGCCTCTCATGAACTGTGGCTGGGCGCGATGGCAATGGATCTTGGCGCATTCACTCCATTCTTCTATGCATTCCGCGAACGTGAAATGATCACCGAGATCATGGAAGATACCTGCGGTGCAAGATTAACGATGAACTATATTGTTCCGGGAGGATTGATGTATGATCTGCACCCCAGTTTCCAGGAGAAAGTAAAAGCGTTCGTTAAACAGTTCAAATACAAAGTAACCGAATACGAGGATCTGGTGACCAATAATGTGATCTTTCAGAACCGTATGAAAGGTGTAGGTGTTTTGTCAAAAGAAGATGCGATCTCCTATGGTTGCACCGGCCCTGTAGCAAGAGGAAGTGGTGTTCACTGCGATATCAGAAAAATATTTCCTTACGAAGTATACGACCAGGTAGAGTTTGATGAAGTATTGGAAACTGCCGGTGATTCATTTGCACGGTATATGGTTCGTGTAAGGGAAATGAATCAATCCATCAGGATCATTGAACAATTAATAGACAATATTCCCGAAGGCGATTTCCAGGCTAAAACAAAAGCCGTGTTGAAACCACCAAAAGGAGAATTTTATACAAGAGTGGAAACAGCGCGCGGTGAATTTGGTGTATATATAGTAAGCGAAGGAGGAACCACACCTTACCGTATCAAATTCCGTTCACCTGGATTTTCAAATTTATCAGCGCTGGAACACATGGCAAAAGGCAGTAAGATCGGTGATCTGATGGCAACGATGGGAACATTGGATTTGGTGATACCGGATATTGATAGATGAGGGACCAAGTATCAAGTAACAAGTATCAAGTAACAAGTATCAAGAATCCAGCATCAAGAATCCAGCATCCAGCGTCAATAAACAGGCTTAAACAATAATCAACACATGTTCAGCTTAGAAAGCATAACAAACACAGTACAGGAATGGCTCTACAGCACGTTCGAGCCCGGCTGGGCATTGGCATTCGAGTGCGTGATCGTGATCCTGCTGGCGATAAGTTTGTTTGCTGCTTTAGGATTGGTGCTTGTATTGATGGAAAGAAAAGTGGCGGCAAGAATACAGATCCGTTTAGGACCAAACCGTGTGGGGCCGGGGGGAATTTTTCAAACGGTGGCAGATACTTTAAAACTGTTAATGAAAGAAGGATTGACGCCGGATCTTGCGGATAAATTTCTTTTCAACCTCGCACCATTTGTGGTGATGATCGTTGCGATGTTGCTGTTGGCGCCGATCGCTTTTGCAAAATGTTTCCAGATCTGGGATATTAATATCGGTGTATTATATGTATCATCCATTTCATCACTATCCGTGATTGGAATATTAATGGCAGGCTGGGCGAGCAATAATAAGTATTCATTATTAGGAGCGATGCGCAGTGGTGCACAGATTGTGAGTTATGAATTATCTGCTGGCTTGTCTGTGTTATCTATTGTTGTATTAACAGGCAGTTTGCGACTCTCTGATATCATTGCATCGCAGGAAAACGGCTGGTGGTTATTCAAAGGGCATATACCGGTGATCATTGCGTTCGTGATCTTTTTAATAGCAGTAACAGCAGAGACAAACCGCGCACCTTTTGATTTGGCAGAGGCGGAATCAGAATTGACAGCGGGTTTTCATACAGAATATTCAGGGATGCGTTTCGCATTGTTTTTTCTGGCAGAATACATCAATATATTTATTGTGTGTGCCATCGGCGCAACATTGTTCCTGGGAGGATGGATGCCATTGCATATTGGCGGATGGCAGGGCTTTAATCACCTGATGGATTATATTCCATCATCGATCTGGTTTATTGGAAAAACATTTTTCCTGATCTTCCTGATCATGTGGTTCCGCTGGACCTTCCCGAGATTGCGGGTTGACCAGCTATTGAATTTAGAGTGGAAATATTTATTGCCGATAAGTTTGTTGAATTTGATATTAGTTACCGTTGTTGCGATAATGGGTTGGCATTTTTAAAGCTGTCTCTGTGTAACTCCGTGTTCTCTGTGTCTCTGTGGTGAAGCCTTCGCTTCGATATTTTTCACCACAGAGACACGGAGGACACAGAGGATCACAGAGAAAAAACAAATTCTATGTTTCTGAAGGAATACATAAAGGATGTTTATACGGGCGTTTCTTCACTCCTGAAAGGGATGAGGAAGACGGGATACTATTTCTTTCATCCGAAGGAGATTATCACAGAACAATACCCAGATAACCGCGACACATTAAAATTGTCGGAGCGTTTCAGGGGAGAGGTGGTAATGCTGCACGATGAAAAAAATGAACATGCCTGCACAGGTTGCACAGCATGTGAACTGGCTTGCCCGAATGGTACCATCAAGATCATTACGAAGTTTGATGTGAGTCCCGAAGGCAAAAAGAAAAAAGCCATCGACACCTTTATCTATCATCTTGAATTATGCACCATGTGTAATTTATGTATAGAAGCCTGCCCGACAGACGCGATCAAAATGGCGCAGAATTTTGAACATAGTGTGTTCGACAGGAGCAAACTCACCAAGAAATTAAACTTACCGGGATCTAAAATCAGGGAGGGCGTAGAATAATGAGTGCATCGGCTATCATATTTTATCTTATTTCCGCTTTTATATTAGGAGCAGGCATACTTGCAGTTACCACGCGTAAAATATTCCGTTCCGCAATCTGGTTATTGTTCTCATTGGTTGGTATTGCCGCCATGTATTTCTGGATGCAGGTAGAATTCATTGCCGCGGTACAGATCGTTGTATATGTGGGAGGCATTGTTGTACTAATCATCTTCTCTATTTTTCTTACGCAGCAATCAGGTAAAGAAATGCCAAAACCGCTGATGAAACGCACCATCTTTTCATTGCTGGCCGCCGTCTTCGGCCTGGTATTTATTTACAGGCTGATCTCAGAATATGGTTTTAGTGAAAATGAAACACATCCCTTAAATGCCTCTGTTGATGAAATAGGAACCCAAATGCTGAGCACAACAGAACATGGTTACATACTCCCATTTGAAGTGGTAAGTATGTTATTACTTGCCGCCATGATTGGTTGCATAGTAATAGCCATGAAAGGCAACAGCGGCAACCTGGAAGAGAAACCCACAGAAGAAGCAAAGCTCATGATCCACACAGATTTTTCCTCACCTGAAAATGAAAGATCATGAGTGGTATTCCTCTGACACATATTTTATTTGTGAGCACGGCATTGTTCTTTATAGGGATGTATGGCCTGTTCACGCGCCGCAATATGATCACTATGCTGATGGCGATAGAACTGATGCTGAACAGTGTGAACATCAATTTCGTTGCGTTCAATAAGTATTTGTATCCTGATAAACTGGACGGGATTTTCTTTACCATTTTTATCATCACCATCGCCGCTGCCGAAGCCGCTGTAGCGATTGCGATCATTATTAATTTATACCGTACACATAAATCAATTGATGTGGAAGATGCCACTGAAATGAAATTATAAACTATGTCCAATTACGCTTACATAGTATGGATCCCGCTGTTGCCACTGGCAACATTTCTTGTGCTCGGTATTTTCGGAAGAAAATATTTTAAAAATGCTTCCGGTTTGATCGGTACAGCATCTTTACTGGCATCAACCATTCTTTCTTTTGTTTCAGCCAAACAATATTTTTTTGTTGATGGTAAGGTGAATGGCATCTATCAAAAGATCATTGCGCTCAAGTATACCTGGCTCGAATTTTCTCCTAATGTATCTATTGATATGAGTATTGTCATAGATCCTATCTCTGTGATGATGCTTGTGGTGGTAACTTTTGTTTCATTGATGGTGCATGTATTCAGTTTGGGATACATGAAAGGAGAGGAGCGGTTTGCTACTTATTATGCATTCCTGTCACTGTTCACTTTTTCTATGTTAGGATTAGTGCTTTCAGGAAATGTTTTCCAGGTATATATGTTCTGGGAACTGGTAGGTGTTTCATCGTTCTTGCTGATCGGTTATTATTTTGATAAACCTTCTGCAGTTGCCGCTTCTAAAAAAGCATTTATTGTAACACGGTTTGCCGATCTGGGTTTTCTTATCGGTATCCTGATCATAGCTTTTTATGGAAAATCGCTTGATATCAGTGTATTGATAGAGCGACTCACCTCTTTACAATCAACAGAATTTACAGGCATTGCAACCGCTGGTTTCCTAGGGGTATCAGCACTTACCTGGGGGCTCACCTTAATATTTATTGGCGGCGCTGGAAAATCTGCGATGTTTCCTTTGCATATATGGTTGCCTGATGCGATGGAGGGTCCTACACCTGTTTCTGCATTGATACATGCGGCAACAATGGTTGTTGCCGGTGTTTATCTTGTTGCGAGATTGTTTCCTGTTTTTTCTATGGATGCGAGTGTGATGCAGATCGTGACCTATGTTGGTGCTTTCTCGGCCTTATTAGCGGCCGTCATTGCCTGTACGCAAACGGATATTAAAAGGGTACTGGCTTACTCCACCATGTCGCAGATCGGTTATATGATGTTTGCGCTTGGTGTTTCAAAACAAGTAGGTGAAAATGGATTGGGTTATATGGCATCCATGTTCCACTTATTTACGCACGCTTTTTTCAAATCATTGCTATTCCTTGGTGCCGGTGCAGTCATTCATATGGTGCACAGTAATGAAATGAAAGACATGGGGGGATTGCGTAAACTGATGCCGGTTACACATATCGCTTTTTTAATTGGGTGTCTCGCTATTGCAGGTATTCCTCCTTTTGCAGGTTTCTTTAGTAAGGAAGAAATTCTCACGGCCGCATTTCATTCAAACAAGATAATTTACGGCGTTGCCTTATTTACCGCTGCGCTCACGGCATTTTATATGTTCCGGTTGTATTTCTCTATTTTCTGGAGTAAGGAATCGCATGTGCATGATGCGCATGGCGAAGGAACACTGTCTATGAAATTGCCCTTGATCATTTTAGCGATCTGCGCTGTGGGTGTTGGTTTTGTCCCGTTCTCGAATTTCATCACAGCAGATGGGAGTGCTTTGGAAGCGCATGCAGATCTCATGTTCTCTATCGCGCCCGTTACATTAACCGTCATCGCTATTTTGATCGCCGCGAGTTTCTATAAAAATGAAAATGATAAACCTGCAAGGACGGCTGCGGCGTTTGGAGGATTGTATAGAGCAGCCAGCAGGAAATTTTATATGGATGAATTGTACCTGTTCATCACGAAGAAAATAATTTTCCCGTTGATCGGCCAGCCGATCGCGTGGATCGATAAAAATATTGTGGATGGTTTAATGAATTTACTGGCAACCATCACAGCAAAAATTTCTGAGCTGATCAAAGGGTTTCAATCCGGTAAAGTGCAGGCTTATGCCTTGTACTTTTTTGGGGGAATAGCGGCGTTGGCTGTACTGTTTATTTATTTATGGAAATAATTATCGCATGAACCTGTCATTACTTATTCTGTTGCCACTGGTCACCGCCATCGTGATCCTGTTCTGCAAGGGACTAAAGCAGGTTCGCGTAGTTGCATTGCTGGGATCGGTAGTGCAACTAGGCGCTTCTTTCTGGTTGATGCTTTTGTATTGGCATGAGAGGGGCATCGGTAACAATTCTCCGATGGTATTCCAATCCAATTACACTTGGTTCAAACCCTTAGGTATTAATTATCATATCGGTGTTGATGGTATTTCCATTGCTATGATTTTGTTAACAGCTTCTGTTGTAGTAGCTGGTATCCTGGTTTCATGGACAATGGAAAAACTCAGTAAAGAATTTTTCTTCCTGCTTGTATTGTTAAGCATGGGTGCGTATGGTTTCTTTATTTCGCTCGATCTCTTTACCTTATTTTTCTTCCTTGAAATAGCTGTAATTCCTAAATTCCTGTTGATCGGTATTTGGGGCAGCGGTAAAAAAGAATACAGCGCCATGAAACTTGCGCTGATGTTAATGGCGGGTTCTGCCCTGGTATTTGTTGGATTGATGGGGATCTACTACCAAACACATTCTTTCGATATTCTGACGATCTCGCAAATGCATATTCCAATAGAAGTGCAGAAATTCTGTTTCCCTTTTGCGTTTATCGGATTTGGCATTTTTGCTGCCTTGTTTCCGTTTCATACATGGGTGCCTGATGGACACGCTTCCGCGCCAACTGCAGCTTCTATGTTTCTCGCGGGTATTTCCATGAAACTTGGTGGATATGGTTGTCTGCGTGTAGCCACTTTCCTTATGCCTGGTGCTGCACATGAATATTCATGGATCATCATCCTTCTCGCAACAATCGCTATTATTTACGGTGCATTCGCTACGATGATGCAGACCGATCTGAAATACATCAATGCCTATTCATCCGTTAGTCATTGCGGGTTTGTGATATTGGGTATTGGTATGTTAACGCAAACATCTATCAACGGCGCTGTTCTGCAAATGGTATCGCATGGTTTAATGACAGCACTTTTCTTCGCTGCCATTGGTATGATCTATAGTCGTACCCATACAAGAATGGTGGCACAGTTAGGCGGTTTATTAAAAGTGATGCCGTTTATCTCCACCATATTCGTGATATCGGGTTTGTGTTCATTGGGACTTCCCGGTTTCAGCGGATTTGTTGCTGAAATGACCGTATTCATGGGTTCCTGGCAAAACCCGGATAAATGGTACAGGCTCGCAACGATACTTGCGTGTGCATCGATCGTGGTAACGGCGGTATATATATTACGCGCAGCCGGCAAAACCGTGATGGGGCCGATAGGAAATGAATATACCGGTTTGACCGATGCTAGCTGGAACGAAAAATTAGCAGCAGCAATACTTGTTATTGGTATTGTGGTGATAGGTATCGCACCCTTTCTCATCAATCAACTGATCGGCTCATCAACGGAGAATATTATGCGGCAGGTGGGGAGTGTGGTATTGCCCAAATGAAACTGACTTATGGTAACTGATTTTTTTATATTGTTAAGACAGGAACTGGTTATCACGGCCATTATCTTTCTGTTGCTTTTTGTAAAGCTTGGTAAAGACAGGAGCAATGAAAGTATACTTGGCTGGGTAAACATATTGCTGTTCCTGAATTTTGCATATGGTTTCTGCTGTAATACCGAAGGCATGCTTTTCAGTGAGATGTTCAAAACCAATCCTTTGATCGTACTGGAAAAAAGTATTCTCAATCTTGCTATCTGGTTAATATCCCTGCAATCGTATAGCTGGCTTAAAACACACAAACATGTAATTGAGTTTTACCTGCTCTTGCTTTCTACATTGCTGGGAATGTTCTTTATGATCTCGAGCGGTAACTTATTAATGTTCTATCTCGGGCTCGAATTGTCAACCATACCATTGGCTGCTGCTGTTAATTTTGATCTTTCCAGGAGACAATCCTCAGAAGCCGCTATGAAAATGATTATCTCATCGGCATTTTCTTCAGCGTTGTTATTGTTTGGCATTTCATTGGTGTATGGCGTAAGCGGAACCATTGTTTTTTCAGAAATGACAGCACATGTATCTTCTTCGCCTTTATATGTATTTGCTTTTATTCTTTTATTGTCTGCGTTCGCTTTTAAAATATCAGCCGTGCCCTTTCATTTATGGACCGCGGATGTTTATGAAGGTGCCCCGGTAGCTGTAACATCGTATTTGTCTGTTGTTTCCAAAGCAGCCGTATTATTTGTGTTTGTTTCTGTTTTGTATACAGTGTTCAAGCCAATGGCTGATGCGTGGTATAATATGTTGTTTATTTTATCATTGCTAACGATTGTCATAGGTAACCTGTTTGCATTGCGGCAAAATAGTTTCAAACGTTTCCTTGCTTTTTCTTCCATTGCGCAGGTAGGTTTTATATTGGTGGGTATTTCAGGAAGCTCACAGGCCGGTATGGCTTCTGTTATTTATTTTATTTTGATCTACGTGTTCTCTAACCTTGCTGCATTCGGCGTGATCTCATTGGTAAGTGCAGTAACAGGGAAAGAAAATATTACAGATTACAAAGCGTTCTACACAACCAATCCTTTGCTCACGTGGATACTGACCATTGCCCTGTTCTCATTGGCAGGGGTTCCACCAACTGCGGGTTTCTTTGGTAAATTCTTCCTGCTGATGGCAGGCGCCGCCAAAGGAAATTATTGGCTGATAGGAATTGCTGCGTTGAACATGGTGGTCTCTTTTTATTATTATCTCCGTGTAGTAAAAGCGATGTTCATGGACAGCAATGAGAAGCCAATAGAAAAACTATCCATTCCGGCCTGGTCAAAACTGGCTTTATTTATTTGCGTGATAGGGATCATTGTAACAGGATTGGCAAGCTGTATATATGATTATATTTTTTCACTCAGTTCGGGCTTTTAATACTATTGTGTATGGCGATCAATAAAAATCATGAATTTGAAGAGCTGGATGGTGTTAAATGCGCCATCGTGGAAAAGAATGTGTTGCCTGAACGTGTTGCTTTTTTGCAAAAATTATTATCCTTTAATAATTATATGGTAGTGGCGGTGGCCAGTCCTCCACCTAAAGCCGCCGCGCCTGCACCTGTTGCTGCAACGGCTGAAACGCCTGCAGAAACACAGGTTGCAGTGCCCGCTCCACCCGAAACATTCACCGTTGGCGTAACAGATGTAATGTTCAATTCTACGAATGCCATATTTGGCCGTTTATTAAAAACACCGGGAGGAAGGGTAGTAACGCTTGCTTTCTGGAAACAGAAAGAATCGATCGCGCATGATGAGATCCCTTACTTTGAGAATAGATGAGATTACTCATAACCATCTTATTATTTACACACTCTGTATTTGCACAAAAAGCAATCATCAAAGAGATTAGGGAGATAGCTCCTTATTCAAAGAAGCAATATATTTTTCCGTTGATCAGTATTGCAGGAAATAAACACGCTGAAAATAAAATAAATAAAAAACTGCAAGAGGAAGCTCTAAACCTGGATACACCTGGGTATAAAAAAAGCATTTTCGAAGAAGTATGGGAAGTGCCAGAGAGTGATGGCCGTTGGGTATATACAGATTATTCCTATAAAATTTACAACACCTCTCGTTGCCTATGTCTCTCTATTTCATTTGTTGGCGGTAAACATAGAGAATATCAAACCCGAACATTCTTCTTTGATACTTTTACGGGTGAACAAGTGATGCTGGAGAAATTACTGAACAACAAAGGCAAAAAATGGTTGGTAGAAACCATCACCACCGGGCGAAATAGGAAAGTGAGAAATGAACTTGCGATAGTAAAAGACAGTATCAGAAAGCACCGACATATCCATAATGCGGAAATGGAAGATGATGATGAAGGTGCGCTGCGAATATTTACCGAGTGTCTCGGTAGGACAGATGACATAGCGGATTATGTCTTTTATCTCCACGAAAACCGATTATTTATTGAAGGATCGCCCTGCAATGATGGATGGAACGCATTGCGATTGGGTGGTGGGGTGAATTATGCTTTTTCCAAGCATATAACAGCGATACAGCCTTACCTTTCTGTGTATGGTAAACAATTATTGCAGTCGCCATTCCGTTCAAATAAATAAACCGACTCCTTAGAAAGAAAACCCTTGCATTTACCGGATAATGTTTGTAAATTTTACTAACCAAATCCGTTATCTATGAAACAATATCATATCGTTTCCCGGATCGCCATATACCTATTGGCCGTAGTAATGATCTCCTTTGGTATCTTTCATTTTCAGAATGCGCACGACCTGGTTGTTTACATCCCCTCATCGGTTCCCGGTGGAATTATGTGGGTGTATTTTGTTGGCGCCGCTTTCATATTGGTAGGTCTTGCCTTTATCTTCAATAAAATGGTAAAAGCTGCCGCTTACCTGCTGGCATTGCTTCTTATTATTTTTATTGTGATCATTCATATTCCCAATTACCTGGAAGCAGGTACCAAAGAAATGCGTTCGATGGCGTTTGTGAACATATTAAAGGACCTGGCCATTGCTGGTTTTGCGTTGCATATCGCCGCTGGTGCGCATCACCAGAAATTGCACCTGGAGGAAGACAGCGATTAGGAAGACCGTTGATACTTCTTATATTTATCCTGCATCATTAAACATGAACATGCGGCTTGTATTTTATTTTCTTTTACTGATCATTTTCAGCGCCTGCCATCGCGCCGTATTTAAAGAAAGATGGCTAAAGAAAAAAGCACCGGAACATTTTACAGCCGGATTTAGAACTTCGAAAGGATATTTTGAGGCGGAGTTCACACGCGAATGGTCGCCATTGGCAGTGGATCGTTTGTATGCACAGGTAAAACATCACTATTACGATCATGCCTTGTTTTATCGCGTCCGTCCCGCTTTTGTTGCGCAGTTTGGCTGCGATGACTCTTTGAAAAGAAAGCCATGGACCAAAAATAAAATTCCGGATGAACCGGTGCTCAAGGCCAATGAACGCGCCACGATCAGTTTTGCACGTGGCGGAAAAGAATCCAGGGGAAATGATCTGTTCATTAACCTGCGAAATAATTCCCCAAGGTTGGATACGATCTCACCGGGTGGTGTAAAAGGTTATCCTGTACTCGGGATTGTAACTAAAAACATGACGGTGGTTGATTCGTTGTATAGTGGTTATGGAGATAAAGTATTTGCGAAGTATGATACGTTGCTGAAAAATAAGCGGGCTTTTTTAGATAGCTTTCCAAAACTGGATTCGATCAAACGGGTATTATTGATCAAGCGAAAAAAATAACGACGTTGATGACGCAGATGTGACGGATCAACGCTGATCTTATCCGTGAAAATACGCTACATCCGTATCATCCGTGTGCCATTAAAAATCTATGCATTTAAAACAGTCGATCCCCTAATAATCAACTCCGATGGAATAATCAACGACTCATCATGTAATGTGAAATTTTTCTTCTCCAGTGATTTAAAAAGTATCACAGCCGCCGCCTTACCCATTTCAAATGCCGGTTGCGTAACAGTTGTTAATGACGGACTTAAAATGCTTGCCGAAGAAAGATTGGAAAAACTTACGATCTTGACATCATTGGGAATAGTCAATTTCAATTCTTTACATGCGAGATAAATATCTGTCGTTAATTTCTCAACGGTAGCGATCACTCCATCCGGGCGGTCAGGCGCGCTCATGATCTTTTGCATGAATGTATAATTGGCCACGGCGTCATTTTCACAAAGTATATTGATCGGTTCATAAGCCACATGATGATCTTTCAATGCCTGCTCATACCCTTCAAATCTTTTATTGCTGATGGATAAACAATTGGATATCGATAATAACGCAATCCGCTTACATCCACATTCGATCAAATGTTGTGTGGCCTTATAACTGCTTTCAAAATCATTGGTTGTGATCTTGGCTGTATCTACTTCTTCACAAACCCTGTCAAAAAAGACCAACGGAATATCCCTGTCGTGTAATTCAGAGATATGCTGGTAGTTCGCGGTCTCTGCAGTCAGCGACATCAATACCCCATCCACTCTTCCGCTTTGAAAATCTTTCAATATAGCCTGTTCTCTTGACAGGCTCTCGTGTGTGAGATAGATCAGCACATGGTAACCTTTCTCTTCAGCAATGGCTTCAATACCATTAATGGCCAATGAAAAAAAACTATCCGCCACTTCGGGTAACACAACGGCAATGGTCTTGCTCTTTCTTCGCCGTAGGCTGCCCGCATACGCATTGGGAATGTAATTGAGCCTGCTTGCTAATTCCTGTACGCGTTGTTTGGTGGGCGTACTAATCTCATGACTGTCACGCAAAGCTTTTGAGATAGCAGCCGTGGACAGGTTCAGTTCTTTGGCTAACATTTTAATGGTGATGTTGTCCATTGCAGCAGATCGATTTTGCGTAAATTATTGAATTAAACCGAGCTATTAACTTAAACGGTTAAGTAATTTTTTTTGATTTACATTCGGCATTAGGTTGATATTTAGGAAAGGTATGAGCCATGAGCTTGGAGCTGTGAGCAGCTAAAAGCTCGTAGCTCACGGCTCACAGCTCATAGCTTGCTTTCCGCAACCGATTGCATTATTTGCCAAAGAAAAACTGCTTAATTAATGAACACATTACAAACTGCCGATTACATTGTTTTTTTCGTCTACTTTATTATTATCAGCGCTTACGGTTATTATGTTTACCAGAAAAAAAGATCCAAAACAACAACTTCTACCGAGTTCTTTTTAGCGGAAGGTTCACTTACCTGGTGGGCCATAGGTGCTTCGTTGATTGCTTCAAATATTTCAGCGGAACATTTTATTGGTATGTCGGGTTCCGGGTTCGCATTGGGCCTTGCAATTTCTACGTATGAGTGGATGGCCGCTGCTACTTTATTGGTGGTGGCTGTATTTATCATACCCGTTTACCTTAAGAACCGCATTTTTACAATGCCGCAGTTCTTATCAAAAAGATACAATGATAAAGTAAGTACTATCATGGCGGTGTTCTGGTTATTGGTATATGTTTTTGTAAACCTTACCTCTATTATTTATCTCGGGGCTTTGGCTATTTCGTCCATATCCAATATCAGTTTTGAATGGAGTATTTTCGGGCTGAGCCTGTTCTCTGTGATCGTTACACTCGGCGGAATGAAAGTGATCGGTTATACGGATGTGATACAGGTTTTTGTTTTGATCATTGGCGGTTTGGTAACAACCTATCTCGCGCTTTCATTGCTTTCTGAACATTATGGTTTCGGCGGCGATATCTGGAAGGGATTGGGTGTGTTAAGAAAAGAAGCGCCTTCGCATTTTCATATGATCTTTAATAAGGGCGACAAGTATTATCCTGAGCTGCCGGGTATTTCTGTTTTGATAGGCGGTATGCTTATTAATAATCTTGCCTACTGGGGATGTAACCAATACATTGTACAGCGTGCATTGGGCGCCGACCTGCAGACCGCACGCAAAGGAATCCTGTTCGCAGCTTTCCTGAAAATGCTGATCCCTGTGATAGCCGTATTGCCAGGCATAGCTATGTATGTGTTGCACCAGAATGGAATGTTCCAGAAGGAGATGTCTGATGCAGCAGGTATGATCAAACCTGATCATGCGTATCCGACGTTAATGAATTTATTGCCCGCCGGTTTAAAAGGCGTTGCTTTTGCAGCACTTACTGCGGCTATTGTAGCATCACTTGCGGGTAAAGCCAATAGTATATCCACGATCTTCTCATTGGATATCTATAAAAAATATTTCGACAAAGAAGCATCCGACAGAAAACTGGTGCGTGTAGGAAGATGGGCAGTGATCATTGCTATGGTGGTAGCTGCATTGGTAACACCGGCGCTTCGTTCACTCGACCAGGCTTATCAATTCATACAGGAGTATGTAGGTTTTATCTCACCAGGCGTATTAGCTATTTTCCTACTCGGATTTTTCTGGAAACCAACTACAGCAGCCGCAGCTATGGCCGGCGCTTTGTTAACGATACCGATCTCTACTGTATTGAAATTTTTACCCAACTGGACCAATGGCGCATTTCCCAATCTTCCATTCCTCAACCGGATGGAAATTGATTTCATACTGATCGTATTAACTATGCTCATCATCAGCAAACTCAAACCTAAAAAAGCAACCGATACCCATGTGATAGAAGTGGATACGGCCATGTTCAGGGTCCCCATGAGTTTTGTGATCGGATCAGTGATCGTTTGTGGAATTTTGGCGGCGCTGTATACGGTGTTCTGGTAAACCAGCTATGAGCCGTGAGCTGCGAGCTGTGAGCTTCACCATGCGTGAGCGGAATGTATTCAATTTGCAGGGCTGGGCTCATAGCTCGTGGCTCAAAGCTCGCAGCCGCGGTACTTAACCGTTTAAGTAAAAAAAAATCACCCAAACACCCATAATGATTTTTAAAAACTTCATTTTAGTAGGGCGATTGATCTATCATTTTAAAAATACTGCTTGTTATGTCCGTGAAAAACAACTTACCTGGGGATATTATTGCGCCCATGGCCAACTTAGATGAATGGGAAATGGATGTATTGGAACGTTATCCCGATCCCGATGCCATCGCTCAGAATAAAACGACAGAGGAATTCAGGAATTACCAGGAACCGGCGAGAGATACGGTAAAGGAATTCTATCGCCTCAACCATAAGTTCCAGTCTTATGATTTTGTGATGCAGAAGAAAGCAGACTTTCTCCGTTTCGATAAAAAAGAAATGCCGATCTGGAACGCATTTACATTTCTGAATGAACTGGTTGATGATTCAGATCCTGATACCGATCTCGACCAGATGCAGCACCTGTTGCAGACTTCGGAAGCTATCCGTAACGATGGGCATCCTGATTGGATGGTGTTGGTAGGATTGATACATGATATGGGAAAAGTATTGTGCCTTTTCGGTGAGCCGCAATGGGCAGTAGTAGGTGATACCTTCCCGGTTGGCTGTGCTTTCTCTGATAAGATCGTGTATCCTGAATTCTTTACAAACAATCCTGATATTGACGATAAAGTGTACAGCACTAAATATGGTGTGTATGAACCCAACTGCGGTTTAAAAAATGTACACCTTTCCTGGGGGCATGACGAATATGTGTATCACATGATGAAGGACCATATTCCAGAGGAAGGCTTATACATGTTGCGCTATCACTCTTTCTATTCACAACACCGTGAGCATGCATACGATCATTTAATGGATGCACATGATCATGCCATGTTCAAATGGGTGGGATTATTCAATCCATATGATCTTTATTCAAAAAATCCCAATCAAAAAAGCTGGGAGGAATTAAAGCCTTATTACCAGGAACTCGTGGCAAAATATTTACCCGCGACACTTAAATTTTGATCTGGTCTTTTGAAAAGTATCTTAATACTAAAGTAACATGCGATTGATCTTATTGAAATATTGCGCTGATACTTTTGCACAAAATGAGGATCCTTTTATAAAATATGCAACGATCGATACACTATAGCGGTCCATGTTGCAATGTTTCTGTTCTTTTTGTAACCAAAACAAAACTATTTCAAATGAGTAAAGTCATTTTTTTTAAGCATCCCCTGAAATTAATTTTCATTGTTATGCTGGGCTGCATTTGCTTATTCCCTCCCGCGAATGCCTTTGCTGTTGAGAATCGAACGGCCGCGCCTGATCAAACGGTGAGCGGAACGGTAACAGACGGCGCCAAACCTTTAGCAGGCGCTACCATAAGTATCAAAGGAGGCACCCGTAACACAGTTACAGATGCAAGAGGTTCTTTCACCATATCAGTATCGGGCAGTAGCAGCGTATTGGTGGTGAGCTATGTAGGTTTTGAAACACAGGAAATTACTGTGGGTACGCGTACGAATCTTTCGATCACATTACAATCCAGTTCAACTGAATTGAATCAGGTGGTGGTGGTAGGTTATGGTACACAACGTAAAAAAGATGTAACAGGTGCGGTTAAGACTGTGAAGAGTGAAGCCTTTAACAAAGGTATCATCAACTCTCCTCAACAGCTTTTACAAGGTAAAGTATCTGGTGTGAATGTAACTTCCGTGAGTGGTGAACCAGGTGCTATACAGGGTATCACTATCCGTGGACCGGGAGGTGTGAGAACAGGAAACACTCCATTGTTCGTAGTAGATGGTTTGCCTTTGGATAATGCTGCAACAAGCGGTGTTGGTGATCCTTTGAATTTTCTTAACTCGGCAGATATTGAATCGATAGACGTGTTGAAAGATGCATCCGGTACAGCTATCTACGGATCGCGTGGTGCGAATGGTGTGATCTTCATCACTACTAAAAAAGGTAAGGCAGGTGTTGCTGCCGTAAACTTTGCGTCAACTGTCGGTTTCTCATCGCTCGCAAGGAAACTGCCGGTGTTAACTGCAGATGAGTTCCGCACAGAAGTTCCGAAATTAGGCGGTACGCTGGATAATGGCGGAACAAGTACAGACTGGCAGAGCCTTATCACACGGAATGCTCTCTCTCAAAACTATAACCTGAGTATGAGCGGCGGCGCTGAAAAACTTACTTACTATGCATCTTTTGGAATGCAGAAACAGGAAGGTATCATCAAAGCCAATTCACTTGACAGATATACCGGAAGAATTAATGTAACACAAAAACTTTGGGATGATAAGCTGATCATAGATGCAAATCTTAGCTATGGTGCAACCAACAACAAACGCCCGCCTATCACAGGTATGATCGGTGATGCGATCACTAATAACCCCACGTATGCTGCAACAGATGCATCCGGTAAATATGTTCCTTATACCGCATTCAACAATCCCTTGCTGAACATTGAACTTGATAAAGAGATCACAACTGTGAACCGTTTATTGGGAAGTATCACAACTACGTTAAGACTTGCGAAAGGGTTGAGCTATAAATTGAATTTCGGTATTGATAACTCAACTTCCACTCGTGATGTAGAAGCATTGCCGGCTACTATTCCTGTTCGTATCGGCAGACTGGATACTTATAATGGTGTTAACAGGAACACACTTGTAGAAAACTATCTCACCTATAACTGGGCGAAAAACAAACATAATTTTTCTGCACTCGCCGGTCATTCATGGCAGGAAGTGTTTATACAGACAAGAAATTACAGCATCAGTAATTTCCCGATCTCGCAGATCGAACCGATCTATAATCCGGCTACAGGAACACAGCTCACGCTGGCTGATAACAGGCCGGGCGGAAGTGCGATCGTAAATGAGTTGCAATCATTCTTTGGGCGTGTTACGTATGCATATGACAGCAAATATTTACTGACCGTTAATTTCAGAACTGATGGTTCTACGAAATTCGGAGGTAATAATAAATATGGTTACTTCCCTTCATTCTCAGCGGCCTGGAAAATATCTGATGAGGCATTCATGAAGAACTCTGTTTTCAGTAACCTGAAATTAAGAGCAGGTTACGGCGTTACCGGGAACCAGGAGATCAAACCAAAATCAACGCAGGCATTATTTAACGTAACAACCGGTAGCGGTTACCCACTGGCGGCAACAGGGTCTTATCCTTCAGGAATCACTTATGTAAGGTTTGCGAATCCCGATCTTCAGTGGGAAACATCTAAACAAACCGACATAGGACTTGATTTCGGTTTGCTCAAAGGTGCATTGACAGGTACAATTGATGTGTTCCGTAAACAATCAAGCAATATCCTTCTTGAAGTAGTTCCTTTTGACCCGGTTTCGCCTATCGCGTTAACATACCAGAATGTGCCGAATATGAAGATCACTAACCAGGGCATTGAGTTTGAACTTGATTACAACCACAGGAATTCAAAAGGTGTTAGCTATAACGTTGGCGCCAACTTTACTTACATGAAGAATAATGTTGAGGGCTCACCCTATTCAATTCTTGCATCGGGTTCTGCGCAAGGTTCAGGTCTCACAGGTGCAACGGTTAACGGTTATTTGAACGGGCAGCCGATCGGTACTTTCTTCCTGAAAGAATTTATCGGCTTCGATGCCTCTGGTATCAGCAAATTCCGTGATCTTGATAATGATGGTATCATCACTGATAAAGACAGGATCTCAGCAGGAACAGCGCTTCCGAATGTGATCTATAGTTTCTATGGCGGATTAGGATATAAAGGATTTGACTTCAATGTAAACTTCAACGGTGTTTCCGGAAATAAGGTTTACGATAACACAGCCAATTCGAATAACTACAAATTGAAATTATCCAAGAATGTAAATGTTACCAGAGAAGCGATCGCATCCCCCGAAGAGTCTGTAAACAATTCAGCTCCTGTAAGCACAAGGTATTTGTATGATGGTGCTTATTTACGCCTGAATAACCTTGCAGTTGGCTATACTTTCAACACGAGCAAAATGGGCAATTTTGGTAAATATGTTACAGCCATGCGTTTATCTATAACCGGCCAGAATCTTTTTGTATCAACCAAGTACAAAGGGTTCGATCCGGAAGTTAATACAGACAGGAATATTGCTGAGGTTACTTCATATGGACTTGATTACCTGAGCTATCCTAAAGCAAGAACGTTTATCATCGGTTTAAATATTTCATTTTAAAATAATTGAACATGTCAAAGAGAATAACGAACCTGCTGTTGCTTGTTGTGAGCCTCACAATACTCGACAGCTGTACAAAACTGACTGAAAAGGTACTCGATGAAACTTCAGCAGCGGGCCTTACCGAAAAGCAGGTTGCTGACGGATTCATTGCACCTACGTATGCAAAACTGGAAGACATTTTTTTGCATACCAACTATTTTGCATTACAGGAAATTTCAACCGATGAGGCGATCCTTCCTTACCGCGGCGGCACCGATTGGGGTGATAACGGTATCTATATGCAGTTGCATAAACATGAAAATGTAAGTTCTGATGCAAACGTCAGAAATACATGGAACAATATCCTGCAGGGAATCTCAAGAGGAGTAACTGCGGTGAATGGCTTGAAAACAAGTAAAGATCCCAATGCCGCAAAATACATGGCAGAAGCGAGGGGAATGATCGCTTACTATAATTTGCTTTCCCTTGATCTTTGGGGTGTAGCGTTTAAGAAAGAGGATCCGCTCGTAACTTCAACAGTATTGAGAGGAAAAGAAGCGATCGATTACATCAAATCGGAATTGCTGGCGATAGAGCCAACGCTTGATAACTCTACAGGTCCGGGCCGCATCACACAGGCAGCCGTACAAGGTTTGCTGGCACGAGTTTACCTGAACTATGGCGTGTATACAAACATTTATAGTACAGCTACTTTTGCAGCAGCCGATATGGCCAAAGTGGTCGAGTATTGCGATAAGATCATTAACAGCGGAACATTTGCATTGGCTACCGATTATTTCTCACTGTTCAATGATAATAACCATACCAACAAAGAATTGATCTTTGCAGTAGACCAACGTGCTGATCTTGCGGGGCATAACAGGATGGCCTATTTCTCGATCTCCGGTGACCAGTTCCCACTTCCTGCTTATACAGGTGCGAACGGAACAGATGGTCCGGGTATCACATCGGATTTCTATCGCTCATGGGTGAACGCTTATTCAGTGGACCCTGCGTTGGCCGATCCACGTTTTTATAAGGAGAATTTATCCATCTATACAACCGGTATTGATACCTGTGTTGACGCCGCAGCCTTTAATATCAATCGTGGTATTTTAAGGGGACAGCAGTATGGATTGATCAGGAAGAATGGTGTTTTCCTGAAATGCGTAAGTGGAAAAATGCTGGTAGGTAAACTGTTTTACGATACCCGAAGCAAGCCAACCAAGCCGGTTGATTTTACAGAATTATGCGACTTCACAACAGCAGGCAGCGACTACAATACAGGCTACCGCGTAGAAAAATATGAATTCAGTAAAACATCCGTAAGCGGAAGAAATTTCGGGGAACATGATATTGTGATCTTACGTCTCGCTGATATTTATATGATGCGCGCTGAAGCAAACCTTAGGGCAGGAACCACTACATCTGCTACCCCATTGGCAGATGTGAACAAAGTAAGAATGGCGCGTACTGCAACAAGTTCAGTTGTTCCAACGCCTCTCACAGCTATCACACTGGATAACCTGTTTCGTGAAAGAGGGTTTGAGTTTTATTGGGAGTGCCAGCGCCGTACTGATATGATCCGTTTTGGAAAGTATGAAGGTGTATGGACAGAGAAAACCAATACTGATGTGAAGAAAAGACTATTGCCGATCCCGCAAACAGCGATCGATGCAACATCTATCGAATCAGGTTACCTGGTTCAAAACCAGGGCTACTAGTGATCCAACAATAGTTTCGTCGCAGTTGGTTCAAAATACAATCGGAGTCCGGAGCTTTATAGCTCCGGATTTTTTTTGTGGTTAGGAGAGGGCAGGATGCTTTTAAAGAGTAATTGATATAAATTACGGGAGAAAGTCGATTTGTAGTTTGTTGTTTGGTGTTTGTGGTTTTGGTCGCAACTGCGAATGACTAGCTTTCACTCACATTCATTATTATACAAACTACTATGAGGTATCTTTTCATCTTATTCATTTTTTTGATGCTAAGCCCTGCCTCTTTCTCCCAAAACAAAAGCGATCATAAAACATGGGCAGTAACGCCGCCGATGGGATGGAACAGTTACGATGCGTATTACGGCAGCATAACCGAAAAACAATTTTTACAGGAAGTGGATGTGATCGCTAAAAGATTATTACCGGTTGGCTACGAATATGCGGTGATAGATTATTGCTGGTTCAATCCCGGCCCGAATGGATGGGATCCCGATAAATGGATCACGTTTGACGTAGACAGGCCTTATACAAACAAAGACCGCGGCTTATTTAACGGAATGGTGATAGATGGATATGGAAGGTTATTACCCGCTGTAAATCGTTTTCCTTCAGCGGCTGACGGAAAAGGTTTTAAAAAGATCGGCGATTACGTTCACAGCAAGGGAATGAAATTCGGGATCCATGTTATGCGCGGCATACCACGTGATGCAGTCTGGAAAAATACCCCTGTACTCGGAACAAAATATTTCGCAAAAGATATTGCCAGTCTAACAGATACCTGCGCATGGAACGAAAGTATGTATGGTGTAGACGCTACTAAGCCGGGAGCGCAGGCATATTATAATTCTTTACTTAACCTCTATGCTTCATGGGGTGTTGATTTTATTAAGGTGGATGATATCGCATCGCCGGTATATCACAAAGGAGAAATAGATCTTCTTCGAAAGGCTATCGACCAGTGCGGAAGAAAGATCGTGATCAGCCTTTCACCGGGTGATGCAGTGATCGGTTTTGCCAATGAAATGGATAGCAAAACCAATATGTACCGTGTATCGAATGATGTATGGGACAGGTGGCGTGATATATTGCATGTGTTCGACCTGTTGAATACCTGGAGCCCTTTTATCGGTAACGGCGGATGGCCCGATGCGGATATGATCCCCTTCGGAAAATTATGTTTAACAGGGTATCCATATGCACATGGCCCCAATTCAAAAAGCGATAAACGCGAACATGAATCCTTCTTAAACTACGAAGAACAGAAAACAATGATGACACTCTGGTGCATGGCGAGATCGCCGTTGATATGGGGTGGCGCACCATCACAAAGTAGTGACAGCGCTTTCTCAGTGCTGGGTAATAAAGAGATACTTGAGATCAATAAGAATACCATCAACAATCACCAGATTTATCAACCCAACCAACGGGCTGACAATAAAGATTACAGGATCTGGGTTGCTGAATCTCCCGATAAAAAAAGCAAATACATTGCGTTCTTTAACTTAAAAGATACACCGCTGGATCTCGTATTTAAAACCGAATGGGAATTATGGAATGGATCGTATGTGGGTATTGAACTATGGACAAAAGAGCAAACAGGCACCATCACAAAAGATTTCAAAGCGGGCAATATACCGCCGCATGGCGTAAAAGTATATCGATTGAGATCAGCATTAGGAATTTGAAAATGAGCAACCTTTCAATTTTCTCAATCACGAATTTTCAAATTTTCAAATTCACAAATTTTCAAATTGGAAAACATGAAAAGTTACCAAAACAGGCTTTACCTTATTAAACTGGCAATAATTCTATTTCCCGTTATTACTTCAGCGCAAACAAAAAATATTTCTGATCCCATACGTTTATGGCCCAATGGTGCGCCCGGTGAAATGGCAAATCCTCCTGCAGAAAAAGACAATACTAAACCAACCGATAACAAACCTGATGGCAGGGCGGTGATACGACTTACGAATGTGAGTGATCCAACCATAACCGTATACACACCCGCAAAAGCAAATAGCGGCGCGGCTATGATCGTTTGCCCTGGCGGCGGTTACAGTATTCTTGCCATGGATCTTGAAGGAACAGAAGTATGTGAGTGGTTGAATTCAATTGGCGTTACAGCGATTCTTTTAAAATACCGCGTGCCAGTAAAAAAAGACCTGCCGCGTTATCAACCGCCTTTGCAGGATGCACAACGCGCAATGGGTTGGGTACGCTACAACGCAAAGAAATTTGGAATTGATACAGCAAAGATAGGCATCATGGGTTTCTCTGCCGGTGGACATCTTTCCGCAACATTGAGTACCAATTACAGCAAAAGAACCTATGATGTTTTTGATGAAGCAGACAAAACAAACTGCCGTCCCGATTTTGTGGCTTTGGTCTATCCTGCTTATTTAACGATAAAAGATAAGGGCGATGAGATCGCTGCGGAGCTGCCTGTTAACAGCAATACACCTCCCACACTTCTTATACAAACAGAAGATGACCCGGTAAGAGTGGAAAGTAGCGTATATTACTATCTCGCCTTAAAGAAAGAAAAAGTTGCAGCGGAAATGCACCTGTATGCAAAAGGCGGGCACGGTTATGGAATGCGTGCAAAAGGTACAGGCATTGAAACCTGGCCGGAAAGAATGAAAGAATGGTTGCAGACAAATCATATCATCAAATAAAACCGATGCGGAAAAATATCCTGTTACTGCTATGTTTATGTATTGGACTTGTGTATTGTTATGGACAGGGACAGACAAGAAGAAGCGCAGTTGTGAGAGTAAATGTTGATAACGAGATGGGCGAGTTAAAACCTATCTGGGCGTGGTTTGGACACGATGAGCCAAATTATACTTACATGAAAGACGGTAAGAAATTATTGTCTGAATTAGCAGAGTTAAGCCCGGTTCCTGTTTATATGCGTGTGCATAATTTATTAACGACAGGTGATGGAACACCGGCGTTAAAATGGGGATCAACCAATGCTTACACAGAAGATGCTAATGGAAACCCGGTGTATAACTGGCGGATCACCGATAGTATTTTTGATGCGTACATCCAGCGCGGTATGAAACCTTTGGCGCAGATAGGTTTTATGCCTGAAGCATTGTCTACGAATCCAACACCTTATCAGCACGACTGGAAACCAGGCGAACCTTATAGTAAAATATTTACCGGCTGGGCTTATCCACCAAAAGACTACAATAAATGGCGCGAGCTGGTGTATCAATGGGTAAAACATTGTGTTGAAAAATATGGAAAACAGGAAGTATCAAGCTGGTACTGGGAAGTATGGAACGAACCCAATGGTTACTGGAAAGGTTCACAGCAGGAATTCTTTAAATTGTATGATTATGCAGCCGATGGATTAAAGCGAGCTTTACGCACCGCAAAAATCGGCGGGCCGAATATTGCGGGAACATCATCTGCAGGTGCTACTAATTTTATGACTGCGTTCATCAAACATTGTTTGTATGATACAAATTTTGCAACAGGCAAAATAGGTTCGCCATTGGAAGCATTGTTGTTTCACGCCAAAGGAAATCCAACCTTAAAAAATGGCGTGGTATGGATGAATATGGCACCGCAACTGCGCGATATTGCCGCAGGCATGAAGATGGCGCAATCTTTTCCTGAAACAAAAAATCTTCCATTGATCGTTGGGGAATCAGACCCTGAAGGATGCGCTGCCTGCGGTATGGCCACCAATCCTTCCAATGCTTATCGCAACGGAACCATGTATTCAAGTTATACTGCTGCAAGTTTTGCAAGGAAGTATGAATTGGCTGATCTGTATCATGCAAATCTTATAGGTGCTGTTTCATGGTCTTTTGAATTTGAGAACCAACCCTGGTTCTATGGCTTTCGCGACCTGGCCACCAATGGTGTAGACAAGCCCGTGCTAAATGTTTTTCGCATGTTCGGTATGATGCAGGGTACACGCGTACAATCAGAAAGTAACCGGATGTATGGCCTGCAAAATATACTTGACTCGGGCGTAAGAAAAGATCCTGATATTGGTGTGCTCGCATCAAGGGTGCAACGTTCTCTTGCAGTGATGATATGGAGTTACCATGATGAGGATTTCCAGGAAGGAAATGAGCCGGTAGAAGTATACCTCAGCAATCTTCCCGCGATTGATATCACCATCAGTGAATACCGGATCGATGCCAAACATAGTAATTCATATGAAGCCTGGAAAAAAATGGGATCGCCTCAAAACCCGACACCGGCGCAGATTGCAGAGCTTGAAAAAGCAGGTGATTTAGAAATGATCAGTAAGACGGATAAATTCAAGATCTCGCGAGGCGAAATAAGATTCTCTATATCACTTCCGAGGCAAGCTGTTTCATTGTTGAAGATAGAGTGGTGATAAATAAAATTTGTATATTAAAATGTTGCTGATATCATCAAAGTATAGCTATGAAAAAAATAACCCAACTATTATTGTTTTCCATTCTATTCGTGCATTTGTATGCGCAAAACAAAAATCGTCAACCCTTTAATGAAAAATGGAAATTCAAACTCGACAGTGTAAACAAATACGATGATCCGACCAGCAGCCATGATGACTGGCGCACGCTTAACCTGCCCCACGACTGGAGTATTGAAGGAACATTCAGCAAAGACAATCCCGCCAGGCCCGATGGTGGTGCATTACCGGGAGGGATAGGCTGGTACACCAGGAAATTTTCGATACCGGTTACTGATAAAGGCAAACAGGTATTTATTGAATTTGATGGCGTTTACCGAAACAGTGAAGTGTGGATCAATGGTTATTCGCTGGGTGTTCGCCCGAACGGTTATATATCTTTCCAATATGATCTTACCCCTCATCTGCATTATGGTAGCGAGCCAAATGTGATCACTGTTAAAGTTGATAACTCAAAACAACCCAATTCACGCTGGTACAGCGGTTCGGGTATTTACCGGAATGTATGGCTGACCACGGTTGATAAAGTGCATGTGGATCATTACGGAACTTTTATCAGCACGCCGCAGGTTTCGGAAAAAGCGGCAACAGTAAAAATTGTTACGAGTCTTCGAAACAGTTATGCCACCGATCACAATGTTACGGTACAAACAGCAGTGTATGATGCAACAGGTAAACAGGTTGGTAGAACATCGTCTAATAAAACAATTGTAAGCGCAGATAAAGTCGTCAATAATCCGGCCGTACCTGTTACGCAATCCATTACTGTTGAAAAGCCTTTGTTATGGTCGATCGAGAAACCTTCTTTATACAAAGCCGTTACACAATTGATCATTAATGGAAAGGCAGTAGATGCCTATGAAACAAAATTTGGCATCCGTACTTTTCAATTCGATATCGACAAAGGATTTTTCCTGAATGGTAAGAGTGTAAAAATACTGGGTGTATGCGATCACCATGATCTTGGCGCATTGGGCGCTGCTATCAATACAAGAGCATTGCAACGTCAGTTGGAAATATTAAAAGGGATGGGATGCAATGGCATCCGTACTTCACACAATCCACCCGCACCTGAATTGCTCGACCTTTGCGATAAGATGGGATTTATTGTGATGGACGAAGCGTTTGATATGTGGGCGAAAGCAAAAACAAAGTACGATTATCACCTCGACTGGAAAGAGTGGCACCAACGTGATCTTGAGGATCAAATATTGCGCGACAGGAATCACCCAAGTGTTTTGATCTGGAGCGTTGGAAATGAAATTCCTGAACAAGGCGGAGACCCGGCCAAAGGCGATACCTCAGGACGCGTGATCGCGCGGGAACTGGTAAATATTGTAAAAGCATTGGATACAACACGACCCATCACAACAGCGAATAATAATACGGGTCTGAATAATAATATTATCCTGTCCGGGGCACTTGATTTAGTTGGCTATAACTATAATCACAATTCATGGGAAAAATTTCGTGAAAGGAGACCGGGTAAAAAACTCATCATTACAGAATCCACTTCTGCACTGGAAACGCGCGGATCTTTTGATAATGTGAATTCAGATACGATCCGCCGCTGGCCCAGGCGCGTGAACGGGAATGGCCCTTTTATAAACCCTGCAGGTGATTATACCGTTTCTGCTTATGATAATGTAAGCGCACCCTGGGGCTCTACGCATGAAGAAAGTATCAAAGCGCTGAAGAAGAGTGACCATGTATCAGGTATGTATATCTGGACGGGATTTGATTACCTCGGTGAACCAACTCCGTATACATGGCCGGCACGCAGTTCTTATTTCGGCATCATAGATCTCGCGGGTTTTCCGAAAGATGTTTACTATCTGTATCAAAGTGAATTCACTGATAAACCGGTATTACATATCTACCCGCACTGGAACTGGAAGCAGGGCGATACGGTTGATGTGGTTTGCTATTATAACAAAGCAGATGAAGTGGAACTTTTTCTCAATAACAGATCTTTCGGCGTAAAACATAAAACAGGTGATGACCTGCACATAAAATGGCGGATACCGTTTGAACCGGGAACTGTAAAAGCAGTTTCAAGAAGAAATGGAAAAACTGTTTTAACGAAAGAGATCAAAACAGCGGGTGAACCGGCGGGTATTATCCTGGAGGCTGATAGGAACACTATTCATGCAGATAGTAAGGATCTATCGTTCATCACTGCAACCATAGTAGACAAGAACGGCGTGAAAGTTCCCAATGCAAATAACCTGGTAGAATTCAACGTAAGTGGTCCCGGAATTATTGAAAGTGTTGATAGCGGTGACCCCGTGAGTCATGAGTCTTTTAAAGCAAATAAACATACGGCGCTAAATGGGTTGGCGCTTGCTATCATTCGTTCAAATGGTAAGCCCGGTAAGATCACAATTACTGCTACTTCAAATGGACACATGCTGAAAACGATTACCCTTGAGGCAAAATGAATCCGAATGGGAAGCTATCGATTGTAAGTTAATAGAGAAATACGCGAACTACAACGAAATAGTAGATTTCTAAAAATGAAACCGATTGCATTTTTAAAAATAGGCAGTATATTTAATTCGCCAACAGTTCTCAAAACCTATATAATTGCCATATGAAAAAAGAAAAACCTTCTTCTGTTTCGAGAAGAAAATTCATTGCCACTTCTGCAAAAGCCACAGCAGCTACGGCTATTGCTGTTACTGGATTCCCTACTATCGTTCCTGCAAGTGTATTTGGAAAGAATGCACCAAGTAATATGATCAATGTTGGTGCGATCGGTTGCGGCCGTATCTCACGTGGACATGATATGCCCTCAACTTTAAAATGCGCGGATGCCCGCATTATGGCAGTTGCAGATTTTGACAGGTCGCGCCAGGCGAGCGGAAAAAAATATATCGAGGATTATTATACAAAGGAGAGAGGTCCAAATTATGTAGATGTAAAAATGTACGACCAGTTCAGGGACCTGTTGGCGAATAAAGATATTGATGCAGTATTGATCAGCACACCCGACCATTGGCATGCACAGGTAGCTTGCGAAGCAGCATTGGCAGGTAAACATATTTATTGCCAGAAACCAACATCACTTACTATTGAAGAAGGAAGAGCGATGAGTAATATCATCCAGAAAACAAAAGTGGTTTTCCAGTTGGGCAGCCAGCAACGTTCTATGGATCCATGGCCACAGTTTAAAAAAGCCTGTGAGCTGGTAAGGAACGGCCGCATCGGAACATTGAAAACCGTGCGTGTTGGTTTACCCGGTGATCCTGCAGGTGGCATAGCAACAGAAATGCCGATCCCTGATGGTTTTGATTATGATGGATGGTTGGGTTCAACACCTTATATGCCTTACACCCGTGATCGTGTACATCCTTTGAACGATGTGAATTCGCGCCCGGGTTGGTTACGTCTTGAGCAGTTTGGTGCAGGTATGATCACAGGTTGGGGCGTTCACCATATTGATATTGCACATTGGGGAATGGGCACTGAATTAACGGGCCCAATAGAAGCAGAAGCAACAGCAGATTTTCCAAAAGCAGGTTTATGGAACGTGCATGGCGACTTTGAAGTGAAAATGAAATACGCAACAGGTGTTGAAATGATCGTGAATGGTAAATACCAGAACGGAATAAAATTCGAAGGAACCAAAGGATGGATCTTCTGCACAAGAAGCGGTGGCGGCGCTACTGCCAGCGATCCAACATCGAACGGAAACGGAAGAATGAAAGCTTTTGACGCAAGTGATCCTAAAATATTAGAATCAGTGATCGGTAAGAATGAAATCCATTTGTATGAAAGTCCAGAGCAACACCGCAACTGGCTCGATTGCATCAAGAATGGCAAACCGAATATCAGCCCGATAGAAGTGGCGCACCGCTCTTGCAGCGCTTGTTTGGTAGGACATGCCGCAATGAAATTCCCCGGACAGAAACTGTACTGGGATCCTGCAAAAGAAAAGTTCAATAATAATCCTGAGGCGAATAAATTATTATCAAGACCGCAGAGGTATCCTTATGGCGTGAGTTATGTTAAGGTGCCGAAAGTGTAAAGCAGTTTGTGGTTTGGGGTTTGGGGTTTGTGGTTGGGTGTCTGAAAGCATTGCGATGCCTATTATTGTCAGACACCCAACCACAAACCCCAAACTACAAACCCCAAACCAATCCAATGTGGACGTGTCCTCTCTGCAACCAGCAATTCATCAAAACCAACCAGCTCCATTCCTGTGGCGATAAAGTATTGGCTGATTTTTTGAAGGGCAAATCTGAACACACGATCGGGCTCTTCCATTATTTTACGGAGCAGTTTCAAACGATAGGGAAGGTAACGGTGCATCCGACCAAAAGTATGATCGCTTTTGCGGCCAAAACAAGAATGGCTTACCTCACAAGATTGGGAAAAGATTTTATTGATATCACATTTCCTTTTACACAACCTTATCATGACAATCTCTGTTTTCATAAGATCGCGCAGGTGCCTGGCACGCAACAATTCAATCATCATTTCCGCATGTACAGGAAAGAAGATGTGAATGAAGAGGTGATGTCTTATATGGAACTTGCTTACAAAGAGAATTCGGTTTAGTGCAATGCTGTCATCTGCACCACTTCAAAATCGCTGGCTTTTATCTTACCTAAATTTCGCAGGTCATCGTCGTTCCATCTTGCGTCAGGTGCGCCACTGATATACATGTCAGAACCAATATCAGCCAATACCAAACCATATTTTTTCATAGCGGAGAGAATGATTTTGTTAGTGGCGGAATAAGATGAGATATCAACGTTCGTTTTTAAACGGATCCGCATGCCCATTGGCGTGGGCGCAGCGCTATTGGTGTTTGTGCCATTCACTTTGTGCCGTGCAGGGTCAATGTATGCTTTGGTTACTTTGGATGAACGAAGCGTGAAACGTATAGGATGATCGATTTCTCCTTTTACAATTTCATCATAGCGCACCAGTCCGGGGAAGATGGGCAAGCCCGCGGCATCAGCAGAGGTCCAGCCATCGGGGCGTAATGTATTACTGGTAAGATCGAATTGTGCACCGCTTGAGGCGCCCCATCCATTTGCAGTGGGTGATGCATTATACAATTCATACAGTTTTTTATTTTCTATATCCACAACTATCACGTGACTATCTCCATCACCGTTCCCCTCAACAGGTGCATTGAGCGGAATAGGGAATGGGCCCGCATCACTTTCACTTCCATAATTTCCATCGTAGCCATTGGATCTGTAAGTGATAGCAACTTTTGTCTGGCTTCCGCAGACGATCGTATAGGGAATACCGATAGGTGCATTGTTCCATATACCACTACCAAAATCTGCCTTAATGGTTGGTGCATTGACTGATATAAGATCGATGATGGCTGTTGAACGGCTATCTAATGCGGCATTGGCGATAGCGGTGTTCCACATATTATCTGCGGGAAAGACGGCTATGTTTTCCGCATCTGCTTTTGTTATATTGGTACAGGTTGTGTTGGGTGTGGTGGGAACTGTTGAGGTAGATGGTGTAGCGGGTGCATCATATTTTTTGCAGCCGCATACACTGATGATCACTAAACACAGAAACAAACGAAGCGGATGCATAAGATTGGATTTTATCTGATCAAAAGAACAGCAGCATGATGCAATAGCTATTCCTGCCGTTCTTATAGTATGATAAGATAATGCTAAGTAACGCAGCCTATGGGCGAAAAATGGCACGCGGATGACGCAGAAAAAAACGGATCAACGCGGATATATCCGTACAAATCCGTTTTTTCCCGCGTCATCCGCGTGCTATCTTTTAATCGCAATCCAGCGAGTGCCCAAACCGTATGATATGCCCGTCCGGATCCTGCACCAACATTTCTCTCAGAAACCATTCCTGGTCCTCGGGCGGGTGAAGGATAGTAGCGCCACGGGCTTTTATCATCTCATAGTATTCATCTACATTATCAACTTTTATCGCGATCCATGTGCCGGGATTGCCT
This sequence comes from Bacteroidota bacterium, assembly GCA_040388705.1. Taxonomy (GTDB): domain Bacteria; phylum Bacteroidota; class Bacteroidia; order Chitinophagales; family Chitinophagaceae; genus Sediminibacterium. The sequence goes on along the minus strand of JAZKBI010000009.1, from coordinate 362,081 downwards.
TGTCCCTGTTTGCAAAAGAATATATGAATATCGCCCATGTTCACACCGCCGAATGTAGGTGGCTGGTCCCACATCCATTTTCCTTCGAAGGCGAGCTGATCAATATAGTAATTGATACTTCTTTCAATATTGTCGGAATATAAAATAGGGATCAGCGTTTCAAATTTCATGTGGAATGATTTTGATGACTGGATACCTAAATGTAAATATTAAAAACCTATTTTGGAAATGGCCAATTGAAAAACTGCAGTTGAACTGAGCGTAGCAAGGATGCTCAATCAGGGTTATACAGATTGTAACAAAAATAGAATGCTGAACGTGTGAGAGTAAAGCTGGAACGCAAAGCCCGCAAGGAACGCAAGGTGTAACTTTGCGCCCATTGCGGTTCTTCGCGGGCTTTGCGTTCCAGCTTTTAGTTACGACAGATTGAGAACCCGAATCCCTACCGCATCATCAAATCCTGCAAAAGATCCTTGCCCTGTTGATTGGTCTTGTTCGCATTAGTAAGATATTTTGGATCATGATAATAATGCCAGGCATATAACAGAAGATCATACAATTCTCCTTTGCTGTAGGTATTGATCTGCTGGTATTCCCATTTTTTTTCTCCGGCCGCATAGGGCATCAGCCAATCGATCCCTTTTTGTATACCACCACCGCGTGCGTTCGTGTAACTCCATAGATCAGCGCCTGCCTGCTGCGCAAGCGCAGAAAATTTACTCCAGGCTACCAGGTTGAATGTGCTGTAACCAAGGGCGGTTGTTCTTTCCAGTTCGAGCGGCATTTTTCCTTCGGCGGTGAACTGGCTGTCAATTCGTTTCTTCCCTTCTTCCGCCAGTTCATGCGCTTTGGCATGATCGCCGGTAAATAAAGCATAGTCAACCACCTGCGCGGAATACCATGTGCCGTGATTATTTTTTGCGGCATGTTCATCTTTACCATTCTTACTGGTAAGCATCCAGTTCAAAAAATCTTTGTACCATTTTTGAATACCGTTGTTGTCTGCGGCGCTCCATGAAGCAGCGCCCTGCAGCATTCCTACCGCGTCTGCAATATTCATTAAGGAACGTGTTTCAATAAGACCGATACCCCTTCCTTCTGTAACACCCGGAATACCCTGACCGTAATTTTGATTCGGATTCATTTTCGTGGCATCGTCTAAGAACCAATAACGTAAAAGTGAACTGGCTTTTTGTGCATATTTTTCTTCACCTGTAAAATAATACGCAAGCGAAAGCGTGTGTACTGATTCATGCAACTCATCTAAGTGCTTATGATCTTCTATTTTATTGATCTCGGGATTTCTTACACCATCCTTTCTCATATAGGGTAAACCATTTGGCTTGCTGCTGTCGTACCAGAAATACGGCGCCTGGCTCATATAATCATGTTTAGAGCCACTGGGTGGCGTGATGCCTTTATCCATTACAGAAACGGGTTGCATAGTAAGGAACTGGTCCGCTTCTTTTTGCAGTTGGTTTACCATGGCTACTGCCGCTGCATTTTTTTGCACGAATTGTTTTTTTAATTCGGCCAAACGTGATGGGTTCATGACAAAGGTTCGCGGCAGTTGCGACTGAACGGGAGAAAAAGAAAATAATACTACCAGGAAAAACAGGGATCCCGTAAGGGAAAAGATTATTTTTTTCATGTTGCTTTTATTTATGCCAGGCAATATCGAATAAAACATTGGCCTTGAAACGGGCCTATAAACCTCAGCCTAAAATTCCGTTCATTCTTAATAACAGGAAGATAATAATGCGATAACGATTTCGTAACACAGGCTTGCTACTTTACGGAACTCAATATATTATATGCAAGCGTTACACAATCATGGCGGTGAACTGATAGCCTATCAATACCTGAATATGATCCTTCATCCGGAAAGCCTCGAGGTACTTGGTCTTGTATTAGGCAATTGTGTATTTGACCAGGAGGCGAAGCCGTTGGGTAAACTGTTTCAACAAAAAATATATAATCTGTCGGGTGAGGTATTGGCAAGTAAATCGGAGGTATCGCTTCCGGTACCAGAGAATATGAATATTACGCATTGTATTATGGAAGCCTGGAAGATCTTGTTACTGATCAAGGATCATTCCTGTCCCTGGGTAACCGCAAAAAATACATGGGCCAATGCATCTTTGGCTGAAGCGATCTATGTATGACAACATGAGTTGAATGCTAGCCAGTGATTGTTGGATCCAATGCTTTGAAATAAAAGATCCCGCCAATTGGCAGGATCCTTTTATTGAGATGGGTTAGTAGGTAAGCGCTTATTTTTTCTTCGGCACTTTTTTCGGAGCCGGTTTTTTTGCGGCCGCTTTTTTTGCTGCTTTTTTAGGCGCCGTCTTTTTCGGAGCTGCCTGCTTATTAACGACGGGGCTTACCGGTTTATTGTGATGAAGGCCGTCCGCCAGCATTTTAGCTGCTTTTTTTACGAGTTTTTGTAATTTTTTTTCATGAACGGCTTCTTTGAAGCTTGCCAGGGCCTGGTGTAGTTGTTCTGCGAGCTTGGCTCTCAGATCCTTTTTAGAAGGGCCGGAAGGTTTGTTTTTCTTATTCATAACTAAGTATTTGCAATCGTTTAGTGTTCTAATATAACAAAAGGAGGGCGTTTCCAATGTTAATTATTTCAATTGAAGGCTAAAATTTCCCTTCTAATAGCCCTGAACTTAACAGTTCGGTAATGTTTAGCTAACCTTCCGGTAACATAGTGATGGCAACTTTGGAAAACCTTTCAACATGGAAAGAAGACCGATTGAAGTTGTTGTGATGAGTGATCTGCACCTCGGCACATACGGCTGCCACGCGAGAGAGATCGTTCAATACCTCAAAAGTATTACCCCGCAATTGCTTGTTCTCAACGGCGATATCATAGATGGCTGGCAATTCTCCAAAAACTATTTCCCCGCTGCACATATGCAGGTGATCAAAGAGATCATGAGCCTGATGAGCAAGGGCACGCGCGTGATCTATATAACAGGCAACCACGACGAAATGCTTCGCCGCTACAGCGATATACAACTTGGAAACTTGCAATTAACCGATAAAGTGGTGCTCGAAATAAACGGTAAGAAGACATGGATCTTTCATGGTGATGTATTTGATGCAACCACCAAAGGCAGCGCAAAAATACTCGCAAAACTCGGCGGGCATGGTTACGATTTCCTCATTGTGCTCAACCGGATGATCAACCATCTGTTGAAATTCTTTGGACGCGAAAAAATGAGTCTCAGTAAGAAAGTAAAGAACGGCGTAAAACAGGCTGTTTCCTGGATCGGAAATTTTGAACAGACAGCTGCGGAACTGGCTATTGAAAAAGGATACGATTATGTGATCTGCGGCCATATTCACCAACCACAAAAAAGACTGGTTGTAACAAAAGATGGGAAAGTTACTTATCTCAATAGCGGCGACTGGATAGAGAATCTTACGTCATTAGAATACAATAATGGCGAATGGGATATCTATCATTACGATCCTGCCAATTTTGATATAAAAGAAAAGTTCGGAAAAAAATTACCACCGCTGGAAGTGGTTACAAACGAAATAGACATGTATATCACTTCATTGATAGCATAATAAAAAGCGCATGAAAATATTATATTCAATACAGGCTACCGGAAACGGCCACATTGCAAGGGCAGCAGAACTGGTTCCTTATCTTTCGAGGTATGGAAAGGTCGATATTTTTTTAAGCGGAAGTAACAGCAGCCTTGAAACCCACCTGCCGGTAAAATATAAAAGCAAAGGGTTGAGTCTTTTTTATGGTAACAGTGGTGGGCTTGATTACTGGAAAATGCTCAAAGCCTTTTCGCCTTTACGCATTATACAGGAAGCACGTGCATTGCCTGTTGAGAAATATGATATCGTGTTGAATGATTTTGAATCGATCACCTCACTTGCCTGCAAATTTAAAAATGTACCGTTTATTCATTTCGGTCACCAGGCAAGTTTCTCATCCCCGCACACACCGAGGCCAGCTAAAAAAGATCTGGCGGGTGAGTTTATATTGAAACATTATGCAGCTTCCAGACATAGCATTGGCCTGCATTTTAAAAAGTATGATGATTTTATTTACTCGCCTGTGATCAAAGAAAAAGTATTGCAGTCAGATCCGGTAGATAGTGGCCATATCACTGTATATCTATCGCATTATTCTGATGCAGTTGTTGAAAAAGCTTTGTCTGCTGTGAAAGATGTGCCATTTCATGTTTTCAGCAAATCAAAAAAGCAGGTCGAAAGAAAAGGCAATATTGTTTTCACGCCTGTGAGTAATGAAGGATTTACACAAAGCATGGTAAGCAGTCATGGTGTTATAACAGGAGCCGGTTTTGAAACACCTGCCGAAACATTATACCTCGGAAAGAAACTGATCTGTCTTCCCATACTCGGACAATATGAACAACTTTGTAATGCCGAAGGGCTTAAAGAGTTTAATGTTCCGATTGTACACTCCATAACGGATGCATTTCCTGCGCTGATCAGCAACTGGATAAACTCCGAAAAGCAACAATCATTATCACTTGACCATTCCACTGCTTCGATTGTTGAAGCAGTTATGGAAAAAGCAAACGATATCCTGGCACACCGTCAATACGTTCATTCACCCGATCTCAATTTTTCTATGTAATGTCATTTTCAAAGAGCGATTTCGGGGAAGATTTTCATTGGGGCGTTTCCATTGCATCTGCACAGAATGAAGGAGCTGCTGATGCGGATGGAAAGAGTCCGTCTATCTGGGATGTATTTGCTGGAAAAAGAGGAAACATCAAATCGGGACATTCACTAGCATCCGCCTGCGATTTTTACAACCGATACCAGGAAGATATCAATACAGCCAAAGCACTTGGTTTTAATTCATTCCGTTTTTCGCTCTCATGGCCACGCATCATGCCTTATGGAAAAGATACGGTCAATCCCAAAGGAATTAAATTCTATCATGATGTGATCGATGCCTGTCTCGCAGCAGGATTAACGCCATTCGTAACTTTATATCACTGGGATCTTCCACAGGCGCTTGAAGAAAAAGGTGGTTGGACAACCGGCCTGGTAATAGAATGGTTCGCGGCGTATGTAAAAGTTTGTGCAAAGGCGTATGGTGATAAAGTAAAGAACTGGATCATCTTAAACGAGCCGCTCAGTTTTACTTCTTTGGGATATATGTTGGGAAAACACGCACCCGGTAAAACGGGTTTATATCATTTTTTACCAGCAGTACACCATGCTGCAATAGCGCAGGCTGAGGGCGGAAGGATCATAAGAAGTTTTGTGCATGACGCCAATATCGGAACCAGTTTTTCCTGCTCTGAAGTACTGCCGTACACAGCGAGCGAAGAGGATATGCATGCCGCATCCAAAGTTGACCTGTTGATGAACCGACTTTTTATCGAACCGCTTTTTACAGGTAGTTATCCTGTGCATAAAGATTTTCCTTTTATGGAAAAACTATATTTCAGCAATAAAGCCTGGCGAGTAGAAGATAAATTAAAATTCGATTTTGATTTTATCGGGCTGCAAAGTTATTTTCCGGTAGTTGTTCGCCACAGTTCTATTATTCCACATATTGGCGCCACACTGGTAAAAGCAAAAGTGCGTAAAGTGCCCGCTACTGCGATGGGATGGGAGATCAACCCGGATAGTTTTTACCGCGTGTTAAAGAAATTCTCAAAGTACAAGAACATCAAAGAGATCATTGTTACGGAAAACGGGGCAGCTTTTAAAGACGAAGTAAAAGGGAACGTGATAGATGATGTTCACCGCCAAACCTATTTCCAGGAACATGTAGCTGCGATGTTAAAAGCGAGGAATGAAGGCGTGCCCGTTACCGGATATTTTGCGTGGACACTTACTGATAATTTTGAATGGTCAGAAGGCTATCATCCAAGATTCGGATTGGTGCATGTGGATCATGTAACCCAGCAACGCAGGCTTAAGCGTTCAGGCTTTTGGTGGCAGCAGTTCCTGCAGGCTGAATATGTATAATACCTGATTGGTATTTACCGAACATTACCTCTTTTTTATTGTAAAGTGTTTTTTTGGGTGATGTGGTCAAAAATAGTTGGTGATTTGAACCACATAGCCACATAGAAAACATAGGATTTCACATAGAAAAACTATGTGTTACAACTATGTGTCTATATTTCTATTGTGATTCAAAAAATAGAGTGAACAAACACACACAATGCGAAAATTTGTAATGCACTTTTTTTTAGAGCAGGTGCATCGCAATTAATTTTTTGCGAATATTCGAACCGGCATTTTTTTCGAGGAGCGTAAAAGTTGCTGTCCAGTTAATTAAACTTTTCGGATCGTGTTCCTGGATTATCCCGGCAACAGCATATAATTCTTCGACTGTAAAAAGCCCCGATCTTTTTAGACGAAGCAACTGGTAGGAAACAACCTTATCTCCCACACGTGTTTCCTTGCCGATAAAGGAAAGCGGAATGGCACAAAGAATACCTTCGGCATTCGTGAGTTCTACCAGTTCTCTTTTCATACATGATCATTTCTATATAGGAAGATTGGTTTTCGGAAGCCGATGCTGCTTATCCTTCAATGAAAATTTATGCACATCAATAGAGTTTCTCTGCCAAACGGCAACAGGCTCAGGTACAGTTGGGTAGGTTTTGAATGTTTCCCATCTTTTTAGCATTTCATAATGGTGTCTGGATACGTCGATCCATTGATCGCCGGAACTGGGGCAGGTTCTATCTTTTTAATGGATATAAATGGTCGATTTACAGCAACTTGAAGAATTTTTAATGCAATCGGTGGCATGGTAAAATAGCTTACAAAATGGATAATAGACAAAATCTTTAATCATTCAAAACTGTCGTATTTGCATATGATAGATAAAATGTCCATTCAGATAGTAGTAGCCTAATCTTCATTCTGAAGGACACTTCGTTTTCTGCGGGTCAAAAAATTAACTGCCAAACCGCTGCAAAATGAATCCATCTATTCAAAACCCTAAATGCCTGCTATTATGAAAAAGAACAAACTTCTCTTTTTTACTGCCTGTTCTGTGCGGTATAAACCCCTGCTTCTGCTTTTTTTTATGGTTCTGCAAATGCTTGTCTTTAGCCAGGCTCATGCACAGAACATAAAAATATCGGGAGTTGTGAAAGACGCTGCAGGTGCCGGACTCCAGGGCGTAAGCGTACTGGTAAAAGGCCAACCCACAGGTGGTACAGCGACCAGTGCCGAGGGCCGTTATACGATCACCGTACCCAATTCAAAATCCGTTTTGGTTTTTTCTTCCGTGGGTTTTATGAACCGTGAAGAAGTGGTGGGTAGTCGCACTGCCATTGATGTTTCATTGGTAACCGGAACATCTAACCTCGATGAGGTGGTTGTGATCGGTTATGGTGGAACACAAAAAAAACGTGATGTAACCGGCGCTATCTCATCTGTTAATTCGAAACAGATCGAAGAAAGACAGCCTGTTAATTTATTTGATATTCTGCAGGGACAAGCTGCGGGAGTATTGGTAATAAATGACGGAGGCGGTGCCCCCGGTGCAGAAGGTACCATACAGATTCGTGGTGCGTCTACCTTTAGTGGTGGCAGCGGCCCTTTGTACCTTGTGGATGGTGTGATCAATCCAAACGGCTCAAGTATTAATCCCATGGATATCGAGAAAGTAGAAGTGCTGAAAGATGCTGCCTCTGCTGCTATTTATGGTGCACGCGCCGCTAATGGTATCATCATCATTACAACAAAAAGAGGTAAAGAAGGTAAACCGAGAATAGATCTTACCTATTCACGTGTATACGGAAAGCTGGCGCATAAACTTCCCCAGAATAATTCTGCTGAAGTGCGCGAGTTCAGAAGGATACAAACGGCTACGCCATCCGGCAGCACCGGTGGTAATACCGATTCGTTAAACCCCGGCTTTAATTCTGATAATGACCTGCAGCAATTATTGCTCGGTAATACCGGCGACAGGCAACAGGTAAACATCGGTATCAGCGGCGGGCAAAAAGGCTTGACTTATTATGCCGGTGTAAGTTACCTGGATGATAAATCGATCATACTAAACAGTTATATAAAAAGACTGCAGGCGAGAACCAATGTAGAGTACCAGGCGAGTAAAAATTTAAAATACACGAACAACACAACCTTTACCTGGCAGAAAGGAAACGAGATCCCATTGGGCCGAACGGTGAACGTAGCATTTGACAGGCCCTCGTTCTCATTGATATATTATCCCGATGGTTCTTTAACGAGTTATATCGGATCGAAAAGAAATCCGGTAGCCAATGCATTGTATGAGAAGAATATTACAGAAACCTATTCGGCGCAATTCAATAACTCTATTTTATACCAGTTCACAAAAGACCTTTCATTTACCACATTATTCAATGCGATATTAACTAACAGGCAGTACACTTTCTTTTCGCCAAGATATGTTTCTGCCAACAAGGACCAGAATAATGGTATTAATGAAGTAACTAAGGATTTTTCCTGGGAATACCAGGCATTCCTGAATTACAACACAACATTGGGTAAGGATAAAAACCATTCCGTACAGGGGTTGGTTGGTTTTAGTGCCGACAGAAGACGTTATGACCGCACGCATACCGAGTATGCAAATATTGTGAATGAAGAATTGCTGGTTACATTTCCCGCTTATATAACGGCATCGAACAGTTACTCGGATGCAACGGCTAATACAGGCGCCAACTTTTTTACACGTTGGAACTATAGTTATAGAGGCAGGTATATTTTAGCAGGTATCTACCGCAGAGATGCGTCTTCAAGATTTGGGTCTGAATCAAGATGGGGTAATTTTTATTCGGGATCTGCCGCATGGAGATTCTCCGATGAAAAATTCATGGACTGGTCTAGAAATGTTCTTAACGATGCCAAGCTGAGATTCAGTTATGGCCAGGTAGGTAATGACCGTATAGGCAGCAGTGATTATCCATCGCTCACAACCGTTTCATTCACCGGTAACTATAATGGAGTAGGTGGCGCTGCAACCGGTACTGTTTTCGGAAACTCATTTATACATTGGGAAACAACCATACAGCAAAACATAGGATTGGATCTGAGCCTGTTCCAGGGAAAACTGCAGTTCACTGCTGATTACTATGTTAAAACAACCAAGGACCTCTTGTATCAAAAACCAATACCATCTGAAACAGGTTTTACACTTACATCAGTGAATGTTGGTTCGATAGAAAACCGCGGACTGGAATTCTCTGTAAAAGGAACACCGTTTACGGCAAGGTCAAAATCCAGCGGCGTTACCTGGGAAATAGGTGGAAACATTTCTTTTGAACGCGGAAAAGTTACCGAACTCTCAAATGGCATTCCTTTTATAGCCGGAAACAAATGGTATGTAGAACAGGGTGGAAGGCTGGGTAATTTTTTCGGATGGAGGAACCTTGGTGTTTACCAATGGAATGAATCGAATGCGTATAACGACTCCTGGCAAAAACTGACATTGGAACTCGACAAAACCGGTGTGCCATTGTACGCAGGAGGAAAACCTGTTTACACTTTTAACGGGCAGCCTTATACCGGAACCGTTCATAATTTATATGATCCTGCAGGTAAATTGAAAGGTGGCGATGCAGAATGGGAAAATACAAACATGGATAGTTTGATCGATGACAGGGACAGGCAAGTGATAGGAAACGCACAACCTAAATTCTACCTCGGCATCATCAATACATTTACTTTCAAACAATTCTCTTTATCATTTTTGGTAAATGCATCTTTCGGTGCGAATGTCTACAATTCATTATTGTATAACCAAAGTTATCCTTCCAATACCGGGGCAGGAAGCCCCGACCTCGTGTATAATGTATGGAGAAACCCGGGTGATATTGCCCGTTATCCTTACTATCCCGAAAGAGCGAGCAGGGGTAGCCTGAAACAGAATGGTAACAGCATGTTTATTGAGGACGCTTCTTTTATAAGGTTAACCAGTGCACGCATTTCTTATGCACTTCCCCTTACATGGGCAAGCCGGATTTATGTAAAGGGACTTACAGCGTATGTGTACGGCACCAACCTGTTGACCTGGACAAATTACCGTGGATTCGATCCCGAGTTTAGCAGCTCAAGTGTATTAACACAGGGCGATGACACAGGAAAATATCCCAAACGCAGGGAAATGGGCTTTGGCGTAAATGTTAACTTTTAAAATGACTATCATGAAAAAAATAATTTACAGCCTGGTAATAGTAAGCAGTGTGGCTTTCATAGCCGGGTGCAATAAATTCCTTGATCAGAAACCACTCTCGCAGGTTTCGGTGAACCAGTTCTACAAAAGTAAATATGATGTAGATGCTGCGGTTGCCGGTATGTATGCTGCCTTTCAACAGCAAATGATCGGTGACGCACAGTATAAAGAAAGAGTACTTTATTGGGGCGACTACCGATCTGATAACTTCGAACGGTTTTTAAGTTACACCAATAACAATACCACTGAAGTAACACTGAATGGTATTACAACGGATGACGAATTTGCCGATTGGTCAGGTTTATATACCGTGATCGGAAGAGCGAACAGTAATATTAAATATGTGGCAGGCGCCGCGGTTACTGATAATACTGTTACAACGGCCGTTATAAACAAAGCCCTGTCGGAAAGTTATGCGATGCGCGCTATGTGTTATTTCTATATCGTACGTGTTTGGGGCGATGCGCCGGTTTGGACAGAACCTTATGAAAATGTTACTCAGGATGCAGAAAAAGCAAGAACCGCAGCAGACAAAGTGATCACTGAAAACATTATCCCTGATCTTACAAAAGCATACGATCTTACTGTTAAAGCACAAACCACTGTTGTATGGAGCATTAATGAAGGCGCCATTTGTGCAATGATGGCTGATGTGTATATGTGGAAGAAAGATTATGCCAATGCTATTGTGTGGATGAATAACCTGTTTAAAGCAAAAAGCCCCACGGGTTCTGTATACACAGGTACAACAGGCGCATTCCTGCAACCTGGTGCAACCTGGAAAACTATTTTCACGGCCCCTCCCACAAGCATCGAAAGTATCTGGAACATTCATTGGGACTATACAAAAAATGCCTGTGCCTGTATGATCACTTCCTTTACGGCCAATAACAAACCCATTGTTGTGGATCCTGATTTATATGCCAAATGGATCTTGCCTCAGACAAATGTTGCTACTGCCACAGGCGATATCAGGCCAAAACAAACATTGGATGCCTATACGGTAACCGACCCTGCAAAAAATCTTCGCGACAGGTTTATAAAATGGTACCCGTCACCGGTCAACCCGACTGCAGTACCAACTGCTACAGAACTGGCAAGCTATTATGGCCAGACATTTCCTGTTTATATGTCTATGTATCGTTTGGCTGATATTTATTTATTATACGCTGAAGCTTTGAATGCTACCAACGATCTCGCAGGCGCTTTAAAGTACCTCAACTTTGTGCATGTACGCGCCGGCCTTCCTGCGTATGCTCCAACAAATCCTTTAGTGGCCAATCAAACCGCTATGCTCGAAGCCATTTTACAGGAGAGGCAATGGGAATTGATCGGCGAAGGAAAAAGATGGTTCGATCTTGTTCGTACGAATCACGTATTCAGTGTAATGGATCCGTTACTGAGAAAAAGACAGATCGCCGCCGGTACAGCACCCGCCGATGCAACAGGTTTTGCTGATCAGAGAAAAATATTATGGCCCTTAACGCGCGGGGTATTGAATGCAAATAAAAAATTAGTTCAGAACCCAGGTTATTAAGCATAAAAACGAATGAATATGAAAACGATCAAAATACTATCGATCAATTTATTACTCCTGTCTTGCGTTGCAATCGTGTCAACAGGCTGTAAGAAAGTGTTGGGGCTGCAACTACAGGAAAATTATAATTACCAGCAGCGTACATTGAATCCCAACCTCAACATGACCGCTAAAGAATTCCTCCTTTCACGTGCTGATGGAAGTACCGGTGCACCCACCGATACTGTTTTCAGGTGGATGAAAAAAGGGTTGGACTATTGCGGGATGGATATGTCTGAATATGAAAAAACAGGTCGCACCTATTTCTTCCTGCACAACGATGCCATCAGGATCTACAACACCAGTACGAAAGCAGTTACCGGTGGATTGTTCTTCACTTTCCCGATCGTGAATGTGGATGCAAGTGGTAACCCCATCATTGATGCCACAACAGGATTACCAAAAACACATCCGGCATTGGAATGGACGGAGTATTCAAAAGCAACGGTGAAGAATTATTTCCTGTACCTCATAGGCCAGGGCACATTTAATTTTTACGACCTGAATGCGGAGAATAAAACAGTTGTATCCTTATTGCCCCCGGGTACCAAAGCCGGCAAGGAATCGATGCTAGGTTATTGGAACGGAGGTAACGGCTTTGACCAGGAAAGTAAATTTTATCTGAGGATACAGAACAACGCAGACATCGCACCCATTGTGCATAATGACAGGTCCAACGACAGGACCGGCGGTTATGTAACAACCAATGGCGTGGTGCATGTGTATGCACAGGTGATCTATCCGTCTAAATAATAATTAAATAGTTAAAGGTTTATTGCGGTGATTCATACTGCAATAAACCTTTTTTAATAAATGAATGACGTGGCTGGTGCAATAAGTATTTATATTTTTGCAGGTTGCAGGTGGTGAAGTAAAACTGGAACGCAAAGCCAGCAAAGATTACGCAATGGGCGCAAGGAAAACCCTTGTGTTCTTAGCGTAAACTTTGCGCACCTTGCGTTCCAGCTTTTAGTCACGATTTTACGCAACTTATTCAATAGTGGATGGCAATATTTTATCTGAAAAAAACGTGTTACCTTATCGTATGAAGAAGTTCATTAGTGTCCTGGTTTTTTATTTAGCAGGTTCATTGGCGTCTGCGCAGACCGCCGGACTGAAATTGTGGTACGACCGACCGGCTAATGTATGGGAAGAAGCGCTACCATTAGGAAATGCGAAAACAGGGGCTATGGTTTTTGGAGGAGTGGTGACTGAGCGGTTTCAATTAAATGATAACACTTTATGGTCCGGCTTTCCAAATCCAGGCAATAATCCTGACGGAATAAAATTTTTACCACAGGTTCGGAAACAGGTTTTTACGGGTAACTATGACAGCGCTACCACTCTATGGCGCAAAATGCAGGGGCCATATTCTGCGCGTTATCTTCCACTAGCTGATCTTTGGTTGAAGTTTATTTATAAAGACAGCACACCGGTAAAGTATTATCGTGATCTTGATCTCAACAATGCTGTATCAACCGTAAAATATACTTTTGATGGCATTACTTATACACGTGAAACATTTATTAGCCACCCTGGTAAGATCATGATGATACGCATTAGGGCCGATAAAAAAGCATCAATACATTTCACAACATCACTCACAAGTAAATTACACTTCACTACTAAAACACAGGGGAAAGATCTGTTGGTGCTAACGGGTAAAGCGCCCAGGCAAGTTGCTAACCGACCCAGCGAAGCCATACAGGTTGGCTATGACGAAAACCCGAATGGTGAAGGGATGAATTTTGTGGTATATGCAAAGATCGTAAATGAAGGCGGATCATTGCAGCATACAGCTGATCAACTCGAAGTAAAAAATGCCGATGCTGTAACGATCTATCTTTCGGAAGCAACCAGTTTCAATGGATTTGATAAGTCACCGGGCCTCTCAGGAAAGGATCCAGTAAAGGAAGCAACCGCGAATCTTCAGAATGCAATGAAGAAATCATTTTCTGATGCGAAAAAAATACATGTAGCAGATTATAGGTCATTGTTTAACCGTGTTACACTTGATCTTGGTGAGAATACTGCAACTGCAAAACTTCCTACAGATGAACGGTTAAAAAAATTCACTTCATCACCCGATGATCATGGATTAACTGTATTGTATTACCAGTTTGGAAGATACCTGATGATCGCAAGCACAAGACCGGGATCGCGCCCCACAAATCTGCAGGGAATATGGAACGATGCTGTGCAGCCACCATGGGGCAGTAACTATACAACGAACATCAATACAGAAATGAATTACTGGCTGGCGGAGAATACAAATCTTTCTGAGTGCCATCAACCATTGTTTGATTTTATGAAAGAACTTGCTGTGAATGGTGCAGTAACTGCCAAAACAAATTATGGGATCAATGAAGGATGGGTAACACATCATAACTCCGATCTCTGGGCCAAAACTTCTCCGCCGGGTGGATATGATTGGGATCCAAGAGCTGCGCCAAGATGGTCGGCATGGCCCATGGCTGGCGCCTGGTTCAGTACGCATTTGTGGGAGCATTATTTGTTTACGGGCGATAAGAAATTTTTAAAAGAAGAAGCGTATCCTTTAATGAAAGGCGCCGCGCAATTTATGCTGCATTGGCTGATCAATGATCCGGAATCGGGTTATCTAATAACAAATCCATCCACCTCACCGGAGAATACTATCAAGATCAAAGGCAAGGAATACGAAATGGCGATGGCGGGAACGATGGATATGTCGATCATCCGTGAACTGTTCACTGCATTGATCAAGACGACCGATGTATTGAATATAGATGCTGCATTTCGTGAACAGTTAGTAAAGGCAAAAGAAAAATTATATCCTTTTCATATCGGAAGAAATGGGCAATTACAGGAATGGTTCAAAGACTGGGATGATCCAAATGATAAACACAGGCATATCTCTCATTTATTCGGACTATATCCTGGCAGCCAGCTAACATTGAACAATACACCCGAGTTGGCCGCAGCAGCGAAAGAATCTTTAATTGAAAGAGGAGATGTAAGCACCGGTTGGTCAATGGCATGGAAGATCAACTGGTGGGCAAGGTTGCACGATGGTGAACACGCGTATAAAATTCTGAGTACCGCATTTGCTTTTATCGATCCCACCAAAGAAAAAGCGCAGATGAGTGGTGGCGGTACCTATCCGAATTTATTTGATGCGCATCCACCGTTCCAGATCGATGGAAATTTTGGGGCAACTGCTGGTATCACAGAAATGTTATTGCAAAGTCATGATGGACAGATTTCTTTACTACCTGCCTTACCAACCGCATGGAAGAATGGTTCTGTAAAAGGAATTAAAGCAAGGGGAAATTTTGCAATTGATATTAATTGGAAGGATGGAAAACTTTTGCAGGGAAAAATAGTTTCCCTGTTAGGAGGCAATTGCCGCTTGCGGACCAATGAGGCGGTTAAAATTGTTGAAGCCAGCTCAACCAGTGCTGTTGCGAATGAATTACAAACAGTATATGGCAAACCGCCTTATGAAAAGAACGCAAATGCAAAGCTGGTAGAAATAAATAATGCGAAAGGATATATCATCGATTTCAAAACAGAGAAAGGAAAAACATATACAGTCATTCCTTTGTAACACCCTCTGTGCAACTCGGTGTTCTCAGTGTCTCTGTGGTAAAGCCTTCGCTTCGATCTTTTTTTCACCACAGAGGCACGGAGGGCGCAGAGTTACACAGAGAAGATCAATTGAAAAGCTGCAGTTGAACTGAGCGTAGCAACGATGATACATCAGGGCGGTGAAGCTGGTGAAAAAAAATAAAATGAAGATGCACACAATGAAAAAGAGTTTGTTATTTATCGCAATTGGTTTATTTGCAATAACTGCTACGGCCCAGAAAATAAGCTGGAGCGAAGTAGCACCTGGCGTATGGAAAGGAATCGTTGGCAAACCGGAAGCATATGATCTGTTGCAGGCATCTGGCTCAAGGCCCAACAGGGAAGCATTGGGTAAGATCACTAAAACAATTTTCCCTTTTCAAAACGAACCGACAATGGGTTCGATCATTGATGGAAAAACTTCGCTTCGTTTTCCGTTAGAAAAAGAAGAACAGTTATATGGTTTTGGTTTGAATTTTCAAACCGTTCACCAGCGTGGGAAAATACTGGAACTGCATATGGACCATTATGGCGGGAAAGATAATGGACGTACACATGCTCCGACACCATTTTATGTTTCGTCAAAAGGATATGGTGTATTTATTAATTCAGCGCGTTACATAACTGTATATGCAGGAAGCGGCGTGCGTAAGGACAGCCAGATACCTGCTGTTCCCAAAGACCGCAACACAGATAGATCATGGAGTTCCCGGCCCTATTCCGATGCGGTTGAAATAGCCGTTCCTGCAGCGGGCGTTGAGATCTATGTATTTGCGGGCCCTACTGCGATGGATGCAGTAAGAAGATTTAATTTATTTAATGGCGGTGGTGTATTGCCGCCGCGCTGGGGATTAGGATTTACGCAACGTGTTAAATCATTGTACACTTCAGACGAAGTAGAAAACGAAGCCGCTGCTTTTGCTGAAAAAGGTTTTCCGCTTGATTATATCGGGCTTGAACCCGGCTGGCAAAGTAAATCTTATCCCGGAACTTTTGAATGGGATAAAACACGTTATCCCGAACCGAAAAAATTTGTGAGGCAAATGCTTGACAAAGGCATCCGTTTAAATTTATGGATCAACCCCTATGTTTCAAAAGATGCGCCATTTTATGATGCGATAAAACCGTATACAGGTTCACACACCGTATGGGTTGGTGAAGTGCCTGATCTTACCATGCCACAAGCGCGGGCACCTTTTTTTGGCCAGCTAAAAAAGGACCAGGTAGATATTGGTGTGAGTGGTTATAAAATAGATGAAGTAGATGGATACGATTATTATCTCTGGCCCGATGTAGCAACTTTTCCGTCGGGCACAAGTGCAGAACAGATGCGGCAAACCTATGGTGTATTGGCCATGCGGTATGCTGCTGAAATGTTTCACCAGAAAAATCAGAGAACATTTGGATTGGTTCGTGCAAACAATGGCGGCGGCGTATCGTTGCCATTTGTTATTTACAATGATTATTATAACCATGAAGATTTTATCACGGCATTGATCAATAGCGGTACTGCCGGTGTTCTATGGACACCAGAGGTTCGTGCATCAAAAACAGCGGAAGAATGGTTGCGCCGTTTTCAAACCGTGATCTTCTCACCGATGGCGATGATCAATGCATGGTCGAGCGGTACTAAGCCATGGTCGTACCCGGAAGTGGCGGAACAAATAAAAGAACTCGCGTTGTTACGCATGCGCATGATGCCTTACTGGTATTCTGAATTTGCAAAATATCATTTTGAAGGAACACCGCCTTTTCATGGAATGGCATTGGAAGAAGGATTTAAACAGGAGATCAAAAAAGATGCGGCCAATAAAAACCTCGAAGAGAACCCATATGCAGAAGCAACTTCCAAAGAGATTAAGGATCAATACATGGCCGGCGAATATTTATTGGTAGCACCATTGTTTACCGGGCAAACCACCAGGAAAGTAGTTCTTCCCAAAGGCAAATGGTATGATTTCTATTCCGGCGAATTGGCAGGTGATGGTGAAGTGATCAGTGTTACACCGGGATTGGATAAGATTCTTGTTTATGTAAAAGATGGTGGTATTATTCCCATGATGCCTGCAATGGTGCATGCGCCGAAATCAGGAGAAAAAGTAGATCTTGAAATCCGGTATTACGGCACCAAACCTGGAAAATATAATTTGTATGATGATGATGGCGAAACATTTAACTATGAAAAAGGTGAATACAGTTTTCGAGAGATCAAAGTGGGAAAAAACAGCGCCGGTAATTTTACAGGAACAATCTCTGATGCTGTAAAAGGAAAGCCTGATAATATTGGTAAGGTAACCTGGAAATTTATGACGAAATAAAGTCCTATGCAATATAAGGTCATTATATGTTTACTGCTTACATGCTGTATTGCTGCAAGTAAAATTGAAACTCCCTTGTCAATAAAAGATGAAGTAGTAAATACTTTGGGTAAACAGATTATGGAGGAAGCTGATTGGGCACTGCAACAGCAACCGGTTACTGTTACTGTACAAAGTTCACCAAGAAGCGCAGGGGGTAAACATGATTTTTTTTCGGAAGGGGATTACTGGTGGCCGAATCCTTCGAGCGCTGATAGCCCTTATATACAACACGATGGGATGACCAATCCTGAAAACTTTACTGCACATCGTTTAGCCATGATCCGTTTCAGTAAGATCGTTGGTGCATTGGCCTCTGCTTATAAATTGACAGGTGATAAAAAATACGTACTGCATGCGTTGAAACATTGTAAAGCATGGTTTGTAGATAAGGAAACATTAATGAATCCAAGTCTTTTGTATGCACAGGCTATTAAAGGAAGATTTACCGGGAGAGGAATAGGCGTGATAGATACGATACAGTTAATGGAAGTGGCACAGGCATTATTGGTGATGGAAAATGCGCCGGGCATGGACAAAGAATCAATTGCTGCTATCAAAAACTGGTTCTCTCAATACCTCATCTGGTTAACCACACATAAGTATGGACAGGATGAAATGAATGCAGAGAACAATCACGGTACATGTTGGGTAATGCAGGTGGCGTCTTTTGCGAAATTTACCGGTAACACATCGCTGATGAAATTCTGCAGCGACCGTTATAAAAATGTATTGCTTCCCAATCAAATGGCAGCGGACGGTGGGTTGACAAGAGAGTTGAAGAGAACCAAACCTTACGGTTATTCCATTTTTAACCTGGATGCTTTTACGATGATCTGCCAGATCTTATCAACCAAAGAAAATGATCTTTGGAATTTTACGAGTGCTGATGGTAAGTCTATTAAGAAAGGAATTGAGTTCCTGTATCCATATACCGCGGATAAAAATAGATGGCCCTTTGCACACGATGTAATGTATTGGGATGACTGGCCGGTTGCACAGCCATTCCTTGTGTTTGGAGCAAATGCATTTAACAATAGTCAATGGTTGGATACATGGAAGCGCTTGGATCATGATCCGAAAGTGGAGGAGGTGATACGAAACCTTCCGATCAGGCATCCTTTGATCTGGTTGTGATTAAAAATATTGCCACAGACGACACAGATTACCACAGACCTTTTCTGTGATAATCTGTGTATTCTGTGGCAAAAAAAAATAACGTCAATGAAATATCGCGGTCGAAAATTTTTCCTGATTCTTTTTCTGAACATCTGCATAATTCATGTATCTGCGCAGGATAAAGGCGATGAGGACAAACAAATGCTCAATACCGGCAAGATCCGCGATCAGAAACAAATTGATGAGGCGCTGAACGGCTGGTATAAGGAAAGCTTGAAAAGACATGAGAAGCGCATTCAATGGTGGAGAGATGCAAAGTTTGGTATGTTCATTCACTGGGGCGTGTATTCATTGCCGGGAGGAGAGTGGAAGGGGAAGAAAGTAGGCGGTTATGCGGAACATCTGATGCGCAAGGAAAAAATTCCGCGAGCAGAATATTTACAATTGGCACACCAGTTCAACCCGGTGCAGTTTAACGCAGAACAATGGGTAAAGAATGCAAAAGCTGCGGGAATGAATTATCTCATCATTACAGCAAAACACCATGATGGTTTTGCGATGTACGATTCAAAAGTGTCTGATTTTAATATCATGCAGCAAACAGCCTGGAAACATGATCCGATGGCCGATCTATCCGCGGCATGCAAAAAATATGGATTGAAATTCGGATTTTATTATTCACATGCGTTTGATTGGGAACACCCCGATGCACCGGGAAATGATTGGGAATATAAAAACCCCGGCGGCGACCTGAATTTATTTGATGGAAGGAATTGGTACGACCTGCATCCTGAATTGCTTACCAAAGCTGTAAAATATGTAAATGAAAAGGCGATCCCGCAGATAAAAGAGTTGCTGCTAAAATATCACCCGGATATTCTTTGGTTTGATACACCGCAGAAATTACCGTTGTCAGAGAATGTACGCATATTAAAAGCGATACGCGAAACGGATCCCAATGTAGTTGTTAACGGAAGACTGGTTCGCGGACCGAATAATTTAATGATGGGTGATTATAAAAACACCGGCGACCGTCCTGCGGAATTTGCACCTGTTACCGGAGATTGGGAAGCGATACCTACCACCAATGAATCTTATGGCTATTCAAAATTTGATGATAGCCATAAACCGGTTGGATTCTTTATTCAGTTATTAGCAAAAGCAGCTTCTCGTGGCGGAAATTTATTAATGAATATCGGCCCGATGGGTAGTGGAGCATTTGATGTGAAAGACCTGAACATTTTAAAAGGCATTGGTAGCTGGGTAGATAAAAACAGGGAGAGTATTTATCAAACACATCCATCGCCATTGGCTCTTCAGAGTTGGGGTGTTACCACGATGAAGAAAAACCTTGTGTACCTGCATGTATTCAATTGGCCAACCGATGGAAGATTGATGGTAGGCGGCATAAAAAGCAATATCAATAAAGCGTATTTTCTTACTGATCAAACACGGAAAAAATTGCCCATTGAGTTTCTGAATGCGGCAGATATCACAATCACTGTGCCTTTAACAGCGCGTGATACCAGCAATACGGTTATTGTATTGGATATGAAGGGAGATATTGAAACGGATTCTACAAGATTTGTGGCAAGCAATGTTCCAACACGCCTGCTTGCATTTGATGCGGAACTAAATGGGAAAGGATTTGGTTTTGGTGATGGCAAATCAACCGGTTATTTTGTAGAAGGATGGCAAACAAAGGATCAATCCGTTTCCTGGTTCTTCCGTTGCGTAGAACCCACTATGTTTAAAGTGGTATTAAAATATATGGCTTCGCCTGAAACAGAAGGTGTAAGCAGGATCAAAGTGGGAGACAAGGTTTTTACTGAAACGGTTACACCCACACAAACAGGCAACAGTCTCATCACAAAAGAATTGGGAATGGTAAAACTGGATGTGGCCATTACCGAAATAAATATTTCAGCGATCGATATCAAAAAAACAGAACTGATGAAGCTGCTGGAAATTCAATTAATCCCTATTGAAAAGAAAAAATAGACATGTGTATGAAGTACAGAATTTTATTTGTTGCAGGTGCATGGTGTGCGCTTAGTTCGGTCAGCGCGCAAAAAGTAAATGCACGAAAGGTAGTGGCAGATGCAGAAAAGCAAACCCAACTTATGCTTACTGAAATAGCCACCGCCAAAGAAGGAAAACCAGAACTGGTCTCACCAAAAACACTCGACAAAGGAAACCTGAAACTGGGGTCTTCTAAGGACTGGACAAGCGGGTTCTTTCCCGGTGTGCTTTGGTATCTTCAGGAATACACAGGGAAAACTGAATGGAAAAAAGAAGCACTTGCTTTTACAGCTAATATCGAAAAAGAAAAGACAAACGGAGGTACACACGATATGGGTTTCAAAGTGTATTGCAGTTTTGGAAATGGCTACCGGTTATTGCACGATCCTCATTACAAAGATGTGATTATTGAATCTGCCAGGACCTTATCGACACGTTTTAATAAAAAAGCCGGTGTGATCCGTTCCTGGGATCATCACCAGGACCAATGGCGCTTTCCCGTGATCATTGATAATATGATGAACCTTGAATTGTTATTTGAAGCAACGAATCTTTCGCATGATTCTTCTTTTTACAGGATCGCAGTTGCACACGCCATGACCACTATGAAAAATCATTACCGTCTCGATCACAGTACCTATCATGTGATTGATTATGATACTGCAACTGGAAATGTTCTCAAAAGAAACAATCACCAGGGATATGCGGATGAATCGGCATGGAGTCGCGGACAGGCATGGGGGCTGTATGCCTACACTATGTGTTACCGTGAAACAAAAAACAAAATCTTTTTAAAACAGGCGGAACAGATCTCCGAATTTTTGCTCAATCATCCCCGCATGCCAAAAGATCTTGTACCATATTGGGATTATGATGCGCCCAAAATTCCCAATGAAGAAAGGGATGCATCCGCCGCCGCTGTCATGGCGTCCGGACTATACGAGCTGAGCCTGTATAGCGCAAATGGAAAAAAATACCGTGCTGCAGCAGACAAGATCATGGAAAGCCTTACGAATAGCTATCGTTCTCCAATAGGCGACAACAAGGGATTTATCCTCGCACACAGTGTTGGCTCACGTGCCTCAAATACAGAAGTAGATGTGCCATTGATCTATGGTGATTATTATTATATGGAGGCTTTGTTGAGGGGGAAAAAGATCAGGGAAGGAAAGAAGTTATGGTAAAAATTTCACACAAAGGCGCAAAAGGGGCAAAGACGCAAAGTTTAGCCGCCGTAATCGCGGGCTCATCATTACTCGTGGGCGGAATATTTCTTTGGTTCTGGCGTAACAGATCTTGGCGCCTTTGCTCCTTAGCGCCTTTGCGTGAAACCCTTCTTCCGACAAAATCGTTTAATAATTGGTTAATACCCTTACCCCTTCCCTCTATAATTATTAGTTAGTTGCATATAATATCAGCTTAGCCATGAAAAAGACTCTCCTTATTATCCTAGCCATCATTTGCATGGCACAGTTTACTTCAGCCCAACCCGTTTCCAAAGATGAACGGATGAAATGGTGGCGCGAAGCACGTTTCGGCATGTTCATCCATTGGGGTGTGTATGCGCAGTTCGCCGGTGTGTATAACGGTCATGAACAATTACGCGGCGGTGCAGAATGGATCATGAACCGATCCAAAATACCGGTTGCAGAATACCAGGCGATGGCAAAACAATTCAACCCCGTTAAGTTCAACGCAGATGAGTGGGTAAAAACAGCGAAGAATGCCGGGATGAAATACATCGTGATCACAGCAAAACACCATGATGGATTCGCGATGTTTAAATCGAAGGCAAGCAAATGGAATATTGCAGATGCGACACCCTACGGGAAAGATGTATTGAAACCATTGGCAGCTGCTTGTAAAAAGTACGGTGTTAAATTGGGATTTTATTATTCTCAGGCACAGGACTGGAACAATCCCGGTGGTGCCGCTTCACGCAAACCAGCTTCTGAAGGATGGCTGAACCCTGATTCGGCAAAGATCGATGCATATACAAATGAACACAAAGGCCATTGGGATCCTGCACAGGAAACCAGTTCATTCGCAGAATACATCGACCGGGTAGCCGTTCCGCAGGTAAAAGAATTAATGACCAATTATGGCGATGTAGCGGTTCTCTGGTGGGATACGCCAACCAATATGACGGATGAAGCGGCCCTGAAATTACAGGAGCAATTAAAATACCAACCTAACATCATCACCAATGACCGGTTGAAACGCCCCAATTTCCCGGGAGATACAAAAACACCGGAACAAAAAATTCCCACGGTTGCAGAACTCGATGGAATGGATTGGGAAACCTGTATGACGATGAATGGTACCTGGGGTTGGCGCACATCAGACAATAAATGGAAATCAACAAACACACTCATTCACAATCTTTGCGATATCGCTTCCAAAGGCGGTAACTATTTATTGAATGTTGGCCCTAAACCGGATGGAACATTCCCCCAACAAAGTATTAAGGCTTTAAAAGAAATTGGCAACTGGATGAAAGTAAACGGCGAAGCCATTTATGCAACCAAGGCCGGCCCATTGGAACTTCCGGCATGGGGACGTTGTACAAAGAAAGAAACTGCGAACGGCACAACGCTATATATAAGTGTATTTGACTGGCCAACTGATGGCAAATTATTTATCCCGGGCTTAAAAAATGAAACTATCTCCGCCGTTTTGTTAGCTGACAGAAGTGCATGGAAAACACAGAACACAAAAGACGGTGTTGTGATCAATCTTCCTGCAAAGGCGCCCGATGTAAATGCATCTGTGATAAAATTGCAGGTAAAAGGAAATGTTGAAAGCATGCTGGAAAAAAAAGGTAAAATGAAAACAGGAGCAATTGATTAAGTGATAACATGCTATTCAAATCTCTGTGTATCTCTGTGATCTTTGTATCTCTGTGTTGAAAAGATATTACACAGCGCTCGGATTTTTTCAACACAGAGGCGCGGAGTACACCGAGTTACACAGAGAGTTTCCGATAGCTCATGCATAAAAAAAACCTCATTGATAAAGATGTATGATGTCGTCTTTTAAGAAATATCTTGTTATACTGATTGTGCTTATGGCCAACCAGGTTTATGCCACTGATATCGTTATCTCTCAATACGGAGCGATAGGTGATGGACAAACATTGAATACGGAGGCGATCCAGAAAACAATTGATGAAGTTAACAAACGGGGTGGGGGTAAAGTAATCTTTCCCGCAGGGAGGTTTTTATCCGGTACGATCGTTTTAAAAGACAATGTGACACTTCATTTCGACAAAGAATCTCTGTTATTGGGAAGCACGAATGTGAATGACTACAAGAACATGGATCCGTTTACCGATGGGTTGGGTATTGATGTCGGCTGGGCATTGCTTGTTGCTGTTGATGCAAAAAATATTAGTATCGAAGGTGAAGGCGCGATCAACGGGCAGGGAAGCAAATTAAAAGAACAACAAATTCTCACTGATACAAGACCCGAAGGACAACGATGGGGACGACGACCCTTCCTGGTTCGAATTGTTCGTTGTGATGGCGTTACAATAAAAGGGATCACGCTGAATTATTCAGCAGCATGGACCTCGCATTATTTTCACAGCAAAAACATACGCATAGAGAATGTGAAGATCGTTAGTCGCGGTGTACCACATAACGATGGGATCGATATCGATGGCTGCCAGGATGTGCGCATCAAAAATTGCGATATCGATAGCGGTGATGATGCCCTGTGTTTCAAAACCACTTCGAGCAAGATGGCATGCAGCGATATTATCGTTACAGGCATGCGTTTAAAAAGCAGCCAGGGCGCCATAAAAATGGGAACGGAATCCATGGCGCCGTTTGAAAACATAAAAATATCCGATTGCTATATTTATAACACCACCAATGGCGGTATCAAATTATTGACTGTGGATGGCGCACATTTACGGAATGTTGAGATCTCGAATATTACCATGGTGAATGTAAAAACCCCCATTCTTTTAAGGCTCGGATCACGCCTGAGTGTTTTCCGTAAAATAGTGGATACGCAACAGCCAACCGGCACATTTGAAAATGTGGTGATCCGGAATGTAAAAGCGAAAGCTGCCGATAGCGCACAACTAATGCCGCCCTCCGGAATTTTGATCACGGGTGTGCCAGGGCACTACATCACTAATCTTACTTTGGAAAATATCGATATTGATCTTGCCGGCGGTGGCACAGCGGAAAATGCAAGACAGTCAGTACCCGAAGCGATAGATAAATATCCTGAAGTAAAAACATTCGGTCCACTGGTTCCGGCGTATGGTGTGTGGGCAAGACATGTGCAGGGATTGAAATTAAAAAATGTAAACTTCCACCTCGGTGCCAACGATCTCCGTCCCGCATTTATTTGTGAAGATGGAAAAGATATAGAGATCACTGATTGCCATTTACCATCAACCCCTGGCGCTGCATCAGTGATCAGGTTGGAAAATGTTAAAAAAGCATTGATACAGGGTGTTGACGTAAATGAAGGCGCCGCTTCATTTGTGCGTGTCGAAGGCACGGCAAGTGAAATGATCCGAGTCGTAAAAAACAAAATAGCCAACATCTCAACTATTGATATAGCAACAGGTTTACAGAAAGAGGTTGCTATCCTAAAATAATTCCCACCAATTTTTGCAAACAATCGCATGCAAGGCGCGAAAGACCCAGAAAGTATCCTTTAGTGTTGTGCCTCGCATATTTCGCAATCCCTTTGCGTCTTTGCTCCTTTGCGCGTTTGCGTGAAACAACCCCGACCTTTTATTCTCGTCGCATAAATTTTACGAAATCGTTTGTGTAAATTTTTTTAGTAAACCCTTGCTACCACTGCGTTTCAGAAGATCAAAATCATGTTAGAATTGTTTAATGATTTGATAATAATTCAAATCTGACTGTTTGAAAATCTTGCTCAATTGCATTGTCTCTGATCATAATTATCGATTGAGAAAAAACTGTTTATTAAAACTGCCATATGAAAAAAAACCTATCAACGCAACGAAACGCTTTTATGAAAAGAAGCGCCTGTCTGTTGCTCTTGCTATTCTCTTTGTCCACAACATTTATTTCCGCGCAAACAAAATCAGTTACTGTTAGAGGAACTGTAACCAGTCAATCAGGCGAAACACTGTTTGGCGCTTCTGTGGTGGAGAAAGGGAGCACTAGGGGCGTGAGTGTACAACCTGATGGAAATTTCCAGATTACTGTTCCGCAAAATGCAACACTGGTTGTATCCTTTACCGGTTACATCAATAAGGAAATTAAAGTGGGCACAACTGATCAATCAAAGATCACTGTGCAATTACTTGCCGATAAAAATGAATTGAATACGGTAGTGGTAGTAGGTTATGGTACGCGAAAAAAAGTAGATGTCACCGGCGCCATCACTTCCATCAGCGCGCAATCTATTACTGATGTTCCTTCTGCTAACCTTGCGCAGGCATTGCAAGGACAAGGCGCGGGCATCGATATTCAAAAAAGCGGTGGTAACAGTAAACCGGGCCAGGCGCCCAGTATCCTCATCAGGGGAACAAGATCTGTGAATGCGGGTAATTCACCACTGTTTGTAATAGATGGTGTTTCGTTTGATGGCAACATCAACGATTTTAATTTAGATGATGTTGCGTCTATTGATATTTTGAAAGATGCCTCTTCTACTGCTATTTATGGTTCACGCGGTGCCAATGGCGTGATCTTGATCACGACTAAACGAGGCAGAAACGGCGATGGTAAACCTGTGATCAGTTATAGTTCTTATACAGGTTTTACAAAAAGCATGGGTGAATATCCTATGATGAATGGGCCGCAATATCTCGAGCTGAAAAAATGGGCCAACTTTATCGGCAAGCCCGGAACATACACTAGTATTGACGATGCAAAAATTATACAGGATGCATTCTCACCTGAAGAAAAAGTGGGCATTGCAATGGGAAGGAGTACCGATTGGCAAAAACTGGTATATAAAACGGGAATCACTACTAGTCACCAGATTGGCGTATCCGGTGGTACAGATAAAACGCAATACTCGGTGTCAGGCGGTTATTATAATGAAGGCGGTGTTTATTTTGGGCAGGGATTTGAACGTTACTCTTTAAGAGCCACGCTTGATCAGCAATTGGGTAAATCGGTTAAACTCGGGTTAAGTAGTTTAAATACATATACCATTACAAAAGGAGAGAGCCAGAACCCGATGGGGCAGGCTTTACGTGCGAGCCCGTTATCTTCTCCCTGGGATTCAACAGGTGCATTGATCAATTATTTTGTTCCCGGAAGCGCCAACCAGGTATGGAATCCATTGGCCAATTTTCTGGATGGAGCCGTGGTAGAAAAAAGAAAGAGGCTCTCCAATTTTACCAATCTTACGTTGGATGTGAATATCCTGCAAGGATTAAGATATAAACTCAATGCAGGTATTCAATTGCGTAATGAAATATACGGTAATTTTTATGCGAGTAAGACCACTAATAATTTAGGAGGGCCATCCAAAGCCAGTAACGATTCAAGAACCGGCAGCGATTATATTATCGAGAACATCGTAACCTACGATAAAACATTCCGCGAAAAACATAAGATAAATTTTACAGGGCTGTTTAGTTATGAAAATAATGTGAGCGTCTCCAACTCGTTTGATTATTCGGGACTCTTATCGGATAATGCACAGTATTTTAATCCGTCACTGGGTTCTAATTTAAGTGGTACCGGCTCACGCTCCGAATGGGCACTCATCTCATACATGGCCCGTGTAAACTATAGCTTCCGGGATAAATACCTGTTGACATTAACGGCACGTTCGGATGCTTCTTCCCGCCTCGCTACCGGCAACAAGACACATTATTTTCCTTCTGTAGCTGCGGCATGGAACATCAATAAAGAAAAATTCCTTGCCAATTCATCAACTGTTTCCAACCTCAAATTAAGAGCAAGCTTTGGATCGGTTGGTAATACGTCTATCAGTCCATACCAGACATTGGGTTCATTGGCCAACCAGGTATATAATTATGGATCCACAGTTACAACAGGATTGTATCCAAACAGTGTACCAAACCCTACACTTGGTTGGGAATATACATCCACATTGAATATTGGAATTGATTTTGGATTTTTCCAGAACAGGATCTCCGGTTCATTTGAATATTATCATGAATATACAAATGACATGATCTTGCCACAAAGCTTACCGGCAACTTCCGGTATCCCCAATAAGATTTTAACTAATATCGGGAAATCAGAGAACCAGGGTATCGAGTTACGCATTAGTACGGTGAACCTGCAAACAAAGGGAAGCCATGGTGTAACATGGACATCTGATTTCAACTTTTTTATCAACCGTGGTAAGATCACACAATTGAATCCATCATTGATCACTACAGTAGATGGTAAGCCAGCAGATATCGCAAACAAATGGTTTGTGGGCCGGCCTATTACCTCTTATTATGATTATGAGAAGGCGGGTATCTGGCAGGCTACTCCGGCAGACAGTGCATTGGCAAAATCATTGGGACAATCATTAACAGGTACAGGCTCTGTGATCGGACAGATCAAAGCAATCGACAGGAACGGTAATGGAACCATCGATGCCGGTGATATGTATATCTTAGGTTCACAAGAACCTACATGGCAGGGAGGTACTACACAAAGAGTTACTTACCGCAATTTTGATTTTACCCTTGTTGCTGCGGCCAGGGTAGGTGGAACCATCTCTTCCACTTTATTCGGTGGCGGTTTTGCCAATACACTACAGGCAAACTATAACAACGTAAATATTGCATACTGGACGCCACTTAATCCATCAAATGAGTATCCAAAGCCAAATTCTGCGCAAACAAATCCGCCAAAGAATTCTTTGTTAGGTTATTTCGACGGATCGTTCTTAAAGATCAGGAGTATGTCATTGGGTTATACGGTTCCACAAACTGCAGTAAAAAAACTAGGGCTTCGTTCGATGCGTTTTTATGCAACTGCAAAAGATCCTTTCATTCTTTTTTCACCGTATCGTAACAAATATCATGGAATAGATCCCGAAACAGCAGGAACACTGGGAGTGGATACACCTGCGTCCTGGTCCATATTATTTGGCATCAACGTAACCTTATAATTTAAAACGACAATCAACATGCAAACTGTATCAATAAAAATAGCTGTTTGTTTTTCAGCTTTGCTGATCATAACAGGCTGCCAGAAAAAACTTATCGAAAACCCGCAATCAACTTTAACACCCGGGTTCTTTGCAACGGCGCAAGGATTTCAATCAGGACTGGATGCCGCTTATGGTGGTATGCGAAATCTATGGGGTTCCGAAAATTTATTTACCATGACCTGTATAGGCACCGATGAATTTATTACAGGCAATGATGGCAATAATGATATCAACAAATACAACAGTAATTACAATCCGGGTAACGGAAAACTATCAGGGATCTGGAACCCGTGCTATACATTCATCAATACCTGTAATGGTTTGATCGATAATGCGGATGCGATAACCGGGGTAAATACAGATACAAAAAAGTCCATGGTAGCCGAAGCGAAATTTCTTCGCGCCAATTATTATTTTATGCTCGTTCAGTTCTGGGGTGATGTAACCTTGAATGAACATTTCCAGGGAACACCCACTACTGCTGCAACACGCTCACCCATGGCAGATGTGTACAAACTGATTGTGAAAGATCTTACAGATGCGATTGCCGGTCTTCCCGCAGGACCGTTCACTAGCGGGCTGCTGCCAGGTAAAGCAAATGCAGCGGCTGCAAGACATTTATTGGCCAAAGTATATTTAACAAGAGCGGGAACCGCAGCAAAAGATGCTAATGACTACCAGAATGCATACACAGTCGCCAACGCGTTGATCCTCGATAAGAATTCACTTGGTTTGGCGCTGCAACAGGATTTTAAAAACATTTATTTAGAAGGCAATGAAAATAATTCAGAAGTTTTATGGACGATCCAGCACACTTCCAATATTGCATATAACGGCCCCAATAACAGTAGTGGTACAGATAATGTGCTGAACCATATGTGGGTTCCGAAATATGAAACCTTTGTTCCGGGTATGCAACGTGACGTGATCAACGGAAGGCCTTACATTCGTGCAGTGCCAACACGCTGGCTCACGGATACCGTATTCAAAGACAAATCAAACGATACGCGTTACAGCAAAACTTTCCAGACAGTATGGTATTGCAATTATGCAGCTGGTATTCCGAAATGGCCCAGCCCTGTTCCGGCAGGTGTTGACCCAAGTCTTGCAGGAAAACCTAAATTCAACCTGGGAGATACCGCCTGTTATATGCCGGGTATTGATGTAACCGATGCCAAGATCGCTTCAACACGTTACCTCCTGATGCCGCCGCGCAAATACAATATCCAGATGTCGCCGGCGATGAATAAATATTTTGATACCAAGCGCGCCGACCAGAATGCACCGTCGATCCGCTCTGTGATTGTATGGACACTCGACGAAACCTACCTGATCGCCGCGGAAGCCGCATATATGACAGGGAAACTTCCGGAGGCAGTTGTGTTAATGAATGTGATCCGCGAAAGAGCCGCTTACCCAACAGGAATCGCTGCTGCGATGGATATTACTACAGCCGATCTGTCACTTGATTTTATTCTTGACGAACGCTCAAGAGAATTATGCGGACAGATGGTAAGATATTTTGACCTTTCAAGGACCGGGCAATTGGCTACGCGTATACAGAAGCACAACACAGATGCACAGTTAAATTTTATTTCACCAAAACATTTACTAAGACCGATACCACAGGGACAGATAGATGCAGTAACCACAGGAACACCCTACCCGCAAAATCCGGGCTGGTAATAAAGAAGATAGTCGTTGGTAGTTGATCAGTTAGATCGTGAGCAATAGCAGGTGAATAAATGGGGCGCGGATGCCTTGTTTATTCACGGCTCACGGTTGATCTTTACAGCTAAACAATATTATGAAATATACCCACCACTTTTTTATCATACCTGTTTTATTGATAACACATATCTTATCTGCACAAGCACAAGATACTGTTGTTAAACCACCACCCGCACCCAAACCAGGATTGAGAGCAACTGTTCCTTCTATTCTTCCCGGAAAAGGAATGGCACAACATGATTTTTTATATGCCGGCGAATGGGATACCAGGAAAGATACGCAAACGGTTTTCCGGATTGAAGGAGGTAAGATCGTATGGACATGGTCCTTTCCCATCAAAGATAAGAATGGGCAGTTGAGTGAGTTCAGTGATATTCACCAGTTATCAAACGGTAATGTTTTGTACGCAAGAAAAACGGGTGCGGATGAAGTAACCCGCGATAGAAAAATTGTGTGGAGCTATGATTGTGCTCCCGGTACCGAGTGCCATTCTGCGCAGCCGATCGGTAATGACAAAGTGTTTTTATGTTTAAATGGAAATCCTGCCAAAGCTATTCTGCTTAACAAGAAAACGGGTGTGGTTGAAATGGAACATGCATTGAATACTGCAAGACCGGAGGATCCGAAAAGCCTACATGGACAGTTCCGCAATATCCGCATGACAAAAAAAGGAACCTACCTAATCGCACATCTTAACTTGGGAAAAGTAATTGAGTATGACAAAAACTGGAACCCAATCTTAACAGTTGATGCGCCTTCTGTATGGTCCGTTGCAAGATTACAAAATGGCAATACATTATTCACCGGCAACCAGCATGGTTATGTGCGTGAAGTAAATGCAAAAGGGGAAACCGTTTGGGGGATCAATAAAGATGATCTTCCGGGCTATCCATTGTATACGGTGCAGCAGGCGCGGAGACTGGCAAATGGCAACACGGTCATTTGCAATTGGGGAGGTTCGCTGAAAAAAGAAGATTGGGATAAAGTGGTGCAGGTGATAGAAGTAACGACTGATAAAAAAGTAGTTTGGGCATTATATCAATGGAATAATCCCGACCTTGGCCCATCATCCTGTATACAAATACTGGATGAAAAAGGAAAAGAAGAAAACGGGGATCTATAAACGACGCTGCGGTTGTCTCTGTTACCCTGTGCCTCTGCGGTTTTAAGAGCTGCCAACCGCAGGAACATGGGTTACAGGAGTTAACGCAGGGAGAAATAAAAAGCTATATGAGAAAACAAATCAACCTGGTGATCACATGTCTCATCTTAACATGCGCAACGGCCATTGCACAGTCCGATGCTGATCTGAAAAATTTTCCAAAAGGATCTTCGCCGCTGGAGATTGGCAGGTTAGTGGCCAATCATTTTATAGAAATGCCCCATAGCAATTTCAACCGACCCACACAACCGAAAGTGATCACCTATCCTGAAAGCTGTGGTTGGTATGGCGCGCTCACGTTTGCAAAAGTTACCGGAGATAAAACCATGGCCAAACAGTTAGCCGATAGATTCGAACCATTGTTTGGAAAAGAAGCCGACATGATTCCTATTCCTGACCATGTGGATTACAGCGTGTTTGGTTCTGTACCATTAGAACTATACATGCAGACAAAAGAAAAAAAATATTTAGATCTCGGAAAGAAGATCGCCGATAACCAATGGGCGCCGCCATCCGGCCCGCGTGTGAATGATGATTCAAGAAGGTATTATGCGATGGGGCTTACCTGGCAAACACGTTTATGGGTAGATGATATGTTCATGATCACCATGGTGCAAACACAGGCATACCGTGCAACAGGCGATAAGAGTTATCTTGATCATGCCGCGAAAGAAGCGGTTGTGTATCTTGATTCCTTACAACAACCTAACGGATTATTTTACCATGCACCCGATGTTCCTTTTTTCTGGGGCAGAGGAGCAGGCTGGTTTGCAGTAGGTATGGCTGAATTATTACGCAGCATGCCAACCACCCACCCAAACAGGCCTCGTATCATGAAAGGTTATCTCACCATGATGAACTCGCTAAAAAATTACCAGGATGCAAACGGTATGTGGCACCAGTTAATCGATGATCCTTCTTCATGGCCGGAAATGTCGTGTACAGGCATGTTCACATTTGCAATGATCACCGGGGTAAAAGAAGGCTGGCTCGATAAAAAAACATTCGGCCCTGTGGCGCGTAAAGGCTGGCTGGGTATGATCAACTATATCAACCCAAATGGTGATACACGCGAAGTATGTGAGGGCACGAATAAAAAGAACGACCGGCAGTATTATTTAGACCGCGTAAGGAATGTGGGAGATATGCATGGGCAGGCGCCGGTGTTGTGGTGTGCGACGGCGTTGATGCGATGATTACTTTGCCACGCTCTGAAGAGCGTGGCAAAGTTTGAAGTGTCTGACAACCTTGCGAGCATGATATATTCAAGGGAATATAATTAAGCTTCAGGGGTAACTCATTTTTGATAATGGACGACCAAGGATACTTTGCCACGCTCTTTAGAGCGTGGAACCTGAGTTTAATAGAGTCCTTTTGGGACTTCCAGTCCCCTGAATGCCAGCTTGGCTAGGTGATAAAACATAAATAATCAGGTACTAATACCTAACCCCAGCTCAAACAAATTTCCTTGCTTTAACAAAAAAAATGCCTCACACAAAAGTTTGTCTTCATTATGTATGGTCCACCAAAAATCATGTACCTATTTTGAGTAAATCGCTACGCAATTTGCTATTCGATCATATGCGGAAGAATGCTTTTGAAAAAAAGATCCATATCGACAGATTGAATGGATATACAGATCATGTGCATTGCCTGGTATGGTTAAAGCCTACACAAACCGTAGCTCAGATCGCCAAATTGTTAAAAGCAGAATCGGTGTACTGGTTCGATCGCCAGGCCGGTACCCGGAATGTAAAACTTGAATGGCAGGATGAATATTTTGTTGTGTCGGTAAGTGAATCAATAGTGCCGAAAGTGAGAAGGTATATTGATAACCAGGAGACACATCATCAAAAGAAAAGTTTTATGGAAGAGTACAAAGAGTTTATGGATAAATACAATTTTGGAGATGATGAGCATTCGTGGGACTAGAAGTCCCTGGGGAACATCTGAGTGATTTCCTCTTCCACGCTCTGAAGAGCGTGGCAAAGTTTGAAGACCTCACAAGCTTGAAAACGTGTTAAAATTTAAGGAGTGTGATAGAGGTTGAAAAGCCTGGTTACGAAATAATATCATATAAATTCGGACTGAAAAAGCTAGCACATTTTGATCCCGACAGAACTAAGGATACTTTGCCACGCTCTTCAGAGCGTGGAGATAAAGACTGTGAAAGATTTTTTGGGACTTCCAGTCCCACGAGTGCTTTTCTCTTTGATGATTTGTAGGAATTTCAATATCCAATATTCCTCACCGCCCCCTTCCCCAATCTTTCCTCCAACTGAGCCAGGTACAAACTGCCAGGTGTTACTCTCACCCCATGTGAATCATACAAACCTTCAGGCAATAATGGTAATTGATTAAAAGGCGCTGCTCTTTTTGTTTGTTCACCTGTGCTGCCGATAACCCAGTTAGCAGATCCGGGTGGTTGCTGGTTTAAAAATGATTTGGCTTTCGAGTTCCATGCAACGGCCCAACCTACAGCCCACCCATGACCGGAACCCATGGAACCGCGGTTCATAAAATCTATTCCGCCGCCGGGTACTTCGCAGTTATCAATTAACAAGCCTGTGGCCCAGCGCTGGTGGGGCTGGATCCATCCATTGCCTTTGAAAACACAATTCAACAGCACAACGGGTCCTGCTACTTTTGCGCCGGTGGCGAGAAAGAAAACATTGTCGCCGGTGATATTGCATTGGTTAAATAAAATCTGCGGGCCACTGCCATTTAAGTCTGCAGGTTTTGCAGCGCCAAGTGTTGGCACTTCGTGGTTGATGTTCACATGATCCACCGTTATACGTTTGCCATTGATGCTGATGCTGTTCACTGTGTTAACCACTTCAATATTTCTCGCCCATCCATCGCTCATGCCGTCCATTGTAAACGCGCGGTGATGGCCCTCACTGATGGTAACGGATTGCGCGGGACAAATGATCCGAAAATTTTCTATCCCGATTTGTGAAAGCTCGCCGGTAACAGCGATCTTCTGCACGGTAACCGCACCGAATTGTGCATCGTAAGAATCATTCAACGGCACATCAACAGTGATCTTATTTTTTTCTATCTTTTGTATCACGCGGTCCGCTGAGATCTCACCGGTTACCCAGGTTTGTTTTTTACCATCGCGCACCAGCGTATCCATTCCCATAAATTTCACCCAGGCATCTGATACCGGGCGGCTGATACGGATCATATCACCCACTTTTAAACCCGATACATCTGCCAGTGAAAAACTAAAAGAACTTACAGGTGTATAAGCATCTGCAATGGTTGTGGCATTGCCAATAGTATTTGTTTTAACCGGTCCTTTCACTACGATACAGGCATGTGGCTTTCCTGTCATATTAAAAACAGTGCCGCCATTTTCTCCTGAACCACTTCCACGCAAAACAATTCCACTGGCGCTGATGTTGATGGGATTATCGCAATGGTAGATACCCGGTTTAAGTAGTATTGCTCCCCTGAAACCATTTACCGTTTCTGTAGCAGCAAGCAGATCGATCGCTTTTTGAATGTTAGCGGAATTGTCACCATCAATAGGACTGAGCGTGATCTTTGTGCCTATCGTTGGAATGGTTATACCACCACCCATATAACCTGCATAGGAATAATCCATGATCTTGTCGCCTTTGTCTGTTTTCTTGTATTCCAATTTTCCATTTGCATTAGCGTACACCCATTGGCTTTTTGCGGATTGGGCTTGGGTAGTAATCGTGGTTAAAATGGTTACAACAGTTAGAATAGTTCCTGTAAAAAGGCAAGTCGGTTTCATGGTGTGATATAAGTGCGTGAACTGATAATTAGTAATACTAAGTAACAGTAGTTTGAACGTATAGACAGTTTGTATATTAACTTTGTCGTAAGCAATATTAGCCAGCCACAGTTGTTGCTGGCGAGAAACCGGCAAAGGCAGAATTTCTAAAAAGGGTAGTTAAAAGCAGTAGCGCAATGAACGCCAAGAAACGCAAGGTGCGCCACGAGAAGGCTTTACTTCTTAGCGATCTCTGCGGTTCCTTGTATACTTTGCGATACCACTTTACTAGATCAGTTCACAACCATCCCGAATATTACAAGTTGAACAAAATTTGCTACTAAGATGGTTTAGCCAATATAACAGAAATGGTCGTTCCTTTTCCCGGCTGGCTGTCGATGCTTAATTTGCCGTTTATAGAATGGGCCCGCTCACGCATACTGATCAGGCCGGGTGTTTGGAGTTGCTGGTCCGCCGTAAAGCCATGTCCATCATCAACTATCGACAAGCAGATCTGGCCGTCGGCTTCTTTAATGCTTACCATTACATTCTTTGCTTCGGCATGGTACATGATATTACTTAACGCTTCCTGGCAGATGCGGAAAAAATCTATTTTTATTTCGAGTGACAGATCTGCTTCATCATAATCGCTTTCAAAATAACAGGGGATGCCGTTCAATACAGAGAATTCTTTGCAATGCCACGTCAGCGTTGCGTTTAAACCGGTTTCTTCCAGCATAACCGGGCTTATCGAAAAAGTGATCCTGCGTATGGTATTGATGAGAAGGTCCGCAACAACAGACGCATGTTCGATCCTGCTTTTTGCTGCTTCAGGCAAATCGGGTGTTTTAATGCGCAACCAGTCTACATCCATTTTTATCACTGAGGCGAGTTGTGCAAGTTCTTCATGTAATTCTACTGCTAAATATTTCCTGTCCTTTTCAATACTGTTTTTAAAATGGGTGGCTAAACTCTTGAATTTAGCATAGGTCTTTTCTACGTCTGCTTCTATGTGTTTTCTTTGCGTTACATCTTTCGCAATCGCAAATACGATCCGGTCATCAGGAAAATAAATGGAGGTCCATGCCAGCCAGATATCTTTCCCCTGTTTGGTTACATAACGGTTTTCGAAATTGATCAGCACTTTGCCGTTAAGCAGATCCGATCTTTCACTGCTTGTCAGATCCCTGTCTTCAGGATGTACAAATGAGGCAATAGGCGCTGCAAACAATTCTTCCTCTGTGTACCCTAATTTGTCAATAACTGCTTTGTTCACTTGTTTAAAAAAACCATCTTTGCCGGCAATACAAACCAGGTCGGGCGTCATTTCGAAGAACGCGGGCATTTTCAGCTGGATGGCTTTCAAATCTACCATGTCTATGTTTTAGGTCAGGATTCAAAAGTACGGGAAAGCTGTTAGCAGTTAGCTATTAGGTATTAGCCATAAGCCAAAAGCAGAAACCCCGTTGTTAAAATGCTACTCAGGCTAACTCCTAAAACCTAACAGCTAACTGCTTCTCATATCTGCATAAAAAAAGCCGGTAGAAACCGGCTCTGTTTGCTTAAACAACCAACTTTAAGCTTGCCATAAAAACATCAATTATTTTTTTGCGCTTACTTTCCAGATCGTATTGCCGCTGTCGTCTGCAACAAGTAAACTGCCATCTGCTAAAACAAATACACCTACGGGCCGGCCGTATACTTCATTCTTTTCTTCATCGGCCATAAAACCGGTTAAGAAATCTTCGGGCGCACCCGGTTTTCCATTGGTGAATGGAACAAAAACAACCTTGTATCCTGAAAAAACCGAACGGTTCCATGAGCCATGCTGCCCTACAAATGCGCCATTCAAATACTTTTTGGGAAATGCATTC
Organism: Bacteroidota bacterium; assembly: GCA_040388705.1. Lineage (GTDB taxonomy): Bacteria > Bacteroidota > Bacteroidia > Chitinophagales > Chitinophagaceae > Sediminibacterium. Next base: position 324,555 of record JAZKBI010000009.1, on the reverse strand, counting down.
TTCGTATAAAATGCTAACCCGAGCGATGCAGTATGCGAACCAAGCGGAACATCAGGCACGAGTGTTTTGGCTACAAGATCCGGGCGAAGCCCTTTCATCCTTGGATCTTCATTAGGACCAAAGTAGGCGTAGGGCCATCCGTAAAAACCGCCTTCTTTGATACTCGTCATATAATCAGGAACGAGGTCATCGCCTAAATTATCACGCTCATTCACCGCTGTCCATAATATTTTGGTACCGGGCTGCCAGGCAAGGCCAACGGGGTTTCTTAATCCGCCTGCAACAATTCTTTCACCACTGCCATCAGGATTTATTTCGAGAATATTGGCTCGCCTGATTTCATTATCCATTCCATGTTCAGCCACGTTACTGCCCGAACCTACGGTTACATACATTTTAGTTCCTTCTGCATTCATGATCAGGTTTCTTGTCCAGTGATTGTTATAACCACCTGCCGGCACTTCCAATATTTTTTCACCGGCTCCCGTAATTTGTAATTGTCCTGCTTTGTACGGCCAGCGATACACGCCATCGGTATTGCCAACATAAAACCAGTTCTTGTATACCAGCATACCCAATGGCTGGTTCAGGTCCTTCATAAATGTTTCCCGAAGACCCGGTATGCCATCACTATTGGTATCGCGGAATAAAATGATATCGTTGGCACTTTTTTTACGGTTGGTCTGTGATTCCGAAACAAGGATATCGCCATTGGGTGTAACATAGAACCAACGTGGACTGTTCAGCTTATCGGCAAACTTGGTAACCATAAAACCGGCAGGAGCAACAGGCGTTTTTCCTTCCGGCCACCCGATCACTTTACTGTTCCTTTTTACAGATTCCGTTGCAAAAGGTTCCGGCAATTCGATCTTCTTTTTAGGTTCCGTTTTTTTTGCCGCCGGTTTCTTTTGTGCAGTAGCAGAAACAGCGAGCGAAAGTGCCATTAAGAAGGTGATGTATTTCATTGGTTGTTTATGTTTAACTAATAAGTTCAACTTTGGATGCTGGATGCTGAATAGACATTGGATACTAGATACTGGATACTGGATCGTAGACAATGGTAAATACTTTACTATAGTGAGTCCATCCAGTATCCAGCATCCTGTATCCAGCATCTGCCTACCTTCTCTTACTAATATCCACCAACTTATCCTTCGCCAAAATCATTTCCGCCCCGGCTAATAGTACCGGTCCCAAACCATGTGTATCATTGGTTTCTCTTGGACGTGTATAGTAATACCTGATGTCTTCTTCAATAGAAGTGCCGATACAGATATCCTGTACCAGGCCGTCACTGGTTATTTTTCTGCTCAACCCTTCCCAGCCATTTTGTGCAATGGAAATAAAACGTTTATTGATCCATCCGTTGTTTACGGCTTTGGCAACGGTATAAGTAAACATAGCGGTTACTGAAGATTCGAGATAGGAGTCGGGCCTGTCGAGTACCTGGTGCCACATGCCGCTGGTATCCTGGTAGCGGGAGAATCCTACGATATCACGTAATAAATATTTGATCAGCTCGGCGCGTTTCGGATGATCTGCAGGAAGATTGTTCAACAATTCAGTCTGCGCTATCGCGATCCATCCATTTGCGCGACCCCATCTGGCTACACCGTTCATGTTCTCATCCTGGTACCATGCATGAAAATATAAACCAGTTGCGGTATCATACATGTAGCGGTTAAAATTTTCTACCTGCTGTATCGCAAAATCAAAATATTTCGCGTCGCCTGTTAATTTACCTACGCGTGCAATAAAAGGAATGCTCATGTAAATATCATCCAGCCACATGGTCATTTTACGCGGGCCATTACGGGCAAGCGTTCCGTCAGGTAACTTTACCTGTTTGTTCATGATATAATCTGCCGCACGTTCAATATATTCCCTGTATTCAGGGCGCTTGTCAAGGCTGTAAACATCCGTGATGCCCGCTGCCATTGCGCCTACATCATCCAATGAGCCCATCCTGAAAACCGGACGATATTCGATAGTGGTAGCACCGCCGTCAAATTGTTTTTTGAAATAATCCAGGTTGCCAAAAATGAAATTGAAATTCCTTTTTGAGTAGTCGGCATATTTTGGATCTTTCAATACATCAGACAAGTGTACCATACCCGTTGTGAGCACGCCATTCACATACATCCATTTATTGAACTTGCTTTCCGCTTTCACATCTACCGATGGGGCAACACCTTTGGTGGATTCGAATTTTTCATTGGTCTTGCTGTTTGCAAAACGGAAAGTTGTTGACTGGATAATATTATCCGCCACTTTTCTAACTGTTTCTTCAATAGATGGTTTCTCCTGTGCAAACAGGTTAACTGAGCACAGTAGTATGCCTGTAATGAAAGCAGATCTTGCAATAGATGCGCGTTGTTTCATGTGATGATTTTAATTATTGATGATCTTTTACCTGAGCCATATATAATGAAGCTGGTTGTAGCCCTTTTTTATTCTGCCCTTCCCAGATCCCATTGGGCCTTCCTTTTAAACGGCCATCATATTTGCCGCCCTGTAAACCAATGCTGTAATTATTTCCTGATACCCAGGGATTTTGAACGGCTGCCTGTTTTACGGTACAGTTCCATAACACCTGGTTCACACCGCTCCATCCATGGCCGCTTCCCCAGTTGCCGCGGTCCTGTATATTGATCTCTCCGTCTGTTACAATATTATCATAGAGTGTGCCCATTGCCCAGCGATGATGGGGGCCGATATCAGCGTGCGTATTTTTAGCCGTGCAGTTATAAAAAACATTCGGGCCGCAAACTCTGGCGCCAGTCACATAATCATGACGGGCCTCTGTACTTTGGCAATTGATAAATAAATTTTGTTGTCCTTCATTGGCAAAAGAATACCTGCGCCCCCCGGTGATCACGGATTTCGCATCATAACAATTACTGTTCAGTACAGAAATATTTTTGGCCCAGGGTTCAAGATGCACACAGGAATTACCAAAATATCTTGATGTAACATTTCTTACCCAACCATTCTCTGCCTTATTAAATTCAACGGCAACCCAGCCGTGGTTCTCTGCAGTATCACTCAGGAACTCCGATTCAAAATACAATTGCTCAACAGCATTTTGCGACAGTCGGCCATCGAATGTATACTTATAGATCTCACCACCTCCATATTTTGTTTCCATGGATTGTACAATAGGATTATCTATAGAAACCGTATTGCCTTTTATACCCGTGATGGTACGCTCGAATTGAAAATTGTATTCATTCGGCTGCCATTGTTTTGTACCGTCCCGTCCGTCTATCTGGTCCATTTTCAGATCGGTAATCCAATTTGCCGTACCGGGACGATAGACGATGATATTGTCACCAACCTTTAATCCGTCTGCAGAAGCAACGTTGAATGATTTGGCGCCAACAGGCACATACGCATCTGTGATCTTCACTCGTGAACCCGCAACTTCTTTTACAGCGCCACCACCTGAAATGCTAATCAGTGTTCTTTGTGCGGTGCCTGTGGCGATCAGTTTTGTTTCATCACCTTCTCCACGTAGTACAATACCGCTTACAGAAATTTTAATCGTGCCGGGGATCTTATAGATACCTTTTTCTAAAAGGATGGTTCCGCGGAAACCATTGGCATCCGGTGTTTTTTTTGATAGGGCATCAATCTCGGATTGTATCACCTGTTGTGCATTGGATGAAGCGGATACTGTTCTGACACCAAGGTGTAGACTTGTAACAACAGTAACGGGCCCTGCGGTAACAACTGTTACTACAGGAACTTCCGGGATGCTTTTGTTCCCATGGTAATAACCTACCTGGCTGAAATCAGGAATGATATTTCCTTTTTCATCGGGTATGTATTGAAGCATTCCATCCTTAGTGATCTTGATGAATTTTGATTGCCAGTTTTGTGCTGTTCCTGTAATGGCCAGCGAAACAATAAAAAGCAATAATATAACTCGTGAGATATGGCGCATAGCAATATGGGGCATTAGTGAAGAATCGTATCCGGGTATAATATTCCGATATTTTCAGCCATTTTATCAGCTATGTTAGAATAGCTGAATAGTTTGCTAATCGGGTAAGCCGGCTACTGTACAATAAATATTCTATTGCACTACACCCGGCTGTCAGTGTGTAACTGTATTTTATTTTAAACGATTGATGGAAGTAAAAGACGATACAAGTGGTAATGCAGTGGTAATTGAAAATAAAATCTACCTGTCAACCGATAAGGTCAGTTTAGATTTGATTGCTGGTGGCGGGTACATAGCAAAACTTACCCAACCATAAATAACCTGTGAAATCGGTGGCAAAAAAATACCTATGAAAATGAAGCACCTGAGAATTATTTGTACGTTACTAACATGCCTGGCTGGAATACCATCTCAATCCCAAACACTTCCCGAACAAAACGATCGCTGGAAAATACAAACCAATGGAAGCATCGAATGGAAAGTAGATAACAGGCTCCCGCATACAGATCATATAGAAATGAGTGGTGAAAAGATTTCCTTATGGGTACAGTATGGTGTAGATACATCAGGAAGATCAATGCTTGACCGCACTATGGTGTTCCCGACTTTCAGGTTATTACCTGTGAGAACGATTGCGAGTATGATGTATAATGTGACCGATGGTGATCTTCCTCGCTTTCTCATCAACGACCGTTTATTTAAAGGCGGTGTGTATAATGCAAGCGTTAGTACGGACCAGGTTGAAAAAGTAACCAGCATCACGCAAAAAGGTGTGATGGATATGTATAGTTTTATTGGTAGAGATAGTTCCATTCAATTACACAGAACCCTTTTTCCATCAGTTGATAAACCGGTAGCAATTGAAAAATGGATCTTTACCAATGCCGGTAAAAAAGCGTCTAAAGTTGAAATGGAATATTTAAGACGCGAAGTTCGTCCTGCTGCTGAACGTTCGACACCAGTAACACATAGTTTTATTATTTCCACATTGAATGAAGGAATAAAAGAATTACAACCCGGACAGTCAACTGAATTCGTAATCGTTTACCAGGCCACTGACGCAAATAATCCATTGATACAGGTAAATGCAAACGCTGAATTAAAAGCAAGACAGGATCGCGTGCAGCAATTCTTATCCCTGCTTCAATTGGAAACACCGGATCCTATTTTGAACACAGCATTCGCTTTTGCTAAGATCCGTGCAACGGAAAGTATTTATAAAACCAAGGGTGGTTACCTGCATGGACCCGGGGGACTTCGTTATTATGCCGCAATCTGGGCGAATGACCAGGCTGAATACATCAATCCTTTTTTTGCTTTTCTGGGAGATGATATCGCCAACAATTCTGCAATGAATGCCTACCGCTGGTTTGCACGATACATGAACCCGGAATACAAACCCATTCCAAGTTCCATTATTGCAGAAGGCGATGCTACCTGGCATGGCGCAAAAGACAGGGGCGATATGGCGATGATCGCTTATGGCGCCGGCCGCTATGCATTGGCCAACGGGAATATGGATTCAGCAAAAGTGTTATGGCCCCTGATCGAATGGTGCCTTGAATATTTAAAACGAAATATCAATGAAGATGGGGTAGTGGCTTCTAACAGTGATGAACTGGAAGGACGTTTTCCTGCAGGGAAGGCAAACCTGAATACCAGTTCTTTGTATTATGATGGACTGCGTTCTGCAATTATGCTGGGAAAATTATTAGGTAAACCTGGCGAGCAGTTAAAACTATATGAACAACAATCGCAGGTGATCCGAAACAATATTGAAAAATATTTTGGCGCAACGGTGGAAGGATTTAAAACATACCGCTATTATAAAGGCAATGATACTTTACGCGCATGGATCACTACACCGCTAACGGTTGATATTTTCGACCGGAAAGAAGGAACAGTTGCGGCTTTATTTTCGCCGAGGCTGTGGACGGAAGATGGGCTCGCTTCTTTGGCTGGCAATAAAACTTTCTGGGACCGCTCCACTTTATTCGCAATGCGCGGTGTGCTTGCTGCAGGCGAAACAGAGAAAGCGATCACGTTTCTACAATACTATTCAAAAAGAAGATTATTGGGGGAACATGTGCCTTACCCGGTGGAAGCTTATCCCGAAGGCAACCAACGTCATCTCTCCGCTGAAAGCGGTTTGTATTGCCGCATTTTTACCGAGGGTATGTTTGGTATGCGCCCAACAGGTTTCAACAGTTTCAATTGTACGCCACGTTTACCTAAAGGATGGAACAATATGGCGCTGCGCAATATTCATTCTTTCGGAAATGTGTTTGATATTGAGGTAACAAGAGCGGGTGGTGATAAATTATTGATCACAATAAAAAACGGACCGCAGCAAAAGAAATATACCATCAATGATGGGGCAACACAAGTGATTAGTTTATGAACAAGGAAAAAAATTGCCGTAGAGTACACAGATTTTTCTGTGATAGTCTGTGAAATCTGTGGCAATAAAAAACTATTTTTTAACCGGCACCTGCTTCAACAACCATTTCGTCAAATCATCTGCAGCCTTATCATTATCAAAATCTGCTGTTAATCTACCATTACAATATTCATTATAGATCCATGGATCGCCAACGGCAAAAACGGTTCCTTTCCCGTACTTGGCTGTTGCAAAGATCACATCGCCTTTATCCGTGAACAAAGGTTTGGCGGGACCCGATAAAGTAAGTGTACACAATTCTTTCAGGTAGATCTTTTTGGCTGTTGTTAAAACAGGATCGTTTACAGGAACCATAAAAGCACCCATATCAAACTGTGTTCCTGTTACCCGGTTACGGATATCATCATTAAAATGTATACCAAATTTCGCTGCCAGTTGATTAAAGTGCGGAAGCTCCACATTCATACTGTCATTGGCCATCATTACCAATACACCACCTTGTTTAACCCAATCAGTAATAGCTTTTATATCTGCCTCCTCAATATAATGTGGATTGGCGGTTTCTTTTTTGGTATCCGGGTCAACGATAATATAAACATCTGTTCCTTTTAAATTATCGGCTGTTGGCGCTATTTCCAGGCTTTTTAATGCAAAACCATTCTTTTTAAAAATATCTCCCCACACATAAAAACCACTACTGGCTTTGTCTTCCCATGTATAGTGAAAACGCACCATTTCACCGGCTGCATTCTTTTTGTATTCATTATTGAAATAATAATCGAGTATAACGGTTTGTGCTTTTACCGGGCGGGTAGCAAACGTTGTAAATCCCAACGCTAGGAAGATCAGTTTATGCATGGTTTTATTTTTCTTCTGTGATTTCAAAAATATTACTGCTTACAGGAGCAAGTTTGCCGGGAGCAAGATTCAAACCCGTATTCATTAAATAGTCACCGCTGAGAATTTTATCATTGTCCGGGTTCAGTGATTTGGTGTCCGGAAAAAGATTGATCTCTTTCACCCTGTATTTTTTCTGCGGATCAAGTCCCTGTAATTTTACACGGCTGAACATTTCCTTGTAGCGCGCATTCAACATATAATTATATAGTATAGCGCTGGATTTTGTGTCATTCACATACATCAATACCGCGCGGTTTTCTTCGTAAGGTGATACAAGCCTGTACAGGTTGCCAAACCATACGATATTGTTGATGGATTTGTACGTGTTGACTGCCTGGTTACTGAATTGAAGTTCCTGTGGCGTAAGATTGGTTACTTTGATATCAAATCCCATCTTATCCATCATCGCAACATCCGTTCTGAACTTTAAGGGTTGTTTACCCCAGCTGGTAACATGCGCGGAGATGGTATTGGATGGAAAGAAATAAGAATAGCCCCATTGGATAAATACCCTTTCAAATCCATCTGTATTATCACTTGGCCAGAATTCGGTAAAATATTTCATAGCACCGTAATCCGTTCTTCCACCACCACCTGAACATAACATGATAGGGAGGTGGGGATATTTAGTACGCAGCCTGTCTAATATTTTATAAAAACCCCGTGTATATTCAATAAAGAGTGCTGATTGATTTTCTTTCAGGTAAGGTGAATAGGTATTGCTCATCGCGCGGTTGCAATCCCATTTGATATATGCGAGCCCGGGATCTTTTGTCAGCATATCATCTACCAGTTTATATATAAAGTCCTGCACTTGCGGATTCACGAGATCGAGTACCAGCTGATTCCTCCCATAATTTTCAGCGCGGTTGGGAAGTTTTAAGATCCAGTCCGGATGCTTTTCATATAGTTCGCTTTTCGGGTTTACCATTTCGGGTTCGAGCCATATTCCAAATTTGATACCTTTTTTATCCGCTTCTTTTACGAGATAGCCCAGGCCGTTCGGTAATTTTCTTTTGTCTTCCTGCCAATCGCCCAATCCAGCTTTATCATTATCTCTCGGGTATTTATTACCGAACCATCCATCATCCAGTAAAAAAAGATCAACACCCAGGTTTTTTGCACCGTCAAATAGTTCAACCAATTTTTCTTCATTGAAAGTAGTGTGGGTGGCTTCCCAATTATTCAATAAGGTCAGCCTTGGTTTATTGCCATCCAGTACCGCGTAATTTCTTGCCCAGCGATGAATGTTCCGGCTTGCCAAACCCTTGCCCTCAGTACTGAAAGTGAAAATAAATTCCGGCGTTGAAAATTTCTTATTGGGTTCGAGTTTGTAGTCACTCGCATAAGGATTCATGCCCGGTAAAATGCGCAATGAATTCCGTGGATCTATCTCAAACAGGAATTGAAAATTTCCGGTCCATGCCAAAGTGCCTGCAACCAGGTCGCCATGGGTTTCTGTTGAACGATCATTCAATGATAAAAAGAACATTGGCGATTGGTAAAAATTAGCACGTGAGCCAAGTTTGCTATCAATGATTTTAATACCACTTGTCAGTTCCGTTTCCTGCATCTGCATTTCATGCGCCCAGTCGCCATGAAACTGTGTGAGCCAGTATTTATCTGCATCAAACTGTAAACAGGCAGAAGCATAGTTGGTGAGTACAACAGGTTTGTTCTCTTTGTGTGTAATGTCCATGCTGCTTTTGATGATGTCTTCATTACTATAAGCGGTAAAATGAAGAACCACTTCAACAGGATAAACCGGGTCCTTTAATGTAATATGCGTTACGATGGTGTTATCATTGATATGAAGCTGTTCTTCTTTTACGTAAACAAGATCAAGCGAAGGATTGCCATCCGAATGCACTACCCGGATAGCCGGTTCGAACTGGTTGTCCATCCCGGCAGTAGGATATGCATCGTGCGAAATTTTTATCAGGTCATAATCAGTCACGTTGGTTAAACGTTTACCATAATACTGTTGGCTTAATCGCTGGTTGGCGCCAATGGTAAAAACAAGGCTGGTATTTTTGGTCTCAACCAGGATCGTTTTTTTTGTTTGCGCGCAGAGGGTTATCGAGAATAGAAAGGAGGCTAAGAGAATATAATTTTTCTTCATATAGGCAGAATGCATTCCATACAAAGAAATGCCATTGCCGACTGATTTGCCCGGTCTTATTTGTCTTACTATTCAACTATTTTGACATCGGGAAAGCTATTAGCCATTAGCTGTAAGCTTTTAGCTTGAAAACTATATTTAATAAATGGATAGGCTAACTGCTAAAGGCTAATGCCTAACAGCTTATTTCGCGATATATTCTTTCTGGTAACAAAGCGGGCTCTTACCCGTGATCAGTTTGAAGTATTTGTGGAAACTGGTAAAATTATTGAACCCGCTTTCGTAACAAAGCTGTTTAATACTCAGGTTATTTTCGATCAAAAGTTTGCATGCGTGGCCCACCCTGATCTCGATCAGGAACTGCGAATAGGTTTTTCTTGTTCTTGATTTAAAATACCTGCAGAATGAGTTGGGGCTGATATTAGCGATGGATGCGATCTCATCCAGTTGTATCGTGCGTTTAAAATTCTTAAGGCTGTAATCGTAGATGGCATTTACACGATCATTCTCCGCTTCCACAAAATCATGTTTAAAACCAATGGATGATAAAGCTTCTAATTGTTTACAATCGGATACGGTTAATAAGGCTTCTATTAAAAGAGTAATACGATGCGTTCCATCTATATGCAATAGTTCCTCAAGCAGTTCAGCAACTTTCTGTTTGGTTTTACCGGTAACCTGCACGCCTCTTTTTGCTTTTTCAAGCACACATTTTAAATTCAGGTTCTCTGGTAATTCTAAGAATTGTGCGCCCCAGAAATCTTCGCAGAAATGAGCCACTCTTACATCGGCATGCGGCGCGCGCGTACTTTCCTGGAAATAACAATCATCAAAACGCCAGTAATGGGGCAGGCCCGAACCTACCAATACTACATCACCTGCTTTAAACCGGCGGATATTATCGCCAATGAATTGTGTACCCTCGCCTTTTTTAAAATGGATCAGCTCAACCTCTACATGGTAATGCCACCTGTTATTTACATAAGGAACCAGGTCCTGGCGGACACTGAAGGAATGGCGTGGTTCTTTCGAAACCTTGAGGAGTTGTGGTCTCATTAAGCTATTTATGCTTCGAAATGGGTGCAATCGGATTTCCACTGCCAATCTCGCTTATTTTTTAAAAAATAAAATAAAATTCTACGCAAACGTTCTCGTAGGCACTGATTTTAGTGAAATAACCGTCCTGAACCATCCTGTTTAGCCTTTTTTCATGGTTTTCATCGTTTTTTTTTGCATGCTAATATTGTTGAATGATAAGACAATTACTCATGGGTAAGGGGTTACTATTAATTGCTTTATTTGTTCTGTTGAAACAAAACCGGTTGTCCTGGATGCGGTATGACCGGCTTAGATGCTTGTTTTTATGAGAAAATACAGTAGTCTCTCGCAACGGGTTACGCCACTGTTTTCATGGAAAGTTTTTTTTCCTGGATTCACCCTGTTCCCTTCTCTCACCTGTTTTTTTCGTGATCACAAGGCAACAGTAAATCCATTATAAATCCATTGAAAAAAGATAGTATGTCTCAGGTCCTGCGTCAATCCGTTTTAAAAATACATCCTTCAGATAATGTGTTGGTGGCATTGGAAGATCTGCAACCAGGTATTCCGATAAAGTATGGCGGCAATGAATTTACCCCGCTGGAAAATATCGGGGCGAAACAAAAATTCTTTATACATGATATGAACGAAGGTGATGAAGTGATCATGTATGGTGTGTTGGTTGGAAAAGTTCAATCAGCTATTACGCAGGGTAATTTAATGACATCGGCCAATACAAAACATGCAGCCGGTGAATATGGATACAGAGGCATGCGTAATAAATGGCAACAACCCGATATCTCAAAATTCGCAAATACAACATTCAATGGTTATGTACGGAAGGACGGCAAAACAGGTACAGCTAATTATTGGTTATTCATTCCTATGGTCTTTTGTGAGAACAGGAACCTGGATGTGATCAAAGAAGCCTTATGGAATGAATTGGGTTATGCTGTTACCGATAAGTATAAATCATTTACCAAACAATTATTTAATGCATATAAAGCAGGGCAGGATATTACAGATACACATATAGATCTTTCTGCAACACCACGCAACGACCGGTATTTTAAAAATGTTGACGGGATCAAATTCCTGAACCATACAGGTGGTTGCGGTGGAACCCGCCAGGATTCCGCAACACTAAGTGCATTACTTGCGGCATATGCAGATCATCCGAATGTGGGTGGTATTACTGTGTTGAGTTTAGGTTGCCAGCACCTGCAGGTAAAAAATTTCCTTGCAGATCTTACCAAACGCAATCCTGCTTTCGAAAAACCCATGTATATTTTTGAACAGCAACAGTCGGCGAGTGAGGAGCAACTGATCTGTGATGCTATCAGGAAAACTTTCCAGGGATTGATCAGTATCAATCAATCAGAAAGACAGCCATCACCTTTAAGCGAACTATGCATTGGTGTGAAATGCGGCGGTAGTGATGGATTTAGCGGGATCTCTGCTAACCCTGCTGTTGGCTACGCTTCGGACCTGCTTGTGGCGCTCGGCGGAAAAGTATTGCTGGCAGAATTTCCTGAATTGTGTGGCGCTGAACAGGACATTGTGGATAGATGTGTTAATGAAGAGGTGGCAGAAAAATTTATCAGCCTGATGCAATCCTATAACAAACAGGCAATGGAAGTGGGATCAGGTTTTCATATGAACCCTTCTCCCGGAAATATTAAAGACGGGTTAATCACAGATGCGATCAAATCAACAGGAGCTGCACGAAAGGGCGGTACCTCTCCAGTTGTTTCTGTTCTTGATTACACAGAACCCGTTACAGCAGCGGGTTTGAGCCTGGTATGTACACCCGGCAATGATGTAGAAGCGACAACAGGAAAAGCTGCATCCGGGGCAACGCTTATCCTTTTTACAACCGGTCTTGGCACACCCACAGGTAATGCGGTAGCGCCAACGATCAAGATCTCGAGCAACAGCACACTGGCTGCTAAAATGAGTGATATCATTGATATCGATACCGGGCCGATCATCAAAGGAGAACAGACGATTGAAGAAATGGGAGAAGCCATATTGTTTTATTGTATCAAAGTGGCGAACGGAGATATCATTCCCAAAGCGGTAGCATTGGGCCAGGATGATTTTATACCATGGAAAAGAGGCGTGTCTTTGTAAGAATCTTGCGATCGTTATTTTAAAAACTGAATTATGGGTAAAGTAGATCTGAAAGCGTTGGCTTCCATACTTAACTTATCAGTTTCCACTGTGTCGAGAGCATTGGGGGATAAACAGGATATTGGGGAATCAACAAAAAAACGGGTTTTAAAATTAGCCACTGAGCTTAATTATCAGCCGAATGCCCAGGCTGCCAGTTTGCGGCACAGAAAAAGCAAAACAATAGGTGTGGTACTGCCTGAAGTTGCGAATAATTTTTTTTCATTGGTGATCGATGGCATTGAAGAAATAGCCAATGCGAATGGATATCATGTACTGGTTTACCTTACGCATGAAAATCTTGAAAAAGAGATCAAGATCGCACGGCATATTCAAAACGGAAGGGTGGATGGTTTGTTGATATCCATATCCAGTGAAACAGTGAATGTAGATCACCTGCTTGAAGTAAAGAATACCGGGCTTCCAATGGTTTTTTTTGACCGGGTATCAAACGATATGAAAATACCCGCTGTTACCACGAATGATTATGAAAGCGGTTTTGAAGCAACCAGACACCTGCTGGAAGCGGGTTGTAAAAAAGTAGCCTATTTTTCTTTATCCCAAAACCTGTCCATTAATGGCAAGCGTATGAAAGGCTACCAGGATGCTTTGAAAAAACAAAAACCGGAGAATATGTACCAGGTGGTATTGCAGGGCGGGAATGTGCATGAACAAAATGTACAGCAAATGATCAGCTTGTTAAACAGCGAAGACAGACCCGATGGCATATTTGCCTGTGTGGAAAAATTGGCTATTGCTACCTATGAAGCATGTGGCTGTCTCGGCCTGCAAATCCCGAAAGATGTAAAAGTGATCTGCTTTTCCAATCTCCATGTTGCTTCATTATTACATCCGTCACTCACTACGATCAGGCAACCCGCTTTTGAGATGGGTAAGGAAGCCGCCGCAGCTTTATTCAGGATACTTGAGAACGGAAACAAAAAGAAAGAACCTCTTACCGTGCAAAAAAAAGTGATCAAGTCATCACTGATCAAAAGAAACTCTACAGCCATTATTTAACACCTTAGTAATGCACATAAAAAAAATATTTTTTCTTTCTTCTTATATGCTTACCTGTATTGCCCTGTTCGGAAGAGCGGGAGGGACTGACACAAAACAAGGCACCCAGATCATACCGGCTAAAAACGCTACACATATTGCAGGAATAGCAAAAGATACTTTGGTCATCATTACAGGAAGCACTTTTCAATATACAGTTGATACGCCGGAAGGGCAGGGATTAGTTTCTACAAAAACAGGAATAAAACAGATACTATTGCAGATTAATTCGAAAGATGGCTCTGTTCAACAATACAAGATCACTGGCAAGGAAGGAACTGAAAAGAAAGATGGCGATATCGTAACCGGGGATCATCTTATAGTGACATCCCAGGATGGCTTATCCAATCAAACATACCAAATCGTGGTAAAGCCAATGGCTGTAAGCGGGCAACTTCTTTTGCAGCAGAATTCGATTACTGTTAATACACGCAAGGATATTGTACTTTATTTTACGGCGGGTCAGCGAAGTCCTGATGCAACTGTTCAATTCTTTTTTCCTGCAGGTATTGATATCACAATGGATAATACGACCGTGAATGTGATCGGCAGGGGTGATGTGAAATTAAGCGGCCTTGCCTCACAGTCGATCGGCAGAACGGGAACGCACTATTCTTATTCCCGTGTCGGCAATGCTGCCATCTCAAAAACAAAAGATGGAAATGGTATTCTTACTTTGAGCCATTTAGATCTGCGTCCTGCAAATGGCGTTGACCTGAAACTTGTTATTACCAATACACAAATAGCTAAAACCGGCAACTATCTTTTCAAAGCCCTTTATCAAACATCGCAACCTGAAATACTCAGGAGCCCGGGTATAGGGCAGGAAACTGCAACATTGGCTGTTACGAATACAATTACTGATTTTGAAAGGCTTGTTGATAAAAACATTCAATACAAAGAAACCGATGATACCTACACAAAAGTAAAATTCAAATGGGGACTAAAAAATATTACCGGTGTTCAGTTGATGCAGTCAATGGATGACGGAAAAAACTGGGATAAAACAAATGCAAGCCTTGATGTAAAAAATGCTACCGCAACGATCAGTGGTTTGATGCCTGGTAAATTTTACAGGTTTAAATTATTAGTGAAAGCGGGCAATGCCAAAGGCGCATCAAATATTATATCCTTTTATTCAGGTAAACTGGATATAAAAAACCTGGGTGGAATTATGGCAGACGGTAAAGAAGATAATACGGAAAGTATCAATAGGGCTATTGCCAAGTTGAGTGAGATGGGCGGCGGAACTTTATTATTCACAGAAGGAACCTATAGCGTAAGAACTATCCACCTCGCAAGTAATGTATACCTGTATGTTGGCAAAGGCGCTACTTTACAGGCGATCAAAGGAGGGGATGCGCCGGAAACAACCTGGTTCAGCGATAAAAAATACCGATCGGGTTTATCACCCACAGATCCTGGTCCTTATATAGAACCCGAGAACTGGCTTACCAAGCAGGATGTGGGCCATCACTATTTTAAAAATTCGATGTTCTTTGGTGAAAGGCTGGATAATGTAAAGATCATTGGAAATGGTTTGATCACGGGAAATGGAAATGTTGTTACCGGCGATAATGTGATGAAGAATGCACCCGATAACCGCACCGATAAACTCATCACCTGTAAATTATGCACCAATCTCGAGATAGGTGGCATCTATCGCAAACAAGATCTTTGGTACGATTCTACAAGAGATGAACCATATTATATCGGCAACGCAGGGGAAAAAATTACCGATTTGGATAATATGCTTCAGATAGATCGTTCGGGGCATTTTGCCTTATTATCAACCGGTACAGACAATATCAATGTACACGATACTTATTTTGGAAAGAACAACCAATCTACCGTACGCGACATTTATGATTTTATGGGGAGCAGCAATGTAACCGCTACCAATATTTATTGCAAAGTAAGTTCTGATGATATTATCAAACCGGGTTCTGACTGTTCGCTGGGGTATACGCGCCCTGCCAGGAATTATAAAGTGCGCAATATCATTGGCGATACAAACTGCAATCTTTTCCAGATCGGTTCAGAAACAGCGGATGATATTATGCAGATCTGCGTGGATAATATTTATATACTCGGGGCCAACAAAGCAGGCTTCTCTATTTCAACCAATGATGGTGCACATATCAAAGATATCCATTTAAATTGTGGCGAGACCGGTACGCTCCATTCCCGTTCCAAAATGTACAGGTCTACGGCGCCATTTTTTATTTCTATTTCAAATCGTGGCCGTGTTATCGGTGCGGATGTAGGTAAATATGCTTTTACAGAGAACGGTGATAAGCATGATGAACTGTTGGTAAAAAACGTAAACATCGGCCAGGTGGAAAATATTATCCTGAATGGGATAGATGTGTATGAAGTGTACAGTGGCAGTTCTTTCAGTTCAAAAAACCGGTGGAAACCATTTGATGGTACCCAGAAAAAAGCCACTTCTATTATTGCCGGTTACGCATTGCCCGATCCATCAGTTGTTACCGGCGGATTGGATTTTAAACTTCCGGATGGCAGGCACACGGGCTACATAAAGAATGTCTCGTTTAATGATGTTCATATTTTATATAAAGGCGGCAATCCTGTTACAGATACTGCCGCATTACCTCCTGAATTAGGGGTAGGACAATACAATGTTTCCAATTTAAAAATACAACCTTCCTATGGGTTGTGGGCAAGGCATGTACTGGGATTACAAGTAAAGAATAGCAGTTTTAATTACGAGAAAAATGACAGCCGTTATGTTTTTTTTCTTGACGATGTGATCGGCGCGAATATTTCTTCAGTAAAAATGGTCGTATCTGCCGCAAATAGAAATGTATTGCGACTCAAAAATGCTGCAAACGTAAAAGTAGAAAATACGACTTACTTTACAGATGCCTGGGGGAATGCACCGGTTAATATGCCGGTGATCGAACACAAGTAGAGGCATTACCGTATTTACTTAAACTGAATGCCAGGTTGCGTCAAGGACTTACCGGTGTACCAGGTTGCGAAGTCTCTTTTGTTTTATCCTCTTCGGGTTGCGGATCCGCCTCCTGTTTTTTTGTATCGTCAGATTTGTCAAATGACCCGCTTACCTTATTCCAGACGCGTTCGCTGTATACTGCGGCGATAAAACAGGTAAGAAGCAGGATATAACCATTCGGATCACTGGTGCTTCCAAGTGAGAAGATTGCGAGGCCACCTTTTGTTGCGAGGTAAACAATTAATGCAGCGCCGAAACCACGGGCGAGTACATTAAAAAAATTATGGATCAGTGGTTCGTTTTGTAATGAATCCAGGGTATTCGAAGACTCAGTTGTTTTTCTAAAGGAAAGTATCGATGCTCCCAGCAGGCCAAATCCAAACATACCTATTAACAAAACCAGTTCTGAAGATTCTGTCTGTATAAGATACTTCGCTATATAACCAAAGAATCCCCAATCGGAACCGTTCTTATTAAAAGAGGGCAGCCATGCATCGAGTTGATTATTGGGTATATAATTATAGTAATCGCCCAGCCTGCCATAAAAAACGGTGATGATCTCGTTAAGTGAATCGTTACTGTTCCTGTCTTTCAAACGGATGATATCCTGTTGAACTTTTGCAACAAAAGATTGCTTAAGGCCTTCGTTATATTGATCCTGTGCATTTACCTGGTCAACGGTAGTAATAAACCCCCTTCTTCGCGAATCCATGCCCAGCCTGTATAAAGTAAGCGCCATATTGTAAAGCGCACCTTTATCGCTTGTGAGAGATTGTGAGGCAACTTCAAAATTACTGGAAAGCAATTTTCTCATTTGCTGGTCGTCTGATTTATAATCTCTTGCAAACAGGAGTAAACTGTTCACCACGCTCACTCTTCGTATTTGGCTGTTGTTCATCTCGCGTTGCATATTGGAAATACTGGCATCTATCGTTTGTTTATCCGAGGGCTTTAATTTTTGATAGAGGCCGCGTATTGTGTCAGTAAGAACGAGTGTTTTTACTGAAGAGTCAGCAAATGGACCAGCTGAAGTTTTTACTAAAAAAGAAGAATCGCTCACAGGTATATCGTTCATGGCCGAGTCCAGCCTTGCTTTGGTGAAAATGGTTGGCTTCCGTGCTTCATTAAGATAAGGGATCGTGATAAAAACACTGATCACAAGAAAAAGACTAAAGAGCAGTACACTACATATGAACAGGTTGTATTTTAAAAAATTCGGTTTGCCGGACATTTGCTCTGAAGATATCGACCTGGATTTTCCGATGCCGGCCAGCAGGTAATAAAAAAGAACACCAAACGAAAGCATGCTGATTAAAGCGGCTATCGGTAACCCATTGATCAACTGATTTAAGGGTTCGGAATTGTCAGGGACCTTTTTTCCAGACAAGGGTGTAGCCTGTGATTGAGGGTTTGTACTTCCCGTCAATTGCCCGATGCAACTGATCAGGAATGAAAAAAATGTAATGATGGCCCTGCTGATCGTATGATTGAACAAAAAAACAGTTACCGCAAGCGCGATAAGCTTGTTAACGGTATTGCCGGCAGTTCCATTGATTAATTTCCTGATAAATGCAATTAAGATCCATGCCAATACAACAAACAGGATAATAATAATGATGACCAGCGCCCAGGTTAGATATTCTATTTTCATAGCAGCAGTTTGGTGTTAAATATAAAAGGGCAAAAACTTGGATTGCGATTGCGGGGGGACAACAATATAAAAAAAGGTTTTGATATTACAGAATCCTGGTAAATAGTTTTTATCATCTTCTTATTTAAAATTCCGTCCTCCAGGAAAAATGTTTTCCTTCTCTTTTTTAAGTATTCCTGCTTTTTTCTGAACATCTGGCGGAATACTTTTTTCATCCGCCCTCGAAAGAGTGAGTAAAGGAAGTTCATCATCATGCTTTATTGTAAGCTGCCGCAGAAGCTTCGAAAAATTGTATACTTTTTTTACGATCACATGAATCACTTCTCCTTCAACCTGTAGTTTGCCTTCTACCATGATCAGCTTTGACTGGATGATCTCTTTCCGATATTGTTCAAACAACTTTTCAAAGATCACCAGGTTGGCATAACCGGTCTCATCTTCGATGGTCATAAAACAAATGCCGGATGCAGTACCGGGGCGTTGTCTTACCAAAACAAGACCGGCAACTTTTACCTGGTCGCCATCTTTTGCATTTTCCAGTTCTTTGGTGGATAGGATATGCAGCATGGATAATTTTTCACGGACAAAACTAACCGGGTGCGCTTTTAAAGAAAGCGATGTGGAAGCATAATCATGAACCACATGTTCCGATGCAGACATAACGGGTAATAAAATATTTTTCTCGAACGATTCATCCGTTGAATGCCCTTTGAACATTTCAATCGGTCGGTCTTTTGTAGATACCTCCCAAAGTGCCTGCCTTCGATCTAAACCGATGGATCTGAAAGCATCTGCATCAGCTAATCTTTCGAGTGCAGCTTCGGATAAATTTATATCACGCAGTGCATTCACGTTTGCATATTTTTCGGATCGGTTAGTTAGTAATAGCTGCATATCATCTTCACGCAAACTTTTTACCTGCCTGAATCCCAAACGAAGTGCGAAATATTTACCTGCTTTTTCCTCGAGCGTATTATGCCATTCTGAATGATTGATATCAATTGGCCTCACTTCTACACCATGTTTCTGTGCATCGATCACGAGTTGTGCGGGTTGATAAAATCCCATCGGCATACTGTTTAAAATGGCGCAGGCAAATACATCCGGGTAAAACCATTTCAGCCAGGAAGAAATATAAACGAGTAAGGCGAAACTGGCTGCATGGCTCTCGGGGAAACCGTAACTTCCAAAGCCTTCCAATTGTTTGAAAATACGTTGCCCGAATTCCCGTGAATAACCATTAGCGAGCATGCCGTTAATTAACTCGTCTCCAAATTTTGAAACCATGCCCTGCGCTTTAAATGTAGCCATACTCCGGCGGAGTTCGTCTGCTTTTGTTGGTGAAAATCCCGCTGCAACAATGGCGATCTTCATTGCCTGCTCCTGGAAAAGTGGTACACCAAGCGTCCGCTTTAAAATTTCCTCTAATTGCGGTGAAGGATATTCTACAAGTTCCTCACCATTGCGGCGGCGGAGATAAGGATGTACCATATCTCCCTGTATCGGCCCCGGGCGAACGATGGCTACTTCGATCACCAGGTCATAAAAGTAGCGCGGTTTTAATCTTGGTAACATAGATTGTTGCGCACGGCTCTCGATCTGGAATACGCCGATCGTATCGGCATGGCAGATCATTTCATAAACAGCCGGATCATCCTGCGGTACATTGGCAAGCGTGAGATCAAGATCATAATGTTGTTTAGAAAGATCGAATGCTTTGCGGATGCAGGTAAGCATGCCGAGCGCGAGTACATCTATTTTCATAAAACCCAATGCATCTATATCATCCTTGTTCCATTCGATACAGGTACGGTCTTCCATGCGTGCATTATGTATGGGACAAAGATCAGACAGCTTGCTTCGCGTGATCACAAAACCTCCTGTGTGTTGCCCCAGCTGACGAGGAAAACCCATGTATTGTTTTGTGAGTTCCAATACTTTTTTTAAGTGCTGATCACCCGGATTCAAGCCCTGTTCTTTTATTTTTTTACCTTCAAACCACTCATCCGTAAACTCCCAGATAGAACCGGATAAACCATTGATGGTATCAACAGAAAGTCCCATCGCTTTTCCAACATCACGGATCGCGGATTTCTGGTGCACCTGTGTAACTGTAGCTACAATGGCCGCACGGTCGCGGCCATATTTTTGATAGATGTATTGAATGATCTCTTCACGCCGCTCATGTTCAAAATCCACATCAATATCCGGCGGCTCGTTTCTGGCAGCAGAAATAAAACGTTCGAACAACAGGTCGAATTTAGTGGGATCCACAGAAGTTATGCCCAAACAATAACAGATGGTCGAATTGGCAGCGGATCCACGTCCCTGGCAAAGGATCTTTCTTTCACGTGCTTCGCGTACCGCATCATACACAGTTAGAAAATAACGGGCATAGTCCAGTTCTTTGATGAAAACCAATTCATGGTTGATCGCGTTTATGATCTTGGTTGGTAATTCTTCTCCATATCGTTTATGCGCGCCTTCCCATGCTAAAAATTCCAGTTCTTCAAAAGGCGTTCTTCCGTTGGTTGTGATCTCTTCAGGATATTCATATTTTAATTGGTCAAGTGAAAATTGACAGGCATGCACAATTTCCTGTGTCCGCGCAATGGCAGCAGGGTATTGACGAAATAAGCGATCCATTTCATCTATCGGTTTTAGATAACGTTCTGCATTGGGATGCAAACGGTAGCCGGCATTATGGATCGTGCATTTTTCACGGATACAGGTGAGTATGTCCTGCAATTGTCTTCGTTCATGATCGTGGTAATGCACATCATTGGTAGCGATCATCGGAACACCCGATTGTTTTTCCAACTCTGCAAGACAATATAAATACTTGCTGTCATCGCCACGGTAATAACGTGATGCAGCGAGGTAGAGATCATTTTGTAAATGTGTTTTGTATTCCTGCAAATGGTTTTTAAAGGATGCATCTATATCGAAATGTTCAGTTAATTTATCCGGCGGAATAACAATGAATTTGATTCCTTTGGCATGTGCAAAAACATCGGCCTTGTATAAAAAACATTCCCCTTTTTCTGCACGGAGATTTCCTGTGCTTAACAGGTTGCACAAAAGAGAATACGCTGCACGATCAGTTGGATAGGCGAGAAGACTCGGCCCATCTAACAGGTCCAGCCTGCATGCGGGAATAAGCCTGATACCCATTTTTTTTGCAGCTACATACGCCCGCACAATTCCTGCAAATGTATTCCGGTCTGTAATGGCGATCTCCGTATAACCCAATGCGGCTGCATGTGCTACCAGTTCCTCGGGGTGCGATGCGCCACGAAGAAAAGTAAAATTGGTAGTGATATGCAACTCAGTGTAACGCATAATTTTCATTGTTCCTATGCAAAAAATCCATGAAGAAACCATTCATGTGTTTTATCCGCCTTATAATGCCCTAACCGGAAGATCCAATAACGGTTGCCGTTCTCATCTTCTACAGAATAATAATCACGGTGCTGGCCATCCTGTAACCACCATTCCTGTTCAATGCGTTCAGGGCCGTCTGCTTTTCTTACAGTGTGCAGTTGGTTCCTGTGCCTGAAATTCATCGGTGGGTAATCGGGTATGGGCGCAGTTACCTGTATGGGTTCAGGTTGTGGCAATAATTTCAATGGCCTTGGCATGCCGCTTTTCCATGGAGCCGTATTTTTTTCCTGTAATGAAATGGCAGGTTTGATAGAACGTTCCGGAAGCCAATGTTCATCAGCGAGGTAACGGTGAATATGACCGGCACCAAATCTTCCTGATAAACGATCAAGCAGTTCAGATAAACCATTATCGTTAAGCCCGCTTGTTGTACTCCACAATGATTCCTGCCTGTGAATAATATCTTCCACTTTTTTTGCTTCTATAACAAACAGTTCAATACCCGGTGCAGGTTCGAAACTTTGAAATTTCAAAGCAAACAGTTTAAAAAGATGTGCAGCATTATGCGATGGGCTATTGGTACTGATCTCGATGCTTATTATTTTATTGTCGATGCGGTAGCCTTTGAACAAAGCGATCCGTAAACCTTTCTGTTCATCGGATAAACGTTTGCATAAGATCCCCAGTAATCTTTGCAATGCGATCTCAATTCCTTTCAATGTAATGATGGGTTCTAAACAAGGCAGTCGTTCCTGGTATAGTTCAACAGGCTGGATACTTTGTATGATCTCTTCTTCTTTGCCTGTTGCCTGGTCAAGCCGCTGTAAGATCACCGTTCCAAAACGCCTGCGCAAAGCATGGCGTGGCATCACGATAAGATCTTTGATCTGTGTGAGTCCAAGTTTTTCTAATCTTTCAACAGCGTCGCTTTCGAGACGAAGCGATGCAGAAGGAAGTGATAACAGTGCCTGCACCTGCCCGCCAACAGCAGTGATCGCTCCTTCTTTTGCAAAACGACTCACGGCCCATGCAGCACCAATCGTATCTGCCATAGCTGCACGAACTGAGTAACCTTTGTTTTTTAAACGGGTAACAATATCTTTTAAATAATCTCTTTCGCTTCCCCATAAATGTGCACAGCCGGTAATATCAAGTATCAATCCACCAGGAAGATCGATTGCCACTACCGGTGTATAACGGATGCACCATTCTGCAATACCATTCAGTAATTTTTCAGCGAGACCTGGTTTGTCTTCGAGAACTTCTAAAGGATCTATGAACGTTCCTGCATCAGTTACAGTCATACCAATATACACACCCTGTTGCTGCGCGAGTGAATTGGCTGATACAATGATCTTTCTTCCATGATCAGGAGCAGCTATTACAAAAGGGATCGTTTTAAGATGCGGGTTGCGGATCGTGAACCAATCGCAGATCAAATGATGGAACCATATCGTCACAAATCTTTTCTTCACCTGCTGATACATTTATCCTGCTTTCTTTTGTTCTTCAACATGCACCGCAACAGCAGGAACAATATGATTGAATTTTCCATCAGACCATTCTATTTGCCATGCACCGGGTTTGCCGTTCCTTACTTTCAGTAATGAAACATTCCATCGCGGGAAACCAATGCCCGGCATATCATTCATCAATTCACTAAAGGCACAACTGATCTTCCATCGTGTAACACAGGCTGTAGTGGAAATTTTTCGTGGGTCCTGCCGGAGTATGAAACCCGTTACGCGGCTTTGTTCAACCGCCAATTGCAAACGCCTTGATGCAGTGAAATCAAGTTCACGCATTTCACCGATCACTGCAGCAAGGCCGCTGCATTTCAATGCTTCTTCCATCGCCCATAAAATGTCTTTCTCTTTTACGAGATCAATAAAAATGATCTTGTCCGGGTCTATGCCAAACGATTTGAGTGCGGGCGGAAATAATGTCCGCGATGGACCGATCCAGAGTGTGGCACCACCGGTTTGCATCAGCATAGAAAGTATGCCTGATACAAAGCCGGTTGTTGCAGTGGCTTCTTCTGCACCCGAAGAACAAAATTCATGCACGGCCGCTAAAGGAAAACGTTGGTTGGGAAATGCATAGTTCAATTCTCCCAGTTCTATATCAATGGTATTTCCACCCTTTGCCGGTTTGGCATATTGCAGTAAAATATCTTTTTGCAGGCGAGCAATAATATCTGCTTTTGTGGGGGGCATGGGAGTGGGGAGCATTTTATAGCACAATTTTACTAAATTTATTAGCAAAATGAGTATAAATGTTTCTAACGCTGATAATCAAATACTTTAAGGGGCATTTGAAGTAGTAAGTCGATTTTCAGGTAAAAGTTAATATTTGACTTATCTATTTCGTTTATTTTGACTGTTTCGAATATTTCGTTTAAGTTTACTAATTTTAAATATAACCCGATGATAAAAACATTAGAACTTCCTACTCGCGAGGAGCAAAAAACTGCGAAATCGACACTGGAAGAAATGAAAAAGATCTCAGGAAAAACGGCGCCGAAAATGTTTATTTCCTTTGGGTCTGAAGGCACCTCTTTTGCAGTTCCCAAACGGATGCTCAAGTACCTGGAGTCTATGCTCAGCAGTATGGCTGATGGTAAAGGTTTCCGGCTGATCCTGGAGGATGAGAACCTCAGTACGCAGGAAGCGGCTGATATGCTGAATGTGTCACGGCCTCACCTGGTTAAGTTACTGGAACAGGGAGATATCCCGTTTCAGAAAGTCGGCAAGCATCGACGGGTAAAATTAACGGACCTGCAGGAATACGAACGTAAATTGCAGACTGTCCGAAACAATCAACTCGACTTCCTGGCACGTCAGGGGCAAGACCTAAATATGGGATATTAATATGAAGGTTTTACTGGACGCTAATGTGTTATATCCCGTGCCTGTCCGAGATATTTTGCTGAGTCTGGCCGATAGAAAACTTTTTCAGGCCAAATGGTCCGCCGATATAAACAATGAATGGGTCCGTAACCTGTTGTTCAAGAGGCAAGATATTAGGGCGGAGGATCTGGCAAGAACGGTCGACGCCATGAACCGGGCATTCCCAGATGCGAACACGGATCAATACCAGCACCGCATCGCACAACTGTCACTACCCGATCCTAATGACAGACATGTACTGGCAGCGGCTATTGAAGCCGATGCGGAATTGATCATCACTTTCAACCTGAAGGATTTTCCGGACGATATCCTGGAGAAGCACGGTATCGAAGCGGTTCACCCGGATAATTTTATAGAAGAACTGATACAGGAAAATACGGATACCGCATTTGATGCTTTTGAACAACAACTTGCAAGGCTCAGAAACCCACCGCTTTCCAGGGAATACGTTCTTGAGAAATTGAGCCAATGCGGTCTGACAAATACTGCCTCTTCCTTACGACTGCCAGGTAGTCATTACTCAATAATTTAATAGCACAACGCCTTACTAAATAATATCCGGCAACAAATAAGGCGCCCTGTAGTCGCGGCTGAGCATCGCATTCGCTTCATTTTCTCCCTCACCTATAAATCTTTTAAATATATTCAATTATATTTAGTTTATGAAGCGGATACTGTTTGCCATCCTTGTTTTGGTTGCTTTTCAATCTGTGTTATTTGCACAGGATCCTAAGCTTAAAAAAATATTCAACGGAAGGAACCTGAACGGTTGGGTAGTGCCCGAAAACAATCACGATAACTGGACTGTGAACGATGGTATCCTGTATGTAAAAAGTGATACGGCTAAAAAAGGAAGTAATCTCTGGACCAAAAAGAAATACACCAATTTTATTATCAGCGCAGAATTTCTCATGGTAGATGGTGTGGTTGATTCAGGCATTTTTCTCCGCTCTGAAAATGACCAGATCCAGATCGGGATCTCCGGTTCATTAAAACGCGACCTCACTGCTTCACCCTATTTACCCAAACTAAAATACCCTGTTGAAGCCAAAGTAAAAGATATATTGAAGTTGAAAGATTGGAACACTATGAAGGTTAAAGTGGTTGATAAAACCTATACCGTTTGGTTGAATGGAGTAGAGGTGATGACCTATACATCAGAAGAAATTCCGGCTAAGGGCCCTATCGGTCTGCAGCTTCATCCCGGTAATGAAATGTCGATCAATTACAGGAACATTCTTTTAGCAGAACTTTAAAATATAAATCAACGATCTTTATTGATCATATTTTCTTATTGTAAATAAACCAGCTTGTCATGTCATTAAATTCTTCACGTCGCGCATTTCTCTACCAAAGTTCGCTTGCATCATTAGGTGTATTGGTTGCGGGAAGATCCGCTTTTGCCAATGGACTTTTTCAATCCAAACCCAATTCACTTATTAAAGGAGTGCAGATTGGTGTAACCACGTATTCATACAGGAGCATGCCGGGCCACCCTGATAAATTGTTGCAGTATTGCATCGATAGCAATATCAACGCGGTTGAATTGAAAGGCGATGAAGTGGAAGACTATTTAGGTAAACCTGCGAACACCGTAAAGATGCCCGCACGTGTAGCCGGACAGCCAAGACCCGAATTGAGTGAAGAGACCAAGGCCCAGATCAAGAAATACCAGGCGGATGTGGCGGCCTGGAGAGAATCTATATCGATGGATAAATTTGCAGAGCTCCGTAAAAAATTTAATGCAGCCGGTGTATACATCTTTGCTTACAAACCCAACTCATTGGCTCCTGAAAATACCGATGGTGAAGTAACGTATTCATTACGCGCAGCAAAAGCATTAGGCGCAACTTCGGTTTCTGTTGAATTACCCGCAGATCCCGCACAAACCAAAAGACTGGGTGATCTTGCTGCAAAACAAAAAGTATATATCGGCTACCACGCACACCTGCAGGCAAGCGAAACAGCATGGGATACAGCTTTAGCACAATCACCTTACAACACCATGAACCTCGATTGCGGCCACTACATGGCAGCGGGAAATACCAAAGAAAGTTTGTTGTCATTAATTGAAAACAAACACCAGTACATAACCAGCATGCACCTTAAGGATCGTAAAACCAAAGCCAACGGCGGCAAGAATATGCCATGGGGCGAAGGCGATACGCCATTAAGGGAAATTCTCGTGCTGATGCGAGAGAAAAAATATAAAATGCCTGCAACCATTGAACTGGAGTATGATATTCCTCCGGGTTCTGATGCGGTGAAAGAAACAAAACGATGCCGGGATTATGCGGAGATGTTGTTGGGAGGATAAAGTTTTTTTTCACCCGTTATCTACCGGCTCTTCGCAAAAATGGTTTCTGAATGATATTTCAGAAACCATTTTCATTTCACTGATACCGCAGGATAGCGATAGTGTTTGAAGCTTAATTCTGATCATGATAAGTTTCCCAAAAAAGTAAAAATAAATAGAGATGCTTTATAAAGAGGTTGAAGCAAATGAGCAACCCATGAATATAAGGAAGTGTATGAAACCTGAAGCTTAATGAAATGCCGGATAATTTAGACTACAAGAGAACAAAAAAAACAAAATGAATATAGGAACAGAAAAATAGTAACAAACAAGTTTGCTAAATATGCTTAATGCGTGGTTAAAATCTGGAACGCGAGGTGCGCAAAGATTACGCAAGGAACGCCAGGGTTTTCATTGCGTTCTTTGCGGTACTTAGCGTTCCTTGCGTTCCAGCTTTACATCAACACATGCAAGCTGGAGAAACATTGAAAGACAGAAATAAAAGAAGTGCTACTCAATTTATAACACAACACGTTTCATTTTACATAATCTTTGAGGATCAGCATTGAATCAACGAATTTAGTTTTTGCAAACCACTGTTATTTCCAGGAAATATTTTTTAGTACCGGTATACACCACTATCACTACCAGATCTTTATTCTCTGTTCTTCCGGCTTGTAATTTTTATCACCCGGCTGCACATTAAATGCTTTATAAAAAGGCGCAAAACTCATCAATGGGCCATTTACGCGCCAGGTGGCCGGCGAATGCGGATTGGTGTTCACATAGGTAAGCATAAACGCATCCCTTGTTTTCACCCTCCAGATCCTGGCAATGGATAAAAAGAAACGTTGATCCGGCGTAAAACCATCCAGCTTCTCAGAACCCTGTCCCTGCTTTGTCATTTTAAATGCATCGTAGGCAATGGCAATACCACCATTGTCTGCAGTATTCTCACCCAGGGTAAGAGCGCCTTTAACATGAACAGTATCTAAAACCGTGAACGAACCATACAGGTCAACTACCATTTTTGTTTTTGCCTTAAACTTGTCGTAATCTTCTTTGGTCCACCAGTTTTTTACATTGCCTTCTTTATCGTATTGTGCACCCTGGTCATCAAAAGCATGCGTCATCTCATGGCCGATCACCATCCCGATTCCTCCATAATTAATGGCATCATCTGCGGCAAAATCGAAATAGGGGAATTGTAAAATGCCTGCAGGAAAAACGATCTCATTAAAAGCGGGATTATAATAGGCGGTAACGGTAGAAGGTGTAGTGCCCCATTCTGTTCTGTCAACCGGCTTGTTCAATCTTGCCAGTTGATACTGGTATTGATTCTTACCTATCGCGAGTAAGTTTTCGAAATATTTGGTTCTGTCGATCTGCACTTTATCGTAACTCCGCCATTTATCAGGATAACCTATTTTTTTTGTGATCGCATATAATTTTTCTTTTGCTTTTTTCTTGGTGCTGTCGCTCATCCAGTCAAGATGGTTGATCCTGTTTTCGAAAGATTTTTGCAGGTTGTTCACCAAGGCAAGCACACGTTTTTTGGCATCTTCATTAAAATATCTTTTTACATACAATTGCCCCAGGGCCTGCCCCAAAAGACCATCAACATTTTGCGTCATCGTCTGCCTGCGCGATCTCTGCGTAGTTTGGCCGGACAATACTTTTGAAAATTCAAAAGAAGCATCCGTAAATGGTTTGCTAAGCGATTCAGCGTAAGTTTTTAAGGTGCCTGCTTTCAAATAGATCTTCCAGTCGTGTATGGCAATGGATCCAAGCAACTCATTTAATTTTCCGTAATAAGCGGGTTGCCCTACATCGATAGAATCGGTTTTTGCATCCAGGTTCACCAGCAGTGTTGACCATCCAATGTTGGGTTGTGTTTGATTGAGTGATGCGACCGCCATTTTATTATAGTTGGCTTTCACATCCCTCAGCTCAATATTTGTTTTATGTGATGCGGCAATTTGTTTTTCGATATCGTAAACAAGCGTTGCATTTTTTACAGCTGTAGCCGGGTCGCTGCCTGTTAATGCAAACAGGCTGCCAAGATATTTTTTATAAGCTTCCTGGATGCGAAGGGTAGCAGCATCTGTTTTAAAATAATAATCCCGGTTTGGCAAACCAAGCCCGGTCTGCGAAATATGGGCAATATTGATTTTGCTGTTTTTGTCGTCAGGCGAAATCCCGAAACTGATGAGGGAACGGTTGCCCGACTTCATTTCAACTGCTACGAATTTGAGCAATGATGGCAGATCGTTGATAGCATCGATACGTTTTACTATTGGCTGAACAGGTTCATAACCGCGCCGGTTAATGGTAAGGGTGTCCATGCCGGAGGCGTAGAAATCACCCACTTTCTGGTCAATGCTTCCGGCGGTGTGATTCTTTTTTGAAACACTATCCAGTATATGTTGCAGCAGTTCTTTTTGCGGAATATTCATGAACGAATAGGAGCCCACACCTGATTGATCATCGGCGATCTTTGCAGTATCATGCCAGCGCCCGTTCACATACCGGAAGAAATTATCACCGGGTTTAATAGAGGGGTCAATGCCGCGTACATCTACGAAACTCTTTACCGGAGGATCGGCGTTATACCATGCGCAACATAAAGCCAGAACGAAAGCCAGGCAGAGGTATTTCTTCATAAACAGGAATTTTGCTAAAGATAATGATATCCGCTTTAGGTAATCGCCTGCCCAAACGTAAAAACCCGCTCAGAGAGCGGGCTTGATTACTATATTTTGTTTATTGGTTTACCAGGCAGGGAAAAGCTGTTTGACATAAAGAACAAACTATTTCAACACCTCGTTTAAAAAGGTAAGGGTATGTTGCCATGCTCTTTTTGCCATTATTTCATTGTAATCCGGTGATTTTGGATCAGTGAATGTGTGTTTGCTGTATGCATAGGTGATCACCTGCCAGTCTGCTTTGCCGGTGTTCATTTCTTTCACTAAACTACTCATCACAGCAGGCGTTACACCTGCATCTTCTGCCGGGTTCTCGATCAGAATTTTTAAGGGAAGTGATCCATTTGCACGGGTAGTATCTTTTCCAAGTCCACCATGAATAGAGATCACACCCTTCACCGGGAAATTGGCCCTTGCTGTTTCCAGTGCACCGGTTCCACCAAAACAATAACCGATCACAGCGATCTTACTAACGTCTGCACCTGCTTTTTTCAACTCTTCCAGTGCCAGTTCAATTCTTTTCTGGTAAAGGGCATAGTTGTTACGAAACTGCCCCGCTATTTTTCCGGCAGCGCCATTGTCGGCTGGAATATTTCCTTCACCATAGATATCCGCAACGAATGCGATATAACCCTGTTTCTGCAGTGCCAGTGCCGCATCTTTCGCTTCATCATCAATTCCTTTCCACGCAGGCAGCACAAGAACACCGGGTAATTTTTGCCCTTTGTTAGAAGTAACCAGGCCATTCAGTTTTTGTTCACCATCGCGGTAGGCAACGGTTGCAAGCGACTGCGCTTTCAGTGAATAGCAAAATAAGGATAGCGTAACAATACACAGGATCTTTTTCATGAGTTTGAATTTTTGTGTTACTAAAAGACTTCAAGTTACAAAAAAGTTTATGCGATGATTATTTTGTTATGATTTCCAGTATATGAAATCTTATTATTCTCCTAACTCCGGGGGAATTGAGCTGCACCAATAAGTTATGCAAAATGGGCCGGTGGTTAGCACTTAAACAGCGAAGCAGTGATCTCCAGTGATCTCATTTTTTTATCTTTGTCGAACAGGTGCGTGGCCACCATGATCTCATCAACGCCGGTCCGGTCAACAAAAGACTGCAATGATGTACTGATCATTTCAATATCTCCCAGGAAAGCGTAACTCAGCATTTGCATGACACCCTGTTCCTCTCTTTCTGTCCAGATACCTTCCATTGATTCTACCGGAGGGCCTAAGGGCCTGCGATCATTGCGGAACAGGCCAAGTGCCAACTGGTAGAAAGAAGTGGCGAGTTGTTTTGCTTCTTCCGATGTATCTGCAGCGATAACATTCACACACGCCATGGCGTAAGGCTTTTCGAGATATTGGGAAGGTTTGAATTGCCTGCGGTATGCTGTCAACGCTTCCATCAATTGTGCCGGTGCAAAGTGCGACGCAAATGCAAATGGTAATCCCAGCAATGCGGCCAGCTGTGCACTATACGTACTTGAACCCAGTAACCATACCGGAACATTGGAATCCTGGCCAGGGATGGCTTTGATTTTCGCATCCTTTTGACGTGGCCCTAAGTAACTTAAAAGTTCCACCACATCATTCGGAAAATCATTGATGTCTCCCTGTAAACTTCTTCTCAATGCATGGGAGGTAAGAGGATCTGTGCCTGGCGCCCGGCCGATTCCCAAATCAATACGGCCCGGATATAAAGATGCCAGGGTTCCGAATTGCTCGGCAATAATAAGCGGGGCATGATTAGGTAACATCACTCCACCTGCCCCCACCCGAATGGAAGAAGTACCACCGGCTACAAAACCGATAAGCACAGCTGTTGCAGCAGATGCTACACTTTCCATATTATGGTGTTCCGCAAACCAATAACGCGTATAACCTAATTTCTCGGCATATTGCGCAAAGGCGAGACTTCTCTGAAATGCCGGACCTGCGGAACTATCACCTTGTAAGATAGTAGCGAGATCCAAAACTGATACGGGGATATCTGAAAGTTTTTTTGTCGTCGTCATGATCCCTTTTTAACAAGGGAGCGATAATAAAGTTCGCATTTGGTTCAGCGGGGTTAATCAGCATTTATCACATCAAAACCGGAATCAATTGATCTCTGCAGTCCGATTTTGCAGAAAGCCCTCTGCATGAGAATTTCCCAAAGATTCCAGCGGTCCACAGCCTACCTCTCCCGGTATTGATTCGGTACTAATCCGGTATCAGAAGCTGGTTCTAATACACTTCTAATACATTTCCAGTATATTTCTACTACATATTTTGGTGAAAAATGTATTAGAAATGTACCAAAACTATTTTTAAATTGTGATTGATATCTCTTCCAGGACCGAACCCGGGATGAACAAAGCCCGGAGATGGCACTGGCAATGATCATGTAAAACCATACCCAATGGCAAAAGTTTCCAAAACGGGACTCAGCGGGGCAATAGGCCCGGTGGTATTTTATACGATGGACGGGAAAGCCTATGCCCGATCCACTCCCGGTAAACAAAGTGCAAAGCATAAAAAGAAGTTACAACCCCATAGGGATTTGTTCGGCATGACCTCTTCGCTGAGTTCAAAAATAGCGGATGCTTTACGAACAGAACTGAATTGCCCTTTTGGTCGGCATAGCTATAATGCATTGAGGAGCTGGGTGTTTGGGTTATACAAAAAGAACCCCGATCAAACGAACCTGGCACTGCATATAAATCCCAGTGCCTTATGCGAACTGAATCCGGCAGCCGGCCTTGCTCAATCTTTTACTGCAGGTATTTCAGTGACAGATAAAGGTGGCGGGATGTTATCAGTTAGCATATCATCTTTTAACCCGGCAAAGGATATAAAGGCGCCTGCAGGCGCTACATGGATCAACCTGAAACTGATCTGTGCCAGCCCCGTTTACGAACCCAAGTCCTTGTCGCATTTTGAATTAACTGTGGTACAAAATTCCTTTGCCATCCTCGATCAAAAACTACCCGACGTGGAAATGGAATTACATACCCACGCCACTAAACGCGCACTCGTATGCCTGGCACTGGCGCTTGAGTTCCGCACCGGCGAACACAGCAACGCTATTATCAATATCCCATCGTTTTTGCCGGCTGCGGTAATAGCGTTGGGTAATTTGGAATAGAAGCGGCAGGCGGAAATTGTGAGGCTCCGGTCGCATGTATATTAAGGTATTTCATCTTGCTTTAACGGGTTATAACTGTCTCGCACAAATCAATCAGCTAAACATTTATTCCGAATTAATTCATTTATTATTGAATTTAATGAGTTGCCGGAATACCAATAAACTCGTCAAAATCGGACTAAAGTGGTCAACGAAATCGGATTGTACAATAAGAGATTTGTTTTTTGAAAATCATGTTTTTATTTCTCTGAAAATGCTTGCTTAAATTTTAAGCAGGCGTTTCGGCAATTTCCCCTCAACTTTATTTATATACGCATCAAGATCAATTATCGAATCGTTTGCTTACAACAAAACAAAACATGTACTTCACATTAAAAAAGATTAACTCCGGCAGGCTCTTCAATACAGTTTTAGTTCTTTGTATTTTAGGTACAGCTGTACAAGCACAGAAAAAAAATAAGAATGAGAGATACGAGGATGCCTATAAAAAATATTTAAATGCTGCATGCCCGGTTGAAAAAGACAGTATTCAGCATTTCGTATATTTTTCCAAAGACAGGGAGTTAATAAAAGACCATCCTTTGCTTTCAAATGCAATGTTTATGGGCGCCCAGATCATGTACGCATGGCGCGACTTTGAACCTGAAAAAGGGAAATACGATTTTTCTATTTTAAAACAGGACTATGAATACCTCAAGAGGCATCATAAAAAACTATTTCTGCAGTTACAGGATGTAACCTTTAGCCCCAAATACAAAGCTGTACCCGATTATTTATTAACTGCTGAATATGATGGTGGAGCAGTAATGCAATACAACGACGATGGCAGTGAGGGTGGATGGGTTGCAAAACGTTGGAATAAAAAAGTAAGGGAAAGATTTGCATTACTTCTTAAAGCGTTGGGAAAAGAATTCGATGGCAAACTGGAAGGTGTTAATCTCCAGGAAACCTCAATCGGAATAAAAGATTCCGGTTTTTCTCAGGTATCTTATTTAGTTGGACTAAAAGAAAATATGCTTTCCCTAAAAAAGGGATTCCCCACATCAACCACTATGATATACGCGAATTTCATTCCCGGTGAATGGTTGCCCTATGATGACAAGGGCTACCTTCGAGGCATTTATCAATACGGCGAACAAATTGGTGTTGGGCTGGGCGGCCCGGATTTAATGGTGACAAAAAGAGCTCAACTGAACCATGCCCTTGCTATAATGCATGAAGGACATTATACAGTGCCTCTTGGTATTGCGGTACAAGACGGTAATTATATTGGCGAGACAGGCGATGCAGTTGAGGATACAAAGAAAAAGTCACATGTAAATATTGTTCCGCTTTTGCATGACTTTGCTAAAGACTTCCTGAAGATAAATTACATGTTTTGGTCAAATCAAGAACCCTATTTTAAAACGGATGTGTTGAGTTGTTTCAGTAAATAACGTTGATTTTATCAAGATCACCTTTCATTTACTACCCAGGCAACACCTCCATTAATGCCCCTTGATCCATCCACCGTCAACGGCCAGTGATTGCCCTGTGATGTAGCTCGCACGATCACTTACCAGGAAAGCTGCAGCAGCGGCAAACTCTGATGGGGTTCCAAACCGCTTCATCGGAATGGTTTCTTTTATCTGGTTCACTTTTGGATCTTTTGCCACAAGTTCTTCCAGCCGGTTTGTGTTCGTATACCCTGGCATCAGGTTATTGACGGTTATGCCATGCATAGCAACTTCTTTTGACAAACTTTTTACCAGCCCTAATAAACTGGTCCGTACAGCATTGGAAGAAATCAGATTATCGGCCGGTTGTTTTACAGCAACCGAGGTAATGGTGAGAATGCGGCCGTAGCCTTTTTTCTTCATCCCTGGTAAGACCTGTTGAATAATATCAACTGCACTTAAGAACAGCAGATTGTAAATATGTTTCCAATCATCAAGATCAAATTGTTCGAAAGGACCTGCAGCGGGCCCTCCCGTATTAGTCACAAGAATATCGATATCTCCAAAAGCATTTACGCTCTGAGTAACCAAATTAGCACGTTCCTTTTCGTCCGTGATATCGCATAAAAATGATACCACCCTTCCTGGCGCAAGCTTTTTAATTTCAGCTTCTGTAGATGCCAGCGCCTTTGCATCCCTTCCACAAATAATGACCTTAGCACCTTCATTTGCTAATTCAATCGCAACTGCTTTACCCAGGCCTTTACTTGATGCTAATATTAATGCCACCTTATTGTGTAATCCAAGATCCATCTGGTAATGTTAAAAAAATTAAGAATACTATCAAGAAAATCAAAACCCTTCAACATCTCTAATTAAAACATAGCATGCTGTGCTGTTAAACACTTGTTGAATTATAGCCATTCTCTGTGTAACTCTCAATCTCTGTATCTCTGTGTTGAAAAAATCATGCTTAGTACTTCAAAATAATATTTTTTCAACACAGAGGTATAGCGTATACAGAGTTTCACAGAGGATTTTCAAACAGCAACACATTTATCACTTCCGTAAATAATTGTCTGACCCGTCTATCCAATCTTGTCTTGGCGGAGCAAAGGTGTCGGTTTCAACAACCTTACCGATCATTAAAGCTTTGTGCGGACGATTCCCCTTAATGATGATAACGTCACCCGCGAACAGATCGATAGAATTGTTTTCGTCATTATCGAACCAAAACCGAAGGGTACCCTCATACACTTCTGTGATCTGTTCATTTTCATGAGAATGCCAGGGCACAATGAATCCATCCTCAAATTCCATTTTCGCAATCATTACTTTTTCACCGTGAATGAACTGTCTTTTCATTTTTGCGTTCACTTGTTCTACGGGCACATTGCCCCAGTTGATTTTGCTCATGCTGTATAATTGGTTAAGGTAGTAGCTTCAACAGGAACCAGCCAGTTACGGCTATCTTTGATCCTGCCTGATCTCAGACCATTGATCTCGTTGTAAAGCATATTGCTGATGAAATCTTTTTCTATGGATGGTAATACCATCCGGGTATCACCATGTGTGATCTCGGAAATATGCGATACTACTGCTGCAGTTCCTGAACCAAAAGCCTCTTGTAAAACGCCTTTTTCATAAGCCTCCAGAATTTCATCAATATAAATGTCGCGGACTTCTACTTTGATCTTCTTCTCTGCGAGGATATCGATAAAATAATTTCTCGTAGTACCTTTTAATACAGCTCCCGACAACATGGGTGTTACCACGGTATCACCAATCACAAAAAACAAATTCATCATACCTGCTTCCTGTATCTTTTTAAATTCCGGGCTCTCCAACCAGATGATCTGATCAAACCCTTTTCGTTTCGCCAACTGGCCCGCCAGTAATGAACCCGCATAATTACCGCCTGTTTTGGCTTCACCTGTACCACCAGGCACAGCACGGATCAATTTCTGTTCTGTAATTAATTTTACAGGAGTTGTAAAATAAGGCTGCGCAGGGCCTGTATAAATGTAAAAAGTATAGGTATCCGAAGGCACAACTGATAAAGCGTTTTCCGTTGCGAACATGGTTGGACGCACATACAAAGCGGAACCCTCTGCTTTGGGAATCCAGTCGATCTCCAAGGCAACAATAGCTTTTAATGCTTCCAGGAAAATCTCTTCAGGAACAACCGGCATACACATGCGTTCTGCTGAAAGATTAAAACGTTCAATATTCAATTCCGGGCGCAATAGTTTTGGAATTCCGTCTGTACCTATAGTAACCTTCATGCCTTCAAAAATACATTGGCAATATTGCAGCGCTTTGGATTGCGGATCGAGTGTAAAACCCTGGTATGGAATGATCCTGAAATTATCCCATTGTCCATTCGCAAAATCCATCACGAACATATGATCTGATGTGTATTTTCCAAAGGGAATATTGTTGAAATCTATTTCGGGTAGCTTTGATTGTTCTGTCTTTGTAATCCTGATATTCATAGGGCGCTGCATTTTCAAAAGAGGGTTAGTGCATCTTCTATCACAGAACAAACTCTTGTTAAAAGATCAATTTTGAAGATAGTGTTTTTCGGAAACTTTCCCTGAATATTTCTGCTGCTTTTGTTGTAATTGAATGTAAAGAAATCGTTCTTTTAACCGGTAAAAACGCAACCAGTATTATTTTGATTGGCAAGTAATTTTTATTTTACTTAAAGCAGAATCTTTCCGAATATTTGGAGTGAAGTGTTGTAACGTATTACAATACTATCGTCTCTCCAAAAAACATTAACAGAGGTACCAGCGTAATCCCATATAGGGGAGGGTATATTATCAAACGAAATTCTTGCCAACAGAAGACATCCTATACGATCAAAACGGTACATGGTACAATTTTTCATGTAACGCCTTCAGTTTTGCTGCATCCATTTTTATCACTTTCCTGTCGTAGGTCATCAGTCCATTGATCTCCGTTTCCACATCCGTCGTTTGCGTGTACACAGCTGCCGAGAGGCCTTTGCTAATGAGCTCGGGTATTTTTGAAACAAGTTGCCCGTATCGGTTAAACAGCTCATCGCCGTTTTTAAAAGATTGATAACCCCAGTTGTTTTTTGCCTGCCAGGTATGATCATCCACCGGTAAACCCAGGCCGCCAAACTCACCAAGCACGATTGCGCGTTTGGATCCATAGATGTCTGCATCGGGCATAAGCGGTTCGGGATAGTTATGCAGGTCGATGATCGGTCCCACGTTTACAAAGTTTCCGCCGCTCGCCGTATTTACTAATCTTGATGGATCCTGCCGCATTGTCCATTCAGCAATCTCGCGTGTTTTGAACTGGCCCCATGCTTCGTTAAACGGTACCCAGATTACAATACAGGGAAAATGTGCGAGATCCTGCATGATCTCTTTCCATTCTGTTTTATATATATTCTCGGAAGCGGCAGTTCGATTTTTATCGGTTGCTTTTCCATAAATGCCCGGCCGCATTTCCCATGCATTGCCAAGATCGCCGCTCGGCATATCCTGCCAAACAAGAATGCCTAATTTATCGCACCAGTTGTACCAGCGCGCGGGTTCTACTTTAACATGCTTTCTGATCATGTTAAAGCCCATTTCTTTTGTCTTTTCTATATCATATTTCAGCGCCTCGTCTGTTGGCGCAGTGTACAGGCCATCGGGCCACCAGCCCTGGTCAAGCGGGCCAAACTGGAATACAAATTTGTTGTTGAGCATGAGTCTTTGTACACCGTTCCTGTCTTTCGCCATCGAGATCTTACGCATGGCGAAATAGCTTTTTATTTCGTCCACCTTTTTGCCGTTGCGGGTGATGCTGATGGTCAGATCATATAGAAAAGGGTTTTCCGGCGACCAAAGTTTCATATCCCGTACAGGTAATACTGCAACACCTTTGATTGCCTTTTGCATAGCCAGCTGTTTTGCGCCATCCGATGCAATAACGGTAATTTCATCGCCGGGCTTTAGCTCGTATGCCGAAACATTTACAGTAAGTTGTTTTTTGTCGATGTCTGGTACCTGCGTAAAAGATTGGATATGTGTAGTGGGTACGGTTTCTGTCCAAACGGTTTGCCATATGCCCGTAACAGGCGTGTACCAGATGCCATGCGGGTTCTTTATCTGCTTGCCGCGCGGTTGCGGGCCATCATCCGAAGGATCCCATACACGTACAACGATCTCCTGCTCTTCGCCTGTTTTTAAACAGGAAGTGATATCGAAGGAAAAAGGATCATATCCGCCTTCATGTACGCCCACCTGTTTTCCGTTTACAAAAACATTGCATTGCCAGTCAACCGCGCCAAAATGAAGCAGGGTGCGGCTGCCAACAGCCGCAGGTGTTTTGATGGTGAGTTTATACCACAGTACACTGTCTTTGCCAACCGTTTTGGCAACCCCTGATAATGCAGATTCTACGGCAAATGGAACAAGTATATTGCCGTCATATTTCGAAGGAGCCGCCCCGTTATTCGTTTTTGGCACAATGGCGTATTGCCATATGCCATTCAAATTGTTCCAGCGTTCCCTTACCATTTGTGGCCTCGGATATTCTGGTAACACATTTTCGGGAGATACTTTGCCGGACCACTGCGTGGTAATTTTCCCCTGTACCATTTTCCAATCTCCCTGGGCAGAAGCAGAAATGGAAGCAACCAGCAAAAAAGCAAGAATGTTTTTCATATGAAGCAATTCGTCGTGAAAAATAGTGATTAAGTCGCATACTTAATAGCCTTACAGGGAAAACGGTATTGCGGATCAATGCAATCGGATTTTGCCAACTAACAAGGAAATTCATAATTTTAAAAGACTAAAATTTTACCGTATGAAATTTCTTGCCATTTTATTGTTGATAATGCCTTTTGTTTTGATGGGGCAAACAGTGAAGTCCTATGAGCAAGCAATGGAAAAATTTAAAAAATTTTACAACACCGGCCAGGGTGATAAGATCAATGCCATGTTTGCAGATGATCAAAGCCATTTCAAATTAACTCATCCGTTATGGACAAACGCCAGAGCGGCTGAAAGATTGAGCGAATACGGAAAGTTAACATCCTTCAAGTTTGTGGGCGTTGACACAGTAGATCCTAACAGGGTGTATGTATTTCAAACTGTCTTTAGTAAAAAAGGGGAACTCACAACAAGTTTAACGTTACATAAAAATAACGAGATAGGCACGTTTCGTTTTGATGCCACCTCCGACGAAATTACCAGGCTCTTAAAGAAGGCTGAAAGTCGCCGGTAAATATTCCTACCCGAACTTATCTTTTTATTATTGCTTTATGGCCATATGGCAATGTTTATGTATGTCTACCGCCTGATTGTAAATCAGGGCCTTGGTAAAAAAATTTGGCCAAAACTGTCCTTTATTACTTGAAATTAACTTAACGCATTAATTTTCATACCTTTGCAACATAATCACCTCTCTTTTCGTCCATTTCTTTTAATAAGTATATTCTAATTCCACCTTATGCGGCAGCTCAAAATTGCAACGCAGATCACTAATCGTGACTCACAATCCGTTGAAAAATATTTACAGGAAATCTCTAAAATTTCCATGATCAATGTTGTAGAAGAAACAAATCTGGCGCAACGAATCAAAATGGGTGATCAACGAGCCCTCGACAAAATGGTTCAGGCTAATCTACGCTTTGTCGTTTCTGTGGCTAAGCAATACCAGCATCAGGGATTATCCTTGAGTGATCTCATAAACGAAGGTAACCTGGGCCTGATTAAAGCTGCCCAACGGTTCGATGAAACCAAAGGATTCAAATTTATCTCTTATGCCGTTTGGTGGATACGCCAATCTATTTTGCAAGCCCTTGCGGAACAGGGCCGGCTTGTGCGTCTGCCGCAAAACAAAATAGGCACCTATAACAAAGCAAATAAAGCTTACATGGCCTTTGAACAGGAACATGAGCGTGAACCCTCAACAGAAGAACTATCCGAAATTCTTGAAATGAGCCAAACGGAGGTAAATAATATTTTTCAAAGCAATACGCGCCATACCTCACTTGACGCTCCCGTTAATTCTGCAGAAGATGTAGCAATGGGCGATCTATTGCAGGGTTCTGATGAAACCGATGAAGGGATAATGCAAGATTCACTGCGCGACGAAATCCGCCGGATTCTTAAATCATTGAGCCCCCGTGAAGCAGAGATTGTAAATGCATATTTCGGCCTGGAGCGTGAGGACGGAGTAAGTATTGAGCAAATTGGCAAGAAATACGATTTAACTAAGGAGCGCATCCGACAGATCAAAGAGAGAGCAATCAAACGTTTACAGAAAGCGCGTTACAGTAATGCATTGAAAGCATATTTAGGATAACCTGCAAAGACCGATTTCAGGACAAGACTGCAAAATCCGATTGCATTGATCCAGCAAGTCCGGTTTTGATGTATGTCTAATCCTAAAATAGCTTTGCAGCAATTAGGATGACTGAAAAGATGAAACAAAAGACCCCTGAAACTCAACGGTATCAGGGGTTTTCGTAATTTATAAGTAGCCGGTACAGAAAGCTCTTTCTTTTAAAACTAAATTTCTGCTTTATTCGACAGATAAGTAATAAACCAGTTAGGCAACATCCCTGTATCTATGACGCTAACTTCTTTTCCGTCTGTTACTTCAGCCAGTAATTTTGATACCTGAGCTGAGTTATCAAAAATATAAGCTCTGTTACTGAGTAAAACGGCATCTTTCAAATTTTCAAGACTTTTATAATAACGGCTGCGGATAATGTCTGGGCTAACCGCATGTCCATCCTGGGCAACCCGGATGTTTACTCTACTGATATTAATGTCAGGATCATCTGTGGCAATATAATAAAGATATACGCGATACCCATGCTCTTTCGCCAACCTCATAAACTCGAGTTTCCCTTTATGACTCATCACTGTTTCATAGGTAAACGATAATCCTGCTTGTAATAAACAGTGTCGTAAAAATTCTGCAATATCCGCGGCTATGTAAGAATTTATTTTGAGAGCATCATTTATTAACAACCGGTTTTCTTCAATTTTGAATTCTTTCCAAATGTCAGGTTGATCCAATTTTACAGGGGATAAAGACGATTTTTTAAAAAAATCCTGAATAGCAGGAGTGTCAGATTCAATTTGATATTTTGTAAGTGGAAGTGTTCGATCTTTAATAAGCAGTGCTTCAATATCATCTGCGTTTATGTATTCACCAAAAGAATATTTGGTTTTAAGATCATTAACAATAGTTGTTTTCCCAGAACCATTCGGTCCTGCAAAAATTCGTAAACGCCTTATAGGCTGCATGTTATTTCAGTATAAATTTCTTAGGAACAGAGGCCGCTACGCGTGGCAATTGTTTAATGAATTCCTTCTGGCCATCAGGATAAATTCTGTACAAAGCATTTTTTTCTTCGATAATAACTGGCAATCCTGTTTTTTGGGCATTCTCATATGCCTTAAATGATGCAAGTATAACTGCACTGGCAATTGACCCGGTTAATGAGACTTCATTTTTTGGAGAAACTAAAGCACTTAATGCCGCGCCAAGTATTCCCCCTAAAATTAGCGTTTCTAATATTTCGGTGTCATTTTGCACATACCAAATTTAAGATTAAAATTCAAAACAAGACTCTGACAAGCAGTTACAAAAAACAAAAAAGACACCGAAAGCAGGTGTCTTTTGTAGCCGGTACGGGAATCGAACCCGTCTTTGCCCCGTGAAAGGGGGCTGTCCTAACCGATAGACGAACCGGCCTTTTTGTTTATCGGAGCGCAAAAATAGGCTCATGGAGGTTTTCTGCCAAAACATTTTTAAGATTCATC
The DNA here is from genome assembly GCA_040388705.1 of Bacteroidota bacterium. GTDB lineage: Bacteria > Bacteroidota > Bacteroidia > Chitinophagales > Chitinophagaceae > Sediminibacterium. Next base: position 282,624 of record JAZKBI010000009.1, on the reverse strand, counting down.
GATTTTCCAGTGTTTACAAGGGTTTTATCATCTTACCGGAAGGAAAACAGCCATTATTCGTGTTGTTTCCTTTCATTTTCTTTCCAGATTCTTTCGCAATCGCCGGCTTATTGCTTTCTGATCGTTTCAGCGCCGTTAATCAAAAAATATCATCATATTTCTTTACAATCGTCGTAAATTTGCGACTTGTTTCGATTTTTCAATCACTTAAATACGGAATTAAATGAGTACAGTAAAAGTTGCCATCAACGGTTTTGGACGTATCGGCCGTTTGGTGTTTCGCCAGATCTATAACATGGAAGGAATTGAAGTGGTAGCCATCAACGACTTAACCAGTCCGCAGGTATTGGCTCACCTATTAAAATACGACAGCGCCCAGGGCCGTTTTGAAGGCGCAACCGTTACCTCTACAGAAGATTCAATTGTTGTGAACGGTGATACCGTTAAAATATACGCACAGAAAGATCCTTCACAAATTCCATGGGGTACACATGGTGTGGACGTGGTGATCGAATCAACTGGTTTCTTTGCTGATAAAGACAAAGCGGAAGCACATATCAAAGCAGGCGCAAAACGCGTAGTGATCTCTGCACCGGCAACCGGCGAGCTGAAAACCGTTGTATACAATGTGAACCACACAATATTGGATGGTTCTGAAACCATTATCTCCTGCGCATCATGCACAACTAATTGCCTGGCGCCAATGGCAAAAGTGCTGAATGATAAATATGGTATCGTAACCGGTATCATGACAACTATTCACGCTTATACAAACGACCAGAACACATTGGATGCACCGCATCCAAAAGGTGACCTGCGCCGTGCAAGGGCCGCTGCTGCCAATATCGTTCCTAACAGCACAGGTGCTGCAAAAGCGATCGGCCTGGTATTGCCTGAGTTGAAAGGTAAGCTGGATGGTGGCGCACAACGTGTTCCAACCATTACCGGTTCATTAACTGAGCTGACCAGCATCCTCGGCAAAAAAGTAACCGCTGATGAGATCAATGCAGCCATGAAAGAAGCCAGCAACGAAAGTTTCGGCTACAACGAAGATGAAATTGTAAGCACCGATATCATCGGCACACATTTCGGTTCCTTATTTGATGCAACACAAACCAAAGTAATGACCGTTGGTGATGCACAACTGGTAAAAACCGTAAGCTGGTACGATAACGAAATGAGCTATGTGAGCCAGCTGGTTCGCACGGTGAAATATTTCGCGGGTTTGATCTCTAAATAATTAAAAAGTCAAAATTAAAAAGTCAAAAGTCAAAAGTCGAAATTGTGTTTTGACTTTTGACTTTTTAATTTTGACTTATTTGTTTTCTCATATTTAATTCACCAATATCATGAGCAAATTCAGCGACCACAACTTCAAAGGACAAAAAGCATTGATCCGTGTAGATTTCAATGTGCCGTTAGATGCATCCTTTCACATTACCGATGATACCAGGATGAAAGCAACCATCCCCACCATCAAAAAAATATTAGCAGACGGCGGAAGTGTGATACTCATGAGCCATCTCGGCCGACCGAAAGATGGTCCAGCGGATAAGTATTCATTGAAACATCTTCTTAATCATCTCATCAAATTGTTGGATGGCGCCACTGTAAAATTTGCAGCGGATTGTATCGGCGAAGAAGCATACAATGATGCGAAAGCTTTACAACCCGGTGAAGTATTGTTGTTAGAGAATCTCCGCTTCTACAAAGAAGAAGAAAAAGGCGATACTGCTTTCGCAGAAAAACTAAGCAAGCTTGGTGATGTATATGTGAATGATGCTTTCGGCACCGCACACCGTGCACATGCATCAACTGCTGTGATCGCACAATTTTTCCCCGGCGATAAAAAAATGTTCGGCCTGGTAATGGAAGGAGAAGTAGCGAGTGCAGAAAAAATAATGCATAAAAGTGAGAAACCTTTTACGGCTATTATCGGCGGAGCGAAGGTGAGCGATAAGATATTAATTATAGAAAATTTGTTGGAACGTGCAACTGATATCATCATCGGTGGTGGTATGGCATACACGTTCATGAAAGCACAGGGCGGCAGTATCGGTACTTCTTTGTGTGAAGATGATCGCCTGGATACTGCAAGAGAACTATTAAAAAAAGCAGAAGAAAAAGGTGTGTGTATTCACCTGCCTTCCGATTCTGTGATCGCAGATAAGTTCGCCGCTGACGCAAATATTTCCTCTGCACCAAGCAATGAGATCCCTGAAGGCTGGATGGGATTGGATATCGGCATGAATGCCTGCATCCAGTTCACCAACTGCATTAAACGTTCCAAAACCATTTTATGGAATGGGCCGATGGGTGTGTTTGAAATGGAAAAATTTCAGCATGGTACAAAAGGAATTGCAACAGCAGTAGCTGCAGCAACCGAAGCAGGCGCCTTCTCATTAGTAGGCGGCGGCGATAGTGTGGCCGCAGTGAACCAGTTTGGATTTGCTGATAAAGTAAGTTATGTATCTACCGGCGGTGGCGCATTGCTGGAATATTTTGAAGGAAAAGTATTGCCGGGAATAGCAGCGATAAATGAATAAAAGATATAGTATTTAATCGGCCGGAGGCCGTTGATAGTAGTCACTCGGCAGAGCCGAGCGACTACCATCAACCAGCCTCCGGCTGGCGAGATTATTTTTTATTTTGAAGTGGGCCATCAACAGTGATGGCCCACTTTATTTTTCAGGTCCCTGTAACATTTTCAAACCCCGTTCGTATAACAAGCGGTCGGAGCGCTAAAGCGAACTGAACGCTAAAGCACCCGAACATTCCATCAACCCAAGAACTATTGTTATGAAAATATTTTTTACACTTCTGCTATGCAGTATATTTTTTATAACAGCAAGTGCTCAGTCCACCATCAAAGGAAAAGTATTTGATGAAAAACAAAAACCGGTAAAAGGCGCGGCGGTATTGTTGCTGCAGCAAAAAGATTCCACCCTTGTTTTATCCGCACTCAGCTCCGAGAACGGCGATTATTCTTTTAACAATATCAAGAATGGCAATTACCGTGTAATGATCAATATGCTTGGTTATAAAAAACTAAATAATAAAATTACTGTGGCTGGTAATAATGTGCAGGTGCCAGACAGTAAACTCGTTCCCGATGCGGTTTCATTGGGAGAAGTTACGGTAACATCCACCAAGCCTTTTCTTGAACAGCGTGCCGATAAATTAGTGGTGAATGTAGAAGGTAGTGCTACTGCTGCAGGTTCTACGGCCCTGGAAGTACTGCAGAAAGTGCCGGGCGTAATGGTTGTGAACGACCAGGTAAAACTTGCGGGCAAAAGTAGTGTAACCATTATGATCGATGGAAAACCTTCGCAGTACACAGATATCTCGCAGGTATTGGGAACAATGAGTGCTGCCAATATTGAAAAGATTGAACTTATCACCAATCCAGGTGCAAAATATGATGCATCAGGTGGCGCCATCATCAATATCCTCATAAAGAAAAATGCAAACCTGGGTACGAATGGAACCGCTTCACTCGCAGTAGGAACGGGTTTATATACAAAAGGCAAAGATGGCGTTGACAGGAACTATTATCGTGTATCACCTTTTCTTTCCGTCAATCACCGAAAAGGAAAATTAAATACATACGGCAGTATCAGTTTTTTTCACCGGAACCAATTTCAGTACAGCGAGTTTGACAGAGCGATCACTACCAATCGTTTCCTTCAGACAAATTATAGCCCGAACGACCGCAACAGTTACAGCTACCGTGCCGGTGCCGACCTGTACGCAGACAACAAAAACACTTTCGGCATTTTTGTGCGTGGATTTAATTTTACGATGGATGAGAACACCATCAACACCACGCAACAGATAAAAGCTTCAACGGGCGCCGTGTTAAGTACTTTCAGTACACTAAACAATACCAATGTTAAGCGCGATAATATTGCAGCGAATATAAACTGGAAACATAATTTCGACACCACTGGTAAGGACCTGAATATTGATTTTGATTATTCCACTTTTCAACTCAATAACAACAGTGATATCGTTACGCAGGCTGCCAGCACTTCTTACCTCAATCAATATGTAAACAATCCTGTAAAGTTCGGCGTGTTGAAACTCGATTACAGTTACCCGTTTAATAAAAATACAAAACTGGAAATGGGAGGGAAGACAAGCCTCGCCATCATTGATAATTATCTTGTGTTTAAGAAATCGAATGTGGTTGATCCTTCACGCAGCACAGATTTTGAATACTCGGAAAATATCAATGCAGTGTACGCAAGCTTCCAGAAAAAAATTGATAACTGGGAATTTATTACGGGTCTCCGCGCCGAACAAACCATCGCCAAAGGAAAAAGTATCTCAGTTGATGTATTGAACCGGAACTATTGGCAGCTTTTTCCATCCGCATTTTTAACAAGAAAGATCAGCAATCATTTTTCAACCGTATTGCAGTATAGCCGCAGGGTGAACAGGCCAAGTTACCAGCAACAAAACCCATTCATACAATACCTGGATTCACTTACCTACACAAGAGGAAATCCATTGATCCGTCCCGAACTATCCGACGCGTATAAACTTTCATTGACCTACGATAACCAACCATTCTTTTCAGTAAGTTATAACAAGACGCATGATGTGATCTTCAATGATGCACCCAAACAGGAAGGAAACCTTACTTACACAACGCCCGAAAATTTAGCAGCCTTCGAGAATATTGTTTTCGAATTGAATTTTCCGCTCGATATCGGTAAAAAGATCAGCGGCTACGGCGGCAACCAGTTCATCTATAATCATTATAAAGCCGATTATCTCGGCAGCCTGTATAACCGCTCAAAATGGAACTGGCAGGCATACTGGCAGGTTTCCTATAAACCCAAACCCGGCTGGAACTTTGAGTTGTCAGGTTTTTATACAACCAGCCTGCTCGAAGAATTCATAGAAATACAGGAACTCGGTAACCTCAATTTTGCCATACAAAAAACTTTTATGGACAAGAAGGCAAAAATCAGCCTCAACTTCAACGATATCCTCTTTTCCCAAAAGAACCGGGGCGCCATTGTTTACCAGGATATCAACCTCGCATTCCGCCAGGTAAATGAAACACGCAATGTGCGCCTCGCTTTCAGCTATTCTTTCGGCAACCAGAAACTGTAGGCGGCCCGTAACCGCAGCACAGGTTCGGATACCGAGGCAAGCCGTGTAAAAACGAACTAGAGCTAAAGCGTTTGGGGTTTGTGGTTTGGGGTTGGGTCTCCGTTTGTGGAAGTGAACTAAAAACTTTGAGCCTCCCAACCACAAACTCCAAACCCCAAACGGCCTCTCAGACAAAATGCCATCCAAAGCCGGGTGGCATTGCTTTTGTAATATTTACACCTGTTAAACGACAAACAAGTAAATTACATCTAAATTAAACTGTATGAGTACCAAAAACATTACACTTATCGTTATCGTAGGCCTGATTTTATTACTGGGCGGATGCGGTTGCAGTAAATATAACAGCTTGGTAACAGGCGATCAAAGCGTAAAGAACGCCTGGAGCAATGTAGAAACCAATTACCAGCGTCGTACCGATCTGTATAGCAGTGTTGTAAAAACCATTGAAGGTTCTGCCAATTTTGAAAAATCAACTTTAAAAGAAGTGATTGCTGCAAGGGCAAGCGCTACGCAGGTAAAAGTTGATATCAATGATCCGGAATCATTAAAAAAATACCAGGCTGCCCAGGGCCAGTTGCAAAGCGCATTCGGCAGGCTGATGGCAGTTGCAGAAGCATATCCTAACCTGAAAACAACACAGGCTTTCCAGGACTTCCAGGCACAGATAGAAGGAACGGAGAACAGGATCAATGTGGCACGTCGTGATTACAATGCTGCCGTTAATACATATAACCTTAGTGTAAAAACTTTCCCGAATAATATTTTTGCAGGACTGTTCGGATTTAAAGAGAAAGCATATTACCAGGCAGATCCGGGTTCAGAAAAAAACCCTGATATTAAATTCGATATTAAATAATTCCAATGTTCGGACTGTTCAAGAGCAAACCTGTTGATCCTGTTGATTATTTTTCTGAAGAGGAAAAGCAGATCATCGTACGTGCCATAGGAAAAGCGGAGCAGAGAACCAGCGGTGAGATACGGATCTATATTGAAGGCAATTGTACTGCCGAAGATCCGGTTCTCCGCGCAAAGGAATTATTTGATTCCTTGAACATGCACCAGACGAGTACCCGTAATGGTGTGCTCTTTTACCTCGCTATGGTAGACAGGAAACTGGCTATTTTCGGGGATGAGGGCATTCATGAAAAAGTAGGAGACACTTTCTGGAACGAACAGGTTTCGAAGATCCTCGCACTTTTCAAACAGGATAAATACGTAACCGGTATAGAAGAAGTTATTCATGCAATTGGTGAAGCGCTGCAAACGCATTTTCCTTACGATGAAAAAACAGACAGCAACGAATTACCAGATGATATTGTTTTCGGAAAATAACGATCGGGCCGCTTAAGCGGCCTGACCGTTATTTTCTTTTACTTATTTTTCTTTCGTTCATAATAAATGCTGATTTACCTCTGATCACAGGCAACAAATTCCAGGAATGAAAAAAATAGTTTTCATACTTCTTTCGGTTCTGTCTTTCGCTTTTGCCACGGCACAGGATGTTTTGCCTAAGCCTAATCCGGCGCGACTGGTAAACGACGCAGCCGGAGTACTGTCCAGCGAGCAGGTTGCAGCGCTTGAACAGAAACTGGTAGCATTAGATGATAGCACTTCAAACCAGATCGCTGTTGTGTTGATCAAATCAACAGGCGATTACTCCATCCAGGAATATGCTGTAAAACTTTTCCGTGCCTGGGGCATCGGAAATAAAAAAACGAACAATGGTGTATTGATCCTTGCTGCTATTGATGATAGAAAAGTTTGGATAGAAGTAGGCTATGGCCTGGAAGGCGCTATTCCGGATGTAATGGCAACACATATTTCTGTCAATGAAATCGTGCCGGAATTTAAACAGGGAAATTATTACCAGGGAATTGATAATGCTATTACTGCATTAACCAAAGCCGCTGTGGGCGAATATAAAATGCCGGCAGCAAAAAAGAGTCCTGTAGTGGGTAGCAAAGGCAATTCTATTTTTAGCTTTCTTATTCTCATTATAGTTGTTATAGTAATAATGGCAAGAGGCGGGCGCGGTGGCGGCAGAGGAGGAAGAGGCAGTGGATTAGGTGGGATTGCCCAGGCAGTTATTTTATCTTCCCTCATGGGTGGTGGACGTAGCAGCGGTGGTGGATGGGGTGGTGGTGATAGCGGCGGTGGTGGTGGATTTGGTGGTTTTGGCGGTGGCAGTTCCGGCGGCGGCGGAGGTGGAGGCAGTTGGTAAAATAGTTGGTGGTATTTATAAAAGATCAAATGATAAAAAGCAGTATCCTTTCATTGACACTTTTGGTAAGTGTTTTCGCATATACGCAGAACATCGCAATCCCGGTTGGAAAAAAATTTGGCGTAACAATGGTTACGCAACTCACCACAAAAGCCTCAGCCCTGGGACAGGAAATGAGCCTGGGCAACAGCCTCACAAGCACTTCCGATTACGAAGTGAAAGCAGTTACCAATAATGGGTTTACGATCAGTAGTACATTAAAACATGTAACGGGAACTTCATCGGTCATGGGCGAGGAGCAGACCTTTGATTCAAATGATTCTTCTTCACACGATGACCCGCAATACGAGGGGCTGGCCGATATTTTGAATAAGCCGATCGATATTGAAGTTGAAAATAAGCGAACCACTTTCAAAGGCGAAGGCAGTGAAGGCTTTTCCCAAGTAAGCGGCATCCCGGGTATGGCAAACGACCAGGCTAAATTTTTTTTAACGAAAGAGGATATGCTGAAACTGAAAGAGGGCAATCAATGGACAGATTCGATAAGCACAGAAGAAAGCAAAGTATTGTATGAATACACCGTGCTGAAAGCCGGTGGGCCAACAGCAGAGATCCTTGTAAAGGCAACTATCAAAATCGATATTAACGTTAAGGAAATGGGCATGGAAATAAAGCAGTCGCTCAAAGGAACCTCTAACGGAAGAAGGCAATACAATAGCCAGACAGGATTGCTGCTTAAAGAAGACAGTGATATAGCGATCGGTGGCAAAATGGAAGTCCTGGGACAACCTTCACCTATTAATATTACCGGTAAGATCATTACAACGGTAACACAGTAAGTGCACGTCGTTGATATATCCTATCATCAATGGTTCGAGTGGTTTTACATTTTTTCTTTCCCAACATCAACCAAAAAGCCATCCCGCGTGTTGCGGAATGGCTTTATTTTTTGCAGTAGCTCTTTCATTAACCTTTTCGATAAAAGAGAAACGAAGAAAATAAGTGATCCGGAATTTCGGAGTCGCTTATTCTCTTCGTTTTTCTTCTATTGAAATCTATTATACGTTGTACTCACAGTGGTACATTATTTCGCCGCCGGTAATTTGCCTCTTACATACGCTGCCATTTCTTTCGCACCCGCTGCATCTTTTTTATCAGCCAACGTTTTTAATGCATCATTAATAGTTGGATCTGTGATAGACCGTGAGCCTGCAGGAATGTCCTCGCGGAATTTCACGATCATATCAACACCTTTTTTGAACTTGTTCATATCGGTTACCTTGCTAAGGAAATCAGCAAAAGAAGGAACTGCTCTGAATTTTGTTTGTCCAACAATCATTGCATCAAATTTGCCCGATATAAAATCATAGGCAGACTCATCACCATATTTAATGATCACACTGGTGAGGGCTGATAGCAAACGGCCACGGTTATCATCTTTCTGCAGTGTATTGGCTATCGCGAAAGCCTGGTTGCCATCTATCTGTCCCAATGCTTCCAATGCTGCACCGGCAACCGAATAAGAAGAGTCCCTGGTCGCTTTTGCAAAGAAATCTTTATAGCTGTCTTTTTTCAGTTTTGCGAGCACATCAATGGCTGCTGCTCTTGCCACAGCATGATCGTCGTTCTTCGCGATCGATTCTATTTTACTGATGGTAGCATCATCCATTTTTGTAGTAGCAAGATGCGTCATCGCACGTAAGCGGATCCGGAAATAAGGATCGCTCAAAGCTTTTACCAACAGACCATACCCCGCTGGATCTTTGATGTTCTTAAGCGCAGATTCAAGTGCATCTCTTCTGTCTAAATATTTACCTGCATAATTGTATTGGTGTATGTATTCTGCAAGTGTTTTATCATCCTTTCTTTCCATCAGCGTAGCCCTTTCTGCATCAACATTGATCAGGTCGGGTTTAGAAGAAACCGGGAAAGAAAAAGTGTCCGCTTTGTTTTCTGCCCAGATGGTATAACGTTTTTTAGTGCTGCCGGTATACACATCAACTGCCATCGGAAGTTTAAACAGTTTATCGCCTGCCTGTGTTTGTTTGATGAATACTTTAGCAGTTTGCGTAGGAGCGTCATACGCATAGCTGATCTCCAGCTTAGGATGGCCACTGCCAAAATACCATTGGTTAAAGAACCAGTTCAGGTCCTTACCCGTAACTTCTTCAAAAGCCAAACGAAGTTTATGTGCGCTTCCGTTGCCGAATTTATTGGTGGTGAGGTATTTATTCAGCGATTTAAAAAATGCATCATCACCCACAAAAGTTCTCAGCATATGTAAGATGCGTCCGCCTTTCTGGTAACTCACCAGGTCGAACATGTCTTCCTTATCGTTGTAATAGAAACGAACAAGGTCCTTGCTTTTTTCATTGCCATTACTTAAGTACTGGTTCATCTCATTAAAGTTCTCAAACCCTGCTTCATCAGCGCCGTATTTGTATTCCAGCCAAAGCAACTGGCTGTAATCGGCGAAGCTTTCGTTCACGGTTAAGTTGCTCCAGCTTTCAGCGGTTACCAAATCGCCAAACCATTGGTGAAACAATTCGTGTGCAACCGTGCTTTCCCAATTATTGCCATCAACTAATTCACGTGCATTTTGTTGCGCACTTTCCTGGTGAAGGGTGGCGGTGGTATTTTCCATGGCGCCGCTAACATAATCGCGGCCAACTATCTGGCTGTATTTTACCCACGGATATTCGATGCCGGTAACTTTTTCAGAAAAGAATTTCATCATCTCAGGTGTGAGTCCGAATATTTTGCGCGCTACTTTTTCATAACTCTTCTCCACATAATAATTCACTTCCTTGCCTTTGTAGGTATCTTTTACCACAGCAAAATCTCCTACGCCTATAAAAAACAAATAAGGCGAATGCGGAAGTTCCATCACCCAGGTATCTGTCCGTGTTCCATCTGTGTTCTTTTTTTGTGTGGTTAATTTTCCATTGGACAGTGTAACGTATTTATCAGGCACTGTTAAAATAAATTCATCGGTTGTTTTTTGATTGGTTCTGTCGATGGTTGGTATCCATACAGAAGTGGCTTCTGTTTCGCCCTGTGTCCAGATCTGCGTGGGTTTGTCTTTCTCTTCTCCTTTCGGATTGATGAAATACAACCCTTTCGCATCAGTGATGGCCGCACTACCTTCGCTTCTGAATTCATCCGGCTTTGCTGTGTAGTCGATATACACAACATACGTTTCATCTTTCTTATACGTTTTGTCAAGTTTGATGTCGAGGAAAAGGCTATCGTAACTGTATTTCAGCGGGATATTCTTTCCTGCTTTCACCAATTCTACTTTGTTAATGTTCATTCCTTTCGCATCAAGCTGTAAAGAATCCGTTGCATAGAAATGTGGTTTCAGGGTCAGCCATACTTTACCGTTCAGGTAAGATTTGCTGTAATCGAATTTTGCATCCAGTTTGGTATGCACAAGGTCATTGATCTTCGTGGCAAACGCACGATACATTTTGGAAGGATCAGGCGACTGCTGCGCCATCGCAAAGCTGCTAACCAAGACAGCCAACACTAATAGGGGTCTCTTCATGAATTATTTTTTAGAAGTTATAAAGATAAATGCCTTCTGCTAGGTGTTTGTCACAATTTTGCTAAAACCGATTGAGGCGGACAAGCGCGGGTTTCTTGCAAACCCATATTTAAGTAACTTTGTGCGATGATCCGGTTCCTGTTTACCAAAAACTATTTCTGCTGTTTCTTTTTTGTGCTGTCTGGGATGCTATCGGTATCCGCAAATGCGCAACAGGTTAGCTTCATACATATACAGGCAGAATATGACCAGCCTTACGAGGCGAGCTGGAACGGGAAAAACTATGCTTCCTCATCAAAAGGTTATCTCGTGATCCCGCAAGTGCCCGCGGGCACCCATACTTTGAATATCCGTATCCCGGGAGAACCTGTTACCGACCATACATTTACGGTTCGGGTAGACGATAAACCCCGTGGATTTACACTGCGGCAGGAAATTGACAATAGCTGGAGTTTATTTGATATGATCGATTTCAGCCTTGTAAAAGGTGTACTGGTTGAACCGGCGCCAATCGTAAAAACCGTCGTTCCTGATCCAATATTCATCCCTGTGAAAGCAGATAAACCGGGTGAAAGCCCTGCCTCAAAAACAGCGGAGCCGAAGAAAGAGCCTGTTACAACCAACAAGGAAAAGCCAGCCATCAGACCCGATGGCATCTTAAAAATCTTCGATAAAAGCAGTTCCAGTGGTATTGACCAGGTGTACGTGATCATCAGTGGAACAAGATCGGATACGATCGCGCTGTTTATTCCGGTGTTGCCGGAAAATCCGCCCAAAACAGCGACCAATCCTTCTGCTTATATAAATGAGTCCGGGCCATCGGCCAATACACAGGTTTTGTTTACCCGGCCGCGTAACCCGTTATCAGTAAAATAAACCTATGTCCCGTTATTTCCTGGAACTATCCTATAAAGGCACAGCCTACAGCGGTTTCCAGGTGCAGGACAATGCCCCAACCATACAATCCGAGGTAGAAAAGGCGTTACAGACTCTTTTCCGGCAGACATTTGAGCTGACAGGCTCCTCCAGAACAGATTCAGGCGTACACGCACACCAGAATTTTTTTCATTTTGATACGGAGCAGGTTTTAAATGCCAAAAACGTGTATAACCTAAATGCCCTTCTCCCGCAGGATATATCGGTAAAGGGCATTTATCCCGTTCCGGAAACGGCGCATTGCCGGTTTGATGCGGTGGCCAGGGAGTATAAGTACTTCATTTACAACAGGAAAAACCCGTTTATGAATGATCGCGGCTGGTTGTTCCCATATCCTTTGGATATAGAACTCCTGCAGGAAGGCGCCCGCATATTGATGGGATACAGCGATTTCACCAGTTTCTCAAAGCGTAATACCCAGGTAAAGACCTTTTTGTGCCGGATAGAGGCTTCTGACTGGTTTCAGGAAGAAGGCCTGCTTATATATAAGGTGAGAGCCAACCGTTTTTTACGTGGAATGGTAAGGGGATTGGTAGGCACCATGCTGAAAGTGGGACGCCAGCAAATAACGATAGAGGAGTTCAAACAGGTAATAGAAGCAAAAGATAGCAGCCAGGCCGACTTCTCCACGCCGCCT
>JAZKBI010000009.1:159-265159 GCA_040388705.1 Bacteroidota bacterium | reverse complement strand
TAGTTTGACTGGGGTGGTCGCCTCCTAAAAAGTAACGGAGGCTCGCAAAGGTACCCTCAGTACGGTTGGTAATCGTACGAAGAGCGCATTAGTAAAAGGGTGCTTGACTGTGAGACAAACACGTCGAGCAGGAGCGAAAGCTGGCTAAAGTGATCCGGTGTTTCTGTATGGAAGGGACATCGCTCAAAGGATAAAAGGTACTCCGGGGATAACAGGCTGATCTTACCCAAGAGCTCATATCGACGGTAAGGTTTGGCACCTCGATGTCGGTTCGTCACATCCTGGGGCTGGAGAAGGTCCCAAGGGTTCGGCTGTTCGCCGATTAAAGTGGCACGTGAACTGGGTTCAGAACGTCGCAAGACAGTTCGGTCCCTATCTGTGGTGGGCGCTAGTAAATTGAGTGGACATGTCCTTAGTACGAGAGGACCGGGACGTACGTGCCGCTGGTGTATCTGTTGTGCCGCTAGGTGCAATGCAGAGTAGCTACGCACGGCAAGGATAAACGCTGAAAGCATCTAAGCGTGAAACCTTCCACAAGATGAGTTTACTTTTAAGGGTCGTCAAAGACTATGACGTTGATAGGCTATAGGTGTAAAACTAGTAATAGTAAAGCCAAGTAGTACTAATTGCCCGTAAGCTTTATTTTTTTTCTTGTAATTTTTCTAGCTTCCCAATATGTAACTTATTAGCTCTTAGCATTTAGCTTTTAGCCGTTAGCCTTTGCTAACAGCTAACTCCTAATACCTAATTGCTTGAATGACTTATGGTGGTTTTGCCGGGGGTGTTCACCTCTTCCCATTCCGAACAGAGAAGTTAAGTCCCCCATGGCCGATGGTACTCGCATCTAGCTGGGAGAGTAGGTAGCTGCCATATTTATTGAATCCCTTCAGGAAACTGAAGGGATTTTTTTTGCCCCTAAGTGAACGGGTTGACTACTGAAGGCCGACAGGTTTATTTAAATCTAACGTGTTGTGCTGTTAAATCGCCACTATGTCGTTTACGATACTTCAATCTGCCCCAGCGGGGCTGTAGCAATATAGGCAGGTGGCCCATCATGCCCTGCAAGGGCTACCTCCTGGCGGCTAATGATTTGATCAATTCGTAATTGCTATGGGTAGCCTCGTTGGACAATGTTATTAAGTTAAAGTTGGAACGGTAGGTTTCACGCAAAGACGCAAAGAGGCAAAGGCGCAAAGGAAGTCTTATGCCGTTGATAAGGTGGATTTTATTTTTTCTTTGCGTCTTTGCCTCTTTGCGTCTTTGCGTGAAATTTTCTTAACTCAATGACATTGCCCGTTGGGGCATTAGATATTCATCGTTGATTATGTGCTGCAAAACGGTTATGCCAATAGCATATAAAGAGCTCGTCAAACGGCAGACTTCATTTCTCTTAATAGCACAACGGGTTAAATCTAATCAGTTTCCTGGTTGGATTTTTTTGTGCAGTGATCACTGACATCATCCTTTAATTGCATTTTATTTGTTGAAATAGTGATTCCTGAAAATCATTTCGAGACCTCACGGGTTTTATTATTATTTTCGGGGTGTCCAATGCCAACTGCGTGATCAATAATTCCAATAGTTTTTCCATTCAGAGATTGCTACGTATGGGTATCCGCGAGGATACTTCATTTATAGAAACGCAGAAAACTTACATGTTTAACCTGTTTCTGCTGATCGCATCCCCTTTTGCTTTTATTTCCCTGCTTTTTAATTTGGCTGCCCTGGCGTTTTTACCCGCTGTTTTTAATATTATCCAGCTGGCAGTTTTTGTTTTTTGTTTCAGGATATCAAAAACACAGAAAGGCTTACACCTGCGGCCCATAATGTTATTGATACTCTCGATCGTCGCTATTATTGCTGCCTATTCGTATAAGAATGGAAGCGAGTATCGTTTGCTGGTGATGATGATAGCCGCAGTGGTTATTTTTGATAAGACCTGGCAGTACATGCTTTTCGCGGGCCTGGTCTCGATCGCATTTGTATGGATCAGGTTGGATGATCAATCACTGGTTGATGATCCGCATGAAAGTCTTGTCGGAGGCGTCCTGAAAATGTTGTTGCCATTGTTCCTTTTTGCGATGTCGCTTTTTTATTTCAAACACATTTATTTTCGCAACCTGCTGCAATTGGAAAAAGCGAACGAAGATCTTTTTCTCGCTAAACAGCAGAAGGAACGAATATTAAATACTGTCGCACACGATCTGAGAAGCCCGATTAACAACATACAAGGAATCAGCCAGATAATACTGGCAGACAAAAATCTGGCACCCGACCTGAAAGAGCTGGTATCAATGGTTGCGCATGCAACGGAATCTTCGCAGTCTTTGATCATAGGGCTCCTGCAGAGCAATGATCCTTTGGACTATCCGGCTGTAAGTAAAAAAGTTGACCTGGTTTTATTTATTGAGGAATGTGTATCCTTATTACGGTTAACGGCAGTAGATAAAGATATACAGATCAAAACAGATTATTCCGGCAAAGAAATTATGGTGGCCATAGATACGAACAGGATTGAAAGAGTGATCACCAACCTTGTAAACAATGCTATCAAATTCAGTAAAACTAATTCGTGCATATCTATTCATGTTGGAACAGAACTGAAAAATGCAGTGATCCGTATTGCTGATAAAGGCATCGGTATACCGAAAGAAAATCACGATAAGATATTTGATATGTTCACGAATGCAAGGCGTAAAGGAACCGCCGGCGAAACAAGCTTTGGGATGGGACTTTCTATCTGCAAACAGATCATCGAAGAACACAAAGGAACCATTACCATGGAAAGTGAGGAAGGAAAAGGAACTACCTTTTTTGTGCGCCTACCACTGTGGCAACAATCATCGATATAATTTTTAAGCTACATCTTCACCAGTAGAGGCTGATAATAATTTAAACCAGTCTTCCCTTTCGAGCCTGATAGAAGTGGCCACTTTTGCCTGTAGCAATCTTTCAATTTTTGTGGTACCGATCACTGATTGAATTCCGGATGGATGCGTGTGTAACCAGGCTAATAATATTTCATTCAAACCTGTATTGTATTTTTCTGCGAGTTCAATTGCAGCAGCAGTAATACTTCGGAAATGCGGATGACTCTCATCTGTAAATAAACCGCCACCTAATGGCGCCCATGCCATGGGTATGATCTTGTGTTTCATACAGTTGTCTAAAGTACCGTCTGATAATGCATCTAACTTGATAATGGAAATCTCTACCTGGTTATACTCGATCAATGTATAAGAGGAAAGAAGATCTGTTTGATGCGGAAGAAAATTAGATACACCGAATGATAGTACTTTACCTGACTGTTTTAATTGTTCTATAGCTTCTGCAACTTCTGCCGGATCCAGTAAAGGATCAGGACGATGGATCAGCAATACATCAATATGATCCGTTCCAAAATTCTCCAGTGATTGTTCAACCGAACTGATAATGTGCTGGCCGGAAGTATTGTATGATTTGATATAATGCGATGGCCTGTTGGTAGTCATCATTTGAATACCGCACTTCGTAATAATTTTTAAGTGTTGTCTTAGCGATGGATTTTCTTTTAAGGCATCACCAAACTCTGCTTCGGTTGTATAATCACCATAGATGTCTGCATGATCAAAAGAGTTGATGCCGTATTGCAGGCATGCTTCGATCATTTGCCTGTATTCAGTTGTTGTGAAGTTAGCGCCCCAGATGCCCCAACGCATGCAACCTGCAACGGGGGAGGTGATGTTGGTTGATTTCATGGAAGTAAAGATAAAAAATAAAACCTCCACCTCCCCCGGCCCCTCATGGGAGGAGGGGGGAATAAAAAAAGTCCGGCGAACGCCGGACTTGAATAGTTTGATTGAGGTTGTGGAATTAATACCTGTTGTATCCACCGCCGCCGCCATTGCCACCACGGTCGCGGTTGTATCCGCCACCGCCGCCGCTGCCGCCACGACTTCCGCCGCCGCCGCCATAGCCACCACCGCCGCCACGGCTTCCGCCGCCGCCACCACCACCGAAGCTCTTCTTTTTGAAGCCGCCTCTTTCGCCTTCAGGGCGTGGGGTAGATTCGTTAACAACGATCTTACGACCCAGTTGATCTGTGTCGTGTAAAGCCGCGATTGCAGCGCGAGCCGCTTCATCATCAGCCATTTCAACAAAACCAAAACCTTTGCTGCGGTCATTGTTGAATTTGTCGGTAACGATCTTGGCACTGGTTACTTCTCCATACGGGGTAAACAGGTTTTGCAGGTCTTCGCTGGACATGTTCCAGTTCAGATTTCCAACGTAAATGTTCATGTTCTAAAAATGATTAAATGATCAAAAACCAATGAGTAAAACAGTAACCAAAACCTTGAAGCATTTACGTAAAAAACCTTCCGGAATATGGAACGACTGTCATTGGACTACCGAAGATAGGGATTTTTGGCATTTTGGGATTTTTTTTTAGACCGTGAAATCACCCAATTTTTCATATCTCCGCCCTTATTATCCGCACCTTTCCGCCCGTTTCCAAATTCCGGCCACGTAAATGGTAGAAGATGGGATGCCAGGGAAGGTTGGCTGAAAATAATTCCGCCCGGACGCTGGCTTTGCTACCATCGGGTAATAAGAGGGTAAAGCTGGCAAATTTCTGGTATTTTTTGATCTTGTATTTATAGTCGAGGATGGTGGCGAGCAGGGGTTCTTTATCGTTCCTATAATATTCCTTTTGAATGAATTGAGTTTCAAGGATGATCTCTCCCTTTTCATTGTTTTGGAACGCATAGCTTATGCGCGATGGAAGGCCATTGATCTTTGCCAGGTCCGCACTTAACGAGGAATCCTGCAACACATCCCTTACCATCTTTTTTAACTGATCACTGTTTTGGGTCTGGCTCATTACAGCTGTCCATACAAATAAAAGCAGGCTTACAAAGTATGTTCGCATAAGCTAATTTACAGCGAAACGATTAAGGTGAGCAGATGTTACAGTTCATTACTTCCCGCAAGAATGAAAACGGAACCCCGAAGTGAGTGACACAACAGGTGACGCCATGAAATACTATTGCTGGGACATAAAAAAAGCCCGTTCCATGGAACAGGCTCTTTTTATACGGTATGAAGAATGCGTTTATTCAGCTACTACTTCAAATTCAATTTCTACAATGTTTCCGTTGCCGAAGTCGATAGCGGCCTTGTGTGTGCCGAGTTCTTTTACTTCGTCAAGGATAGAGATACGTCTGCGGTCGATCTCGTAACCTTTCTGGTCGCGGATGGCGCGGGTGATCTGTAAAGCGGTAACGCTACCGAAGATCTTGCCACTGGTACCGGTTTTAGCGCCGATAGTTACTGGCGAAGCTTTTAAAACTTCGATTACTTTATTGAGTTCAGCCAGCATACCGGCTTCTTTCTTGGCGTGTACTTTCTGGCGCTCTTCGTGTTGCTTTAAGTTAGAAGGACTTGCTTCTACTGCAAACTTCTGCGGAATGAGGAAGTTACGTGCGTAACCATTTTTCACGGTTACGAGTTCGTTACGTCCACCCAGGTTGTCTACGTCTTGAATTAATATTACTTGCATTGTATTTTGTTTTAGTCCCAAGTGCCCAATCGATTTTACTGATTGACTGTCTCCCGCTTGCGGCGGGATTAGGGAAGGTTACTAATAATTTCTATTTCAATAAATCGGTTACGTATGGTAACAAAGCCATTTGACGGGCTTTCTTAACTGCGTCCTGTACTTTACGCTGGTATTTCAGAGAGTTTCCTGTTAAACGGCGTGGTAATAATTTACCCTGCTCGTTGATGAATTTTTTCAGGAAGTCGATGTCTTTGTAATCAACGTATTTAATGCCATATTTTTTGAAGCGGCAGAATTTTTTCTTTGGCTTTTCCTGTTTGATGGCCGTCAGGTATTTTATCTCATTCTTTGCCATGATTAAGCCTCCTGTGTTTGTTTATCCTGCATTGCAAATCCGCCATTTCTTTTAACGTGGTTGTACTCGACGGCGTATTTATCGAGACGTGTGATCATGTGGCGCATGATCTGCTCATCGCGCAACATCTGGATCTTCAGTTTCTCATTCAAATCTGAAGGTCCCTGGAATTCCAGTAACCAGTAGATACCGGTTGTTTTCTTCTGGATAGGGTAAGCGAGGGATTTCAATCCCCATGGGTTGCTGTGCACAGATGCACCACCCAGTTCGGCGATCAGGTCGGCATATTTCTTTTGAGAAGCTTTGAAGTCTTCTTCAGAAAGAACCGGAGTAAAGATCACCATCAATTCGTAACTGTTCATTTACTGAATTTTTAGGTTTTAAATTGGTTTATCCCAGTGGTCGTCCCTACCGATTGCTCAGTGAGGATGAATCTGCCAAATACAGATTTGGGGCTGCAAAAGTAGGGAAAAGTTTGGGGTTTGGAGTTTGTGGTTTGTGGTTTTTTGGGTGAAATCGCCGATTTTTTTGGAATCGGGCTCAATTTAACCTTTTTAAGAGGACCAAATAGGTTGGGAAATGGTCGCTGTAGCCGCCGCGGTAGGTATTTCCGTCCCAGGTGCGCATGGGATAGCCTTTGTAGCGGCCGGTGTTTTCTTTCATAAAGTTCCGGTTGAAGATCTGTTGGTGATGGTAGAAAAGGCCGGGTTGGTCGGGGTTGAGCCAGGCATGGGAAATGATGAGCTGGTCGAACAATCCCCAGCTATCGCGGTTGGCAAGGGTGCCGATGCCTTTGGCGTATAATGCGGCCCAGGGATTGAATAGCTCGCCAGGTTTGGTTTCTTTAACTGTAGCTTTTGCGCCAAGTGCTTCGGTAATGCTGGGGCTATCCGGGTCATCATTCAGATCGCCCATTACAATGATCTTCGCATCGGGTTCTTTACGAAAAACTGAGTCGAGGTGTTTTCTGCAAACCAATGCTGCTGTAGCACGTGCGGGGGCGCTTCTTTCTTCACCACCGCGGCGGCTTGGCCAGTGATTTACGTAGACATGAATGGTTTCGCCGGCAAGCTGTCCTTTTACATACAAAATATCTCTTGTGTAAAAAGCTTCTTTGCTGTTGGTTGGCATTTTTACAAATAATTTTTCTGCTTTTTCAGGGACGAATATAGTGGGATCGTATAAAAAACCGACATCAATTCCGCGTGCATCTTTTGAATCGAAATGGATAATATTGTAATGACGATGATTGAGCAACGGATGTCGAACAAGATCATGTAAAACTGTATCGTTCTCAATTTCTGCAACGCCGATAATTGCAGGACCGGAAGATGAAATTTCTGTGCCTATCTGGCTGAGAACGGTGGCGAGTTTATCTACTTTATCTGTGTAAATTTCTTTCGTGTATCGTTTGATGCCTGACGGTGTGAAATCATCATCATTAACAATCGGGTTGTTAACTGTATCATAGAAATTTTCGAGGTTGTAAAATGCGATGACACATGCTTTGTATTTTTTTTCCTGCGATGATGCATTGAGAAGAAAAATAAATGAACAAAAAAGCAAGCTGATGTTTTTCACTTGTAAAAATTTATGAATCAAAACCGTGTCTCCGTGCCCCGTGTGCGAATAAAATTTCACACCAAGGCACAAAGGCACGGTTTTTTTCTTTACGATTATAGCGTGATAATACGCGAGATAACATAGTATTTACCGCAAAAATCAAAACTGTTCTTGTTTGAAAAAGACAATCAATTATTTTTGTATCCTGTTTGTATCGCTTCGCAGATAACTCCCCTTTTTATTTATCGTTTAAAATACATACTCATGCTGAAAAGCGTATGGGTACTGGCTTTGCTGCTACAAACAGGTGTTTATGCACAGCAACGATCCCGGCCGGTTAGAAACAAATTCGTGGATAGTTCGCAGGCTGTTCAATTAAAAGAAGCGCCTGTTGATGATATGCCTGTTATTGCCATTAATGAAAGCGAACGGTCTGAAAACAATCTGCCATTTGTTCCTTCTATATTATTTGCCAGCCGCGACGTGTTCATGTCTGTTGCTTCATTTCATTTCTCTGTTACCCGTTTCAGGATGCGCGGTTATGACGGCGAATTATTCAGTACACAAATAAATGGTATGCACATGAATAACCTGGATGATGGCAATACACAATGGAATTTATGGAGCGGATTGAATGATGTAACACGTAACTCACAAATGGTATTGGGGTTGCGGCCAGGAGAGCAGGCTTTTGGAAATATGGGCAATATGGTAAATATGGATATGCGCGCCTCAAAACAACGAACGCAAACACAATTCAACTATTCATTCGGTAACCGTTCCTACACGCATCGATGGATGTTTACAAAGAGTACGGCTTTTAATAAAAAGGGATGGGCATTTTCTATTTCGGGTAGCTGGCGCATTGCAACTGAAGGAAGTGTTCCGGGAACCTACTATAAAGGAGCGAGTTATTTTTTCGGGATAGATAAGCGGTTACGGAACGATCATGTATTGTCGCTTGTGTTTTTTGGCAATGCTGCAGAAAATGGAAAGCAGGGGCCGGTACTCGATGAATCTGTAAAAATGTTTGGATACGATTACAATCCTTATTGGGGTTATCAATCCGGTAAGAAAAGAAATGCAAACCTGGGGAAAGTTCACCAACCGGTTTTGATCCTTACAGATGATCACCGGATCAATAATAATACATCGCTGGTAAGCACTATAGGCTGTGTTGCTGGAGAGAAAAGCAGTACAGCATTGGATTGGTATAAAGCCGGTGATCCGAGAGCAGATTATTATCGTTATTTACCCAGTTACCAAATGGATACGGCGTTGCGATCGAGCGTGTATGACGCGATCAGTAACAACATCTACCTGCGGCAGGTAAACTGGGATCGGTTGTATGAAGTAAACCGAAATAGCCGCGAGACTTTGCAGGACGCGGATGGAATAACCGGCAATTCTTTCACCGGTCTTCGCGCACATTATTTATTGGAAGAAAGGGTGGCAGATATAAAGCGTGTGGATATTCAGACAGTGTACAATACCCGACTGAATGGCGAACTCACATTCACTGGTGGAAGTTCAGTGCAGGTGCAGCAAACTCATTACTATAAAAAGATCAACGATTTATTGGGAAGCGAATATTCAGTTGACTGGAACCAGTTTGCAGAAAGAGATTTTCCTAATAATGCATCCGTTATTCAAAATGATCTTGAACATCCGAACAGGGTATTGCATGCAGGAGATATTTACGGGTATGATTATATGGTAAACACGAATAGGCTTTCCGGCTGGGCGCAGGTTACGGCTGCGAAAAAGAAAACAGATTTTTTTGCAGCGCTGGAATTATCCTATACTAATTATCTGCGTGACGGAAGAATGCGGAATGGATTATTTCCTTTGAATTCTTTCGGGCGCTCTGAGATGAATGAGTTCGGCAATTATGCATTGAAAGCTGGTATCACTTATAAGATCAACGGCAGAAAATATGTTTACCTGCATGGCGCTGTTATGAGTAAAGCTCCATTGTTTGACAATGTGTTTATTTCACCGAGGACAAGGGACACCCGGCAGGAAAATATTAAAAGCGAAAAGATCCAAACCGCTGAAACAGGCTATGTATGGAATGCCCCGCGGATAAAACTTCGGTTGAGCTTTTATGCAACTGCTTTTACCGACGGGATGAATGTAATGACCTTTTACCACGATGGCTATGGCAATTTTGTGAACTATGCTTTATCCGGGATTGATAAACTGCATTATGGTTCTGAGTTTGGGATAGAATCCAGATTAACAAACCGGTTTACATTGTCCGGTGCCGCATCGGTTGGCCGCTACTATTACAACAGCCGCCCGCAGGTTTCTGTGAGTGCAGACAATGACGCCTATGTTTTAGAACATGCACTTATTTATTCTCAGAATTATCGTGTGGGTGGCACACCGCAGGAAGCATATGGCCTGGGCATCGGGTATCAATCGCAATCGGGATCTTTTTACATGAATCTTAATGGTAATTATTTCAGGCAGCAATGGCTTGATATCAACCCTCTGCGGCGAACCTATGCTGCATTGGAAAATGTAGTGGAAGGAAGTGAACAGTGGAACAGCATCATCGGCCAGTTGCCTTTACCCGAACAGTACACGCTTGATCTTTCGGGGGGCACTTCCGCCAGAGTAAAACTCTTTCACGCAAAATACAGGCAGACATTGGTTTTTAATATCAGCATCAGCAATCTTTTAAATAAGCAGGATATTATTTCAGGCGGCTATGAGCAATTGCGTTTTGATACGGATACAAAGAATACGGCTAAGTTTCCTCCAAAATATTTTTATGCAGCGGGATTGAATTTTTCCGTTAACTGTTCATTGCGTTTATAAAATGAAGTGATATGAAACAAAACACGAGTAATGTACTTCAATGGAGCTTCCTCATGGTTGTATGGGCGGGCATCTGTTGTAATAAAAAATTTGATTCGCCGCCCGCTTATACCGGCCCCTCGATACAGCCCAATATTTCTATCCGCGATCTGCGGGCGATGCATTTTATAGGAAATTTTGAACAGATACTGAGTGACCACATCATTGAAGGAATTGTGGTAGCGGACGATAGCAAGGATAACTTCTATAAATCTATTGTGATACAGGATAGCACCGGCGGCATTACTGTTCGAATGGATGGTTCAGGCCTATACACTGATTACCCGGTAGGAAGAAGGGTTGTTGTAAAACTGAAAGATCTCTGGCTGGGTGATTATGCAAAAATGGTCCAGTTGGGAGCGGCTGTAGACAGGTCGGATCCTATGTTTCCTGAATTGGTGGCCATACCAACCACCTTGTTTGAAAGATATATTATTAAGAAAGAACTCAACAATACAGTTGTGCCGAAGCATGTACGGATTGACCAGTTGAATGATTCGTTACAGAGTTGTCTTATCGCTATTGACAATGTAGAATTTGCTGTTTCAGACACCGGCAAACCCTTCGCAGATCCCATAAATAAATTATCGGCAAATGCAACCGTGAAATCATGCAGCGGAGGTAGCGCTTATATCCGCACAAGCGGCTTTGCAAATTTTGCAGGAGCAAAAGCGCCACGTGGTAATGGAACGCTTACCGCTATCTATTCAGTGTTCGGCACAACTAAACAATTGTTGATCCGCGATACATCGGATGTGCAGATGAATGGGTTGCGCTGCACGGGTGCTGGCGCCAAATTACTGTTCAATGAAAATTTTGAAAACGCTGCTGCAAATATGGACATCAATCTTACCGGCTGGAAAAATATTTCAGAAAGTGGAAGCGTATCATTCACAGGAAAAACAGCCAATAATAATACTTACGCGGAGATCAGCGCTTTTGCTACCAATAAACCTGCCATCGTTTCCTGGCTGATCATGCCGGCAGTTAATCTAAGTAACTCTGCCAACGAAGTGCTTAGTTTTCAAACAAGAGATGGTTTTGATAATGGAGCGGTTTTGCAGGTCTATATTTCCACAAATTACGATGGGGGAAATACTCCCTGGAAAGCCAAGTGGACAGCCTTGAAAGCAACAATCGCAAAAGGTTCAATATCGGCTATCAGGAATGACTGGGTTCCTTCAGGCAGTATTAGCCTGGCGGGGTACTCCGGGATGGTATATATCGCTTTCCGTTATGATGGCACCGATCCGGGAAATGTACTTGATAAACGAACAACGACTTTCCAGATAGATAATGTGAGGGTGGAGGGAAATTGATGGAAAAGCTGTGAGCGATGAGCCGTGAGCTGTGAGCCTGGCTTAGGGTTTAGTTAGAGCAGCCGTTATTTATAAGTCTGGAATCTGGAAACCGGGTAGTGAGCTACAGTTGGTCGAAGGTCGGCCGGGCTCGCAACTGACAGCTCATGGCTCATAGCTGTTCTCTGAATATTTTTCCTGTCAAAACAAGCAGGTGAGTTTTTAATCGGCTATGGACTTGCCATCCTGTCAGCAAACGGGTATTTGGTATTTTCTTTGTTCATTTGCAGCAAAACAAATACTATGCAAAAAGGCCAGATACGGGTTCAGACGGAGAATATCTTTCCCATCATTAAGAAATTCCTTTATAGTGATCATGAAATATTCCTGCGTGAGCTGGTGAGTAATGCGGTAGATGCTTCCCAAAAACTAAAAACCCTTTCTTCTATCGGCGAAGCCAAAGGAGAATTGGGGGAATTGCGTATTGACGTGGTTTTGGATTCCAAGGAGAAAACCTTAAGCATTATTGACCGCGGTGTGGGTATGACCAGTGAAGAAGTAGACAAATACATCAACCAGGTAGCTTTCAGCGGGGCTGAGGAGTTCATGGAAAAATACAAGGATGCCAATATCATCGGGCATTTTGGATTGGGATTTTACAGCTCTTTCATGGTGAGTGATAAAGTAGAGATCTTTTCAAAAAGCCACAAAGAAAGCAGCGGAGTTTACTGGAGCTGCGATGGCAGTCCTGAATTTGAACTGTACGAAGTTGATTACAATGAACGCGGTACAAAGATCATTCTTCACATTAATGAAGAAAGCAAAGAATTTTTAGAGGCAGGAAGGATCAAAGGAATACTGGAAAGGTTCTGTAAATTTTTACCGATCCCTATTTATTTTTCTGAAGCCGGTGAAACGAAAGAAGAAGGAGAAGGAAAATCGATCAACAATACAGATCCCGTATGGATCAAAAAACCTTCTGAATTAAGCAAAGAAGGCTACGAGAAATTCTACAAAGAATTATATCCTTATAACGAAACGCCGCTGTTTTGGATACACCTGAATGTAGATTATCCCTTTAATCTTACGGGTGTTCTGTATTTCCCCAAGATCAAACAGAGTTACGAAATTCAGAAAGATAAGATCCAATTATACAGTAACCAGGTATTTGTAACCGATGAGGTGAAAGACATCGTTCCTGAATTCCTCATGCTGTTACAGGGTGTGATAGACAGCCCGGATATTCCATTGAACGTGAGCCGCAGTTATTTACAGGGCGACCCGAACGTGAAAAAGATCAATGCACATATCACCAAAAAAGTTGCCGATAAATTAGATGAGATCTTCCGCAATGATAGAAGCTCGCTCGAAGAAAAATGGGAGAGTCTCGGGTTATTTGTGAAGTATGGTATGATGACCGACGACAAATTCCTGGAAAAAGCCAATAAGTTCCTCGTAATGGAAGATACCGATGGTAAATTTCATACCCTGGAAGAATATAAAACGGCCACCGAAACGTTGCAGAAGAATAAAGATGGCAAACAGGTGATATTATACACAACCAATCCAGTTCAGCAGGATGCGTACGTTCAGGCATCTAAAGCAAAAGGATATATTGTTGTAAAAATGGAAACACTGGTTGATGCTGCTTTCATTAACACGATGGAAATGAAATGGGAGAATGTGAGCTTTGTTCGTGTGGATGCGGATATTGTTGACAACCTCATAGACAAACAGGAAAGCAGTGAAAGTATCTTAAGTAAAGACGACGAAGGAAAACTGAAAGATCTTTTTGCACTTGATATATCGGACCTACATGTAACAACGGAGATCAAAGGGTTAAGCCCTGCATCTGCACCGGTAGTTGCTACGCGCCCCGAGTTCATGCGCCGTATGAAAGATATGGGTGCCGTAGGCGGCGGGATGACGGCTTTCTATGCACAGATGCCGGATGAAGTTACTTTAACAGTAAATGGCAATCACCCGATCTATCAAAACCTTTTGAAAGAAACGGATGCGGATGTTCAGCAGAAGCAGGTAAGAAATCTTGCTGATCTCGCATTGTTATCACAGGGATTATTGAAAGGAAATGCGCTTACGAATTTTATTAACCGTAGCGTGGAGTTATTGCAGGGAGATAAGAAATAGGAATACAGGATCTATCAATAATTGTAAAGAGCCCGCCTCACATGGCGGGCTGTTTTTTTATGCATCAACTAGTTTTTACATTAATTTCATAGGATGGATGATGCGTTGAGAAACGATACTTATATGCTGCGCGTCAGGAAGGTTATACCTGAAACACCAGATACAAAATCTTTTGTGCTGGAAGAAGTCAACGGGAAGCAGCTCAATTACATGGCCGGCCAATTTCTTACATTTTTATTTCCAAAAAAGAATGGAGAAGAAGATCGAAGAAATTATTCCATTTCATCAACACCGTTATGCGATGATCCATTAACGATCACGGTAAAACGTATCCCGAATGGTGAGTATTCACGCAGGTTGGTGGATATGATGCGGGAAGGAGATGAGTTTGTAAGTATAGGCGCATCCGGTTTTTTTGTGTTGCCGGGTGATATGGAATTATATGACCGGTTTATTTTCTTCGCGGCTGGCAGCGGCATTACACCTGTGTATTCGCTCATTAAAACATTGTTGCATCATCATCATCCGTTTAAACAGGTGGTACTTATATATAGCAACCGCTCTGCAGAGTTTGCCATCTTCTCCAGGGAATTAAAACAATTAAAAGAGTCTTACCCGGAACAATTTCATATTGAATTCTTATTTAGCGATGCAAAGCGAATTGCACACAAAAGACTGGGAATTTATGTGCTGGAGAAACTGCTTGAAAGATATACTGATGGTCCTTTGAACAGGCAATTGTTTTATCTCTGCGGGCCGTTTGAATATATGCGGATGATAACGATCGTTCTAAAGAATAATGGCGTGGCTGCATCGCATATACGAAAGGAAATATTTTCGATAGAGAAGCCGCAAAGAAAAGCTGAGCCGCCAGACAAAGAATTGCATGCTGTTAGCGCAATGCTTCATGGTAAAGAATATCAATTTCAAACACAATACCCCGAAACCATTCTGCAATCTGCCAAAGCATTGAATATTTCCTTACCCTATAGTTGTGAAGCCGGCCAATGCGGAACCTGTGCCGCTACCTGTGTTTCCGGCAAAGTATTTATGTGGAGGAATGATGTGTTGCTGGATGAAGAGATCGCAAAGGGTAGGGTATTGACTTGTACGGGGTATGCTGTTGGTGGGGATGTTACTCTGAAATATTAATTATTCAGGTCCGCTAATTCTTTTCCAATTCGCCTTTCACATATTCTTTTTTCTGCCTTGAAATAGGTACCTGCGTATTATCATCCAGCAAAAGAAAACCACCATCTTCTTTAACCCAACTCTTGATATGTTTCTTATTTACTAAATGTGATTGATGACAACGGATGAATCCATAGTTCACTAAGATCTCTTCATACTCAAAAATGGGTTTCGATGTCATGATCTTCTCCCTGCCAAAAAGAAAAAATGTAGTATAGTTATTTGACGACTCACATCGGATGATATCCTGTGTGCGTATAAAACGTGTTTCTTTGGCGGAGGTCAACGCGATCCGGTGCAGATCTTTTTGCTGCTGGTGTTCCAATACCTGTAGCAGGTTCTCTAATTTTTTATTTTGTTTTTTTTCTGTGCTCCTGTAAATGGCTTTGTGAACGGCAGTTTTCAATTCTTCAACATCAATGGGTTTTAACAGGTAATCCAAAGCAGAGAATTTTACAGCCTGTATGCCATACTGATCAAATGCTGTTACAAAAATGAGTTCAAAACTGTGTGTTCTTAGCGACTGCAATAAAGCAAATCCATTTTTCCCCGGCATTTGTATATCGAGGAAAACAATGTCGGGATGATGTTCCAGTATAATGGCTTCGCCATCGGTTGCGTTTAACGCTGTGGCGACAATAGTTAGTTGCGGGCAATACTGTTCCAGCAATATTTCGAGATTGTCGATATTATTTTGTTCATCATCAATAATAACAGCAGTTACCAGCATCCTTATAACCAGTTTTTGAATATTAAATGTACTGTAGTTCCGCTATTCTCAATGCTTTCTATTTTTAATTGTATAGGCAGTCGTTTTAGTGTTTTGTTGAGCAGTTCTATTCTTTCTCTGGTGAGCCTGAGACCAAAACCGCTATGGTTAGTGCTTTCTGCAAACCCGTTACCATTGTCTGTGATTATAGCAAGCAGGTCATTGTTATTTTTACAGATGCGGATCATTATCAAACCTTTTTCGTTAAGGGCAGATACACCGTGTTTAATTGCATTTTCAATCAATGGTTGTAAAAGAAGCGAAGGAATTTCTATGGCATTTTTATTCAATGCCTCATCAACTATAATCTCGTATTGAAAATGAAAACGCAACTGCTCCAGTTTCAGATATGTCTCTAGTATTTTGAGTTCATTACCCAGCGGAATCATTTCCTTGTCATTGTTTGCCATCGATTCGCGCAACAGACTGCTGAATTCGACGAGGTAATGGTTAGCTTTTGCGATATCATTTTTGTTGATCAGCCCTTGTATTGAACTTAAGGCATTGAATACAAAATGCGGATTCAATTGTGCCCGGATAGCTTTTAGCTCAAGTGACAACTGGTCTTTTTTCCAGCGTGCAGTTTTTACCCGTTGCCTGTAATTGAACAGTACAAATGCGAAACCGACACAGAGACATCCAAACAACAGGTACATTTTAAATTTTGCGGTCTGGTACCATCGCGGGTCCACAGAAAATGTGTATTCCTGTATGTACCTGGGGTGTATAATATACCTGACCTGTAAAAGATAGTCGTCTCCATGTTGAAGATCGGTTAGCAGGATCCTATGTCCTGTTTTGTGCCAACTCGTATCTGTCATTGACCCACCGCGCAACCTATATTCCATGGACGAGTCATTGTACCACACGCCCGCTCCATGGAAATACAGTGATAGTAGTGTGTTTTGGATTTTCTCATTCTTCATGTCAATATCGGACCGCTCTCTTTCCATCGCTTTCATGTCGGCTTCCGATGGCATTGTGCCGTAATATTTTCTGCCATTCTTATCGAGCCCTATATCTCTCAATGTATGCGAGGTGTCCTGTACCCAGCCTCCCAACATAGGAAGTATGGGACGTTCAACGCCAAATAAATTCAAGCGAAATAACTCCTGTTTTGTGCGCTTGTTTCTAAACGTAAAAATGGATGCCGCCGTATCTTTTGATGTTACCCCTCTCGTAAGCAGGTAATAAACAGCGTTGCGAAAAATGCTGTCCTCACTGAAGGGATAAGAGCCGGGATTCGCTTCCTGGTGATATTTTTTTAAATCCATCCATCCAATTGGCGTTAAACCCCGCCACGACGGACGCACTTCGAGATCTTCCGCCCGCATCAGCCGCGCATCAGCGGAGGATGTGTCGATTATCGTGCGTGCCGGTTGAAAAGAATTCACAAAAGGATCAGTGGTTTCGGTAACCGCTATCTTCATATAATATCCATACACATTAAAACCTTTTGCAGGTAACGGGAACTGTATATAACGGGAAGTACTATTGAGCGAGGGATCGATCGTTCCATAGTTTGAAATAATAATGCTCAGGTTGTTAAAACGGAAAACGATTGCCTGCCTGTCTTCTTTGTGCACGGGTTGTGCGAAGACGGCAAAAACGGCTGTGATCAGGATGATGAAAAGAAATATTTTTTTCATGACATTCTAAATTAGTTCAATCCAAAACTAATCTGCAGTGTTTCAACAATTTTATGCGGATGTGAAACTGGTGGCTATGGATGTGAATCTGTGGGAAAGTAATCAGGATGCAGTGCGAATATCAATCATTTTTAGTTGCAGGTTCTTCTCGCCGTTCCATTCATTTTCATCGATCGTAAAAACAATATCCAACGGCTGCCTGTTTTGTAGCAGGGGAAATTTATCAGCCATATTAAAACCAATTCCTGTAAGGGTTATATTATTTTGTTTGAGTACAAAACGGATATGTTGCTCTTTCACAATTTTTGAAAAACCGGTATCATGCACATTCTTAGCGATGAATACCGGACGCATATTTTCCGGGCCAAAAGGTTCCATCTGTAAAAGAATGCTGAAGAAGGAAGGAGTGATATCTGAAAAACTGATCTCTGCATCAATGACGATCTCGGGAGTAAGTAATTCTTCTGTGATCAATAAACTTACTTCCCTGTCAAATGCTTCTGAAAAAGCCAATACATTCTCTGGCAGCATGGTCATACCTGCGGCTGCAAAATGGCCGCCGTATCCCAATAAATGTTCGCGGCAGGCGTGAACCGCCTCATATAAATTAAAGCCGGCAACGCTTCTTGCACTACCAGCTACATATTCGCCACTGCGTGTTAAAACCACGGTAGGGCGATAGTGTGTTTCAATTAGCCTACTGGCTACAATGCCCACGACTCCTTTGTGCCAATGTTCCTGGTACACAACCGTTGTTTTGCGTTTGGCCGAATGGGGGTCGTTCTGAATGAGTGTCAATGCTTCTTCGGTGATACTGCTGTCGGCTTCACGGCGGTCAACATTGTCGCTATGAAGCATTTCTGCAAAAGCGAGCGCCTTGTTGTAATCGTGTTCAACAAAAAGTTGTACGGCTTTGCGTGCATCATCCATTCTCCCGGCAGCGTTTACTCTCGGTGCGATCACAAAAACAAGGTTACTGATATACATGTGTTTTTGTACGCCGGCCAACTGCATCAATGCCCTGATACCTGCACATGGGTTCTCATTTACTTTTTTCAATCCGTAAAAAGCAAGTATCCTGTTCTCTCCGGTTATGGGAACAATATCGGCGGCAATGGCTGTAGCAACAAGGTCAAGATAGTTGAGATAACTTTCTTCGGGCAAACCCAGTTTTTCCGAAAGTGCCATCATCAATTTAAAACCTACTCCGCAACCGCATAATTCTTTGTATGGATAATTACAATCAGCCTGCTTGGCATTTAATATGGCAACTGCCGGCGGTAATTCTTTATCAGGTAAATGATGGTCGCATACAACAAAATCAATCCCCAGCATTTTTGCATAACCGATCAGGTCAACGGATTTGATACCACAGTCGAGTGATATGATCAACGTAAATCCATTCTCTTTCGCAAAATCGATACCTAGCTTTGATACACCGTAACCTTCGCGATAGCGATGCGGAATATAAAAATCCGTATCACTGTAAATATTGTGAATGAACTGGTAAAGACTTGCAACAGATGTGGTGCCATCAACATCATAGTCGCCGAATACAAGGATCTTTTCTCCTTTTTCAAAGGCGCTTAGGATGCGGGCCACTGCTTTGTCCATGTCTTTCATTAGCCAGGGATCATGGAGCCCGGAAAGCTCGGGACGGAAATACTGTTTTGCTTTTTCAAAATCATCGATACCCCTCTGCACAAGAATGCTGCAAAGCGTCCTGTTTATTTTCAGTGCTTCCCGGAGTAAAGTTGTCTTTTCTTCATCGGCCCTTAATATGTTCCATCTTTTCTGCATCAGTATTTCCGGTCGGTAGTGTAACGAACCAGTTCTTCCAAGGCCTTACGTACATCAGAATCGGGGAATTGATATAGAATCCGCAATGCTTCATCACGAAATACCAGCATTTTATCTGTAGCATATTGAATACCACCGCATTGTTGTACCGTATCCACTACAAACTGCACTTTGTCTTTTTGGGTGTTCTCATTCCTGACAATATAAATGAGTTTACGCTTCAATTCGGACGAACAATTATTCAATGTATAGATCAGCGGTAGAGTCAATTTTTTTTCTTTGATATCATTGCCGGTCGGTTTACCAACATCCTGTGTGCCATAATCAAACAGGTCGTCTTTGATCTGGAATGCCATGCCCACTTTCTCTCCAAACAGTTTGAGCTGGTCTACCTGTTTAGGATCTTCAAAAGTGGTGGATGCCCCGGCGGCACAAGCTGATGCGAGCAGAGAAGCCGTTTTGCCTTTAATGATATCGTAATAGATCTCCTCGTTCAGGTTAAGTTTGCGTGATTTTTCGAACTGGAGTAATTCTCCTTCACTCATCAGTTTAAAGGCTTCCGTTAAAATCTCCAGTACCATGTGGTCTTTGTTGGTGAGGGATAACAATAAACCTTTGGACAGAAGATAATCTCCCACCAGGATGGCGATCTTGTTCTTCCACAATGCATTAACGGAAAAAAAGCCACGGCGTTCCATGGAATCATCCACCACATCATCGTGAACAAGCGTGGCCGTATGGACCAATTCTACAAGCGAAGCGGCGCGATAAGTACTGTCATTGATCGGGCCTCCCAGTTTCGCGCTCAGCAGAACAAACATCGGCCTCATCTGCTTTCCTTTGCGCTTTACGATGTACTGCATGATCCTGTCCAATAAAGCGATCCTGCTTTTTACGGCTTCTTTAAAGTGTGCCTCGAACATGTTAAGTTCTTCTGCCAGGACCTTTTTTGCTAAATTCATGGATCAAAAATATGTTGCAATATAGTGTTGATATAGGCAATAAATAATAGTAAAGCAGCGTTAATTCACCCGATACGGTCATTACGTAGCAATAATACCCGAATATTTTGGGTTAAAAATTGTGTGAGTGCTTCATAATGTATAATTTCGCAATGTTTCCTTTTGGCAATATTCTTTTAATAATAAACATTTCTTATGGCAAGCAAAAAGTACATTTTAGTATTAGCTCTGATCGTTCTGATACAGTCGGTCGGTTTAGCTCAAACAGATTGGGGTTGGGATTGGAAGGACACTTCCAAAATTGCAGTGCAAAACCTGCCCCAGCACAATGAATTCCTCAACAACCAATACCCTTATCCTGCACGTCCGCGTGACCAGTGGGAACTTGGGTTTGCTGTTGGGTATGCACAAGTTAATGGAGACGTTAAATCCAACGGTGGATTTGGCGGTATGGTTTCTTTGCGGAAAGCATTGAACCACACGTTCTCTGTCCGCGCCGGCCTTACCGGGATGTTGACCTCCGGTTCACCGAATGCTTACGGAACTGCCATTGGACAGTCTGCGTACAAAAACCAGACTCACCAATTGAGTTTTGATGTAATTGCTTCTCTGAACAGCCGCAGCTATTATCGCGGTAACCCTAAAACCAATGTTTACCTTTTAGGAGGTTACAGTCTGAATGCAGCAAGGGTATTGATCAAAACTGCGAATGGCGTTCAGCCAGGCGGTTATTCTACTTTTTATGGTTACAACAATGGAGTGATCGGGAACACCCTGAATGGTACCATCACATCAATTGGCGGTGCGTTGGTTGCCAATAGCCATGCTTACAGGCTATTTCATGGCCTGGATCTCGGCGGTGGAATTGCCTTTAAAGTATCCAACAAAGTAAATGTTGCTCTTGAGCACAAATTCACCTTTACCGTGCCTGGTAATGACTACCTTGACGCGTGGTCAGCTGGCAACAGTGCAGGTCGTACCAACGATGATTATTATGGATTTACCAGTTTCCGCGTAAATGTGAACATTGGTAATAAAGCGAAAAGAGTTGAACCATTGTGGTGGCTTAATCCAAACAACTTCATTTATAGTGAGCTGAATATGCCTAAGCATATGAAACTGCCGAAAGTGGTTTTACCTGATGCTGATGGAGATGGTGTAACTGACCAGTTCGATCTTGAACCAAACACACCG
The DNA here is from genome assembly GCA_040388705.1 of Bacteroidota bacterium. Lineage (GTDB taxonomy): Bacteria > Bacteroidota > Bacteroidia > Chitinophagales > Chitinophagaceae > Sediminibacterium. The sequence goes on along the minus strand of JAZKBI010000009.1, from coordinate 243,826 downwards.
AAAGGCGCACCTGTTGATAGCCATGGCGTTGCTAAAGATACCGATGGTGATGGTGTTCCTGATTACAGGGATAAAGAAGTTCTGACACAGAAATCATGTTTCCCTGTAAACAATGATGGTGTTGGTAGCTGCCCTGAGCCTGCATGTTGCAAAGAAGTAAAAGACATGATCGCTAACTGGAAACCAGCTACAGACAAAACAGTGGCTGAGTGCACCATTGGTACATTGCCAAGCATACAATTCAAAGGCAATGCAAAATTGAGCAAAGATGCTATGACCCTGTTAAATGGTGTAGCTGCAAGAGTTAACGCTAATCCTACCTGTAAGGTTAAAGTGATTGGTTATGGCGCTGCAAGCAAAGCTGCACAGCAGTTAAGTTGGGAAAGAGTAAACACTGTAATCAAATACCTTTCTGAAAAACAAGGTGTTTCTGAAAGCAGGTTACTGTTTGTTTACGCACAGGATGGCGATTCTAATACCGTTGATCTCCAGGGAACCCTGGAAGGCGGTCCGAATACCGTACCAGCTCCACATCCAAACCTGAGAAGCAAAAACTAATTGCGTATCTGGATATATGATTTTTTGAAGGGGCCCCGCATTTGCGGGGCTTCTTTTTTAATATTGAATATTGAACAAGGAATGTTGAAATTAGAGCCATGGTCGTTATGAGGATATCGCCAGTAACGTTGGCCCCACTTCATCATTCAACATTCTTTGCACAGCGTTCAATATTCTTTAGGGGTTGAGCAGGTTAAAATGCAGTTCTCCAAAATTCTGCAACGAAGAGAGCTTAAGATCCGCAGCGCCCCATCGTTCGTCTTTTGCCTGGGAAGCATGTGGTACGATCACGCATTTCATTCTCGCCGCTTTTACAGCGATCATCCCATTAAAAGAATCTTCAAAACAAATGCATTCAACAGGTTGGCTGTTCAATGATGCTGCACAGTCAAGGTACACCTGCGGATGTGGCTTTCCATACGCAACATTCTCTGCAGATGCGGTTGCATGGATATATTTTTTGATGCCTGTCATATCAACAACAAGATCGATCAATGCGGGTGGAGAAGAAGTTGCAAGACCGATCTTGAAGTTCTTTTTTGCAAAAAACTCAAAAATATAATGCACACCCGGCATGATTTTCCCCCTGAGTTCGATCTTGTTCAACACTGACTGTACGATCTTTTTTTCGGCTCTTGCCAGTTCTTCGTTCCCGATATTATAATAGGCGAACCACCACTGTGTAAACTCTTTGGTACGCAGGCCCGTGGTTGTTTTGTACTGTTCTTCTGTAAGGTTAACACCGTATTGTTTGAATACTTCAGAAGCGGCTTCGTTCCATAAGGGTTCACTATCTACCAACAGACCATCAATATCAAAAATGACCGTGTTTAATTCCATATCGTGTGTTTGCGAAACGCAAATGTATTGGCGGATAATGATAGAATGAGGGGATTTGACTTATTTTTATATAATCAGTCAACATTTCATCACAATGCTTACTTTGCAAGGCTTGCCAAAACGATGTGTATGAAATTAATTGAACGTTTTAGGTATATAAAATTGATTCGTTCATTGGTTTATGGGATGGTGGGTGCAATCACTTATCCCGGGTTGGTCCTGTTCAATAAGATCCGCATAGAAGGTACTGAACATTTAAGCAAACTGCCCAAACGAAATGTACTTTTCGTAAGTAACCACCAGACATATTTTGCAGACGTGATCGCCTTCATTCATATTTTCTGCGCAGTAAAATGGCGCAAGCAAAACAAACTGGGTGTTCCCTATTATTTATTGAATCCTTTTACCAATGTATATTTTATAGCCGCGGAAGAAACCATGAATGGCAGCTGGATCAGCCGTTTCTTTAAATTGGCGGGCGCATTAACCATTAAGCGTACCTGGCGTTCCGGTGGAAAAGACATCAGCCGCGAGCGTGATGAATCGGATACCTGTAAAATTGATAAAGCACTTGGAAGCAGTTGGGTGATCACTTTCCCGCAGGGTACTACCAAACCATTTGCGCCGGGAAGAAAAGGCACTGCGCATATAATCAAAAATAACCAGCCCGTTGTTGTGCCTGTGGTGATCAACGGTTTCTGGCGCGCATTTAATAAAACAGGATTGACGTTCAAGAAAAGAGGATCGCAATTATCCATCCGTTTTAAAGAACCGATGATCATCGACTATACGCAACCTGTTGAAGAAATTCTCGACCAGGTAATGGAAGCAATAGAGCAGAGTAAGAATTATATGATGAGGAGTAAGCATCATATAATGCATCTATTGGATAAATAACCCCCCAGCACCCTAAAGGGGGAGTAGGTATTGCATTTCTTTTTAGGAATTGTTTTCAACTCCCCCTTCAGGGGGCTGGGGGGTAAAAAAAGCTTTCAATTCAGTCGCGTCGTCCGGCTTCATTTTCCCTGCCAATATCAAACGCAATTGCCTTCTGCGCAACGCTCCATCAAACAAACGTTTTTCTTGTTCTGTTTCAGGAATAAGCTGCGGCACTGTACGTGGTTTACCGTTGGGGTCCAATGCTACAAAAGTGAAGAATGCTTCATTGCTCTCGTATATATATTGATGTAGCAGATCCTCGCCCCATACGCGAATATGGATCTCCATAGAAGTGCTGAATGCACGACAAACCTTTGCTTCTATGCGAACTACATTTCCCAGTTTGATGGGATTTTTAAAACTCAGGTTATCTACAGAAGCGGTCATGCTTGGTGTATTGCAATGCCTTCCGGCTGCGATGCCTGCCGCTATATCCATCCAGTACATTAAGCGTCCACCCATGAGGTTGCCGAATGTATTGGTATCATTGGGCAGAACCAGTTCATTCATCACGATAAAACTTTCACTTGCTTTTCTAGCTTCCATTGTCTGGGTTTGATAGGTAAAGATACGGTCTGTTCGCCTGAGTTGTGAGTTGTGAGCCATAGGAGGGCCTCTCACGATTGACGATTCACTGGTTATATCACCACCTGCTCCAATTTTTTCAAATACACATCATCAACATCGGCGCCAATGCCCGGTGCATCAGATAATTGTAAATGCATGCCTGAATAACTGACACCACCTATCACCGGATCGGCAAGATGCCCGAGTAAGCAGGTATCCAAATCATAAAATTTGATATTGTTTTTTGCCATTGCGAAATGCACTTTTGCAGTCAGCGCAACACGGCTCTCGAGCATGCCACCCATCATGCAGGCGATATTATTTTTTTCTGCAACTTCATTGATCAATATCGCTTCATGAATACCGCCGCTTTTTGCAAATTTGATATTGATATAAGCACAGGCATTGTTCCGGATAATCCGCTCCGCATCATGATGTGTAAATACACTTTCATCAGCCATAATGGGAATAGGAGAAAGCCTGCATAATTCCGGTAATAATTCATCGTTCCATTTACGCATGGGCTGCTCGCAGAATTCTATGTCGAATTCGCCAAGTGCTGTTAATGCGGTTACAGCATCTTCATAGCTCCATCCCTGGTTCGCATCGATCCGTAATTTCATGGTATCACCAACGGCCCGCCTGATCTGGCGTATGCGTTCAACATCATCACTTGCATTCTTGCCCAGTTTTACTTTAATAATGTTCACGCCTTTGGCCTTGAACTCTGTAGCAGTTGCAGCCATTTTTTTGGGTGTATCAATACCGATGGTCAGGTCGCTCTCGATGTCTTTTCTTTCTCCTCCAAGAAATTTATACAAAGGCTGACCAGCTGCTTTAGCCGCGATATCATATAAAGCTAGATCGAAAGCGCTTTTGGCAGTGTAGTTGCCGGCGGTAAAAAGATCAAGCTCTTTCAACCTGTCTTCAATGGCATTTGCGGGCTTGTTCTTCCAAAGTCTGGCAAAATCTTTAGCCATCTCGAAGCAGGTGGCCTGTGTTTCACCCGCGATCATAGGAAAAGCGGAACATTCCCCAACGCCGGTAATGCCTTCACTGGTATGTATCCTGATAAAAAGGTTTTGTGCGAATTCCATCGTACCCGTTGCAATAGTGAATGGTACCATGGGGATGGTGTATTTGTAGATCTCGGTATGCTTTATGGTCATGCGCGAATGTAAAGAAGTTTGGGGTTTGTGGTTTGGAGTTTGTGGTTTAGGGTTGCTCAAAGCAAAAGAACCCCTACAAAGTTAAACAACTCCAAACCACAAACTCCAAACCACAAACTTGCCCCTCCTTCCCCTTTTTAAAAATAAATCCCTCTTTTCCGGAAAACCGTTTTTTACTTACCGTCTGTGTACCGATATTCGCATCACGAACACCTGTTAGCATGAATATTTCCTTCGACAACACTGAGAATGCCTTCGCTTATAAAACAGACAAGGAACTGAAAGGAGCACGCTTCCTGTTCAAGACCATGGAATATCCCTGGTTTGTGCAGGTAGGTACACGCCTGACTCCTTTTATTATGAAAACAGGGCTGCCTATTCATGGCCTTATCAGGAAAACCATTTTTAAACAATTTGTTGGAGGGGAAACACTGGAAGAAACCGCGGCAGTTGGTTCTGTATTGGGAAAATATGGCGTGCAGGTGATATTGGACTATGGTGTAGAAGGCAAAGAAGGTGAAGATAGTTTTGATCACGCCACCGAAGAATTTATCCGCGTGATCAACTATGCAGCTACACAAACTAATATTCCTTTTATCAGCGTGAAAATTACCGGGCTTGCACGTTTCGGGCTTTTGCAAACACTGGATGAGGCCCCGCGTTTACGCAGCGGTATTCACGATCATGAAGAAGAAACAGCAGAATGGGATCGTGTGCGCGACAGGATGTACACTATCTGTGAAGCTGCGGCCGAAAAGAACATCGGCGTATTGGTGGATGCAGAGGAGAGCTGGATACAGGATCCTGTTGACAGGCTCACCATCGAAATGATGGAGATCTTCAACAAAGACAAAGCGATCATTTACAATACCATACAACTATACAGGCACGACCGCCTTCATTTTCTCAAACTTTCTCACCAGATCGCGCGGCAGCAGGGTTTTGTGCTGGCTGTAAAACTGGTTCGCGGCGCTTATATGGAAAAGGAAAGGTCAAGGGCCAATGCCAAAGGTTATGCAAGCCCGATACAGCCAACCAAAGAAGCCACGGACCGCGATTACAATGAAGCGGTGAAGTATTGCATCGAGAACATGGAACAGATCTCAGTGATCGTGGCGTCGCATAATGAAGAGAGTAACCTTCATGCAGCGCGTTTACTGGATGAAAAAGGACTACCTCATAACCACTCACATATTCATTTCTCACAGTTATATGGCATGAGCGATAACATCACATTTAACCTGGCCAAAGAAGGGTTTAATGTGAGCAAATACCTGCCTTTCGGGCCGATCAGGGATGTGATCCCTTACCTTATGCGCAGGGCGCAGGAGAACAGCAGCGTGAGCGGGCAAACAGGAAGGGAAATGTCGCTCATTAAAAAAGAACTCAAGCGCCGGAAGGGCCAATAATTCACAGGTTTTTTCCTCAATGTGACTATCATTTTTTTCCGTATCCTGTATTCGGGTGTATTTTGCAGCCCATGCAGCAATACCATCAATTACTCCGGCACATTTTAGAGAATGGCGCTCAGAAAACGGACCGCACCGGTACCGGAACCATCAGTTGTTTTGGCTACCAGATGCGTTTTAATTTACAGGAAGGCTTCCCGATGGTTACCACCAAGAAACTTCATTTGAAGAGCATCGTGTATGAATTGTTGTGGTTCCTGCAGGGAGATACGAATGTGAAATACCTGAACGATCACAAAGTAAGTATCTGGGATGAATGGGCCGATGAAAATGGTAACCTGGGGCCCGTATATGGAAAACAATGGCGCAGTTGGGAAGGCGCGGATGGCACTACAATAGACCAGATCACGGATCTTATCAAACAGATAAAAACAAACCCTGACAGCAGGCGACTGATCGTGAGCGCGTGGAACGTGGCTGAGTTACCGAAGATGGCATTGATGCCATGCCACACACTCTTTCAATTTTATGTTGCTGATGGAAAACTGAGTTGTCAATTATACCAACGTAGTGCCGATGTATTTTTAGGTGTTCCGTTCAACATTGCATCTTATGCATTGTTAACCATGATGGTTGCACAGGTATGTGACCTGGAATACGGTGATTTTGTACACAGTTTTGGCGATGTGCATTTATACAACAACCATATTGAACAGGCGCAATTGCAATTAACACGCGAACCCTATCCTTTGCCAACCATGAAGATCAGCCCGGAAGTGAAAGATATTTTTGGTTTTAATTTTGAAAATTTCACCCTGGAGAATTATCAACATCATGCACCAATTAAAGCACCCGTTGCAGTATAATAATTACTAATTGCTAACTACTAATTACTAATTAGATAGTTGGTTTCAAACGCAAAACAATGCTGATCTCCCTTGTAGTTGCCGCATCTACGAATAATGTCATCGGCAAAAACAACCAGTTACTCTGGAGTTTGCCAAACGATATGAAGTTCTTTAAGAACATCACCTGGGCAATGCCGGTATTGATGGGACGAAAAACATTTGAATCATTGGGAAAACCTTTGCCTGGAAGATTGAACATTGTGATCACACGGCAAAACGACTGGAAGCCCGAAGGCGCAACCATTGTTCATTCATTGGAAGACGCGATCAGTTCAGCATCAGCAGCACATTATAAAGAAGCATTTGTTATCGGTGGGGGAGAGATCTTTAAAGAATCTATGGCTGTTGCCGACAGGATCTATATGACACGGGTAGATGCAGAACTGGAAGGCGATGCTTTCTTTCCCGCGATCGATACAACAAAATGGACATTGGTATCAGAAGACTCACGCACTGCCGATGCCAAACATGCCTATGCCTATCATTTCCAGGTATGGGAAAAAAATAAATAATGGAATTTATCCAGGTTGCATATTGCGTTACTGTTCCTTTTTTATTTTTTCTTACATGGATAGGTGCGGAGAACAGCAAACATTTTTTTGTTAACACCATCGCTGTGTCCAATATTTTATTGATTGGCTATTCCATTTTTCTTTTCCGGCAATTGCTTGGGTATTATCATCTCGCAAAAGCATTGCATATCGACTACATGAAATTCGCTCACGGAATGGAGTGGATCATGATCCGATCAATCCTGATCATTGTGCTGCCTTTTTTATCAATGATCCCCGTTGTGCAAAAAAGCCGTCTGTTCTGTCTTTCACTGTTGGCGCTTTTGTATTGGAACAGCCCTGTATTTACCTGGAACACCTATGATCTTTTTACCAAGATAGCGGGCTATTTCTGCTTATTGTGTTCAGGTTATGCGTTACTTTGGCTGTTGAACAAATTACCTTATCAATCCCCTGTAGTGTAAATGTATTCACCGTTCACGTTAGGTGCAAAATATATAAAGTATTATCTCACTGCTTCCAATGGCAACGGGCATGGGATGCATTCTCCCTTTGTATTCACATTCATAACAAAAGTATTGAATGATGACAGGAGCTTTTATGCCTATCAAAACATTGAAAGCCTGCGCCAGCTTTTGCTGAATGACCAGCAACAACTAACCATTGAAGATTTTGGAGCCGGATCGCGCGTGAAAAAAAATAATGTGCGCAGCGTAAGCGATATTGCACATTCATCACTGAAGCCAAAAAAATTCGGGCAACTTTTATTCCGCATTGTTGATGCATATGCACCCCAAAATATTCTTGAACTCGGTACATCATTAGGTATTACCACCGCCTACCTCGCTTCGGCAAAAGCCGGGTGTACAGTTGTTACGATGGAAGGAGCGAAAGCGGTTGCTGCAGTTGCCAGGAAAAATTTTACTAAACTTGATCTTAAAAATATTGAGCTGGTAGAAGGCAATTTTGACGAAACACTTCCTGCAACGATCAAAAAAATGGAATCGATAGATATGGTTTTTGTTGATGGAAATCATCGCTATGAGCCAACCGTACGCTATTACCGTGAACTGTTGCCTGCCATGCATGAATATTCGATCCTTATTTTTGACGATATCCACTGGAGTAAAGAAATGGAACAGGCATGGGATGAGATACGAAAAGATGAGGCCGTTACATTGAGCATCGATCTTTTTTTCATCGGTCTTGTTTTTTTCAGGAAAGAACAAAAGGTAAAACAGCATTTTGTGATCAGATTCTAAATATTTTTTTGCCACAGACTACACAGACTATCACAGAAAAATCTCTGTGGTCATCTGTGTAATCTGTGGCAAAAAAAACTTCTACTCTCACTATTGTATCTTTGACGAATGCCGGTCCCTGAAAAGTTATTACAATCACTTGAACATGTAAAAGGTTTTGATCGCGAAGCCTTTGAGAAAGTGCATGCATCGGGTGAACAGGTGACTTCTATCAGGTTGAACCCGGCTAAGACAATGGTCCATGGTCCATGGTCCATGGACGATATCCCATGGTGCCCGCACGGCTATTATCTTTCCGAGCGCCCATCATTCACGCTCGATCCTTCCTTTCATGCAGGCGCGTACTATGTACAGGAAGCCAGCAGCATGTTCCTATGGCATGCATTAAAAGAAGTGATCGGTTCAGATACCAATAAAAAAGTACTTGACCTGTGTGCCGCGCCTGGTGGAAAAAGTACTTTGCTTGCATCTTATTTTACAGATGGGCTGATCGTGGCAAACGAAGTGATCAAATCACGCGCGGCTGTCTTGGTTGAGAACATCACCAAATGGGGCAGCGATCATGTGATCGTAACCAATAATGATCCATCGCATTTTCAATCATTGCCAGGATATTTTGATGTGATGGTGATTGATGCACCCTGCAGTGGCAGTGGTTTATTCCGTAAGGACCCGGATGCGGTGAACGAATGGAGCGAAGATAATGTAGTGCTCTGCAGCCAACGTCAGCAAAGGATCCTGGCTGATGTGTTACGAGCGTTGAAAGAAGACGGCCTATTGATATACTCCACCTGTTCTTATTCTATGGAAGAAGATGAAGCCATTGCTGATTGGTTAGTGACTGAAATGAATATGGAAAATAAGCGATTGACCGTTAATGCTGAGTGGAATATTATTGAAACGAAATCGCCCGGTAAAAATGCCTATGGTTACCGCTTTTATCCCGACAAAATAAAAGGTGAAGGTTTCTTTATTGCCGTGTTTCAAAAAAAAGCAGCGGTTGACGATACCCGTTTGAAAGAGCAGGCCCTGGTGCTTCCTTCCAAACAGGAATGGCAGCAGGTACAATCGTTTATTGATATTCCGGGAACTTATACCTTATTCAAACAGGGAGAATCCATACGTGCTGTTAAAAAAGAATGGTTGCATGACCTGCAGGTGCTCGCCAAATGTTTGTATATAAAAAAAGCCGGAATCGAAATAGGCACTATCAAGGGAAAAGACGTGATACCCGCTCACGAACTGGCATTGAGCAGTTTAGTAAAGCATTTTGTATCCATTCCTCTCACAAAAGAACAGGCACTACAATACCTGAGAAGGAAAGAACTGCTGCTTGATGAAGCACCCAAAGGATGGAACCTTGTAAACTATGGTGGATTACCATTGGGTTGGGTGAAAGTTTTACCCAACCGTGTCAATAATTACTATCCTGCTGAATGGAGAATATTAAAAGAGTAAATTTGTATCGTCGTAATATTTCCAAACATGAATAAACTGATCGGGCTGCTTGCCTTTTTTTTCACGATCTCCGTTTCCGCGCAGGAAAAATTAATTATTAAGGGTAAGGCTACTGATATGTATGTTGTGCATGCCGCTAACGGAGCAGAGAACCTGCAAAACATCAGCAATGCATTTGGGTTGTCTGTAACCAAAGTATCTTCCTATAATAAGAGCAATATCAATCCTTCGGCTGTTCTGGCAAAAGGAACCGAGATCAAAATACCACTTACAAAAAACAACCTGACGCAACAGCCGGGCGATAACAGTGCGCCGGTTTATCATGTGGTCAAAAAAGGAGAGAACCTTTATCGCATAAGCCAGGCTTATAACAAAGTGCCACTCGCTTCTATGCGTTTATGGAACCATATGCAGAAAGATGCTTTGAAAGATGGACAAAAACTGATCATCGGTTATATGGTGAACGCAAAAATGCCGGAGATAACGGAAAAGAAAGCAGAGACCAAAAAAGATATCACTCCAGTTAATACAACTGTGCAATCAAATACAGCACCAGTAGAGAAAAAACCTGCGGAGAAAAAAGACCCGGTAGTTCCTCCCCCTGTGCAAAAAGACGCGCAGGCAAACAATACACCAATAGTTATACCTAAGGATATTCCCAAACCTGCAGAGAAAAAAACCGTGGTGGTTGAAGTAAAGAAAAAAGAGGAACCTGTTTCTTTGGAATATTCTCCGAAAGAAGGTGATGAAGGATATTTTGCAGCGGGTTACGCCGAACATACAAAAGAGCAAACGCAGCAATTTCATTCGGGTGATGCCGCTATTTTTAAAACGATCAGTGGCTGGACCGACAGAAAATTTTATGTGTTGATGAATGATATTGCACCCAAAACGGTGGTGCGTATTACCGGTCCCGGTAATAAGAGTATTTGCGCCATGGTGTTGGGTCCACTACAGGAAACAAAAGGCGCTAATGGCTTGCTTTTGCGCTTAAGTAATTCTGCCGCTTCCGCATTAGGATTAACCGATCCGAAGTTTACAGTTACGGTTACTTATTTTGAATAATTAGTTATGAAAAAGAACCTTTGTCTTACTGTGTTACTTGCCGTTTTATTTTTGCATGTGAATGCACAGGACGGATTGTCTTGCACTGAATTTGAAAAACGGATCAATACGCAACAGCCACAATTACTGGATGTTCGCACGGCGGGTGAATATCAGTCAGGACATCTGAAGAACTCGTTGCAGGCTGATTGGTTAAACAAGAACGAGTTTGCTGACCGCATCAAGTACATCGACAAAGCCAAGCCTTTATTAGTGTATTGTGCGTCAGGTATGCGTAGCGCCGCTGCTGCCAAATGGTTATTGGACAATGGTTTTACAGATGTGCAGAATCTCAAAGGCGGGCTAACTGCCTGGAAGATGGAAGGGAAGGCCGTTGAAGCGGTTGGTACGAAAGGGCAATTAACCGTAGCTCAGTACAAAGAACTTTCTAAATCAGCAGACCTGGTATTGGTTGATTTCGGAGCCGAATGGTGCCCACCGTGCAAAAAGATGGAACCGGTTTTAGAACAGTTGCAAAGCGACCTTTCAGATAAATTCAAATTGGTAAAAGTGGATGGTGGAATTGACATTGATGTAATGAAGTCACAAAAAGTGGATGCCCTTCCTGTTTTTATTATTTATAAAAACGGCAAAGAGATCTGGCGCAAGCAAGGTGTAGCGGAACTCTCCGAATTAAAAGCAAAGCTCAATAATTAGTTCTCTCTGGCTGAAAACCTATGCTCACTCTGCCTCTGTGGTGAAAAAAAATCGAAGAGAAGGCTTTACCATAGAGGCAAGGATTTACAGGGTTACAAAGAGCTAAGCCGGTAACCGCGAAGAAAATCTTCCACCAACATTCTTTTCTTCCCTTCAAGTTGCAGATCGAGGATATGGATATAACCATCAACGCAGGAATATTTTAAAAATGTTTTTCCATCGGAGAATACTTTGCCCGTAACATGATCATGAGAACTGTACTCTTTTTTACTTCTGTACACCTTCAGTATTTTTTCATCCAATACAGTCAAGGCGCCGGGAAAAGGGGACAGGCCACGGATAAGGTTGTGGATATTATCAGCAGTCTCATTCCAATGGATCTGGCAAGTTTCGGTATATATTTTTGGTGCATGTTTAAGTACGGATGCTTCAACGATCGATGATTGGTCTATCTTTTGCAAACTATTGTCGGTCAAACCTTTTACTGTTTCAACCAAAAGATCCGCACCGATCATTTTCATCCTGTCGTGTACTTCGCCCGTGGTTTCATCATCACCGATCGGGAAACTTTTTTGTAAAAGTATATCGCCTGTATCTATCTCATGTTTCAGTTTGAAAGTGGTAGCGCCTGTTTGTTTCTCACCATTGATCACGGCCCAATGAATGGGCGCCGCGCCGCGATATTGGGGTAATAATGAACCATGAAGATTTACAGTGCCTAACGGCGGCATGTTCCATACTATTTCAGGTAACATGCGAAAAGCAACCACTATCTGCAGGTCTGCTTTTAATTCGCGTAGTTCTTCAATAAATGCAGGATTCTTTAATTTTTCAGGTTGCAGAATGTGTAAGCCTTTTTCAACTGCATATTTTTTTACGGCACTCTCGGTTAATTTCATTCCCCTGCCTGCGGGTTTATCAGGAGCGGTGATGACGCCCACGATAGAAAACCCGGCATTTGCCAGCGCATCTAATGATGCCACTGCAAAATCCGGTGTTCCCATGAAAATGATTCGAAGGTCTGTTGTTGACATGCGGCAAATATACCTGATTTGAAAAATTTGAGAATTTGAAAATTTGAAAATGAGGAAGACTGGGAATCTCCAGCGTCTCCCTGTATTTGAATTTTCAAATTTTCAAATTGCTAATTTTCAAATTAATGCTCGGTCATTCAAAATCTGTATACAACAAATACTTCTTGCGTATCGCTTTAAATGCGTCCAGCTTTGGCTGCCAGCTATCCCGGATCTCTTGTTCTGTTTTGCCTGCCTTAATCTGTTCCATCAATTCATTATTCCCTGCGAGCTTATTGAAATAAGATCCATTTGCGTTTCCATTTTTGGGAATGATAAAAAAATTGGCTTTATCGGGAAAGGCTTTGTAGGCATCCAATACATATTGCAGTTCAATTTTGTTATTGTTGTTAACCTTTCGCAACAGTTCTAAGCCATATAAATTCCAGCCATAACACAATTGGTCCTTGAGTTTGGGTTCTTTGGCGCCATCGCGGCTGGTGGGAGTGAACTTGAATAGATTTTTTGGCAATGATGGATGTCCGAATATGGCGAACGGATGATCGGTGCCGCGTCCTTCACTTAAAACTGTTCCTTCAAATAAACAGGTAGTGCTGTACCAGTATATACACGACATATCGGGAAGATTGGGTGAAGGTTTAATAGGCAACTGATACCTGTCCTTATGCGTGTAGTTGGCGCATTTGATCACCTGGAAATGGAATAAGGTATCGGCTGAATTTTCTGCGCGTTTGTAATAATCGTGTTTCTCGTTTGCTTTTTCTGTGAGCCATCTTTCACCCGCGATCATGAATGCATATTCAGCGATCGTCATTCCGTAAACAGTGGGAATGGGTTGCATACCTACAAAACTTCTATACGCAGTATCAAGTACTGGCCCATCAACAAAATAACCATTGGGATTTGGGCGGTCGAGGATCATTAGTGGTTTACTGTTCTCGAATGCGGCTTCCATAAATTCCTGCAGCGAAGAAATGAATGTGTAGAAACGCGTACCCACATCCTGTATATCGAACAACAAAATATCTACATCGGCGAGGTCCTCTGCGGTTGGTTTTCTTTTTTTTCCATAGAGTGATATCACTGGTATACCCGTAGCCGGATCATTGTAATTTTCTATTTTTTCACCCGCATCCGCTGTCCCGCGAAAACCATGTTCGGGGCCGAAAGCTTTGGTGATCTTTACTCCCAGCGATAACAATGTATCTACCAAATGCCTGTTGCCGATAGTAGCCGTATGATTGGCAAAAATGCCAACACGTTTTCCTTTAAGTAATGGCAGGTATACCTTGGTCCGATAGGCTGCTGGTATTGGCCCGGAATTTGGCGTAGCATCCGGAGAAAGGGCTTGTCCGATGGATCTTTGAGGAACAAACTGGGTTGCCAATATGCAGAGGATCAACGCGATCAATAATTTCTTCATATGAATAGCTTAAAGAGCGAAAGTTAATTAAAAATACTTGCCTGTTCTTGATTTAGGATTGTACTTTTGCCCGCTGGAAACCGGTGTTTCTTTTTTGATTTGTTGATTAGTATTCCTTCAGCTGAAGTGTGCGACGCAACGGATGTTGAGAAAAGATACAAAGCTGGCCACATTATTTAAATTTACCTGGCGGAAGCCGGGTCTCAAAAAAAATAAACATGCAACAAGTAAAAAAAGGTGATACCGTAAAGATCCATTATCACGGTAAGTTAACAGACGGAACAACTTTCGATTCTTCTGAGGGCCGCGAGCCATTGGAGTTTGAAGTAGGTGGTGGAATGGTGATACCAGGTTTTGATGCCGGTGTTACCGGTATGACCGTTGGTGAAAAGAAAACCATACAGATACCTGCTGATGAAGCATACGGACCTAAACAGGAAGAAATGATCATGGAATTTCCAAAAGAACGTTTCCCTGCAGACATGACTCCTGAAGCAGGCATGCAACTGAATATGAGCAACGGCCAGGGACAAAATTTTCCTGTTGTGATCGTTGAAGTAAAAGATGAGATAGTAATACTCGATGCCAATCACCCATTAGCCGGTGAGGACCTGATATTCGATTTGGAGCTTGTTGAAATTACTGGAAGCAAGTCGTTGATCATAATGCCGTAGAGCGGTTTGTGGTTTGGAGTTTGGGGTTTGTAGTTAGGACCGCGATCGGTATATAGCCACCGCCTGGTTATTACAATTAATAAAAAAGAGCCTGATGCATTTTATCAGGCTCTTTGAATGTAATAACTACAAACCACAAACTATCTTCTACTCATCCACCATCCCAACCAGATCCCGCACAGTCCCCAGCTCGCGAGGGCATCGATCATATGAGCGCGGACATCGAATAGTTTGTACCAGATAAAATTATTGTAGGGTTCGTTGATGAACACGATCAGGCCGGTGAAAATACAGGCAAGAAAAATATTGAAGAAACTTGGTTTGGCCCATTTACCAAGGATCCAGCAAAGCAGCCATACCATGACAACCGTTGCTACAAAACCACGGAACATATTCATGTACATATCATTCATGTTGCCATTAAATGATTTGTGGTATTGGATAGATGCCCAGGGTTTGCCATTCATTTTTTCACCGATCTTGGTTGCTTCGTCCATGGAAGTGCCTTTGGGTACAGTTGGCATGAGGTAACCGCCTTCTTTATCAAGCGTGGCATTGAGAAAACTCATGATAGTGTCCTGTTTGCGCGTATAATCCTGCGAAGGACGGTGGAGGTCGAGTGCTGTCCATGAGATCGTTTGCCAGATAAAAATGAGCAAACCGCCAACAACGGCGCCAATAATTGATTTCTTCATATGGGGTGTTTTGGTTTGGGTAACAAAATATAAAACGGTTCTTGCATTTGCAAGTGCGTGAGGCAGTTTGTGGTTAGGCGGTGCAGAAATCCTGTAAAGTTGTAACACTCTTTCATTAACTTCCGACATACAATTCAACAAACAAAATGAAAGATTATCTATATACAGTTGTTGAACGTTTCATGCGTTACGTGCAGATTGATACGCAAAGTGATCCGCAGAGTGATTCGCATCCGAGTTCTGAAAAACAAAAAGACTTATCACAATTATTGGCCAAAGAATTGTTGGAGATGGGTATTACCGATGCACATACCGATGAATTTGGCTACGTGTATGCGACTATTCCTGCAACCACAGACAGAAAAGTACCTGTTATATGTTTTTGCAGTCATGTGGATACGGCGCCCGATTGCAGTGGTACAAACGTGAAACCCATTCTGCATACATTATACAACGGTGATGATATTGTATTGCCGGATGATAAAACGCAGGTGATCAAGGCCGATGAATATCCTTATCTGAAAGAACATATCGGTAACCGTATCATCACGGCAAGCGGATCAACTTTATTAGGAGCAGATGATAAAGCCGGTGTTGCGGAGATCATGGATATGGCGCATTATCTTATTACACATCCGGAAGTTAAACACGGCACGATCAAAATTTTGTTTACACCCGATGAAGAAGTAGGAAAAGGCACAGCCAAACTCGACCTCCAGAAATTAGGCGCGGAATTCGCGTACACATTAGACGGTGGGGAACTAGGTACCTTTGAAGATGAAACTTTCAGCGCTGATGCAGTAACGATTACGATTCATGGCGTGATCTCTCATCCGGGTTATGCAAAAGGAAAAATGGTAAATGCCTTAAAAATCGCAGGAGAGATCTTATCGGCCTTGCCTAAACATGAATGGTCGCCTGAAACAACAAATGAAAAACAGGGATTCGTTCATCCATTACATGTCGATGGACTTGCAGAAAAAGCAATGATCGAATTTTTGATCCGCGATTTTGATACGGCACAATTAGCCGTGCATGAAGCAAGACTAAAAACATTGGCAGAAAATATTCTTATCGCTCATCCTAAAGCAACCATGCAATTTGAGATCCAGGAACAGTACCGCAATATGAAAGAGATACTGGACCAATATCCACAGATCACGGCAAATGCTGAAGAGGCGTATCGCCGTGTGGGCTTAACTGTGGTGAAAGAACCTATCCGCGGTGGCACTGATGGAAGCCGGTTGAGTTTTATGGGGTTGCCCTGCCCGAATATTTTCACCGGCATGCAGGCCATTCACAGCAAACATGAGTGGATAGGTGTGCGGGACATGGAAAAGGCTGTGGAGGTTTTGGTGGAACTGGTGCAGGTGTGGGCAGAGGGCGAAGCGAATATTGGATAATGAATATTGAACAAAGAATGTTGAAGTAAGAAAACCGAGGCGGTGAAACAGGATAAACGTATTTCGTCAGTCATTTTTTGCAGTAAACGGCTTTTGTGTAATAAAACTTCCTTTTTAGCGACTAACCTTCTAACTTACATCAAAATCAAAACTTACAACGATGGACATTCTTGCACACTATTGGTGGGTATTAGCCATTATCATCATAGTTTTCAGCGGACTGGTTACAGTGAACCAGGGTACCATTGCCGTGATCACCATGTTCGGTAAATACCGCCGCATTTTACGTCCCGGTTTAAATTTCAAGATACCTATCCTGGAACAGGTATTTAAGACTGTCAGCATTCAAAACCGTTCGGTGGAACTGGAGTTCCAGGCCGTAACGCTTGACCAGGCGAACGTGTATTTCAAAAGCATGTTGCTTTATTCGGTTATCAACCAGGATGAGGAGTCGATCAAAAACGTGGCATTCAAATTTATCAGCGATAAAGATCTTATGCAGGCATTGATCCGCACCGTGGAAGGAAGCATTCGCGGATTTGTAGCCACAAAAAAACAGGCGGAAATATTATTACTCCGTCGCGAAATAGTTGAGTTTGTAAAAGAACAGATAGATCTGTCGCTGGAAGGATGGGGTTATCATTTGCAGGATCTGCAGATCAATGATATCACGTTCGACCAGGTGATCATGGAAAGCATGAGCAGGGTAGTGGCCAGTAATAACCTGAAAGCCGCCGCAGAAAACGAAGGACAGGCGTTGTTGATCACCAAAACAAAAGCCGCCGAAGCAGAAGGTAACGCCATCAAGATCTCAGCCAACGCAGAAAAAGAAGCAGCCCGTTTGCGCGGACAGGGTGTAGCTCTCTTTAGAGAAGAAGTGGCCAAGGGTATGAGCCAGGCTGCCGAACAAATGAAGCAGGCCAATCTTGATACCAATGTGATCTTATTCAGCATGTGGACGGAGGCCATTAAAAACTTCGCCGAAATAGGAAAAGGCAATGTCATATTCCTCGATGGCAGCCCCGAAGGAATGGAGAATAACATGCGCCAGATCATGGCAATGAGCAAGTTGAAAGAAATGCCGAAACCGTAGGAATATTGAATAGAGAGCAGTGAAGTTTGAATGTGGAAGTGCATCTTAACTTTTTTGCCACAGACGACACAGATTATCACAGATTTTTTCTGTGGTAATCTGTGTTGTCTGTGGCAATTTTTTCTTCCTATCAATAAAAATAGTGGCTCATATTACACAGCAGACCTTTTAAAAAATATCACTTTGATCATATCTGCGGTTATCACATACAACGCCAATATTCCTACAACGATCCCAATCAGTTTTAGAGGAGGCACTACAAAGCCCAGGTCTTTGGCGAATGGTGTAAAAGGAAGTGCCATGGTGATCAATAAAGCTGCAATGCTTAAACCAATCAGCAATTTACCGGGTGCGCTTTTCAATAATGATTTATGTGTCCGCACTACAAATAAGATCAGTAGCTCCGTGCAGATCGATTCAATGAACCAGCCTGTATGAAATGTATCGGGATCTGCTTTAAACAGTTTGTATAAGGCATAAAAAGTAAGGTAATCAAAAACAGAGCTGTGTAACCCGAATACGAGCATGAAATTTTTTAACTGTTTCAGGTTCCATTTTTGCGGGAATTTTAACTGGTCCTCATCCACATTATCTCCTGCGACGGCCATGTATGGAAAATCAGTAAGGAAATTTGTCAACAGGATCTGTTGCGGAAGCATAGGAAGAAACGGTAATATTAACGATGCGCCGGCCATGCTGAACATATTTCCAAAAGTGGCGCTGGTACTTGTATAAATATATTTCAACGTATTTAAAAAGATCCTTCTTCCTTCAAGAATGCCTGCATTCAATACAGCAAGGTCTTTTTCAAGTAAAACAACGTCCGCGGCTTCTTTGGCCACATCTACCGCGTTATTCGTTGAAATACCAACATCCGCGGCATTGATGGCAGCCACATCATTAATACCATCTCCCATATAAGCAACGGTATTGCCTGCTTTGCGGAAAGCTTTGATAATATTCTCCTTCTGCTGCGGTTCTATTTCCGCAAATACATTGGCGGTCTGCACATTTTGTACCAATGCTTCGGGACTCATTTTTGCTATCTCTTCACCGGAGATAACTACGCAGTTCTTTAGTCCCATTTTATCAGCAATAAATGCCGCTACTAATTTATTATCGCCTGTAATGATCTTAAGTATTACGCCATTGCTTCTTAATGCTTCAATTACTTCTACAACACCTTCTTTCGGTGGATCATATAGTAAAACAAAACCTGCAAATATCATCTGCTGTTCATCATCCTTTGTCAAGGCTTTCCCTTCATCAGTTGGCTTATAACAAACACCAATAGTTCTGAAGCCCTGCCCGCTGTATTGTTTGTAAAGAAGATCTATTTTTTCTTTGGCTGTTTCAATAGGTAAAACAGAACCGTCAGGCTGTAGTGCCTGTGTACATTTGGCGATAATATTATTTAGTGCGCCCTTGGTAATGATCTTATTATCACCGTCTTTTTTTACAGCAACACTTAAACATTTACGGATAAAATCATAAGGTATCTCATCTGTTTTGTTATAGCCATTTGTTGTAACACCCGTCATGGCGCGCAAAGCTTCATCCATCGGGTTAGCAAAGCCGCTTTCAAAACTCGCGTTTAAAAAGGCCAATTCTTTTATTGCGGCGCTTTCCTGCCCATCGATACCAACTATCGATGAAACTTTTAATACACCTTCAGTAAGTGTGCCCGTTTTATCTGAACAAAACAAGTTGATTTCGCCAAGATTCTGGATAGACGATAATTTTTTTACGATCACTTTTTTTTCAGCTAATTTTTTGGCGCCTGATGACATGGCTATCGTCATAATAGCAGGTAAAAGTTCAGGTGCCATGCCTACAGCCAACGCAAGGCCGAAGAGAAGCGAATCAAGCAGGGGTTTTCCAAAATAAATATTCACAGCCAGGATAATAATCGCCAATACAATAGTGATCTGCATCAGTAAAAATCCAAATTTGCGTATCCCTTTTTCAAAAGCGGTTTCTTCGGTTGGTTGCGAAAGGCTTGCAGAAATAATTCCAAATACGGTATCCTTCCCCGTCAATACCGCAACCGCTTTGCCGGAACCACTTACCACACTTGTTCCTTCAAACAATGTATTGGTCCTTTTGGGAATACCGGTCTCGGCAGCCACAGGACCTATCGATTTTTCTGCAGGATAGGTTTCTCCTGTGAGTGTCGCTTCATTTACATGCAGGTCTTTTTCTTCGATAAGTAAACAATCAGCCGGGATAATATCGCCTGCAGAAAAATTCAGTATATCTCCCGGCGCAATCTCTTCTGTAAATACACTGGCTTCTTTTCCATCCCGCATCACTTTTACTTTAGTACGGATGATCGACCTCAATTTTTCCACTGCTTTACCCGCATGCCTTTCCTGGATAAAACTCATAATACCTGTTGCCAGCAGAATAAATAAAATGATAAATACATCGGACGTTTCGCCCAATATGGCGGAAAGAATCACTGCCGCCACCAGTAACAAAACCAGCGGGCTCTTGAATTGCGAAATAAAAAGTACCAGGTCCTGTAGAGAAGGGTGACTTGCTTTTTTCTTTTCTGCCTTCTCAGCAGCTCTTTTTGTCGCTTCCACATCTGAAAGCCCGTTAACGGTTGTTTTAAGTTCGGTCATTACCTGTGCTGCATCGTATTGCCAGAAAGAGGACAAAGCCATAGTTGAAGAATTATAGATACAAGGTAAAACATATAACCCGGGCTATTACATAGTTTGTAAACCCAATATGTGTAAAAGCTTTCCTAAAATCCCATACCACCGCCTTTTTATTCACAGTAATACCGTTCTTTCGTAGAAGCAGCTAATTTTAGCCTTACCTAAATTGTTAAGCGATGTTCGATCTGCTCCAGATAGATACCTTACAAAAAGTCGCCGGCGCTTTACCTGCCGCTGCCGAAAAAATATCTTTATGGTCGCTGCTTGAGAAAGGTGGATGGATCATGTATCCTTTATACCTCTTGCTGGTGGCTGCTATTTTTGTGTTCATCGAAAGATTGATGGCCATCCGCAAAGCATCACGCATCGATCCGAATTTTATGAACATCATCCGCGATAATATCATCACCGGAAATGTAAGCGCAGCGCGTAACCTCGCAAAAAATACCAATAATCCTGTGGCACGAATGATCGATAAAGGTCTTCAGCGTATCGGTAAACCCATAGATGCCATTGAAAAAAGCATGGAGAACGTAGGTAAGCTGGAAATGTATAACATGGAGAAAAACCTTTCCATTCTTTCCCTTATCGCAGGTATTGCTCCTATGTTCGGGTTTCTCGGAACCATTGTCGGTATGATCCAGTTATTCTATGGTATCGCCAGTTCGGGACAGTTCACATTGAATGATATTGCCGGTGGTATTTATGTTAAAATGATCACATCCGGAACGGGACTGATCATTGGTTTGCTGGCCTATATCGGCCACAATGCATTAACAACACAGATCGATAAAACCGCCAACAAAATGGAAGCAGCAAGTGCAGAGTTTATTGATGTGTTACAGGAACCTACGCGGTAAATCAATTAATAATTAATAGTTAGTAATTAATAATTATGAAAAGAATGTTGGCCAAACAGCAGAATAAGAATTTAGCTTTTGTTGCGTCGCACACTTGTACATATTATCATTACTCAACAGTTCAGCACTGGTCAATTATTAACTTTTAACTATTAACTTTTAACTCATACAATGAATATCCGGAAACGATTAAAAGCCCATCCTGAAGTGCACACAGGCGCATTGAATGATATTTTGTTCATTCTCCTGTTGTTCTTCCTGATCGTTTCTACATTGGCCAATCCCAATGTGATCAAAGTTTCCAACCCGAAAGCCAAAAGCGATACGAAATCCAAACAAACGGTTGTAATAACGGTGGATAAGGACCAAAACCTCTTCCTCGCCCAGAAAAAACTTACCATCGATCAATTAGAGGTTGAATTAAAAACCTACCTGGAAAAAGAAACCGATAAACCTTCCGTAGTGATCAACGGCGACAGCACCGCGCATCTCGGCACCGCTATTCGCGTAATGCAGATCATCAAAAAATTGGGAGCAACGCCGGTGATGGCGGTTAATAATAATTGATATTTTAATTTGAAAATGTGGCAATTTGAAGATTTGAAAATTGAAAACCTGTTCACGATGGCGGAAGCAATTTTCAAATTTGCATATTTTCAAATTTTCAAATTAACTCTCGCCATCCTATCCTTCCCCTGCATATCCTTTCTCAACTCAACAGCATAACCAAAGCTTTCATACAGATCAATAATTTCATTACCCAATGCTTCATTGATCTCTAAAAAAATGGAGCCGTTTGGTGAAAGATGTGTTTTTGAGAAAGCTGCTATTTTCCTGTAAAACACTAGCGCATCCTCGTCCGGCACAAACAAAGCGATGGAGGGTTCAAAATCAAGAACGTTCTTCGCCATGCTGCTATGTTCCGATTGTTTGATATAGGGAGGATTGCTTACAATAAGATCAACAACCGGAAGCTGGCCCCAATTTGATTCGTTCAGAAAATCAAAATGCAGCAGGTCAATATCAGCCTGTAAACTATCCGCGTTTTTCCTGGCAACTTCTAAGGCATCTTCACTCACATCAATCGAAATAACAGAACATCCCGGCATTTTCTTTCTTAAAGCAATAGGTATACACCCACTGCCGGTGCCGATATCCAGGATCTTTTGACTTTTGACTTTTAACTTTTGACTTTCTAAAGCTATCCATTCAACAAGTTCCTCCGTCTCAGGCCTGGGTATTAAAACATATTCATTTACAAAAAAACGCATCCCTGCAAACCAGGCTTCTTCAAGGACGTATTGAACAGGTTTATTAGTGGCCAATTCTTCTAAGATACTATCGAGCTTAGCTATTTGAGATCCGGCAAATATTGCCTGTTTATCCAGTAAACGGTCAATCCTTTTTTTACCGGTAATATGTTCCATTACCCAATCAGTAATATTGACGGCTTCCCTTTCAGCATACAATTTTTTCAATTGCATAAGGGCCGTTTGCTGTGCCTCCTGGATAGTCATGCTGCAATGTTAGCACCATTTGGCTATTTTTGCCAATTCTCTTATGCCTGATATTGACCAATCTTATATGCGCCGCTGTATTGAGCTTGCCCGGAAAGGTGCAGGCATGGTAGCGCCCAACCCGATGGTAGGTGCGGTATTGGTGCATGATGGCCATATTATAGGAGAAGGTTATCACCGGCAGTATGGGCAACCGCATGCGGAAGTAAACTGTGTCAACAGCGTATCAGCAAGCGACGAAAAACTGGTTCCTTTTTCTACCTTATATGTTTCACTCGAACCCTGTGCCCATTTTGGCAAAACACCTCCCTGCAGCGATCTTATTATCCAAAAAAACATCCCAAAAGTGGTTATAGGTTGCCGCGACCCTTTTACAGAAGTGGATGGGCGAGGAATTGAAAAATTACAAAAAGCAGGAGTTGAAGTGGTTACCGGCATTTTAGAAAAAGAATGCAAAGAATTGAATAAACGTTTCTTAGTATTTGTAACACAAAAGCGCCCGTATATTATTTTAAAATGGGCGCAGTCAGGCGATGGAAAGATCGCGGGCAATACAAAAGAAAGATTGCTTATCACAAATGAATACACCAATCGCCTCGTCCATCAATGGCGGGCGGAAGAAGTGGCTATATTGGTTGGAACAAACACTGCATTGCTGGATGATCCATCCCTGAACAATCGTTTGTGGAAGCGGAATAACCCGGTAAGAATGGTATTGGATATGTCGCTGCGCCTGCCCCCGCATTTAAAAATATTTGATCAGCAACAGCGGACTATTATTTTCAATGGAAAAAAACAGGAAGAAAATAATAATATTCTTTACCGTCAAATAAACAAAGAAGAAGGGATCGTTCAGCAGATAACCGCAATTGCCTACGAACTTGGTTTGCAAAGTATTCTTGTTGAAGGTGGCACAAAACTCCTGCAATCTTTTATTGATGCAGGGTTGTGGGATGAAGCGCGCGTAATAACCAATGAAGAAATGACCATCCCGGATGGATTATCCGCACCTTTATTGAATAAACTCCACGCAGAAAACTCAGAAAAAATATCATCAGACAACATTCAGTATTATACCAATCAACTAATAAACAAGTAAACCACTCAGTCGCTAATGTTCTATCTCGCAGGAAGCATCATATTAACCAGTTACCTCACACTCGCTTTTAAAGTATGTGAAAAATACAAAGTGAATATTTTCCAGGCCATCGTTTTTAACTATATCACTTGTGTGATCACCGGTTCTTTTGTAAACGGTTCATTTCCCGTGAATGCAGCAATTATGCATACCCCGTGGTTCAAATGGGCCTGTGTGATGGGGGTATTGTTTGTTTCCATTTTTAATGTTGTGGGTATTACTGCACAGAAGATCGGTGTGGCAGTTGCTTCGGTGGCCAATAAATTATCGCTGATCATACCGGTTGTTCTCTCTGTATATCTCTATGGAGAATCCGTGGCAGGTTGGAAACTCGCCGGTGTGATTATTGCCTTGGCAGCGGTAATACTTACCTGCTACCAAAGCAAACAACTGGAGTCCGGTCTTGAAGCGGGCATAAAAAAATGGGAATACATATTGCCTGTTGTGCTGTTTATCGGCAGCGGGTTGTTAGACGCATTGATCAACCATGTACAGAAACAATATGTAACGGAAGAAAATAAAAATGCTTACCTGATCAGTGGTTTTTTATCTGCGGCAGTAATCGGCTCCCTGCTTTTATTGGTTCAGTATGCAAGGGGGAAACAAATATTTGCTTTTAAGCATTTGGCTGCAGGCATCATCATCGGAGTGCCGAATTATTTCTCCATCTGGTGCCTTGTTCGTTTTTTGAAACAAAGTCCATGGCAGAGCAGTGCCAGCATACCGGTAAATAATATGGGTATTGTTTTATTCAGTTCGGTTGTAGCCTGGTTGGTCTTCAAAGAAAAATTGTCAAAGATCAATTGGCTCGGCATCGCTCTTTCATTGGTCGCTATTTATCTCATTGCATTTGGTGATACATTATGAGCGATCCGGAATATTACCAGACCATAGAAAAATCTTCTTTCGCTGAATATAAAGACAGGGGCAGTAAATTTATTGCCTATGCCTATCCTGTACAAACCGTTGAGGAGTGTAAACAATATTTACAGCAACTAAAAAAGGAACATCCCAAAGCAGTGCATCATTGTTTTGCTTACAGGCTGGGCTGGGATGGCAACCTGTTCAGGGTGAGCGACGATGGCGAACCCTCAGGAACGGCAGGCAGGCCGATATTAGGGCAGATAGACAGCAAACAACTTACCAATATCACGGTGATCGTTGTACGGTATTTTGGCGGCACGTTGTTGGGTGTACCCGGGTTGATACAGGCATACAAATCAGCCACAGCCATGGTTCTGCAATTGATACCGGTAATACAGAAACCGATCGAAGCAATGTATGAACTGCATTTTGATTATACATTGATGAATGAAGTGATGATGATCGTAAAACAATTTGGCTGTGGGGTAGTGGAACAGGAAATGCAACTGTTTTGCCTTTTGAAAATAGGCATACCAAAGGCAAGATTAGATGAAGTGCTTTATAAGCTAAAGTGCATCAATTCGTTGGATATTCAAAAGATGAAATGATTTCAACTCGAACTATGCTTTTCCCGCGATCTTGTAAATACACAGACCCACCATTTCTTTCAACAATTCTGCCCATTCTCTAAGTAATGAGATATTTGGAATGATCATATTATCCATTGAAAATTTCTGCGGAGTTACTTTGTAATCACACGGAAATGGAATACAGTCAAATCCTACCTTCTTGAACACACTTACTGATCGTCTCATATGTGAGGCTGAAGTAATAAGAACAAAAGGAGGTCTTAATCCTAATGAATCGCTGATGCGTTTAGAAAAAATGCCGTTTTCAGAAGTATTTCTTGACCTGCTTTCAATAACAATATCAGAATCATGCACTCCATTCAATATAAATTCTTCCCGGAGAAAAGGAGCTTCAGGCGGTTCATCCTGGCTGAGTTTGCCCGTACCGCCACTCACAATGATCTTTTTGATAATACCTCTATGATAAAGATTAGCGGTTTGTATAAACCGGTCTGCGCCGCCACCAAAATGACCGACGCCATTTTTATCATATCCTGCAAGTCCACCCAAAATTATCCCGGCATCAAATTTTTGATTGGCAGATAGATTTTTCAGTGGAGGCTGCCAAAGCATTACCATACTACGGTACAAAAAAGGGTTGGTAAAAAGGATCAGGATTATAATAGTAATCGTCAACAATCGTTTTTTTGTCCTTTGGTCTTTGCTGACCCATCTCCATATCAATAAAATAACGATCCACCAGAATGGGATGAGCAAAAAGAATAAAACTTTAGAGAGTATAAAAAACATATGCAGTCGTTAACTGTAAGTGCAAACAAGAAATTATTTGAACCTCCCACTCATCACCAATTCTTTGCTTCCCGGAGTATATTGATAAAATCCTTCACCACTTTTCACTCCCAGTTTGCCTGCGGTAACCATATTAATCAGCAAAGGGCAAGGTGCATATTTCGGGTTACCAAAACCAGTATACAAAACATTCAGGATACTTACACATACATCAAGGCCGATAAAGTCTGCCAGTTGCAAAGGCCCCATCGGATGTGCCATACCGAGTTTCATTACCGTATCGATTGCTTCCACGCTTGCAACGCCTTCATATAAACTGTAAATAGCTTCATTGATCATGGGCATTAATATACGGTTAGCGATAAAACCGGGATAATCATTTACCACGCAGGGAATCTTACCCAATTGCGTACTCAATGCAACAATTTTTTCTGTTACTTCTTTTTCTGTAGCATATCCATTAATGATCTCAACCAGTTTCATCACCGGTACCGGGTTCATAAAATGCATACCGATAACCGATCCCGGCCTTTTGGTAACCGCAGCAATCCTGGTAATGGAGATAGAGGAAGTATTACTTGCGAGGATAGCGCCTGCAGGAGCCGCTTCATCCAGTTGTTTGAATATTCTCAGCTTCAAATCTATGTTTTCCGTAGCCGCTTCTACAACCAACCCGGCCGAAGCCACGCCTGTTGCAATATCCGTTTGAGTGGAAAGATTTGCTAATGCAGATTGTTTTTGTTCGGCAGAAAGTGTGCCTTTGGTTACCTGCCGTTCTAAATTCTTTTCAATGGTTTGAATGGCTTTTTCCAATTGCGCCGCATTCACATCTACAATGGTTACTCTAAACCCGCTTTGCGCAAATACATGCGCGATACCATTGCCCATGGTGCCGGCGCCAATCACTGTAATATTCTGTAAAGCCATTAACAGGTAATTTGTTCATGGCAAATGTAAAATCTTAGTACCGAGAAGTGGGATTTATCTTAAAAGAATTTATAAGGGTAAGAGTCTGGAGTTAGAAGTCTGGAGACTGCATAACCCAGTCTCCAGACTTCTATCTCCAGACTAGCTAATTAATCCCTTACAGTTAATCTTTTTTACTTTTAAAATCGCCCCGCTTCCATGCCTGTATAAAATCTGCCCAGGCTGCCGGGTTAAGAATATTCATAGGAGGTAACTGGCCGCTGTAGTAGGCTTTGGTGGCCTGCTGGCGCAGCTGGTAGTTAACGGCCTCTCTTCCATCGGCAGGAAGGCTGTTGAGGAGGGTTCTTCTTTGCGCTTCTTCCGTATTTTTTCGGGCTGTTTCTAGTAAATCGTCGGGAGCCTTATTGTTCACAAAATCACGTTCGAATTGTTCGCGCGTAGGGCGGGGTTTGAGGATGGTGGCCGGCAGGTAGGCGGTATCACTCACCAATAACTGAATAACGCTGTATTGATTTTCGGTAAGATTTCTTGGGATTTCGATGGTACGGTCCTTAAAGCCAACGCTTGAAAACCGGATCTTATCACCTTTGAGTACGGCTATGGAGAAGACCCCGTCGTAACTGGTAATAGTTCCGCGGCCTTTGCCTTCCACGATCACGCTACAGGACGGGATACCCTGCAGGCTGTCTGCCGTCATCACTACACCATATAACTGCACCACGGAATCGCGGTAAGGGCTGATTTGCTGCGACCAGCCTTTTTGCAGCATGAACAGAGTAACCACCAGTAAAAAATATCGTAACAGTTTCTTCATCCGGTTCAAAAATACAAAGCCTTTGTACACAAAATTCACCCCGATATCCTTCTCACGTTAAATTCCGACAAAGTAAGGCTGCAAGCGGTTAACTTTGCCGCCAGAATTCTTTTTTAACAAAAACTTTCGTGATGACAGAAGCAGATATTCTCAGGGCACTGGGCAATGTACAGGAGCCCGACCTGGGCAAGGACCTCGTAACACTCAATATGGTAAAGGACATAGCCATTAATGGCAATGAAGTGAGCTTTACCATTGTATTAACCACCCCGGCCTGCCCCATGAAAGATATGATGCGCACGGCAAGTGAAAATGCGGTTAAGATCCTCGTAAACAAGGAAGCTAAAGTACAGGTGAATTTTACCGCCAATACAACCACTAACCGGAAAGACAACAGGCAGGTATTGGCAGGCGTTAAAAATATTATCGCAGTAGTGAGTGGAAAAGGTGGGGTAGGAAAAAGCACGATCGCCGCAAACCTGGCACTTGCCCTTTCAGAAGGCGGTGCAAAAGTAGGATTGATGGATGCGGATATATATGGCCCCAGCGTTCCCATTATGTTTGGTGTGCGTGGCGAAAGACCGATGATGAAAGATGTGGATGGCAAGGGAATGATCGTTCCGCTCGAGAAATATGGCATCCGCCTGATCAGTATTGGTTTATTGGTGGATGAAAAGAACGCCGTTGTATGGCGCGGGCCGATGGCCAGCAGTGCGATCAGGCAGTTTATCACGGATGTAGAATGGGGCGAACTCGATTACCTGGTCATTGATATGCCACCCGGCACTGGTGATATCCAGCTAACGGTAATGCAGACCATTCCTGTTACCGGTGTGGTAATTGTGAGCACGCCGCAAACGGTAGCGCTTGCAGATGCAAAGAAAGCCATCGCTATGTTCGGACAAGCGCAGATCAATGTGCCTATTATCGGGCTTGTAGAAAATATGGCTTATTTCACTCCGGCGGAACTGCCCAATAACAAATATTATCTTTTTGGAAAAGAAGGCGGCAAACGTTTGGCAGATGAATACGATCTTCCTTTCCTGGGACAGATACCACTTGTTCAAAGTATTCGCGAAGGTGGTGATGATGGTGTGCCGGCAATGATAGGAGATGATGCGGTGAGTAAACAGGCATTCAGAGATTTTGTATCTGCTGCTGTGAGGAATATTGCGATCAGGAATGCAAACTTATCCGCAACAAAACCTGTGGCAGTAACCGAATAGTTTTATCATGAATTTTTATAAAAAATAAAAAAGTCATTATGAACTTATCCAAAACCAGCTTTGTACCCCAACTGACGATAAGCAGTGGTACGATGGAAATTGATTTTTATAAAAATGCTTTTAATGCCATCGAATTAAGACGCTGGAGCAATGATGATGGCAGTATTCATGTTTCGGAACTCGAAATAGATGGAGCCATGTTCCACCTGCATGAAGAGAACCCCGGTAAAGGCATTTTTGTTCCCGCAAAGATCAATGGGATAACTACAAAGATTGGATTAATGGTTGCAGATGTTGATACAGTTATGGCAAAAGCCATTGCCGCCGGCGGTAAAGAAATTGCGCCTGCACAGGATTATGACTATGGGTATCGGCAGGGAGACATACAGGATCCTTTCGGGCATATATGGATGATTGAGAAAGTGATCTGATATTTCCATTCATCATTTTGCAGCGGCTACAGTTTTTTTTCTTTTATTATCTTCGATCCATGTATAATTTACCCCACTACAAAGAAAAAGACGCTGCTATTGTACTCGAGTTCATAAAAGAACATCCTTTTGCTATGTTGATGGGTGTTGATGCGGAACAGAGACCCGTTACCACTCAGGTTCCTTTTTTATTTGTTGAACGAGAGGGCCAATTATACCTGCGCGGGCATATCATGAAAGGCAATGACCATCACCAGGCTTTCAGCACCAATAAAAATGTGCTGGCTGTTTTTACCGGCCCACATTGTTATGTAAGCGCGAGCTGGTACACCAATCCGCAGCAAGGGTCTACCTGGAACTATATGACCGTGCAGGTAAGGGGCGAAATAACTTATTTACCTGAAGAGGAACTTCCGGGTTTACTTAATGAATTGACTTCTCATTTTGAAAAAGAGAACTCCCCTGCATCGTTTAAACATATCCCTGATGATTATGTCACGCGTATGGTAAAAGCGATTGTGGCGTTTGAAATAAAAGTAACCGGCATTGAACATGTTTTTAAACTGAGCCAGAACAGGGACCAGCAAAGCTTCGAGACCATCCTGGAAAAACTCGGCGCAGGTGATGCAGATGCCCGGGCAGTCGCTGAAGAAATGCACAAACGAAAAGATCAATTCTTTCCTGCATAAAATAATTACTTCACCTTTCCTGATATAGTCGTAAAAATTCTCAGTGATAACTTTCACAGAATAGTTGTTTAATTATTACACCCGCAAGACTGCCTTTACTTCAACAGTGAATATTCCTTGTTCAATATTCAATATTTTTTTCGTTGATGAAAACTGTTTCTTCCCCACCTCCGTAAGTGTATAGGTAAACAATTAAAAACCATAACAAAAAATCATTATGAAAAAGATCGCTTTAATGCTGTTGTCTGCATTTGTTATCAATGCATCAATGGCGCAAATGGACAAACCTGTAACCGTAGGTGGTGCAGCTATGTATGCAACAAAAAACATTATTCAAAATGCAGTGAACTCTAAAGACCATACAACATTGGTGGCTGCTGTAAAAGCTGCGGGTCTTGTTGAAACATTGCAGGGTATGGGGCCTTTCACGGTATTTGCACCAACCAATGAAGCATTTGACAAACTACCCGAAGGAACAGTAGGTAACCTGGTGAAACCGGAGAACAAAGGAACATTGACAAAGATCCTTACCTATCATGTAGTGGCCGGAAGATGGAATGCCGAAGACATTGCAAAGATGATCAAAGACGGTGGTGGAACAGCAACCATTAAAACGGTATCAGGTGGCACATTAAAAGCAACCATGAAAGGAAATAAACTGGTACTGACCGATGAAAAAGGCGGTATGTCTACAGTAACCATCAAGGATGTTAATCAAAGCAATGGTGTGATACATGTGGTTGATACAGTGTTAATGCCTTCATAGTAAGGCGGTACTGGATAAAAATAAAAGCCGGTGTTTACTTACACCGGCTTTTATTTTGGATATTTGTACCGGTCGGGACGCTCAAGCGGCCTGAACGGCGCAAATCAATATGAAAAAGATCATCATCACACTCGACGGTTATTCATCCTGCGGAAAAAGCACGCTGGCAAGGCAACTGGCCAATGAGTTGAATTATGTATTCATCGATAGCGGCGCGATGTATCGTGCGATCACCTTGTATTTTCTGCGGCAGCATGTTAACTGGAAACATACAAGAGAAATTCACAAAGCGCTTGGTGAGGTCACACTCGAGTTTCAGTATAATGAAAGAACGAATCAGAGCGATATGTTCCTTAATGATGAAAATGTAGAAGCGCTGATCCGTGATATGCTGGTAAGTGAACATGTAAGCGAAGTGTCTGCTTTAAAAGAAGTGCGTGAGTTTGGTGTGGCGCAACAACAAAAAATGGGAGAGAGCAAAGGTATTGTGATGGATGGAAGGGATATAGGTACAACCGTTTTTCCAAATGCAGAACTGAAAATATTTGTCACGGCCGATCCCGCCATCCGCGTGCAAAGAAGATTTAAAGAACTGTTTGCTAAGAATCCGAATATCACGATAGAAGAAGTAAAGAATAACCTGGAGATGCGTGATTATATCGACAGTAACCGTGAATTCAGCCCATTGCGTAAAGCAGCAGACGCTGTTGAGCTCGATAATTCAGGGATGACGCGTGAAGAGCAGCTGGCCATTGCACTCAAATGGGCAAGGGGAAAAATGAGATAACCAGGAAGTTTTATCAGAGCTCATTATCTGTTTCGAATAATATCTTGAACCGGTGGCGGTCCAGGTTGTCCGCTGTTATCCGGAACTGGATCTTGTTAATTCCTTTCGTGGCTTTTGTATCAGAGAATTCAGCTTTCCGGTAGCCGTTGCCACTTCCGAAACGATGGTTTGTGCTGATGGCATCAAATGCCACTAATATTTTTGAATAGGCAGCTTCGGCATCCTCCAGTTCATTAAATTCCAGCCATAATTTTACATCGTATACCTGGATACCTTTTCCATCGTGCAAACGCCGGCAAAAGAATTCTATTTTTCCATTGGTAAACGGGGTGTTCAAATAAGGATGCGTGGTAAAAACAAAAGAATGTATTTCAAAACTATACTGCGTTTTGCTTCCACCGCTTGAACCAAGATCGGCTGGTGTTATTTTCTTCTCAAGTAAGGATGGCAGGTAGAGGCGTAAAAAAGGACGGATAGCTGTATCCGGTTGATCCTGGAAAATATTAAAGAGAAGCTGGTTGGTATAGGTGTCGACAGTAAGTGACTGGCTGTTTGCATCCGGCAACAAAACCACAAACAGTAAACCAGCCAGTAAACACTTTCGAAACATCATTAAACGGGTTTTTCTGAAACAAAATAAGCTTTTTTCATCATAAGTTTGATCGATAGTGCAGATATAGCATACTGCATTTATAAAAATCAGGATAATTTCTGCGTAGCGGCGCGTATGGTTGCCCTTGGTGTTCAAACGCTGTTATCAATAGGTAGTAGTCATATTTTCCGCTACACAAATAATGAAATCTGCCCGCCCTTTGTTCTCTGCAAGCAGTGAATTCACATCTTTTTGCGATACGGTGGTGATCGTGGCATATTTCAATCCCGGTTGTTTGTTTTTGAGATACCAAAGTATACCCTCGTAATTATCCGAATGATACGAGCCGTTGAAATGCAGGAACAGGCTGCCGGGTTTATAATATTGTAAAATAAAATGCGCCATGGTAGCATCTTTAATAGCCTGTGCTTTGGGTAAATTGGCGCCACTGTGGCCGCCCATCATCTCCATCATTTTTTTATAGCCGGGTAACTCGGGATCGTAGGCGATCGGGAGGGGAGCTATCCATGTTTTTTCTTTGGCAGAAATGGTGTCCAATGCTTCAAATCCTCCTTTTGAGATCATAGATGCATATTTCCTGGGAACATTGGTTGCCCCAAAAGCAATATGATTTTCCTTTGCGAAATTTACAAGCGGTGCGTAATCTGTTGGATAATTCTTCCATAACCTCGCCATTGAATCCAACCCTTTGGCTTTAATTTTTCCCTGGAGATACAGATCAAGCGCTTCCTGGTTATCCTGTTCAAACATTTCAGCGCCGAGTACCATGTCTCTTTTTTCTTTCAGCGAAGTAGTTACTTCCAATTGCAGCCAGTGTGTGATGGGATTGTTGTGAAATTCACCAAACAATACAATATCCTTATCCGCCAGGATACGGATCATTTTTTCATAACCAATTTTTTTTCCTTTCGCATTGTATAAAACATACGCAGGTTTTTGCTGGCCAAAAATAAAACTGAAGAACAATAAACAAGTAATAACAAGAATGCCGCGTTTCATAAATATGTTTTAATTGGTATGTGCTGTTTTATAGTGATCGAGTAATTCATCGCCTCCAAAATCATGTTTCAGATCACGCAATACTGAATGTACATGGTTGGCGTTATTCTGTGTGTTATCGTATTCAATAATAAATGTCGGCCCCTGCACGCGGTAATAGTGCGGGTTGCCAACACCGGGTTGCATTTGTCCTTCCCAGGCAAAATGTATTTTATCGAGTCCCGCCTGTTGGATCTCTTTCAGCATATCATCCGCAAACAGTTTGGTGAACCTGTGTACATACACATCGATCAATTGTAACATCTTTTGTTTTTGTGATGGATCAAGATCTGCATAACCGATACCAGATGCACCATCGAGTATGGCTTTGCGGTTATTGAATGTGATGATATCTTTCGGAGCAGCGGTATCTGTAACAGCGATCTTCAATTGTTGCTGGCTCAATGAATGCAATAACGCGAAACCTGATTCGGTCTCCTCTTTTAAAACCTGCGTTCCTTTTTTCGGACCATCTAATACAATTGCCGGGTTACTACCGAGAAAACCAGGCGTTCCACCAACCACCTTTTGTTTATCCATGGAAAAATTAAATGAGATATGATGCCCCTCGAAGCGCCATCCCCAGATAGTAGTAGGAGAGGGAATTCCAAAAACAGAAATATGATAATTACCCGGGTCACGAAAATGATCTTCCGGTTTTCTTTTTTCGAGTTCTTTTAAAACAAGATCGAGTTGCATGATCTCCTGCGTTTTCTGAAAAGCAACGTCACTTAAACATGTTTTCATCAGGGTTAGCGCAGCTTTTTTCTGTTCCTCGTTCATTTCATTGAACGTAATACCTTTTCTTTCTTTAGGCACGAAATGAAAATTATAGCGCTCTTCAATATCAAAAGGAAAAATGGTTTCCTCCTTTTGCTCTTTAGTTAAAGTATTGATGAATTGATTAACGGCAGTTACTGCCTGCTGCGCTTTGGAAGTAGCGACAAGAAAAAAATACAGACAAATAAGAAGAAGTATGCGTTGCATAAGCAAAGTTTAGTTCTTCAAGATACGATAAGAATCAGGATTTATACATGTTCTACATTCTCCCACCAGCGCGAAAATGGCCCGGGATCATCGAGATTTACCTCTTCGCCGATCATAGGGTGGAGTAAGGGTATATGCCTGCGTTCACTTTCGGCTGTAACCCTTATGATCGGTTCATCCCATGCATGCTGGCCCAATGAAAATTTTGCCCAATGCACCGGTAAGATCTTTTTCGCTTTCAGGTCAATAGCGGCCTGCGGCAATTCTTCCGGCATCATGTGAATGTATTTCCAGTTACGGTTATATTGCCCGCATTCCAATATGGCCAGGTCAAATGGGCCGAATGTTTCCCCTATCTCTGCAAAATGCGTATCGTAGCCTGAATCGCCCCCGAGATAAAGATTCATGCTTGGTGTTTTCAATGCAAATGAGATCCACAATGCCTGATTGCGTTTAAATCCTCTGCCGGAAAAATGTCTTGCCGGTAACGTGTTTACAATAAAACCTTTATCTAATTCAACCGTTTCATTCCAGTCTTTTTCAATAATTATTTTTGGATCAAATCCCCATCTTTCAAAATGCGCACCTGTTCCCAATCCTGTGATTATTTTTTTGACCTTAGGCTTTAATGCAACGATCGTTGGATAATCAAGATGGTCCCAGTGATCATGCGAAATAAAAAGATAATCCAGTTCGGGAATATCATCTGACGTGTAGACATCTGTTCCGGGGTAACTTTTTGTGGTAAAAGTAACGGGCGATGCATTTCCGCTGAACACAGGATCCACCAATAATTTCTTTCCATCTATCTGTATAAAATAAGAAGAGTGGCCAAACCATACGAGCACATTTTTGCCTGGAGAAAGTGAATGCAGCTCTGTTTTTCTATTGGGTATTGGAGCGGATGGTGTAAGCCGTGGGCTCTTATTGAAAATGAACTCTTTCATCACCTTATAAAAATTCGCTCCCTCGGTCATGGTAGGAGTGAGGTGTTGGTTCTGAAAGCTTCCATCGCGGTAGTTGGGAGATCTTTTTATCCTTTCCATTCTTTCACCTGTTGCCATTGCACCAAATGAAGATTGCCGCATAAAAAGATATACGGCAATCACGAAAACGATCAATATGATCAGTGTATATACAAGTATCATCTACTTCGGAATATTGGTGATCCACTGCGCATTTTTCTGCGCTTTCAACGCAAGTTCCGTTGCTAAGAAACAGTGTTCCTGTGGCATAGCGGTTTCGGTGCGATTCACGACATCATTTACGAAGGCTTCACCAAACGGCAATGGTTCCTGGTTGCAATCGATGTATTTGGTTTCTTTCTGTGTTACCAGGTATAGATGATTGCCGCCTTTGTGATCGGTGGCGACATCTGTATTCTTGCGTACTTCAATATATCCATCAGTGCCGAGAATGGTTAACCTTCCATCTCCCCAGGTATTTAATCCATCAGGTGTAAACCAGTCAACACGAATATAGCCGCTGCCATTATTTCCACGCAACATGATATCACCAAAATCTTCAAATTTCGGGTATTGCGGGTAGTGTAAATTACCTACCTGCGATGCAACCACATCCGCTTTGGTGGATCCTGTAAAATATAAGAACTGATCGAACTGGTGCGAACCAATATCGGTAATGATCCCACCATATCTTTTTTTATCAAAGAACCAATCAGGTCTTGTCTTTGGTGATATACGGTGCGGCGCCATGATCACCGTTTGTACAACCGTTCCGATCACACCCGATTTTGCGAGCTCACCCGCTTTAACGGTTGCCTTGTTTTCAAAACGCTCACTGAACATGATGGAATAAATGCGTTTCGTTTCTTTCTGCACCTTGCGGGCTTCAGCTAACTGATCAAGCGTAATGATACCGGGTTTATCAACCAGGTAATCTTTGCCATGTTTCATCACTTTTACACCCAATGGCGCACGCTCATCCGGAATTCCTGAACTTAAGATCAACTGTATGGTATTGTCTTCCAGTATTTCCTGTTCACTTTTGGCAACTTTTGCCTGTGGAAACTGCCTCGTGAAATTTGCTAACAGATCGGGCTCTTTTGCATACACAGAAACTAATTGCCCGCCACCGCGTGTTACCGCATTTACCATGCCACCAATATGCGCATGGTTGATATTGATAACAGAGAACCGTATTTTAGGTTCTGCGGAAAAACCAGCAATACTTTTTTTCGGTAAAGAAGAAAGCAATGCCATGCCTGTTGCGGCAGTGGCCGTATTCTTCAAAAATCGGCGGCGGTTAAAAAGATCTTTCATATGGCTTTGTTTGTAGCGGGATTGTGTTGTTAAATATAATCGTTTATCGTTGTTGTAAAACCGTTGAAACGCTTCACTCACCTATTTTTTCCCATCCCTTATCGATTTGAATTCTGAACCGGTTTTCCATTCAGGCATTTTTTCTGCAAAAGCCAAACGTTTGCCCACCTGGAACAATAGTTTCAGGTCATCGATACCGCCGGCCATCGTCCAGCTTGCTGCATCAAAAGAATCGGATGGGCGATGATAGTTTTTGTCATTGTAATCATCATCTACTTTTTGTCCATATGCTTTCCCTTTTCCTTCCACATCAATTCCATTGTTAACGTACAATGCAGGGATACCGGCTTTCGCAAAATTGAAATGATCTGAGCGGTAATAGTGCCCTGCTTCCGGGTGACTCTCATACGCAATATATCTTCCCATTTTTTCGGCTTCTTCCTTCAGGATATCTTCCAGCTCCGATTGTCCTTCGCCGACAACCACAATATCTTTGGTTTTATCAAAACGATTCAACTCATCAATATTAATATTTGCAAGCGTTTTTGCTGCAGGATAAATTGGATTTTGGGCATAGTAGCCAGAACCCTGCAATCCCTGTTCTTCTGCGGTTACAGATAATATGATGATCGTTCTTTCAGGTTTTGTTTTCATGCTTTTAAATGCGCGAGCCAGCTCAAGCAAGCCTGAGGTGCCACTTGCATTATCATAAGCGCCGTTGTAAATCGAATCGCCTCTTTCATCGGGCTTGCCGATACCCAAATGATCCCAATGCGATGTATAGATGATCACTTCATCAGGATGTTTGCTTCCAGTGATCTTCCCTATCACATTATAAGATTTATTGTAAGTAGCTTCCACCTTCATGGAAGTAGATACTTTCATATTCAGTGATACCGGTTTTGCGCCACGCTCATTAGCTTTTACCAAAAGATTGGTGTCGAGCCCTGCGGTCGTCAATAATTTTTTTGCAACAGGTTCTTGTATCCATCCAACCATATCGCATTTTGCAACATCCTTTCCGCGTTGATCGAGTTGTAGCCTCGATGCATTGTGACTATTCTGCGGTATCGCAAATGAATAGCTTGCACCAGCCGTATTATGAATGATCAGGCATCCTTTGGCGCCCTGTCGTGCGGCTTCTTCAAACTTATAGGTCCAACGACCATAATAGGTCATGGTCTTACCTTTGAATAAAGTTGTATCGGTATTCCAGCCTGGATCGTTCACCATTACCAAAACAACTTTTCCTTTTACATCAATCCCCGCATAATCGTTCCAGTTGTATTCGGGCGCTACTACGCCATATCCTGCAAAAACCAGTTCGGCATCTTTCAGGGAAACTTCTGGATCTGTTTTGTCGGTCCAGAGTATATAATCATCAAACGCTTTCAGGTCAAAATTTCCTTTGGCAGATTTTACCTGCATGGTTGGCGCTGCGGTGGTCTTGATATTCACCATGGGTACTTCCTGTAAATAGCTGCTGCCGTTACCTGGTTCAAGTCCTGCAATGGCAAATTGTTGCTGGAGATACGCAATGGTTTTGGTTTCCCCCTCTGTAAAAGGTTTGCGGCCCATGAATGAATCGGAAGCGAGTACAGACACATGTTGTTTCAAACTGTCTGCACTAAAAGCAGCAAGGCCGTCTTCATGATCAACAGAACTTTTCTGGCTGCATGATGCAAGCAAAATAACAGGCA
Source organism: Bacteroidota bacterium (assembly GCA_040388705.1). Lineage (GTDB taxonomy): Bacteria > Bacteroidota > Bacteroidia > Chitinophagales > Chitinophagaceae > Sediminibacterium. Next base: position 205,437 of record JAZKBI010000009.1, on the reverse strand, counting down.
CGGCATAAATGAGTTTGCGGAATGGATACATAGCGATTGATTAAACTATTTGATAAGAAATCTTGTATCGCTAAAGTTAGGGAACTTGGAGAATATATCCCGATCTCTGTGGAACTCCGTGTACTCTGTATCTCTGTGTTGAAAAAATCACGATTTAGAGTATTTGGTTTATTTTTCAACACAGAGATACAGAGTGACAGAGGTACACAGAGAAGGACGTAATTAGAGCAATATCTCGCAGTAATAACCGCCGGAAGTCATTAATTGGATAACGGTTTCTACGCAGATGGTATCACCTTCAACACGAAGAATTTTATCGCAGTCAGACAGGTCGAAGTTGATCCTGTTATGGGGAAAATGTTCAAGAAGTTTGCCCACGATCATTTTTGATTCGGCCACTTCCTGAACATTTGTTTTAAATACTTCTACCATTGGTGTTAAATTAGCTCTGCGGCATTGCAGACAGGTCCATATAAAAGATCTCCCACAAATGCCCATCCAGGTCCTCAAAACTGCGGGTATACATAAAGCCCTGGTCATTGGTTGGTTTGGGTTCAACACCACCCGCTTCTACCGCTTTGTTCGCCAGTTCATCCACTGCTTCGCGGTTTTCTGCTGATAGTGCAATGATCGCTTCAGTACTTTTTGTTGTATCGCAGATCTCTTTTTTGATAAAGCTTTTGAAAAAAGGTTCTACCAAAAGCATTGCATAAATGTCTTCGGCGATGATCATGCAGGTGGCATTCTCATTGGTAAATTGCTCATTGAATGTGTAGCCTAATTTTGTAAAGAATGCAATAGATTTTTGCAGGTCTTTTACAGGCAGGTTCACAAATATTTTCGTTGCCATAATTTTATTTTTTGATTATTTTTCTAAAACATTTTTCAGGTTCACTAGGCTTGCATGCAGATCTCTTTGCAATACTTTGCGCAGGTTAAACAGGAAATGGAAGATGCGCATCGGGAAATTCCTTTTTCCATAGAAAGAAAAATGAACGTTTGTCTGAGCATCGCCTACTGCCTTTGTTACCAATGATGAACCGCATACATTTTTGAAGGGCTTGAAAAAACGGATCTCGTAATCGATCTTTTCATTTTCATTCAGACCCTTGATCTCCTGTTCGCCCTGGCCAACTTCTTTCATATCACTATCCCATTTATACACAAAACCAACGGTGGCATCGGTTCCGATATATTCTTTTCTCAGGTTGGGATCCGTCATTACCCACTTGTTGTAATGCTCTGAGTTCTTTAAAAACTTCAGATAATTGTAAACATCGGGCCTGGGCCTGTTGATGACGATATCCGTTTCAATGGTATAGTCCTCAGACAGCAAGGCTGCGGCAACAAGTATGAATACGATGATTGCTGCAATAATTAGTAGGTAGATCATTTTGCATTGGTTTAGTTGGTATAAAAAATTATCTGGTGTTGATCATAAGGTATTAAATATATGAAACCGCCTTAACAAGAACCGTATGTTACCTGCTGGATTTTTCATAGTTAAGCATCCACTTAATACCAAACTTATCTTCCAGTACACCAAACTTTGCACCCCAGAAAGTATCAGCCAACGCATGAATCAGTTTACCTCCTTCAGAAATGCTTGCAAACAATGTGTCAAGCTCTGTCTCACTGCTGCAGTTAACTGAAAGAGAAATATTATTTCCTTGCAGGAAACCCGGGTACGACATATCAGAACCCATGATAACCAGTTCCCCATTCTGCAGGCTGGAATGCAGTACCTGGTCTTTCAATTCCGGAGGGCACTGCGATTCCATGGGAGAGCCGCCAACCGTTTGAAAGAAGAGATTTCCACCGATGCAGTCTTTATAGAAAGTCATTGCTTCACGGCAACAGCCTTTGAAGTTGATATAAGGGTTTAGTGTGATCATTTTCTTGTGGTTAGGTGAATGATGAATTTCAATAACCAAATTTAGTACGACCCAAAGAAACCATACGGGTGCAAAAGCGACTTTGTGAGGGGCCGATTACGACAACCGGTCTCATAATGTTGGCGGCTCCAGAAAATTTTTCAGTGATGTATGAAGAATTTGTGTCCATCCCATAACAAAATTCTCCTTCTTCAGATCCGGATTTTTTTGCGCAGGGAAAGTTTCGAGGCCTTTGTGTGTTAAACGAAGTCTTGTTTTATCTCCTTCGGGAAACAATTCAAAACTTACTTCTGAATCTCCTTCATAACCATCGTAGCGCCAGGTGTAACTTAATTTTTTTCCTGGGATCGCTTCTGTTATCCTGCAGAGGTGTAAATATTCTTTTCCTTCTTCACCCGCAAGAAAACTGAATTCAAAACCGGGTTCGGCTTTGAATTCAGCGAGGTCGAAATACCATTTCTTCATTTCGTCTTTGTTGCTGATGGCTTCCCATACTTTTTGCACCGGCGCATTAAATACACGCTCCATCACGATCGGTTCGTTTTGCATAAACATTGTTTTAAATATTGAATGATGCTTATTGGGAACCTGCAGCACCGATCAACGGCATGATCTCTGTATAATGCGTGCGGCAGTATTCTTCCAAACGGTCCATTGTCTGCCTGTTGCCTTCGATAGCGCCGTATTTCTCCACCACCATATCTTTTGCGTCTTTTGTCAGGAACAGCATGCGCATAGTAAGCAGTGTTTTTTGTCCCTGCGCCTCAAAGAGCACCGTTACTTTAAATTGGCCCGGATCATCTTCTACACCGGAGCCATGCGACCAGGTAATTTTTTCAGGCTTTACAATTTCACCATACACAATTTCATTGGGATAATCTGTTCCATCGGGCCCATGCATGGTCAATAAAAATTTCCCACCCGGCCTTACATCCATTTTGTGTATCGTATTAGTGAAACCGGTAGGCCCCCACCAATGCACAATATGTTTAGGATCGGTCCATACGGTAAATACCAGCTCACGCGGAGCATCGATCAGGCGTGTCATGACCAGTTCGCGGTCAGACGTGTTGTTTGTTGTTGACATGTTCTTTATTTGAGATTAAATAAGTAATGAGCTCATTTTTTTCTTTTGCCATGCTTCTTTTTCTTTGTTTGTAATTCGTCCAGGTATCTTTCTAATGCATCCAGTTTGCTTGTCCAGAGTTTTCGGTATTGTTCCACCCAGTCTGACACATCATGCAGTTTATCAAGTTTGGCCTCGCAAAAACGTTCCCGCCCTTCCTGCCTGATAACTACCAGCCCGCACTCCGTTAAGATCTTAATGTGTTTGGATATGGCAGGGCGGCTCACATCAAACCTGTCCGCAACTGAATTAAGGTTCAACGAACGGTGTGCCAGCAAGCCAATGATCTCTCTCCTGGTTGGGTCCGCAATTGCCTGGAATACATCTCTTCTCATTGAGGGGATCGGTCTTTATGTAACCAATCGGTTACAAATATATGAAAGGAAACCGATTGGTTACGTATTTTCTTAAAAAAATATTTTAGCGAAGAGAAAGAAAATGAAAAAGTGACTGAAAAAGTGACTGAAAAAGTGAAGATAGGTGTACCAACCAGCGCTACACAAGCGTATCAGAAAACCCATCCACCTTTTCTTCCACTCCATAAAACCCGGCCAGTTTCCTAATCACATCTTCTACTACGGCATCGGGACAACTGGCGCCGCTGGTAATTAAGATTTTCAGAGGGGTTTTTGCAGGAAGAAAACCTGTTTTAACGCTTAACTCTTTTGTTTGCCAGTTGCGCGTTTCAATGGCGTCTTTGCTGAGTAACCTGTCTGCAGAATCTATAAAATAAGTGGTGAGTTTGTTTTCGCAGAGTTCTACCAGGTGCGAGCTGTTGCTGCTGTTATAACCACCGATTACAATAGCGAGATCGGCCGGTGTTTCCAGCATACCGGTAACAGCGGTCTGGTTATCATTGGTTGCATAACATAAAGTGTCGCGGGTGTCGGCAAATCGTTCGCCGATATTTTCTGCTTTCAGATCATAGTGACGGATGAACACGCTTTTTAGATAATCAGAAATGGCCTGTGTATCGCTGGCCAATTGGGTTGTCTGGTTTACGACACCAATTTTCTGTAGATGTTTTGTAATATCAAATCCTTCCGAATAACGGCCGTTGAATTCTGTGTAGAATTGTTCAGCAGGTTTTTCGCCGGTGATATATTTTGCCAGCTCGGCGGTTTCTGCCATATCGTTCACCACAACGGTCGGTGTATGAAGCGATGCATGCGAAAAAGTAGCACGCGTTTCTTCATGTTTTGGTTTGCCGTGCACTACAATGCTATATCCTTTCTCTGCGATCTGTTCGCTGCGGTTCCATACTTTTTCTACAAAAGGGCAGGTGGTATTGTATTTGGCAGTCGGGATCCCTTTGTCATTCAGCATTTTTTCAATTTCCAGGGTGGTGCCGAACGCGGGAATGATCACTACATCTTCTGCCGTGATCTCTTCAAAAGGGATCAGCTGTTTTCCGTAAGTGTCCTGTAAAAACTGCACACCACGTTCTTGCAGGTCGGCATTTACCTGGGGGTTATGGATCATTTCACTCAATAAGAATATTCTTTTACCCGGGTTCTCATCGATCGTATTAAAAGCGATCTCGATGGCATTCTCTACACCGTAACAGAAACCAAAATGGCGGGCAAGAAAAACCTGCAATGGCCCAAGGTCGACAAGAGTGGGCTCGAAATCTTTTTTTAACTTATCCTGCTGCCTGCGTTGCTGTTTGATGGCACTGATGAGCGGGCTGCGGTATATGTTGGGAACGTTGAACTGCTTCATGACGGGCGAAATTAGTGAATCGGTTTGGAGTTTGTGGTTTGGGGTTTGTGGTTGGGGTTGCCGAAAGTTGTAAGGGCTCCTATTCCTTTAACAACAACAAACCACAAACTACAAACCACAAACAGCTCTCCGCTGCATAAAAATCAGTATTTTCAATACCTAAACGAGTTGCTATGAGGATCGTTCCGTTCCTGGTTTCCGGGTTGCTGACCACTGGGCTGGTTGTTGTATTGAATATGCAATTGCCGGCGGGCGGCACTAAAACACCGCGGTTGGGTTATTTTCTTTCTCCACAATTGGGTTTCTGGCAAAACGCGGAAGCCTCAAATGCCAGTTTTGACGCGGAGATACCATTGCCAAACATGCATGGTAAAGTAGATGTATATATGGATGACCGGCTGGTGCCGCATATTTTCGCGGAAAGTGACCTGGATGCCTATTACGTACAAGGTTACCTGCATGCAAAGTTCCGTTTGTGGCAGATGGAATTTCAAACACATGTGGCCGCCGGAAGGCTAAGCGAGATACTTGGGCCTGAACGCGTGGCTACCGATCGTTTTTTCAGAAGGCTGGGAATGGTGTATGGCGCAGAACAAACCATGGCGCTGGTTGATCAAAATCCTGCAATGAAAGCAACGGTCGATGCGTATGCCGATGGGGTGAATGCATACATTAAATCATTAAAGCCTGAACAGATCCCTTTTGAATATAAATTGCTTGATTACAAACCCGAGGCATGGACATCGTTTAAAACCTATTTGTTTTTGATGTACATGTCGTACGATCTTTCTGCACGTGGTGTAACGACCGATCTGCAGATGACAAATGCAAAAAATTATTTCGGGTACGATGATTTTGAAAAATTATTTCCGAATGTGCAGGATTCACTGGATCCTATTATTCCGCACGGTACCAGCTACGATGATCCGGGTATAAAAACGCATGCACCAAAGAATGTGGATTCGGTTTACCTGCATACAAAGATCAACAGCACAGCCATGGCGCCCATTGTTCCCGACAGGGATAATGGAAGTAATAACTGGGCGGTTGCTGGCACCAAAACAAAAAGTGGCCGTCCTATTTTGGCAAATGATCCGCATTTGGGTCTGAATCTTCCATCGCTTTGGTATGAAGTGCAGATCAATACGCCGACACATAATACCTATGGAGCTAGTTTCCCAGGTGCCCCTGCCGTGGTGATCGGTTTTAACGACAGCATTGCCTGGGGCGTTACCAATGCAGGAAGAGATGTGCTGGATTTTTATGATATACAATTCAAGGATTCTTCGATGAACGAGTATATGCTCAACGGCGTTTGGACAAAAGCCGAACATAGGAAGGAAGTGATCAAAGTAAAAGGTGTGGGTGATTCTGTTGAGAATATTGCGATGACCGTTTTTGGCCCGGTGATGTATGACGGCGTTAATAAAAATATCAGCACAAAAGGTAAATACCTTGCTGTTCACTGGACCGCACATACAGCCGGTACAGGATTACAAACGTTTTATGACCTGAACCGCGCGAAGAATTATGATGATTATCTGAAAGCGATCAATACATGGGCGTGTCCCGGGCAGAATTTTGTTTTCGCAGCAAAGAACGGTGATATTGCTATGAAGCAACAGGGTGCATTTGTTGCGCGATGGAAAAGACAGGGTGATTTTGTGATGCCCGGAACCGATAGCAATTATATGTGGCAGGGTATTATTCCTGTTGATGAGAACCCGATGATGAAAAACCCGATACGGGGTTTTGTGAGCAGCGCTAACCAGATGTCGACCGATTCAACGTACCCTTATTATCTCGGAGCTGCGAATAGTTTTGCATTGTATCGCGGTATAACGATCAACCGAAACCTGACGGCGATGAATAGTATTACGCCGGAAGACATGGAAAAATTGCAAATGAATAATTACAATTCGTTTGCAGAAATGGCGCGTCCCGTTTTTTTAAAGCATCTGAACGAAGCTTCTTTAAGCGCTGATGAGAAAAAATATGTTGATGAATTGAAAAGCTGGAACCTGCGTGGTGATGTAAATGAGAAGGGCGCCACAATTTTTAAATGTATGTGGGACAGCCTGGAAAAAGAAGTGTTTGCAGACGAGTACAGTAAAAATAAATTACCCATGCCATGGCCCGACAGGCCAACCTTGCTTGAACAATTATTGCGCGATTCGTCTTACAAGTTTGTTGACAATATCAATACCGAGAGAAAAGAAACGATCGGGGATGATGTGCTGGCGGCATGTAAAAAAGCATGCAAGAACCTGAAATACCTGGAAAATCTTGGGTCGCTGGAATGGGGTAAATACAAGGACACCAGAGTGAATCACCTGTTGAGGATCCCTGCTTTAAGCAGGTTGCATTTGCCGATAGGCGGCGGAGAGAATATGATCAATGCAACCAAGGAAGCACATGGCCCGAGCTGGCGCATCATTGTTCATTTAACAGATGAAATAGAAGCGTATTGCGTGTATCCCGGAGGGCAAAGCGGTAACCCGGGCAGTAAATATTTTGATATGTTCATTGATAACTGGGCCGCAGGAAGATATTACCGCATTGTTTTTCTGCAGAAAGGAACAGCCGAAAAAAATGAACACATCAAATGGCATATGAGTTTTTCTTAAGCGTTAAAAAAGAGATATGAAATTAATTACAGCAATTGTATTAACCGGTTTCCTTGCTTTTGTATTGGGTATATATAGTACGTTACCGTGGTGGAGTTTTGTCTTTACGTCATTGATCGTTGCCGTTGCCATTCACCAGCGCGCAGCCAAAGCATTTCTTGCGGGTTTCCTCGGTTTGTTTTTATTATGGGCAGGAATGGCATTGCTAAAAGATGCCGCGAATGATCATGTGCTCTCAATGAAAGTGGCTAATGTATTGCCGTTGGGTGGTTCTTATCTTGTATTGATATTGGTAACGGGGATTGTGGGGGGATTGGTGAGTGGGTTGGCGGCGTTGACGGGGAGTTATTTGAGGAGAACGAGATAGGGTTTCACGCTTGATTTTTTTCACGCAAAGGCGCCAAGGAGCAAAGGCGCAAAGGGGATTTATTAAAGTAGCTGATTTGCGTTAATATAAATGTCCCATCGGAACGATTGGTGGGTAGCAACATGTAATTGTTGCATTTTGGGTTCTGTTAGGAACGCATGGTGTGCGTCTCGAAAATATTTCTGTCTTGTCGATCATCGAAAATCACCAACCGTTCCTACGGAACGAACGGTCATCGCTTATTTATTTTCTACCCACCAGATGTTCCGATGGAACATAACGGGTTTTACCAAAAACATTTCTTTGCGCCTTTGCTTCTTAGCGCCTTTGCGTGAAAATCTAAGAATACGTTAAACCCGGCACATTTTATGTTAGAAGGTAACAAAAGCGAGCTATAACCGTCTAAATTCGCTACAACCAGAACGTATGAAACCACTGCTAATCTTCTCAATGGCTGTATTCACCAGCCTGTCCGTTTTTTCTGCAACCATTAGCGGAACTATTAAAGACAAAAACGGAACACTGCTTCCTTTCTCTTCCGTATTGATCAAAGGAACCACACAGGGCGTATCTGCCAATAGTCGCGGCGTGTATTCTGTGCAGCTGCAACCGGGTGAGTATACATTGGTTTGTCAGTACATCGGCCATAAAACGGTAGAGAAAAAACTAAGAGTGGGGAAGGAAGATGAAACCATAGATTTTGAACTGGAAGCGCAGCAATACAACCTGAAAGAAGTGGAAGTGAAAGCTGGTGGGGAAGATCCGGCTTATGCCATTATCCGCAAAGCGATAGAAAAAAGAGATGAGCATTTAAAAGAGATCAAAAAATTCCAGTGCGAAGTATATATCAAAGGACAGATGCAATTGCGCAATTACCCTAAATCTTTTTTCGGTCAGAAAATTGATTTTGAAGACGGTGATACGAGTAAACGAAAAATGATCTTCTTATCTGAAACAGTTGCGAAATATTCAGTACAGCTACCCGAGAAACACAAGGTAGAAGTGATCTCCACCAAAGTAAGCGGCCGCAGCGGCGGGTTTGGTTTGAGTGATCCACAGATCATTTCATTTTATGAGAACAATATTTCTGTGGGAGAGGGACTGAACCCACGCGGGTTTATCTCACCTATTGCTAATGGCGCACTGAGTTTTTACAAGTACAAATTCGAAGGTACTTTTTTTGAAAGTGGTAAAGAAGTAAGCCGTATCAAAGTAATTCCAAGGCGTGCATATGAACCTTTGTTCAATGGTTATATCAATATCATAGAAGATGAATGGCGCATACAAAGTGTTGACCTTTTCCTGTTGCGTGAACAACAGATGCAGTTCCTCGATACGTTGCGGATACAACAATTGTATGTTCCGTCGGGAAATAATATGTGGGTGATCAAGAACCAGGTGATATACCCCGCAGGTAAATTATTTGGTTTTGATTTCTTCGGAACTTTTGTGCAGGTGTATGATAAGTTTGATATGGAACCTGCATTCAAACCTAAATTTTTTGATCATACGATCCTTAAGTTTTACGATAGCTCCAATAAAAAATCTGCTACTTATTGGGATAGTGTGCGACCGCTTCCATTATTAGTGGAAGAGAAACGTGATTACAAAAAGAAAGACAGTCTTGAACAGGTCCGTAAGGATCCGCGCTACCTTGACTCCCTCGATAAAAAAAGAAACAAGATCACCATCGGTGGCATTTTGTTTACCGGTCAGTCTTATTCGGTAAGGAAGAGAAAAGAGTCTATCAGCTTCAATTCCATGCTCTCGACGTTGAATTATAATACAGTTGAGGGAGCGGTTGTGAATTTTACACCGAGTTACCGCCGCAGGTTTGAAGGAAGGAACTCTATATCCATTGTTCCAGATATCCGTTATGGTATTACGAATAAGCACCTGAATCCATCGCTGTTTATCGGTTATAATTTCGGAAAAAAATACCAGCAAAGCATGTCAATTTCGGGTGGCCGAAACGTTTACCAGTTTGCCAATGGGATTACGCCACGCATCAATACTTTGACAACGCTTATCTCCGGCGACAACTACATGAAAATATATGAGGCCAATTTTTTCAGGGCCGGCTATAGCGCGAATATCGGGAATGGCGTAAACATCAATGCTAATTTCCAGTTCCAGGACCGCTTCCCGTTAGAAAACCTGGCAGATCCGGTTACCTGGAATAAGAATGCTTCAAAAACATTCACACCGAACTATCCCACAGAATTGGCAACAGCTAATATGCCGCGCAACCAGGCTGCAACGCTTAATGTGGGCATTGCCTGGAGGCCGGGTATGGACTATATCGAGCTTCCGGACAGGAAGATCGGCCTCGGTTCAAAATACCCGACACTCAGTGCGACAATCACAAAAGGGATCAACGGATTTTTGGGAAGTGATGTTGATTATACAAAGTGGAGAATCGGCATCAGCGATGCGCTCGATCTAAAGCTCGGTGGCAAGTTCAATTACAATCTGAACTTTGGTGGATTCTTTGATGCGGCTAAAACTTTTATTCCAGACTACCAGCATTATCTCGGCAATCAAACCATTTTCGCTTCACGTGAACTGGCAAGTTTTCAGCTCGCGCCATATTATAAATATAGTAACACTGCTAAATTCAATATCGCTGCACATGCAGAGTATCATTTGAATGGATTGCTTAGCAATAAGATCCCAGGGTTTAAAAAACTGAACTGGTTTTTTGTTACGGGAGCAAATGCATTGCATGTAGATAAAGGGGCGGACTATTATGAATTGTTATTCGGTATAGAAAATATCTTCAAAGTGATACGTGTTGATTTTGTACAAGGATTTGAAAGCGGCGGCGGAAGACCGAGTGGGATCAGGTTGGCATTGCCATTCTTCTAATACGTCATTTCGAACGAGCGAAGCATCGTGAGAAAACTGTTGTTGATTGTTACGTGCCGCGGAAGAAGGTATTTCTAAGGTATTATCTGCCAGACGTCATGAGTTTTCTCACGATGCTTCGCTCGTTCGAAATGACGAGGCATCACTCAACATTCCTTGCTCAACATTCAATATTCAACATTCGTCCCGTATCTTTGCGATGAAATTTTGGCTACCCTGCAAGTGGCTCCAATGATTAATGGAACATTCGTTAACACGGATGTCTAAAATGAAAATAATATGGCCGTATTACACAACCGCGTTTCCAATGAGGAACTGAAGAAACGCCTGATGGATGAAACCTTCCCGAGAACTACGATCAGTTTTTACCGGTATTTTCCGATCCAGAACCCCAAAGAATTTCGCGACTTCCTGTATAAACACCTGGATGCTTTACAGGTTTTCGGCAGGATCTATATTGCCAAAGAAGGCATCAATGCGCAGGCGAGTGTGCCCACCGAAAAATTTGAAGCATTCAAAGCATTTTTATTTTCGATAGAACACCTGGATGGACTTCGTTTGAATATCGCGGTGGATGATGATGGCAAAAGTTTCTGGGTACTGAAAATAAAAGTGCGGGATAAGATCGTAGCCGATGGTATTGATGATCCTGCATTCAGCATGGAAAGAAAAGGCAAATACGTGAATGCCCAACAAATGAATGAACTGCTGAAGGATCCCGATACGATCGTAGTAGATATGCGCAACCACTACGAATATGAAGTGGGCCATTTTGTAAATGCATTGGAAGTTCCTTCCGATACTTTCCGCGATCAGTTGCCGATGGTTGTTGATATGATGAAGGGAAAGGAAGCAAAGAATATCATCATGTATTGCACCGGCGGGATCCGTTGCGAAAAGGCAAGCGCTTTTATGCTGCACAAAGGATTTCAACATGTGTTTCACCTCGAAGGTGGAATCATTAATTATGCGAGGCAGGCAAAAGAAGAATCACTCGAAAGTAAATTCATCGGTAAGAATTTTGTGTTTGATGACAGGCTGGGAGAACGCATTACCGAAGATGTGATCGCGCATTGCCACCAGTGCGGTAAGGTTTGCGACGACCATACAAATTGTAAGAACGATGGTTGTCATCTTTTATTTATCCAGTGCGAAGAATGCGCCGAAGCATTTAACGGGTGTTGCAGCGTTGAATGTAAAGACACCGTTCATTTACCGGTTGAACGGCAGAAGGAGATCCGCAAAGGGATCGAGAACGGCCAGAATATTTTTAACAAAAGCCAGGCAAGGCTTCGTCCGCGAATAAACCCTCTTAACCGATAAAACAACAACGGATTTTCTTTTTTAAAGGCTTTCCGATAGTTTACATGACCGAAATAAGAAGTATGAAAAAACTGGCTACGCTTTTATTGATCGGTTGCTGGATCACTCAGGCGGATGCTCAGTCCCCTGGTGTAAAATGCGTGGTGAAAGACCTCTATTTTTCGCAACCCATACCAGGCGCATTGGTGGTAGTGAATGAAAAAGATTCTGTTTTTGCAGACGAAAATGGCGAATGGGAACTGCCTTTAAAAATAGGCGGTCAGTCAGACATTACTGTGTCTTCAAAAGGCTACGGCACTAAAACGGTGACCGTAAAATTTACGCCTATACAATTCACGGTGTTTCTCGAACCGATGAATTACCAAACGAATTATATACAGGTAAGGGGATTGTATAATGGGAAAAATTTATTGCGTACTCCCGGGTCTATTGCCAACCTGGTTACACGCGATCTTCAGAGAAATAACCAGATAGAATTAACACAGAGCTTTAATTTATTGCCAGGTGTGCGGATGGAATTCCGCAATATCAATACCGGTGCAAGGATCATATTGCGTGGATACGGTAACCAGAATAACAATAACGGCATCGGTTACAAAGCATACTATAATGATATCCCGTTAACAGAAGCGGACGGTACCACCAATCTTGATGATATTGATTTTGCTACATTGGGCAGGGTAGAAGTTTTTCGCGGCCCGGTTTCCAGTGTGTATGGTACAGGCATCGGTGGCGTGGTGAATTTTTTATCTGAAAAAGCGCCGCAGGGCGTTAGTGCCAGGCAATCTTTTTTGGCAGGATCAAACAGTTTATTCAGAACCACTTCCTCTATTGGTGTGGGAAATGATAAATCAAATATTTTATTCAATTACGGCCAGCAGCGAACGGATGGTTACCGGATGCATAGCGCTTCTAAAAAGGATTTCTGGAGCCTGAATGCAGCATTTTACAACAGTGCAAAAAGTACCATTAATTTCTTTGCTTACTATACAAAATCAAACGACGAATTATCGGGACAGGTGGATAGTTTGGGTTTGATTAATTATCCCGATAGTGCCGATATCAATTATATCAGGAATGATTCGCATAGCGAACTGGAGAGTATCCGAATGGGTGTATCGCAGGATTATTCATTCAATAAATTATTGAGCAACAAGACTACGTTTTTCGTGGGAACGCAGGAGATAGGGCAATCGGTATCCACCATTCTTACCAAAACACATAAGAGCAGTTTCGGTATGCGCACGGCTTTCATTTTTACACCGCAACTGGGCCCGACGGTTACATCAAGATTTACTTTGGGGATGGAGATCCATAAAAATATCATCTACCAGAAATCATACAATCTTACCAATGGCGTGTTGGGCAGCTTGCGCACGGACCAGGAATTGAAACCCCTGCAATGGAATGGTTTCGCGATGCTCGAATTAACGATCGCAAAAAATACATTGATGGTATTCAGCGGCAGTGCCAATTTTATCGCCTACGATAATGAGGACCTGCGTGCTACAGGTGGCGGTTATATCAATCAATCAGGTTATCGTTCATTCAAGCCACTGGTCACGCCGCGTTGGGTAGTGAATCATTTAGTTAGTAAGAATGTTTCAGTGTATTCCAATTACAGTATGGGGTATGCACAGCCGGGAACAAACCAGTTCATTATTACGCAAACGGGAAAAGTGAATGAAAACATCAAGCCGGAGATCAGCAATACATTTGAGGTAGGCACCAAAGCCAGTTTATTGAACGATGCGATGTATCTTAACTTTGCATTTTTTAATATGGATGTAACGGATAAGATCGTTACACAAAACTTTGCCGGCACTGGTGGGCAACCCGGCTACGCCGCATTTGTAAATGCAGGCGCTGTAAATTTTACCGGCGCTGAACTGACCATGAATTATGCATTCATACCCAAACAAAAAACCTTCCTGCAACTGATCAGGCCTTTCATTTCGTATACGTATAATGGAAGTCGCAACTCAGACCTTAAAAGCGATAACAACAACAATTCTTTTACGAAGAATTATTCAAACCTGCGAGTGAGCGGCCTTGCGAGAAATATATTAAATACTGGACTTGATATAGAAGCAGGCGATGGATTTTACGTGAATCTTACAGACCTGTTCACCGATAAAATGCCTATCACATTAGACAATACAGTATTTGCGGATTCATATAATCTCGTGAATATTAAAGCCGGCTATCGCAAAGAATTCGGCAAACAGGGAAACTCTCATTTCAGTTTTGATGTATTCGCAGGCAACAACAATATCTTCAATGCACGCTATGCGCAGTTTGTGGTGATCAACCTGGTTTCATTTGGCGGCGTTGCACCGCGTTATTTTACACCGGGGCCAATGTCAACTTTGTATGGGGGAATTAATTTGAGGTATACCTTCAAATAATTTTGGAATTTTGGAATTGGGAAATTTTGGAATTGGAGAGAATGCTGCACCAAAACAAATTTCCCAATTCCAAAATTCCAAAATCAGACCGCTTTCAATCTTACCAAAGCCTCGTTCACTTTTTCTTCTATCACATTATCCTCAAGCCTTTCCGGTACAAACGCACGCCCCGTCACTTTCTCAAACAGCTCAATATATCTTTTACTGATCGTATCGATCCACTCATCGCTCATGTCAGGAACGGTTTGTCCTTCTTTGCCCATGAAATTATTTGCGATCAGCCATTCGCGTACGAACTCCTTGCTTAACTGTTTTTGTTTTTCGCCTGATGCCTGTCTTTCTTCAAAACCATCTGCATAAAAATAGCGCGATGAATCAGGGGTATGTACTTCATCCATCAAATAAATGGTATCACCTATTTTTCCAAACTCATATTTGGTATCGGCTAAGATCAATCCCTGTTTGGCAGCGATGTCTTTGCCGCGGGCAAATAATTTCAGTGTATACTCTTCCAGTATTTTCCAGTCGGCTTCTGTTGCGAGTCCTTTTGCAATGATCTCTTCTTTCGAGATATCTTCATCGTGTCCTTCATCCGCTTTGGTAGAAGGGGTAATGATTGGTGATGGGAAAAAATCGTTCTCTTTCAATCCTTCTGCCAATGTTACGCCGCAGAGTTCCCTTTTCGCGCTGCTATAGGTTCTCCAGGCATGTCCTACTACATTTCCGCGAACAACCATTTCTATTTTAAACGGAACACAACGTTTGCCGATGGATACATTCGGCGCGGGTACCTCTACCAGCCAGTTGGGGCAGATATCGCGGGTTGCTTCGAGCATATAAGCTGCTATCTGGTTCAATACCTGTCCCTTAAAAGGGATGGGACGTGGCAGGATCACGTCAAAAGCAGAGATCCGGTCGCTGGCAATCATTACCAGCCAGTCGCTTTTAATGCTGTAAACATCTCTTACTTTACCGTGGTATAAATTGGTCTGAGAAGCAAATTGAAAGAATAGCATGCCCAAAAATAGCTATGGCATTGATAAATAAGGCTTAGCGAACATAATTTTTCTCAACAGATAGACGTTATTTGTGAACAAATTAAATTTTAATAGCAAACCAACAAATGCTATTTTTAATTACCATTCATTAAAACTTGCTTATATGAGAATACTCTCCCGTTATGGGTTACTGGCGATTGGTGCAGCAATATGTGTTACCGCAACCGCCCAGCAATCAACTACTGTTTCAGGTAGCGTCAAGAACAGTAAATCCAAAGAAGCTATTTCAGCCGTTTCTGTTACTATCAAAGGTAGTTCAACGGGTACGTTTACCGATGACAAGGGTAATTTCAGACTCAGTACAGTACAAAAAACGCCTTTCACGCTTGTAATTTCTTCTGTGGGTTATGCCAATAAAGAGGTTAGCGTAACCGGCAGCCAGGTTGTGAATGTTGAAATTGAACCCGCTTTTACTTTAGGTGATGAGGTGGTTGTGGCCGCTTCAAGGGTTCCTGAAAGAATACTGGAGTCGCCGGTGTCTATTGAAAGGATCAGCGCTGCCAATATACGTAACAGCCCCGCTACCAACTATTATGACATGATCACCAACCTGAAAGGCGTAGACGTAGTATCAGCAAGTCTTACCTTCAGAAGCATTGGTACACGTGGTTTTAATGTAAGTGGTAACAAACGTCTTAACCAATTGGTGGATGGTATGGATAACCAGGCTCCTGGTCTGAACTTCGCGGTAGGTGGAATTGTTGGACCTACAGAATTGGATGTTGATAATGTTGAACTCCTGCCGGGTGCCTCTTCTGCACTTTATGGAGCAGGCGGTATGAACGGAACATTGCTCATCAACAGCAAGAGTCCTTTTAAATACACGGGACTCAGTTTCCAGATAAAACAGGGCATCAAAGATGTTGATGACAAACAACGTCCAAAATCTGCTTATTACGACTGGAGTGTACGCTGGGCGCAGAAAATCTCTGAAAAATTCGCATTTAAAATAGGTGCACAATTTATACAGGCGCAGGATTGGTTAGCCAATCAGGAAGATAACTATTCACGTACCAGTGGCACCCCGAATGGCCAGGTAATTCCAGGTTCAAGAGTTACAGATCCTAACTATGATGGTGTGAATGTGTATGGCGATGAAACTACGGTTAACATCTCACCTATTATGAAAGGTTTGAAACCTTTGTTTCCAGCCGCCGCCGGCCCGTTGATTGATGCACTGTCTGCCAGCCCGGTAAATGTTTCACGTACCGGTTATCTTGAAAAAGATATTGTAGATCCGATCACTGTTAACGTTAAACTTAACGCGGGGCTGTATTATAAACTGACTGACAAAATTGAAGCCTCCTTCCTGGTGAATTTTGGAACAGGAAACAGCGTCTATACAGGTATTGACCGCTATTCGCTCAATGGCCTGAAAATGTCACAATATAAACTGGAACTCAAAAGCAAGAACTGGTTCCTGAGGGCATATACAACACATGAAAACTCAGGTAACACATTTGCAGCAACAACTACTACCCGACTTTTTAATGAGGCATGGAAACCTTCAGTTAAAAATCCAGCTGCACCGGCAGCAACAGATTGGTATGTTCAATATGTACAGGCATTTATAACAGCCTCCGCAGGCGGCCAAACCGCTCCTTTCGCACATCTTACCGCGAGAGCCGCCGCTGATGCCGGAAGGCCAACAGGCTTTATTGGTCTTAACCCGCTGTTTCAGCAAGTTGCCAATACACCTATTTCAAAGGGTGGCGGTCTGTTTCTCGATGCCAGCCGTTTGAATGTGTTTGAAGGACAATATAACCTGACCAATGATCTTTCTCTTGACAAAAGCGGAACAGACTTTTTGATCGGTGCAAGCACCAAACAATATGTTCTGAATTCACAGGGAACCATATTTGCTGATACAGCAGGGTCTATCAAAATAAATGAAATAGGTGCTTATGCACAATTATCACAAAAACTGTTGGGCGATATCCTGAAACTGACAGTTGCCGGACGATATGATAAAAACACCAATTTTGCGGGCCGCTTCACGCCAAGGGCTACAGCCAATATAAAAATTGCGAAAGATCATTTCTTCCGTGTATCATACCAGACCGCTTACCGTTTCCCTACCACACAGGATCAGTGGATCAACCTGAATACTTCGCAGGCACGGTTGATCGGTGGTTTGCCACAGATGCGTGATTATTTCAAATTCAGCAGCAATCCTGTATATACACAGGCAAGTGTAGCAGCATTTGGAGCAAGTGCCGCAGCAGGCGCACCTAATGCCGCTTTATTACAACAACAACAATTCGGTGAATTCAAACCAGAAACCTGCGCTTCTTTTGAAGTGGGTTATAAAGGACAGATCGATAACAAAATACTGATCGATGTATACGCTTATTGGGCTAAGTACAAAGACTTCAACGGAAGTGTAAACGTGATACAATCTACCAACGGTTCTCCTGCAGGACTGATAGGATTGAACGCGAATTTCACACCAGGTACCGGCACAAGAAACATTTACAACGTACCGCTTACCCTCACACAAGATGTAAAAACCAATGGATGGGGCGTTTCTGTAGAATGGCTCTTACCTAAAAATTTTAACGTAACAGGTAACCTGTATTCTGATGTGATTGACAAAAGCAACTTTGTACCGGGTTTTGTTTCCTATTTCAATACACCGAAATACCGTACAAACATGTCTCTGAACAATACCGGATTTGGTAAGGATAAACGCTATGGCTTTAGTGTAATGTACAGATGGACAAATACTTTCTTTTATGAAGGAACTTTTGGTGTAGGCCAATTGCCTTATACAAGAACAGTTGATGCTGTAGTAAGCTATAAGATCCCGTCAAGCAAATCGATGATCAAAATCGGAGGAACCAATATCTTCAACAAATACTACCGCACCGGCTTTGGTAATGCACAGATCGGCGGTCTGTATTATGTGAGCTTTGGTTGGAATGTATACTAGGAGAGAAAGCTATGAGCTGTGAGCAAAGGCGGTTCCAGACCCCTATTTACATCTAAATAATTAAGAATCCCTGCCAAAAAAGGCGGGGATTTTTTATTACACGTTGTGAGCAGAAACTTAAAGGTTAGCGGTGCCAGGCTCGCAGCTCATTGCTCAGGGCTCACAGCTTATGTTCACAGCACCTTTCAAATTTTTAGTTTCTTACCCCATAATCTTATATTTTTGCTCCTCATTTAATAAACCGATACTATGCGTTCTATTGCTTTCAGAGAGGCCATTCGTGAGGCCATGAATGAAGAGATGAGAAGGGATGAAAAAGTGTTCTTAATGGGTGAAGAAGTTGCCGAATATAACGGCGCCTATAAAGTTAGCCAGGGAATGCTGGCCGAATTTGGGGAAAAAAGGGTGATCGATACACCGATCTCTGAGCTGGGTTTTACAGCTGTAGCGGTTGGTGCTGCCCAGAGTGGCCTGCGCCCGATCGTTGAATATATGACCTGGAACTTTGCTGTATTGGCTTTGGACCAGATCCTCAATACTGCTTCAAAAATGCTGGCCATGAGCGGCGGGCAAATCAATTGCCCGATCGTATTCCGCGGAGGCAATGGTAGTGCGGGGCAGTTAGGTGCGCAACACTCTACTGCTTTTGAAAGCTATTATGCCAATATTCCGGGTATAAAAGTGGTATCGCCTTCCACACCTTATGATGCGAAAGGTTTATTGAAACAGGCCATCCGTTACGAACAGGATCCGGTGATCTTTATGGAGAGTGAAGTGATGTATGGAGATAAAGGAGATGTGCCTGAAGAAGAATACTATATCCCGATCGGAAAAGCCGATATCAAAAAGCAGGGTCGCGATGTAACGATCGTGTCATATAATAAAATGATGAAGGTAGCGCTTGGCGCCGCGGCAGAGCTCGAGAAAGAAGGCATCAGCGCCGAAGTGATCGACCTGCGTTCTATACGCCCGCTCGACTGGCAGACCATTATGGAAAGTATCAAGAAAACAAACCGTTTGGTGATCGTTGAAGAGCAGTGGCCATTTGCTTCTGTGTCATCCGAGATCAGCTACCGCATACAGAAAGAAGCATTTGATTATCTCGATGCACCGATCCGCCGTATCACCAGCGCCGATGCACCGATGCACTATGCGCCCAACCTTGCAGCGCTTGCCATACCAGATGTTGCACGTACTGTGAAACTGGTGAAGGAAGTGATGTACCAGAAAAAATAAGCTGAACTAACAAATCAATAAACAAACCCGGGATCTACTGTTCCGGGTTTTTGTTTTGTGTAACTTGGGGTTTGATTATTAATTATGTCACACTACCTATGAAGCAATTATTATTTGTTCTGATTGGATTTATCTTTCCTGCTTTGCTTTCAGCACAGAGAAAAGACACAATACCCAAAGCAGGTGAATTGATCCAGATTCGTGCAAATAAAGTAGATAGTATTGTTGATCGTGTGCCAGGAGTAATCGTTACATTAACTGAAGTAATTGTTGAGGCTTTTCATTCCCGTCAACAATGGAAAGCAGTACCAGCCGCAGTTGCCATTATTGGTTCAAAAGAAATGAACCGTTATGCCAACACATCTTTTGTTCCGATATTCAATACTGTACCCGGTGTTCGTGTTGAGGAAAGATCTCCTGCGAGTTACCGTTTATCTATCCGCGGGAGTTTATTGCGTTCACCATTCGGAGTAAGAAATGTAAAAGTGTACTGGAATGAAATTCCTTTATCTGATGCGGGCGGCAATACCTATCTAAATCTCGTTGACCTGAATACATTGACCAGCGCAGAAGTGATCAAAGGTCCCGCCGCCAGCGTATATGGTGCTGGAACGGGTGGCGCTGTTTTATTAAGGTCCGATCTTAATTCTCCAACTATTCCGGAGAATCATTTTACGGCAGGGATTACCGGCGGTTCCTATGGATTATTTAATGAACAACTTGGATGGCAATACCAGTCAAAGAATTTTTCATCTTCGCTGCAACAGCTGCACCACCAATCAGACGGTTACCGCGAACAATCTGCTACAAGAAAAGATGTAGTGAAATGGCAAGGCAAATGGCAATTGGAAAAACAGCAATTCAATTTTCTTATTTTTTATACCGACTTATATTATCAAACGCCCGGAGGTATTACATTAGCTCAGTTTCAACTCGATCCTAAATTATCGAGGCAGGCTGCAGGTACCATTCCCGGTTCTATACAGCAACATGCATCCATCTATAACAAAACCATTTTTGGCGGCGTACACCATACATTTGATTTGAGCGATCATTTTGTTTTGAAGAGTTTTCTCACGGGCAATCATACTTCTTTCACAAATCCATTCATAACCAACTATGAAAAAAGAGGTGAAGCGAATTACGGTGCAGGTACAAGCCTCATTTATAAAAACAAAAACTTCCAATGGGAGAATGGTGCTGAATGGTTATACAATCATTCGCTGATCAGTGATTTTGGTAACAGGAATGGCGTTGCTGATACTGTGCAGTTCAAAGATGATATTTATGCAACCCAGTGGTTCGCTTTCTCGCAGGCACAAATTTCTTTTGATGAAAAATGGGTGGTTACTGCGGGTTTGAGTTTGAACAATCAATCCTTCCGCTATAAACGTCTAACAGCAGCCAATCCTTCTTTTGTCGACAAAAGTATCAGCCTCGTGCTTACCCCAAGATTGGCGGTATTGTACAAGCTAACAAAAGATGTGTCGCTGTACGCACTGGCTGCCAAAGGTTTCTCGCCTCCTGCTGTTGCGGAAGTAAGGCCATCGGATGGGAATTATTACGGTGATCTGAATGCTGAATACGGCTGGAATTATGAAGCGGGCATTAAAGGAGAATTATTTGATGATAGATTACAGTTTGATGTGGCTGCGTATTTTTTCAGTTTGCAAAATGCCATTGTAAGAAGAACCAACACCAGTGGCGCAGAATATTTTGTAAATGCCGGAGGTACCAAACAAAACGGGATAGAGGCATTGGTAAAATACCAACTCATCAAAAGAAAATCGTTTGGTTTGAATGTATGGAGCAGTTACAGTTACCAGCCTTACAAATTTGAAAATTACCAGCAGGCCGCGATCAGTTATTCAGGGAATGCGCTGACCGGTGTACCACGTAATATATGGGTGAGCGGGATTGATGTGGATCACAAAGGAATGTATTTGAATGCATCCATTAATTGCACCTCATCATTGCCTTTGACGGATGCGAATGATGCGTTTGCTGATGCGTATCAATTGGTGCAGGTAAAAACGGGTTGGCGCAGTAGTTTTAAAAACGGCAAAATGCTGGACCTATTTGCAGGCGTTGATAATGTGTTGAACCAGCATTATAGTTTGGGCAATGATATTAACGCAGTTGGTAAACGGTATTATAATGCAGCTGCGGGAATCGGTGTTTTTGCGGGAATTGTTTATCGTTTTTAATTGTGATGTTATCGTTTGCATGTCAGAGTCGCGTTAATAAGAAACCAGGCCGCAGAATGAAGCTCCGGTAGGAGCGCACCGTTTGTAGAAAAAATGATCACGCACAACCAAGCTCCGTAGGAGCGACCTGTGAAATGCTTGGTGTATGAATTTTACAGATCGCTCCTCCTACGGAGCTTTGAAGGCAATATGCTATACGTTGCTACAAACAGGTCGCTCCTTCGGAGCTTGGTTGCTGAATATTGATTCTGATGTACAAGTGTGCGACGCAACAAAAGGTTAATAGTACCACCACAGCCGGTCCAATAAAAAAACTTACACTTATCTTAGTGCCCAAATAAAAAAACAAGATGCCGACCATATTGATCATAGATGATGAAAAAGCCATACGGAACGTACTGAAAGAAATATTGACGAATGAAGGTTTTGTAGTAGAAGAAGCAACCGATGGTGAAGAAGGGCTTAAAAAATTTACATCTGGTTCTTATGATGTTGTTCTCTGCGATATCAAGATGCCGAAGGTAGATGGCATCGAGTTTTTACAGAAAGTGATCGATAGTCAATCGGAAGTGCCGGTGATCATGATCAGTGGCCACGGAAATATTGAAACAGCCGTAGATGCTGTGAAAAAAGGCGCATTCGATTACATCGCCAAACCACCGGACCTGAATCGTTTACTCATCACTATCCGGAATGCCCTGGACAAGACAACACTTGTAAAAGAAACCAAGGTATTAAAACGGAAAGTTTCGAAAGTGCAGGAGATCATCGGCGAGAGTGACGGTATTCAGAAGGTAAGGGACACCATTGAAAAAGTGGCCCCCACTGATGCACGTGTTTTGATAACCGGTGAGAACGGAAGCGGTAAGGAACTCGTGGCAAGATGGCTGCATGAGAAAAGCAACCGCAATGCATCGCCACTTGTGGAAGTGAACTGTGCGGCCATTCCGGGTGAACTGATCGAGAGTGAATTGTTTGGCCATGAAAAAGGTTCCTTCACTTCGGCTATTAAACAACGCATCGGCAAATTTGAACAGGCCAATGGCGGCACTTTATTTTTGGATGAGATCGGTGATATGAGTTTATCTGCGCAGGCAAAAGTGCTGCGCGCCCTGCAGGAAGGAAAAATCACAAGGGTAGGGGGTGAAAAAGAAATTGCTGTGGATGTTCGCGTGGTGGCAGCCACCAATAAGGACCTGCTACTGGAAGTAACTGAAAAGAATTTCCGCCTGGATCTTTACCATCGCCTGGGTGTGATATTAATACATGTACCATCGCTGAATGAGCGGAGGGATGATATCCCGCTGTTGGTAGATAAATTCCTCGCAGACATTGCAGAAGAGTACGGCCAGGCAAAAAAATCCATCGATAAAAAGGCCATGGAGGCGCTGCTGAAACATAACTGGACAGGCAATATCCGCGAATTGCGCAATGTGGTGGAGCGCCTGGTGATACTTTCCGGAAAAGAGATTGTGGCGGGTGATGTGGAGGCGTATGTTTAGTCCATAGACCATGGTCAATGGTCCATGGTCTATGGTCGTCCTCAACTTTTTAACTATTTTAACCCTTTTAACCTCTCAATCCCTCCTAAGCTCCCCTGAAAAGGATATTTTTGTTGATACTTAATTCTACACTATGGGTTTAATTTTATTTATTATCGGTACTATCGGCTGGCATGTGGGTATGTATGGCATGTTTAAAAAAGCAGGAATTGAACCCTGGAAAGCTCTTATACCGTTTTACAATACCTGGTTAATTGTTGAAAAATGCAAGATCCGTAAATACTGGTTCTGGCTGCAGCTCATACCTATCGCAGGACAGTTCATCACCATCTGGATCACGATTATTTTTGTAATGCATTTCAAAAGGGTTTCGCTCATCGATCATACCCTTACTGTTCTGGTTCCGTTTATTTATTTTCCTTATCTCGGGTTTTCAAAAAAAGAAAAATGGTATGGTGGTGAGATACTGAAACATTACCACAAACCCGCTTCGCGCGAGTGGATAGATGCCGGTGTGTTTGCGATAGTAGCGGCAACCATTATCCGCACATTTGTATTTGAAGCGTATGTGATACCTACCGGCAGTATGGAGAAAACATTGCTCGTAAATGATTTTCTCTTTGTGAACAAGATGAGCTATGGTGCCCGTATTCCGCAAACACCAATTTCATTTCCGTTCGTACATAATACGATGCCTTTTTCTGTTACCACGCCATCTTATATTAAAGCAGTGCAACTCCCTTACAAACGTTTACCTGCATTTACGGAAGTAAAAAGAAATGATGTGGTGGTGTTCAATTTTCCAGCGGGAGATACAATTATTAATTTACCACATTATGGAAGCGAGAATCCTTATTATGATGTTTTGCGCGATGAGTTTAAAGGTGACAGAGAGGCATTGAAAGCGACGTATCCAGTGATCGTTCACCCGATGGATAAAACGGATAACTATATTAAACGTTGTGTGGCAGTCGGCGGTGATCTATTAGAGGTCCGGAATGCAGTACTCTTTATCAATAACCAACCTGCGATGGTCCCAGCTGGATCTCAAACAGAATATGTTGTTGAAACCAATGGCACTAATTTTTCGGATGATTTTCTAAAAAATGAATTGGGTATCGATATAGATAACCCAACTGACCAGATACGGCAGGGCGGCAAACAAGGCACTCTTATCCTTAATATGACCGCTGCTGAAGCGGCGATCGTAAAAAAACAACCGAATGTTGTTTCAATGACTTTATTTGTTGATACGCAGGCTGTGACTACAGGATCAACATTTCCTTATGATTTTACCAATTACCCATGGACCAAGGATAATTTCGGCCCGTTGAAAATACCTAAGAAAGGAGATGTGATAGCACTTACACCGCAAAACATTTCAATCTACAAAAGACTGATAGATACCTATGAACACAATACCCTGGAAGAAGTAAACGGCAAATTCATCATCAACGGAAAAGAGACCACAACCTATACAACGAAATATACTTATTACTGGATGATGGGTGATAACCGCCACCGCAGCCAGGACAGCCGGTTCTGGGGCTTTGTTCCCGAAACACATATCGTAGGTAAAGCCTCGTTGATCTGGTTCAGCTGGGATAAAGGGCCGAGATGGAAGAGGTTGTTCAATGGAATTAAGTAAGCTGTGAGCTTTGAGCCATGAGCTGCGAGCTTGCGACTGCTGGCTATTAACTTTGCCTTCTGATTTTTAAACATAGAAAACAAACTCAAAACTGCTTGCATCAGCCAGGCTCATAGCTCGCAGCTCAAAGCTCACGGCTTCTGGCACAGCCTAAAAAGAAACCCATGCTTCAACAAAAGATCAACATCGAATTTGAAGAATACGATTCCATCGATCAGCTTACCGGTGAAGATGCATCGTTATTGCGTGAAGCGATCAAAGCAACGGATATTGCCTATGCGCCCTATTCTCATTTTCATGTAGGTGCCACCGCTCTTTTAGCAAATGGGAAAACCATATCCGGCAGTAACCAGGAAAACGCAAGTTATCCCGTGGGTCTTTGTGCAGAAAGGGTTTTGCTTTCTGCTGCATCCTCTGTTTACCCCGGTATTCCTATTACCACCATGGCGATCAGTTACCGGCCTGAGAATGGAAAAAGTAATCGCCCCATTTCACCCTGCGGTGTTTGCAGGCAAACGCTTGTTGAATATGAAACACTACTCAAACATCCTATCCGTTTAATATTGGGAGGCATTGAAGGAAAGATCTGGATCATTCCACAGGCGGGGAGTTTGTTGCCGTTTGGGTTTTCGGGAGAGGACTTGAAATAATTAACCCCAGCTTTCAAGCTGGGGATTGAATGCGGCAAGAAATAATTGGCTTTAGCCCTAAAGTTTCAACCTGTTCTCCTCAGGGCTAAAGCCCGTTTCTTAAAAGTGTTCGTATCCCCACCTTAAAAGCTGGGGTTATTCAGCGAATCAGCACCGTTGTTCCCTTCAACGAAACCTTCTGCCCATTATCCCTGTTCACGTAATCAAGTGTCCAAACGTATGTTCCGCTTGGTTGCGGGAGACTGTTAACACGGCCATCCCATTTTTTTGTCCAGTCTTTTGATTCGTAAATTATCTGGCCGTACCGGTTGAATACGCGGAACACCAGATTATCTGCTTTGAATGCATTTAACGGGTAGAGATAGTCATTCAATCCATCACCATTCGGCGTGAATGCTGTTGGTACAGCTACATAACAACTGGCGAGCACGGTAAATGTTTTATACGCGGTGTCTGAACAATTAAAACTGTTTTGCGCGATGAGCTTTGCTGTATAGTTCGAACGCCGCCCGGTAAGCGGGTAATTCTGTGCAGCGGGAAATTGTAAAGTACTTGTTACGCCATTACCGAAATTCCATTGCCAGGCAATTGTATTGGCGGTACTTCTATCCGTAAAATGTAAAGTGTCGGTAGGACAAAGCGTATCGGCAACAGCAAAGGATGCTTTCACGGTATGGTCAACGAAAGTGAAACTGCTTCTCGCTGTATCACTGCAAAAGCCGTTGCTAACAGAAAGAAAAATATCATGCGGACCATAAGCCCTCGACACCAGCACAGGGTTTTGCAACGTGCTTATCACTGTGCCATCAACACTCCATTGCCATCGCGTGGTTCCGCCATATGCATTGTGTGTGAAATAAACCGTATCATATTTACACCCGGCACTCACAGTAGCCTGGAAATTTGCCGTAGTAATATTTTTTGTTGTGAAGGGAAGTGTAGAGCCTGCCGGTGTTACAAAACCACATTCATCAAGAAGCGTATTCCCATCAGATCCGTTTTTTAAACGAATGGTAAATGTTCCGTTTACGCGTATCGGTGCGGTAAGTATGATCCTTATGATGGTACTGATGCCATTACTGCAAACACCTGCAGCACTTTTTACGTTGACCGTTGCGGGCCCGGTGATCGCAAAATCGCTTCCATCGGCTGCAATAGAACTGCAATCCATCGGCCTGCTGAAAATTAATTGTAGCGTATCTTTTATACAAACAACGGGAGAAATGCTATCCATTGGTGTAGGCGCCGCGGGAAGAAAGGTGAGTGAAGCAATATCACCTACTGCAAGTGTATTGGCACAATTGTCTGTCAAAGTATTCCCGTCTGATCCCAGCTTTGCCTGCACCTTATATTTTCCTGGCGACAAAGGATTATTCAATGTCAATATGATCGAGTCTGTGTCAAAACCCGTACTGCATCCATGCCCAATGGCCGATGCAATAGAAATGGGAACAGCACCGCTGACTGTAAAATCAGTTCCATTGGATGCAAGGCTGTTACAATTTACTTTTTTGTTCATCTTCATTACGATCCGCGTACCATCACATATTCCGTATGCATTGGTTACACTTGGTACCACCGGGTTAACAATGCTGGCTGTACCACCCTGTGCCCCTGTAGGAAAAGAAAGATCGTACCCGCTTTGAGAATGCGTTGCGTCATCGAAATGGCTCACGAGTAAAAGGTACTCATGTCCTGCGATAAGCGCAGGCATGGTGCTGAATGTTGAAATATTCTGGACAGGATTGGATGCACATTCAAAAGGATTTTTGGCTGATGGCCCGGCACCGGTAACACCTGATGAGCCTGACCAGTTGGCCGACACGATCAATGATTGCATTGTGTATACATCGGATGGATTACGCCCGGTGATATCAAATAATTGCCAGTCATAATCATCGCCCAGGTTTTTGGGCGTGATAATAAAACCGAAAGTTCCGGATACGTAACAAGTGAATTTATACCAGAAAGGGTTAAGGTCTGAATATTGCGCATTGCCGCCACACATCGTGGGCAAACTCGACCCGCCACAGGCAGGTACTGATGTTTGTGTGAAGAAAGTTGTTCCGCAAACCGGGAATGCGGAAGAAGGGTTTTGCCCTAAAGTAGTGCATGCTTGAGACCAACCGGTTGTGGCCAGCATTTGTACTAAAAGAAAAACAACAAGTGGGCGAATTTTGAATATTGAAGTGATGGCAGCTGTCGTTGATTGCCTGACCAGTAACGGTCGAAATTTCGCGTTGTTGGTCAGGCGGCCAATAACGGAGGCCCACTTCATCAATCTATATTCCTTGTTCAATGTTCAAAATTTAAAACAGCGTCTGCACCCCGTGTGCGATCTTAAACTCATGTCCCAATAGCCATTTCTTGCGCCACTTACCGCCTGAATATCCCACGAGAGAGCTGTCGCTCCCAATTACGCGGTGACAGGGTACGATGATGGCAACATTATTTTTTCCATTCGTACTGGCTGCAGCGCGTATCACTTTGGGATCCCCGAGGCGTTTGGCAAGATCCATATAGCTAATTGTTCTGCCATAAGCTATCTCCATCAATTCGCTCCAGACCCTTGTTTGAAATTCGGTGCCCTGCTGGTGAATGGGTATATCAAAGTTTCTCCTGGTTCCGTGAAAATATTCAATGAGCTGTTCTGTGCATTGGTGCATGATCTCGGTGATGCCCGGTTCGCCATAGGCCACCTGGTCACTGTTGTCAACAAAGGTCAGTTCACCAATATAGGTTTCCGTGCCGCCGATCTTCAGCATGCCGATAGGGCTCTCATAATATGTATAATGCAGTTCGTTCATCAGCCGATCTTTTGCCCGTTTGCCACGGGTTTATCAGGGCGCAATAAAATTACCTGATTATTCTCATCATACACGCCCAATACCAAACATTCGCTGAAAAAGTTGGCGATCTGTTTCGGAGGAAAATTCACAACCGCTATTACCTGCCTGCCCTTTAGTTCCTCCATCGAATAATGATGCGTGATCTGCGCTGAGGATTGTTTGACACCCAAAACACCAAAATCGATGCTTAAGCGGTACGCCGGTTTTTTCGCTTGCGGGAAATCGTTAACTTCAACAATTGTTCCGCTGCGGATATCACATTTTTCAAAATCATCCCAGTTGATCATGATCCGTTAATTTTGTCAAATCTAAAAACTAAATAGTTATGAAACGTACAGCAACAGCCGTTTGGAATGGTTCGGGTAAAGAAGGTAGTGGAAATCTTACTACCCAAAGCACTACTTTGAACAAAACACAGTATTCATTTAATTCCCGTTTTGCAGAAGGCGTGGGTACCAATCCCGAAGAGTTAATGGCAGCAGCACATGCCGGTTGCTTTACCATGAAACTGAGCTTTGTATTGGGCGCCGCAGGCTTTACACCTGAGTCGCTCGAAACTTCCTGCGCAATTTCACTGGAAGATGGAACGATCACAAAATCAGAATTGTCAGTGAAAGCAAAAGTTCCGGGAATCACTCCTGAAAAATTCCAGGAATGCGCGGCTGATGCCAAAGCAAATTGCCCGGTGAGTAAGGCGTATAATATGGATATTAGTTTGGAGGCGAGCCTCGTATAATTTTTTTTGCCACAGACGACACAGATTTTCACAGAATTTTCTGTGGTAGTCTGTGTCGTCTGTGGCAATATTTTCTTCTTATGATCATCCGCAAAGCAATCACCTCAGACATCGGCCTCTTATCCGGCTTATTCGATCAGTACCGAATCTTCTACAAACAAGCCACCGATATTCCCGGCGCGAAACAATTTATTACCGAGCGGATCCAGCAAAACGATTCGGTGATCTTTGTCGCGTTCCGCGATGGTAAGATGATCGGCTTCACACAACTCTATCCCATTTTTTCTTCGGTTGGTATGAAACGCGCATGGTTGCTGAATGACCTGTTCGTTACTGAAGACGCCCGTGGTTCAGGCGCTGCAGATGCTTTATTGAAAGCAGCACAGGATATGGGCGCAGAAACTTCCAGCCGTTGGCTGATGTTACAGACAGCTGGCGATAATCATCGTGCGCAAAAAGTATACGAGAGAAATGGTTGGGAGAAGGATGAGGATTATCTGGTATATAACTATCGGTACCGCTAAAGGATTTTGGAATTTTGGAATTGGGAAATTTTGGAATTGTCTTAGATGCGTGCACTAAAACAAATTTCCCAATTTCCCGATTCCAAAATCTTTCATTATTGATTCATATCTTTTCCCTCTTCCAGTTTTTTAATAGCGGTTTGCCAAACAGCTTTGTTTGCTTCAGGCACTTTTTCCAAGCTCATCTTTGCATATTTTAAAGCTTCAGGATAATTTCCGTTAGCGCTGTATGTTCTCGCGAGGGTACTGGTTACAGCCGGTAGATCGCTGAAATTTGATTCCAGCTTTTTAGCAATCACAAGCGCTTCGGCGGGCTTCTTATCCCTTAGAAGGAAGTTGGCATAGTTCGAAAGATCAAACGGATTGCCGATCCTGATCGCGAAATCCATCGCTTGTTTGGCTTCTTCTGTTCTTCCCAGTTTGGTAAGGATATCGGCTTTGAGTCTTGCGTTTACAAAATAATTTCCGGCAGCCAATGATCGGTTGATCCACACTAAAGCTTCTTCAAGATTAATATTGTTCGTGTAAGCATAATTCGCCGCGAACCAGTGGCCCATCCAGTCGAATTTATGCGGGCTGCGCAGGAACTCGTTCCGGAGCATGGCAAGCGTGTTTTCTTTTGTATTTGTCTCGATCGTGAAAGCGCCTTTCATTTTTTCCCAGCACAATGAAGCTTCTGTTGTAGAATCGGTGGGTTTGTTGAATTCATATTTTAATCTTTCATAAGCGACAGGTATTTCCTGCGGTGTTATGTTAACGCGTAACACATCTTCTTTCTGATCGTAACTAAAGCTTCCCCATGAAGTGGTGTTTTTTGAAAAGATCAATACCCATTCTTTTTCTGAAGGCAGCACATGCAAACCATACATGCCGGCAGCGAGCGGCTTCCCGTTTATTTTCACATCATTCGCAAAGCTGATGGTGGTATTCTCATTAGCGCCGGCCCGCCAAACCCTGTCATACGGTACAAGTCCGCCCCAAACCTTCCTGCCTTTTACATCGGGACTATGATAGGAGATCGTTACATCGGTTATGCCTATTTCATGCGTGATCACTTCTTTAGGGCTTGCATCCGGCATACGTACGGGTGGATTCATTGACTGCGCCGTTGCTGTGTGTTCAAGTGCAAAAAGCATAAGCAAAGCAAGAACGTTTGGTAAGAATGTTTTCATTCTCATAAGTATAGTTTTAGGTTTTAAAAGGGGTATCCTGTTTTATTATTGAGGTGAAGCAGCAGGACGCAGAAAAAATAGTAAATATTTCGTTGCCACCAGAATTATTTACACGAATGCGTTGGAGGGATAAACTATGGTTGTTGGGATACTATCGATCAAGCAGGTCGGCAAGTTTCATCAACTCCCTTTGCTTGTAATCATTTGATGGCCTGTCGAAACATTTAGCCACTTCTTCAAGCAATACCTGTATGATGCGCACATGTGATTGCGGCTTGAAATAAGAGGGGGTAGGGGGTACGGAAATGCGTTTGAAATAATTCTCTACATCCTTATGCGAAAAAGCCTGGCCGGTAGTGGCATCTACATAAAAATGGATCTTATCCTGCGGGTGGCCGATATAAGTGGTTGCATCATAATCTGAATGATAAAACGCGATGATGCATTGTTTGGGAATATTGATGATCTTGGCATTGATGTCTAAGAGGTCGCACATGACCTGGTAGAGTATGCCGTTTGCCAATGCATTTCCTTTTTTACTTTCCAACACTTTGTGAATGAAGAATTCATCGGGGTTCTCGTAATTTACTTCAACACCTTTCAGGTTGTAATAATTGTAAATGATGCTGGATAAAACGTTGGCCTGTTCAAGCGGTGTTAAAAAACTATTCAGTTCCAGCCATACATTGCGGCGGATCTTTTCTACGTCCTGTAGAACAGGTGTGGTATGCAGGTCGGGGTATTGAAATTTTGAAACCAGTAAGGCACCAAATAAAAGATCATGGTAGGCACTATCGCGCCATTCGGCCATATCGTTCTGGAGGTCGGAATAGTGCAGGTGGTGAATGATCATTTCAATACGCTCCTGAACATCCCCGCTCAGGGTAGTCTCCCACAGGTGCTCCAGGTTGGGAATTATATTCTTTCCGTAGGCCACGATCTTCTCTGAAACGGTTGAATAAACTTCCTCATCCGGATCATCTATAAGCGTAAACAGCGCGTTGATCTCTCTGGTTTCCTGCATATTGCTGATAGATAAAAGCCGGGTTGCACAGGCATTTTACTGTTCTATCCGGCTTTAATTCATATCAAACTAAATTAAATTTTGGTTAGCAAACGCTTGTAAGTTATCCCATAGGTGTGGAAACATGGAGTTACAGTTGCATAATATTATTGTTATATACACGTTGCAGGCTCAGCCTATTGATAAAAAATACCAAAATTAACACCTGACAAAGGGCTATTATGGGTACCTTTGCGCATTAACATTTTAACGATTCGTATGTCACAATTTTCTATCCCCAAGTTTCCTACTACAAGTGTCAAATCGCTCCACACAGAACTAAAGAACCGCGTTCAGCAATATTTTGATGAGAATGGTATCAAATCTACCGGTACCTCTACCTTGTTTACCAAAGCTTTTATCTTGATCATCGCCCTGGTAGCAGTTTACATTCATTTATTGGTATGGACCCCGGTTTGGTACCTGGCATTGGGCGAATGTGTGATCATGGGCGGTCTGGTTGCGGCGATCGGGTTTAACGTGATGCACGATGGCAGCCATGGCAGTTTCAGCACTAAAAAAGGATTGAACCGCGTTGCAGCTTCTTCTATCAGTTTATTGGGTGCGAATCATTTTATGTGGAACATGAAACACAATATGATCCACCACAGCTTTACTAATATCGATGGTGTGGATGATGATATCGAGATCGGCATATTAATGCGGATGGCGCCAACACAGAAAAGATATAAGATGCATAAGTTCCAGCATTTTTATTTCTGGTTCCTCTACAGCTTGTTATATGTGTTCTGGATCTTCTTCACTGACTATAAAAAATATTTTTCACGCAAGATCGGCGCAGTTCCTTTGAAAAAAATGAGTACTGCTGATCATATCGAATTCTGGGGTGTGAAAGTGTATCACGCTGCTGTATTTGTAGTGATACCTATTATCGCGCTCGGATGGCTTAACTGGATGATCGGCTTCATCGTAATGAGTGTAGTTGCCGGTTTTATCCTGAGTATTGTTTTTCAATTGGCACACGTGGTAGGAGATACAGAGTTCCCGGTTGCTGATATCGAAACCAATAAAATGCCTGATGAATTTGCAGCGCACCAGATCAAAACCACTGCTAATTTTGCTACGCGCAATAAACTCGTAAGCTGGCTGGTTGGCGGACTGAATTTCCAGATTGAGCATCACCTGTTCCCTAAAATATCACATGTACACTATCCTGCTATCAGCGAGATCGTAAAAAGCGTTTGCCGCGAATACCAGTTGCAGTATATCGAATACCCTACGATGCGTAAGGCGGTTGTTGAACATGTTAAACACCTGAGGCATTTGGGGAAATATGATTAAGATTATTTGAGACTTCTATAGAAAGTAAAAAGTCAAAATTAAAAAGTCAAAACCCGATAAAGTTTTGACTTTTTAATTTTGACTTTTGATTTTTTAATTTTTACTTCTTCTTCGCCGCTTTCTTCGGCGCTGCTTTTTTCGCCGCCTTGGTTGCAGTCTTTTTAGCTGCCGCTTTCGTTTTCTTCGCAAACGCATTCGGCACCTGCTCTTCGATCATTTTCTTGATCACTTCAATATCAATATCAACCAATTCTTCGGGTGTATACTTTTCGTTATCTGGTTTTCTGTGCAGCTTCAGCATTTTTTTGTTGAAGCGTACAAATGGGCCCCATCTTCCGTTTTCGATAGAGATCTTTTCAGCCGGCCATTGCCTGATAAAACGGTTCTCTTCTTTGGCAATTTTCTTTTCGATCAGCTCGTTGATATCACTTTGCGAAAGTGCATCAAAATTATACGCACGTGGAATATTGATGTACATATCGTTCCATTTGATAAACGGTCCGAAACGTCCCTTGCCCTTTGTTACAGGAAGCTCCATGTAAAAACCGATCGGTGCATCCGCGAGTTGCTTTTCGTTGATGAGTTGGATGGCGCGTTCGAGTTCCATTTCATGAAGGTCTTCACCCTTTGGAATGGAAATGAATTGTTCCCCCAACTTGATATAAGGTCCGAATCTTCCTACGTTAACAGACAGTTCCATGCCCTCATACTCACCTAAAGTGCGCGGCAGGGAGAACAATTGCATGGCTTCTTCCATGGTGATCGTTTCAATGCTCTGCGATTGTTTCAGTTTGGCGAAACGTGGTTTTTCTTCTTCATTGGCTGTGTCACCGATCTGTACCATCGGTCCATAACGGCCCATGCGGGCGATTACTTTTTTGCCGGTAGCTTCATCAATCCCCAGTTCTCTTTCTCCTTTGGCGCGCTCGGCATTTTCAAGTGTATGTTCAATGGTTTCGTGGAAGGGCTTGTAAAAACCATCGATCATATTGCTCCAGGTGATTTTGCCTTCGGCGATGAGGTCAAACTCTTCTTCAATTTTGGCGGTGAAACCAAAATCCATCACTTTGGTAAAATATTGTTTCAGGAAATCTGTCACCACAAGACCAAGATCGGTCGGGAATAATTTATTTTTTTCCGCGCCGGTATTTTCCTGCAGGATCTCTTTTCCTATATTATCATTCTTTGATAAAGTAAGCAGCGCCACTTCTCTTTTCACGCCTTCTTTTTCACGCTTCTCTACATAATTTCTTTTCACGATGGTAGAGATCGTTGGCGCATAGGTAGAAGGACGTCCAATACCGAGTTCTTCTAATTTTTTTACCAGCGAAGCTTCCGTATAACGAGCCGCAGGACGTGTGAATTTTTCCGTTGCGGTCATCTGTGTAAAATCAAGCGATTGCCCGACAGTTAACGGAGGCAGCATGCCTTCGGTATTCTCTTCGTCTTCTTCGTCTTTTCCTTCGAGGTATACTTTTAAGAAACCGTCAAACTTCATCACTTCTCCATTCGCAGAAAGTGTTTCATTATTGCTGCTGATATTGATCTTTGCTGTTGTCTTTTCAAATTCCGCATCACTCATTTGAGAGGCGATGGTTCTTTTCCAGATCAGTTCATACAACCTGCGGGTATCTTCATCTTCCACAGAAGTAGTACTCATATACGTTGGCCTGATGGCTTCGTGTGCCTCCTGCGCATTCTCATTCTTGTTCTTGAATTTTCTTGGCTGGTGGTATTCGTTACCGTAGACTTTGGTTACCTGGTTGCGTATATCATCTAATGCTGTGTCACTTAAATTAATACTATCCGTACGCATATAAGTGATCTTACCGCTTTCATACAGTTTCTGTGCGAGCAACATGGTCTTGCTTACGCTGTACCCCATTTTGCGTGAAGCTTCCTGCTGAAGGGTAGATGTGGTAAAAGGCGCTGCCGGTGTGCGTTTGGCAGGTTTCACCTGGATGTCCATCACTTTATACGTAGCGCCCTTGCAGCTTTCCAAAAATGCTTTCGCATCTTTTTCGGTCGACATTTTATTCGGGCCGTCTGCTTTAAAAGTTACTGGCTTACTGTTAATATCATCTGCGATAAAATACGCTTCTACTTTATAACTGCTTTCAGGGATAAAATTGTTGATCTCTCTTTCCCTCTCAACAATTAGTCTCACTGCCACACTTTGTACGCGCCCGGCACTCAAACTTCTTTGCATGCCGATCTTGCGCCAGAGTACGGGGCTCAGTTCAAATCCCACCAGCCTGTCGAGCACACGTCTTGCCTGCTGTGCGTTTACCAGGTTCATATTAATGGTACGTGGATTTTCCACGGCTTTCTTAATAGCAGGTGCCGTGATCTCGTGGAAAACAATTCTTTTCGTCACTTTCGGGTCAAGGCCCAGCACTTCGGCCAGGTGCCAGCTGATGCTTTCTCCCTCACGGTCCTCATCCGATGCGAGCCATACTTCATCTGATTTTTTAGCGAATTGTTTCAGCTCCCTAACCACCCTTTCTTTGTCCTCGGGTACTTTATACCTGGGCTGGTAATGGTTGTTCACATCAATGCCCATATCATCTTTCTCAAGGTCACGGATATGGCCATAGCAGCTCTTCACCTCGAAATCTTTCCCGAGGATCTTTTCAATGGTTTTAGCCTTTGCCGGTGACTCAACGATCAATAAATTTTTTGCCATACAGCCTTTCTGATCCGCCTCTGACGGAGTTCTTATCTAGTTTTTCCAATTGCCCGACCCCTTAAAAAACACTCCCCGGGGGGGGGAGGAAATTGGGGGACTTGCCCTGCAATATTAGGGGAAACCATCAAAACACAAAAAATATCAGGAAATGCCCTTCGTGAAAAATTCCACAATTTCGCTGCATACTTTGTTGTCTTTATAGATTTTATTGTGCCCCAACTGCTCGGTTACCAGGAAGCTTACATGGGGCAAACCAAGCGACAGGTAAGGCTTTACATCTTCGAACAGGCAGATATTGTCCTGTTTATCATGCACCCATAATACCGGTGAAGAAAGTGCTTTTACCGCTCTGCCGACAGAATAATAACTCACCGGCTTATCGGTCAACTCGTTAATCAGTTCGGTGAATGCTTCCCTCACTTTTTCATCAACGGGTATGATCATGAAGAAATTTTTGATCGCTCTTTCTGTTTCGGCGGGTGCAATCAGAACTAATTTCCGATTCTCGCGGCCGGTAAATTCTTCAAATGCAAGTGAAGCGGCAAGACCGCCTAATGAATGGCCCATGACGCCGTAAAACGGCCCGTAATTTTTTTCTATTTGATCGAGCATCACCTTATATATATAAGCATTGATCAGTTTTCCATCGCTGGTGCCGTGTGCGGGTGCGTCGAAAGCCACCACTTCGAAACCTTCTTTTTTCAGGGCGAGGATGTACTTTTCAAATTTGTAGGAATAACTCCTGAACCCATGAACGATCAGTATTTTTTTTCCGTTATGTTTTTCCGGAACCCAACGGAAACCACGAAGTGTGAGTCCTTTTATTTCGAGGGATAATTTTTCCGCTTTATGAAAAACCGGCGGGATCTTTTTCGGAGGCTTTACGGCAAACGGTGTACAGAATATTTTAAAAGCCGCTTCCGCCGCTTTACGCGGGGAAACCATGCCGATGGTCTTTAGTTTGGTTTTATAATAACTTATCAGAAGCCTTTGTGCTAATTTCATCTTCATAAGTTCAAAGATATGCAGGTTACTATCATAGGATCGGGGAATGTTGCCACGGTAATGGGCAGGATACTTCTTGAAAACGGGTATACCATCGCTGAAGTATATAGCCGCGAAACAGTTCATGCCACACAACTCTCACAACTATT
The DNA here is from genome assembly GCA_040388705.1 of Bacteroidota bacterium. GTDB lineage: Bacteria > Bacteroidota > Bacteroidia > Chitinophagales > Chitinophagaceae > Sediminibacterium. The sequence goes on along the minus strand of JAZKBI010000009.1, from coordinate 168,379 downwards.
ACATGCAAATCCGGTTACGGATATTGCAATGCTTGACGGCAATTCCGATCTCTACCTGCTCGCCGTTACAGATGATGCACTTGCAGAAGTAGCCGCACAACTATCACTAAAAGATAAGCTGGTTGTGCATACGGCAGGTTCGATATCAAAAGAGATCTTACAAAATGCAAGTACAAATTATGGCGTGTTATGGCCGATGAAAATGATACGGAAGTCCATGAAAACGCTTGAACCGGTAACGATGGTAGTTGATGGAAATACAGAACCCGTAACCAAACAACTCCAACAACTCGCAACAATATTTTCCAAAACGGTTACGCGCGCCGATGATGACACACGAAGTAAGATGCATATGCTTGCCGCCCTTACTTCCAATTTTACCAATCATCTCTACCATCTTGCTGCGGATTTCTGTGAGGCGGAGAATATTGATTTTTCCGTTTTTTATCCATTGATAGAAGAAACAGCGCAGCAGATCCAATCGCATCATCCAAAAGAGGTCCAGGCCGGCCCGGCCTTTCGTGGCGACACGCAGACTTTGGAGAAACACGTACAAATACTTGCTAAATACCCGCAGATCAGGAAGGTTTATGAGGCGATGACGGAGAGTATTGCGGCTTCGTTTGGGAGTTGAGGGTAATTGGGAGTTTGGGGTTGATTAGTGGGGGGTGGGTTTGGGGTTTGTGGTTTGGGGTTTGGGGTTGGGTGAACTACTGCGGGGGTCGCGAATCCGGGTTTATGCAGCGGCATTCAAACCCGGAATTGACACTCAAAGAGCCGGAATCGAAATCCAAAGAGTCGTCACCGGGAGTCAAAGACCCGGCAGGCTGATGGAATCAGACTCAAAATCTGGTGCCCCGCTGTCAGACCAGGTATTGGTAGTTTTAGAAGGTACAAGGGTGTTTTTAGACGCAAAATCTGTGTTTTTTGATCAGGCTTTGAAGTGCAGAGATCCAACCACAAACCCCAAACTCCAAACCCCAAACCCGATTTCGAAGTTTTTCCCTAACTCGAATGGTTAAGTAAGTATTCTAAGATACTTTTGCCTGCCAAAACGGACGAGGTATGTACAAGATCACAATACAATTTGAGCAGAAAGGACTGGAGCCCGTTACGCTTACCAATATACCATCCGGCGAGAGTTTGCTGGAGGTTTGCCTGGATAATGATATCGAACTTCACCATAATTGCGGGGCCGTTTGCGCCTGCAGCACCTGTCATTTATATGTTGACAAAGGAATGGATAGCCTGGCGGAACTCAGCGACAGGGAAGAAGATTTTATCGACAGGGCCGTAAACCCGCGCATCAATTCGAGATTAGGCTGCCAATGTGTGCTGGAAGAAGGTGATGGAGAAGTGGTGGTAACCCTGCCCGACCAAACCCAATTCTTAGGTGAATAAATAATTACAAACCTGTCTGCCGATAGGCAGGCTAAACCCAAACTCCAACCAGGAATGAGTCATTTTGAACCGCCGATCCACTGGGCCGACCACGAAGACATAGCCATGAAATTATACGAGCGATTCGGCGATGATTTCAATGAAGGAAAAATTTACAGGATCCGTTTCACAGATCTTTTGGAATGGATCTTGCAGATCCCCAATTTCCACGGCACCCGCGAGCAAAGCACAGAAGGGCACCTGGAAATGATACAGAGTGCGTGGGTGTATGAGTGGAGGGACAATCAGAAATAATTTTGTTTATTGGTTTACATGTTTATTAGTAAGACTGTAGACAGTTGTTCCAGCCAATAGAGAATGAACCAATAAACTAGTAAACCAATAAACAAGTAAACAGTCTTGCTCGAAAAATTCAAACATATCACCACTTTTGTCTTCGATGTCGATGGCGTATTGACGGACGGTTCTTTGTTTGTACTGCCGGATGGTTTGATGGCTAGGAGGATGAATATTAAAGACGGGTATGCATTGCAACTGGCGGTTAAGAAAGGGTATCATGTGGTGATCATTTCGGGAGGCAATTCGGCGGAAGTGAAAGAACGTTTATCGAAACTGGGTATAAAAGAAGTTTGGATGCAGGTTGAAAATAAATCAGCCGTGCTGCAACAGTTTATGAAGCAACATCAACTGGCGAAAGAGAAAGTGTTGTATATGGGCGATGATATTCCGGATCTGAAAGTAATGCAGCTGGCAGGATTGCCCTGTTGTCCGGCTGATGCGGTACAGGAGATCAAAGAAATATCTGTTTACATTTCGCATATAAAAGGAGGAGACGGCTGCGGCAGGGATGTGATAGAAAAAGTAATGAAGCTCCGAGGCGATTGGGGAGAAGATACCTCGGTACGCTCGCAGTAGAAGAATTTCGTTCAAAGGTTTAATTGTTTACTGGTTTATTGGTCGTATTACGTCTGGGCTACCTGTCAAAAGTATAAGCCTCTAAACCAATAAACCAGTAAACAATTAAACTTCTATACCTAAAAATACATTTTGAAAACACTCGCTGCATTTTTCAGACTCGTCAGGTGGCCCAACCTGGTGTTCATCGCGCTTACGCAGGTGCTGTTTGAGTATTGCATTTATCAAAGGATCTATCCGAATGCGGGTGACGCCAATGAAACAAGACAGTTTATTTTTCTTGTGCTTGCCTCAGTAGTGATCGCCGCTGCGGGTTATATCATCAATGACTATTTTGATCTGAATATTGACCAGGTGAACAAACCATCTAAAGTGGTGGTGAGTGTACTCATCAACAGGAGATGGGTTATTTTCTGGCATATGTTCCTCAGCCTTCTGGGACTTTTCTTTACTGTTTCCGCATTACCTATCGCGCAGCACTGGCACCTGGTGCTGGCCAACTTCGGAAGCATTATTCTATTATGGTTCTATTCAACCAACCTGAAAAAACAATTGCTGATAGGAAATGTGTTGATCTCATTGTTAACTGCATGGGTGTTGCTCATCATTTTCTTCTCAAAATATCCGTTGCAGATCCGCAGTCTTTTATTGGTGGATCACGACGAAGTGCGGTTTTTCAGGTTCACGGTTTTGTATGCTTCATTTGCTTTCATCATATCATTGATCCGCGAAGTGATCAAGGATATGGAAGACATGGAAGGCGACAGGAAATACGGATGCCGCACGATGCCCATTCTCTGGGGTGTGAATGCAAGCAAGGTATTTGTAGCGGTCTGGATCATCGTGTTGATTGCTACTATCGTGATCGTGCAATTTTATGTATTGCCGTTTGGCTGGTGGCACAGCGCTTTGTATTGTATGATGTTTGTGGTTGCTCCTTTGATCTGGATCTTCTTGAAATTATTTAAAGCGCAGTCGGCAAAAGATTTTCATACGTTAAGTTCGGTGGTTAAACTGGTCATGTTCACGGGTATTTTATCAATGATCTTTTTCAGGATATATTTGTAGGACAGCTATGAGCCGTGAGCCAAAGCCTCAGCGCAGGGTTTGCTACTGATGCCGCAGACTCAATACCCAACAATGATCTTTTGACAATATTTACTTGAATTTATCGCTGTAAGCCGGGAATACTCATCCATGCAATATAGCCTTGGCTCACCGCTCGCGGCTCATAGCTCACAGCTGAACCACAAACCTCGAAACATCTAAAGCCATGCACGACATCATCCTCGCCTCCCAATCTCCCAGAAGAAAAATGCTGCTCGAGTGGGCCGAAGTGCCATTCGAGGTAATCGTGCAGAATACCGATGAAAAATTTCCTGCAAATCTTTCAATGCCCGAGATTGCTATACATATTGCCCGCAACAAGGCGCTGGCTGTTCGTTCTTATGTACAAACCGCTTATCATGGACAGCTTGCTAAAAAAACAATACTGGCCGCAGATACTATTGTGGTATTGGGTGAACAGGTGATAGGCAAACCTGAAGACAGGGAAGATGCCATTAATATTCTAAGATCACTGTCGGGCAAACAGCACAAAGTAATAACAGGTGTAGTAATCCTTCACGGCGAAAGAGAAACCGCATTTGCAGATACCACAGAAGTTTTTTTTCATGAACTAACGGATGAGCAGATCATTTTCTATGTAGATAAATATGAACCTTACGATAAAGCCGGCGCTTATGCCATACAGGAATGGATTGGCGTGGTGGGGATCAAATCCGTTACGGGCGATTTTTACAACGTGATGGGATTGCCTGTAAGCAGGGTTGTACAGGCACTGGCTTTAATCAGGTAAAATAAAAATGTGACAGGCTGTTGTATTCATGGGTTACTTAACCATTTCCTGCTCATTTATTTCAGTAATATTGAAGCATGAACAGGATCTTTGCCAGGAAATGGATACAATTATCTGCGATCTGGGTCATTATTGCGCTTGTACCTGTTGGACGCGTTTTCCTTTTTGATCCTTTTTTTATACAGGCATCATTTTACATTGTCATACTGTGTTGCGGACTTTTACTGATCCCGTTATTGATCTACTGGATCAGCTACCTGCAAAGAAAAAAGTTGGGTTGGATAACTATTTTTTTTATCCTTTTCTTTTTTTCGATTTTGCTTTCATTCCTGTTTTATTATGTAACCGGGGAATCGTACACAGGTATGAAAATGCGCGTAAATCCCGGGCAACTACAGGCAATGCCGCCGGTTAAAAGAATCAGCTTTTATCTTTTTTCAGGAAGCAGTTACACTGTGTTTACATCGCTTGTTATGTTATCAGGCCTTGCTTTACTTATTGAATATAACGAACAGTTAAGGGAACGAAAGAACAGTGAAACCGAATTAAGACTGCGCCTGTTGATGAGCCAGGTAAAAGCGCTCCAATCAGAATTACAACCGCATTTTCTTTTTAACACCTTGCATGCAGCCAGCAGCCTCATGGAAACTGATACAGGTAAAGCGCAGCAATTGATTGAAAAACTTTCCTTTTTATTAAGAAGCTACCTTGAAATCATTAACAGGCAATTCTATTCGTTTGCTGAAGAAATTGAATTTCTAAAAGAATATATTGAAGTGCAGGAACTCCGTCACAATGGCAAAATTGTATTGGATCTCCAGGTTCCCCAGGATTGTATGCAATACCAGGTGCCTGTTATCCTGCTTCAACCCATCATAGAAAATTCTGTAAAACATGCGTGGACAGACAGGAACAGACCATTGCATATCATGATCCATGTAGAGATAACGGGCGATTCGTTTTGTATAACAGTGCGTGATGATGGTGTGGTGCCGGTAGTATCAGAAAGAACAGGCATCGGCATACGCAACCTTACAGAACGGCTGAATGTTTTATATAATGGAAAATATTCTTTTGTACAGGAAACTGCACAAGGGTATTCGTCAATGATCACAATTCCGTTGCAGAAATGAAAACAATTACTGTACTTATTATTGATGATGAAGCACCCGCCCTGCAACGGAATGAAAGACTGGTGCTGGCTGATAAGGATTTTTCAATTGCAGGAACCTGTGTAAATGGTGAAGAAGCCTTACAAATATTAACTGATAAAAAGATTGACCTTTTATTATTAGATATTGAAATGCCCGTGATGTCGGGGCTTTCTTTATTGCAAAATTTTGGTATACAAAACCGGCCATTGGTTGTATTTATAACAGCTTACGATGAATATGCAGTAACCGCTTTTGAATATTATGCCATTGACTACCTGCTGAAACCATTTACCAATGAGCGGTTTGAAAAAATGTTGGCGCGTGTTAAGGATCATTTCCGCAAAGAAAAGCATGAAAATATTTCCTGGGCAGACGTTAACTATTCTGTACAACAAAGAAAGTTGCCCGGTAACAGGCTTGCTGTTAAAACAGGAAAAAAATATCATTTCATAGAACCTTCTCAAAAAGCATACGTTGTTGCTGATGGGAATTATTGCCATATCAAACTCCATAGTGGCGAGAAATATGTTCATCGCGAAACACTTTCTAACCTGGCTGCGATTCTTTCTGAAGATGTGTTTATGCGTATTCATCATTCATCTATTATTGCCATCAATGCCGTGAAACAGGTTAACAGGTTGGGTTATGGCGAAATGGAAGTATGCATGAATGATAATAGTGTACTGAAGGTGAGCCGTAAATATAAAGAGAGGGTAAAAAAGCTCTTCAAATAGTAACTGCGTAGCTGATCATCCCACAGATCAAGCCAAGTGCATCAAACCGGTCTGCAAATACCTGAGAAGAAAATAGACATCTTAATTTGAAAGCGAAACAGCAGGAGTAAATCATTGCCGTTATCATCCTTTACATTAAAACAGGTATTATCATGCGATGGATCTTTGCACTATTAATGACGTTTTTGCTATTACCCTCAGCCGATTGCGTGGCACAAACAAAGGATAACACTATTACAATAGGTGAGCGGCAGGAAATACGATCAAACATATTGGGGGAAACAAGAAACCTCTTATTATATGCCCCTGTTAACAGAATGCAGTCACTTCCGCTGATCATTGTATTCGACGGAGAAAGTTTATTTACGCCGGTGGTTTCTGCTACCCGCTTTATGCAGTATGCTTCGGAGATACCACAAATGCCTGAGGCGATAGTGGTTGGTATCACCAATACAGACAGAACGAGAGATATGCCCATCCCGCAACAATTCGGTGAAAAAGGCGAAGATAATTTCAGGCGTTTTCTGCTTGCAGAACTCATTCCTTTTTTAAAAAATAAATACCCGCTGAATGGTCATATAATAACGATCGGCCATTCGCAGGGAGGCTTGTTTGTTTCATACCTGCTGGGAAAATCACCGGAACTTTTTCCGTGGGCCATTGCTTTAGATGCACCCATGACCGTTGATGCAAAAACAAACAGCCTGGCACAGGATCTTTCAAAAGTATTGAACCGGTCTGCCAATAAAGCGCGGTATGTTTCTGTTGAATCCTTATATGGCTGGGATAATGATTGGAAAAAATTAGGTGTACAGGCTGTAAATACTATCCAGCTAAAACTACCCGATGAATCACATGAATCCATGCCTTTTAAAGGGATCTATGACGGACTGAAATTTCTCTATCACGATTTTTCGCCGCCGAGAAAGGATCTGTCGTTACCCGAATTACGCGGTTATTATCAATCCCTGTCAACAACGTATGGATATACTTATGAAATTCCTTTGCGTGTGCTTTTGGCAAGTGCAGGGAGAAAATTATTAGAGAGCCGGAAAGACCAGATCATGGCCATGATGGATTATGCGGAAGAAAAATATGGAAGCACTGAGCGATCGATTAAAATAAGAGCAGATGCCGGCAAACTTGCAGCCGGCCCTGATACTTTGATCGATCATTATCTTGGTTTGGGTAAACCATCACCCGAGCAGGTAAAAAAATATATAGGAAGATGGACGGGCACACTGGTAATACGCGCCGGACAAAATATGCCAATGGATATAGAAATACTGATGGAGAACGGGAAAACCAAATTAACGAGTGTACAACCATGGCCTCCCTATAAAAAAGAAGAACCGGAGATTTTTTCTGTAAGCAACGATGGTAAACTCATCTTCGGTCGCAGAAACCGGGGTAGCGGACTGGTTATCTCTACCGCACAACTTGATAAAGATGGTAAGCTTACCGGGGAAGAGTGGTTGATCGGGTTTACCGTACAGGATGATTTTCCGGATGATGTTAAGAAGCAAATGAAATTCATCATAGAAAATCCAAATGTATTTACGCTAAGCAGGAAATAAGGTAGTCGCGTATTTATACTCGTTCTACCGCGAGAAAAAACATTCTGAAACAGGTATTAACCGTATTTTTTAACTGACCGATCCATCTTACTTTCCTGCCGGCTAAATCTACCGGTATGATGAATGAAAGATTGCTTCAATACATCTGGCAGTTCCAGTATTATAATAAACAACAGTTATTCACTTCACAAGGCGAAGTGCTGCATATTGAAAAGCCCGGAACATGGAACCATCACCAGGGCCCTGATTTTTCTGAAGCCGTTATCCGCATCGGCAATACCAAATGGGTGGGTAATATTGAGCTGCACCTGCGCTCGTCTGACTGGTATAAGCACCGGCATGAATCAGACAGTAATTACAACAATATTATCCTGCACGTAGTTTGGGAAGAAGATGAGCCGGTGTATGATCTGAACCGGAACATTTTTCCCACACTGATCCTGCAACCGCTGATCCCGAAATTATTGCTGGAGCGTTATGCCCAGATGATGGAGACGATGGTAATCGTTCCCTGCCACAGTTTCTTACCCGCCATGGATAACCTGGCCTGGTGCGCCTGGAAAGAGAGACTGGCTGCGGAGAGACTGGAAAGAAGATCCGAACACATCCTTTCATTACTCAAAAGGTCCAATCACCATTGGGAAGAAGTGTGCTGGCGGATGCTGGCCGCTAATTTCGGTATTAAAGTAAACAGTGCTTTGTTTGAAATGGTGGCTGAAACATTGCCCGTAAATACGCTTGCTAAACATAAAAACCAGATCCACCAATTAGAAGCATTGCTTCTGGGCCAGGCAAATCTTTTGGCAGGAAAATACGAGGATGATTATGCCGTGCTCCTGCAAAAAGAATATCGCTTCCTGAAAAAGAAATACCAATTGCAGCCCGTTAACAAACACCCCGCTTTTTTGCGAATGCGCCCTGCCACTTTTCCTACCATACGCTTGGCGCAGTTGGCCATGTTGGTATTTCAGTCATCACATTTATTTTCAATGATCAAAGAAATAAAAGACTGTAAAAAAATGCAGGAGGCTTTTATGGTAACTGCCAACGATTACTGGCACTACCATTACCGTTTTGATGAACCAACTATCTTTCAACCCAAACATCTTGGAAAACAGATGGCAGAGAATATCCTGATCAATACAGTGATACCTGTGTTGTTTGCCTATGGCTTATACAGCAAAGACGAAACCTATAAAGAAAAAGCCATTCAATGGTTATACGAATTACCGCCTGAGCAAAACCAGGTCACACGGCAATGGCAACGCCTCAATATCAGCCACCGCTCCGCGCTCGATTCGCAGGCATTGATAGAACTGACTAATCAATATTGTGTTAATAAACGCTGTCTGGATTGTGCGGTAGGCAACAGAGTGCTAAGAAACTACGTCTTGTAAGGGATGTTTGGGGTTTGTGGTTTGGAGTTTGGAGTTGTTTCGTGCGTGAACCCCGCTAGTGTGTTGAAGCATGCTGAACGCCAAACCACAAACGCCAAACCCCAAACGGTCTTACGACCAGTTGAATTCCATGTCGAGCTCAACATCCGGATGCAAAGTTCTTTCAACCGGGCAGGTACGGGCAGTTCTTTCGAGGAGGTCCTTTTGTTTTTCGTCGAGGTTTAGTCCGGGTGGGAAAAAAACATGGGCGATGATCTTGCCGATCCTGCGTGGGTCGCTTACCATGATCTTGGTAACTTCGAGACGGGTACCGTCCAGCTGGATATCCATAGTGCGGGCCTTGATGGCCATGGTGGTTACCATACAGGTGCCGAGGGCAGTAACAACAAGATCAGTGGGGGAGAAACGTTCGCCTTTACCCTGGTTATCGGTAGGCGCATCGGTTTCTATGATGGTTCCGCTTTGCAGGTGCGTGGCGGTGGTTCTCAGGTCGCCTTTATAAATAATTTGTGAAGTCATTGTGTCATTTTACTATAAATTTACAAGTAACAAACCAAATGGAAGTGAAGAAGCTATTTTTAATAACATTCGCCTTGAGTTCCTTAGCAGTTTCTGCCCAGCAGAAAGTAAAGTCTGCAGGTGCTGACCTCAAACAACAAAAAAAAGCAGAGCGCCGCGAAAAGATCAACCAGTTGATCAAGCAGGAAGAAGAAGGCGCGCTGATCTACCAGAAACAGGGTGCATTTGGGTTTAAATTCAATACCGATGCGTGGAGCATGTTCTATGAGCATGGTAAATACAAGACCATCACCAAGACAAGTTTATGGTGGCTGGAGTTTGGTGAAAGAAAACATCCCAAAGAAGAAAAAGTTCCTACGCTCAGCGCATCAGGAGGGTTCCTGGTGATCTCCAGTTATATCTATGGTAAGCGCAATAATTTTTATTACCTCAAAGCCGGGTTGGGACAACAGACCCTGATCGGTGGAAAAGGAAATAAGAATGGAGTAGCCGTTTCTGCTATTTATGGTGGTGGTTTATCAGCGGGATTGCTGAAACCATATTATATAGAGATAGAAAACCAGACCACGCATAAAAGGGAAGAGATCAAGTACGATAATAATGATAATCTTTTCCTTGATCCATCCATTATTCTCGGAAAAGGCGGCCTTACCAAGGGCCTTAACGAGATCCAGTTTGTGCCCGGTGCCCATGCCCGTGCAGCGCTCCGTTTTGATTATGGTCGTTACAACGAGGTACTTTCTGCCCTGGAAGTGGGTATTAATGCGGAATATTATTCCAAAACAATGCCTATCCTGCTCCTGAATAAAGACAAAAAGTTCTTTTTCAACGCCTATATCGCCCTAGTTTTTGGTAAGAGAAAGTAGTTACTTTTGTGGAGTCTAAAGTTAAAAGTGAGGAGTTAAAGGACTTCCTACACTATTAACTTTTAACTTTTAAATCCTAACTAATCAGAGGCGAAGAATGCAAGAACTACCCGTAGTCCCCAAAATAGACCCTTCAGATACCCCGCTTAAAAAACCTAACTGGCTCCGTGTTAAACTGCCTATCGGCGAGAGTTATAAACATGTACGCGGACTGGTGGATACCCATAAACTGCATACCATTTGCGAAAGCGGCAACTGCCCGAATATGGGCGAATGCTGGGGTGCCGGAACAGCCACTTTCATGATCCTCGGAAATATCTGTACACGCAGCTGCGGATTCTGTGCCGTAGCAACTGGTCGACCGGAAGCTGTGGATTGGGATGAGCCACAACGCGTGGCAGAAGCTATTCATTTAATGAAAGTAAAACATGCGGTAATCACCAGTGTTGACCGTGATGAACTGAAAGATGGTGGATCGGTCATTTGGTATAACACGATTGAAGCAGTGAAAGGTTTAAATCCCGATACCACTTTAGAAACATTGATCCCCGATTTCCAGGGAAGGCCAGACCAGGTGCAACGCATCATCAATGCCGCACCTGATGTTGTGAGTCACAACATGGAAACCGTTGAACGCATGACCCGCCAGGTGCGTATACAGGCCAAATACCGCCGCAGCCTGGAAGTCTTGCGTTTGCTGAAAGAAGGTGGCATGAGAACAAAAACAGGCATCATGCTAGGTCTCGGTGAAACAAAAGAAGAAGTGATCCAAAGTATGGAGGACCTTGTTGCTGTTGGTTGTGATGTATTAACTCTCGGTCAGTATTTACAACCTACTAAAAAGCATTTAGCCGTTCAGCGTTTCGTGCATCCCGATGAATTTGCAGAATTGCGCGAGATAGGGTATGAGCTGGGATTTGATTATGTGGAGAGCGGGCCATTGGTGCGTTCTTCTTATCATAGTGAGAAGCATGTGATTCCGGGTTATGGAAAAAATAAATGGAAAGAAGAAAAAGAAGTGCTAACAGCGTAGTCGCTCGGCTCCAGCCGAGTGACCAGTATCCAATGGCTTCCAGCCATTTACCTCAAATCATGAAAAGAATAACCTCTCTCACTATTTTTCTTTGTGCGTTAAGCGTTACCTCAAACGCACAACTCCATTGGCAAAATGTAGATTCCCTCTACCAACCCTTACCCCAAGGCATCCACGTTTATAAAACCACCGACCTAATAGAAGGCAAACCTAATATCGCCTACTATGTTAGTGCAGAATTAAAAGACAAATTAATTGATTTCACCACCCAGGTTGGCAACGGCAAACGTTTAACACCCACGCAGTTTTTTGAACAGGAGCAACAACCATTGATCGTGATGAACTGCACTTTCTTTGAGTTTGTGCATAACAGTAACCAGAATGTGGTGATCAAAGATGGTAAGCTTGAAGCATACCAGGTGCATACGATCAACGGAAGGGGAAAAGATACGTTCACCTATCGTCATTCATTTGGAAGTGCGATCGGTATTTCAAAGAAAAGGAAAGCAGATGTTGCCTGGTTGTACACAGACTCTGCTGAAACAAGTGCGTTTGCAAGTCAATCTGTAATCGATCCTTTCAAAGATTCCGTGATCAAACATTCAAAAAAAGAAATGTTGCATGCGGGGAATTTTAAAAAATGGAAAATGAATGTGGCTGTTGGCGGCGGCCCGGTATTACTTCAGAACGGCCAAATCTCCGTTACCAATAACCAGGAACTAAAATTTACCGGCAAAGCCATTGATGATAAACACCCTCGAACAACCATGGGTTACACCGCCGATGGCAAATTAATATTGATGGTGATCGAAGGAAGATTCCCCGGCAAAGCAGAAGGCGCCACACTTACACAGGAGGCACAGATGCTGAAAGATATCGGTTGTGTTGAAGCGCTAAACCTCGATGGCGGTGGAAGCAGTTGTTTACTCATCAATGGAAAACAAACCATCACACCGAGTGATAAAGAAGTACAGAGGCCGGTGCCGGCGGTATTCATCATCAGAGCCGCGAAGAAATAAATTAATAATTAGGAATTAAGAATTAATAATTTATGGCGGCCGTTATGCTTGCTTTAGAGTGTTAAGAATGGCTGTTAGTAACCTTATTAATTCTTCACAATCGTTTAGTAAGGATTCGGCTATTTTAGGTTCAAGCAAATCACTGTCTTTTAATAATCTTAGCCAGAATTTGGTTTCCCTGGTTTCTTTATGTGCAATATCCAACTTGGCTTTAAAATCTTTTCTGGATGATGCACCATTTGCTTCCTCAATATTTGCACCGATAGAGGTGCCCGAGCGAATCAATTGTTTTGACAAATGATACTCTTTCTTTTCTTTCTGTAAGTAGCTATATAATTTAATTGAGCGTAATGCAAAGGCATAACTTTTTTCCAATACCACATTCCGTTCTTTCATATAAAGACATTTATCACCAAAGTAGTAAATGTCTTTAGCTTAAAATAGAGTATTAATACGCAGTAATTATTAATTCTTAATTTCTAATTCTTAATTCTACTTAAGCTCCCACACCAGCGCACTCGCTCCCAATATCGCCGCATCCGATTCTTTCAAATGGCTCACCAGTATTTTTACTTTATTCTGGAACACCTGTATCAGGTTCGCTTCCATATGTTCACGTGTAGGTTTGAGTATGAGATCGCCGGCTTTGGTGAGTCCGCCAAACAATACAATGGCTTCCGGGCTGGAGAACATTACAAAATTAGCAAGTGCCATTCCTAATATCTTTCCTGTATATTCAAATATTTCTTTGGCAAGTTCATCACCTTCCATTGCTGCATCATATACTTTCTTGGAATCGAGTTTGTCTTTCGGAACATCTCTCAATAAACTGGGTGTATCATTTTGCTCAAGCAATTCTATCGCTGTTAACCTTACACCTGTTGCAGACGCGTAACTTTCCAATGAGCCTCTCTTTCCCGTGCCTTGGTGCATACGACCATCGGGTATGATAATAGTATGGCCGAGTTCGCCCGCAAATCCATCATGGCCATAGATCAAACTGCCATTGGCAACAATACCACTTCCAACACCAGTGCCCAAAGTGATCATAATAAAATCTTTCATTCCATGTGCAACACCATACATCATTTCACCCAATGCAGCGGCATTCGCATCGTTGGTCATCACAACAGGTAATTGAAATTTGCCTTCTACCAATGCTGCCAACGGTAAAATGCCTTTCCACGGAAGGTTGGGCGCATATTCAATCGTACCCGTATAATAATTTCCATTGGGTGCTCCCAGGCCAATACCTTTTATTCGGCCAATACCTCCTGCCTGTTCAATAAGCGGGTTGAGATTGTTGTATAATTCATCAATAAAAGCGGCAAGGTCAGCATGGTTCCTTGTCGACATCTCACTTGAGAACAACAGGTTGCCTACATTATCTACGATACCGAACTTGGTACCGGTGCCGCCGATGTCTATGCCGATTGATAGAGGTCCCATGATTTATGATACAGGCGTTTTGCAGAACCTGTCCTTTATTCATGCATAAATACTATTTATTTAAGAAATAATCAATTTTCATCTTAAACCTTGGCTTTGTGCCTTGTTGCGCAAATTAAATTATTAGCAATCGTTTTTTATATACTTTTAAACCATAAAATCATTCTAATGAATACATCTGATAAGAAAAGTTATGTCATGCCTATGCTGATCATAGGTTCTTTGTTCTTCATTTTTGGATTTGTTACATGGGCCAATAGCCAATTGATCCCTTACCTGAAAATAGCTTGTGAATTAACCACTACTCAATCCTTATATGTTACATCTGCTTTTTTTGCGGCCTATTTTATCATGGCACTTCCTTCTTCGTTCATCTTAAAGAAGACTGGGTATAAAAATGGCATGTCACTTGGATTATTGGTAATGGCTGCGGGAGCTTTATTGTTTATACCTGCAGCAGAATCACGGAACTACTCACTTTTTCTTACAGGACTATTTATTATCGGTACAGGACTGGCATTGTTGCAAACTGCTTCTAATCCTTACGTAACTGTATTAGGACCTATTGAGAGTGCAGCACAACGTATCAGTATCATGGGTATTTGCAATAAAGTAGCAGGTATTCTTGCTGTTTTTGTTTTGGGTGGAATTGTGTTAAAAGATGTGGATGCACTTAAAGCAAAGTTATTGGCGCTAAATCCTGCTGAAAAAGCCGCAGAATTGAATACACTGGCAGCACGTGTTGTAAATCCATATATAGTGATTGCCATTTCATTGGCTGTTTTGGCTGTTGTGATTTTTTTCTTAAAACTACCTGAGATCCAGGACAATGAGGAATCTGACGGTAACATCCAGTCAAGTAATAAAACAAGTATTTTCCAGTTCCCGCACCTGTTGTTAGGAGCGCTTGCCCTTTTCTTTTATGTAGGTGTAGAGGTGATCAGCTATGATACTTTTGCAGGTTTTGGAGAAACATTGGGGTATAAACTGGAAGATGCTTCCAAATTCGCATCTTATACAGGTTATGGATTGTTGCTTGGTTACGTTCTGGGGATCATCTTTATTCCTAAATATATATCGCAGCAAAAAGCGCTGGTTGCTAATACCATTTTGAGTATTGTACTTGTACTGCTTGCCATGTTCTCCAGTGGTATGTTTGCAGTAGTATGTTTTGCCTTATTAGGATTTTCAAATGCGGTAGTATGGCCTGCGATGTGGCCCCTCGCTTTGGCAGGGTTAGGTAAATTTACCAAGACCGGTGCGGCATTATTGATCATGGGTATTGTAGGTGGCGCGATCATTCCACCGTTATATGGCAGGGTTTCGGAAATGGTAGGATCAAGACAGTTGGGTTATCTGATATTGATACCATGCTATCTTTTTATACTGTATTATGCTGTAAGCGGATACAAGGCAGGAAAAAAATAGTTTATGGCTGGCTCCCTACTGCGATTCATTCAAGCCAGGTGGATTGCCTGTTAATGGTTCCCTGCTATTTATTCATCTTTTATTTGCAGTTAAGCGACACAGGAAAGGAATGGCGTAAAAAAATCACTTTTTTGAACAAAAATATCATGATCCCCGCAGATTCTTCTGCGGGGATTTCTATTATAAAAAAACATACCATAATGCTTCGGTTAAATATGATTATTTATTTGTTTTAATTCTTTTACTGACTTAATTTGAAAGACAAATTCCTCCCGTTTCATGGAAATCATACATGTATCAGCAGAATGTTACCCGGTGGCTAAAGCAGGAGGATTGGGTGATGTAGTAGGCGCGCTCCCAAAATACCAATGCAAAGCAGGGCATATTGCCAAAGTGGTGATGCCCATGTACCGTACCAAGTTTCTCTATGAGAATGAATGGACCGTTGATTTCAAAGGATCTGCCAACCTCGGCAACTGGTTCTTCGATTACACTATCATTAAAGAACCAACCAATAAACTGGGTTTCGATCTTTTCCTGGTAGATATTAATGGCCTGCTCGACAGGCAAAAAATATATGGGTACGACGATGATACCGAACGTTTCACCGCTTTCCAGATAGCAGTCGTAAGCTGGATGAGCAGTTGGGAACACCAGCCTGATGTGGTGCATTGCCACGACCATCATACCGGGCTCATCCCTTTTATGATGCAGTACTGTTATGATTTTGCAAACCTCAAAAACGTTCCTTCGGTATTCACTATCCATAACGGCCAGTACCAGGGCTGGATGGGATGGGATAAGAGCCGCTACATACCACGCTGGGACCTTTGGAAAAGAGGCATGCTTGAATGGGCCGATCATATCAACCCACTTGCATCCGGTGTAAAATGCGCGTCAAAAGTTACCACCGTGAGTTCGAGTTATATGGAAGAGTTGCGGTACAACTCCAACGGGCTCGAAAAATTATTTGAGTACGAAAGAGGTAAATGTTTAGGTATCTTAAACGGCATCGACAACGAAGTATGGGATCCTGCTACTGATAAATATCTTACCGAACATTTCGGTGTAAAAGATGTTGCGAAAGGAAAACAAAAGAATAAAGAGGCATTGTGTAAACAATTCGCACTTGATCCCGACAAACCTCTGTTTGTTTTTATAGGAAGACTGGTTGGAGAGAAAGCCGCCGATATATTACCCGATGCCATCATGGCTGCGATACATCATACGCAGGGTGAAGCAAGTTTCCTGATCCTGGGCAGCGGCGATACTTCGGTGGAATGGCAATTTCAGCAAATGGTAGAACCTTATACAGGTATATTTAATGCAGTGATCGGGTATGATGAAACACTCAGCCATAAAATGTACGCTGGCGCAGATTTTTTACTGATGCCGAGCAGGGTAGAACCCTGCGGGCTTAACCAGATGTACGCGATGCGGTATGGAACCGTTCCTGTTGTAAGAAGTACCGGCGGCCTGCAGGATACAGTAGTGGATATGGGTGATGCGGATGGTTTCGGGATCCGTTTTAATTACGCAACGGTGTACGATGTGGATTATTCTATAGGCAGGGGAGCCGCCGTTTACCGTGATAAAGTGCAGATGGAAAAAATGCGGCAGCGAATGATGCAGATCGATCATAGCTGGGAAAGCACGGTTGATCAGTACACAGAGGTGTATGAAAGTTTGCGGTGATACCAGACCACTATCATGCTGCATCCTGTAAAAATGATGGTCCATGACGGTTGGGAAGCTGTATTTCGCAAATTTGCAAATCCAACGATCCGCTGACAGGTTTTCAAAATCTAAAATTGCTCATATGTATAGTATTTCAAAATCCGTAGTCGCTGTTATTCTTGGTGGAGGCGCAGGCAGCCGTTTATACCCGTTAACATCCAGCCGTTCCAAGCCCGCTGTACCTATTGCCGGTAAATACCGTTTGGTGGATATACCGATCAGTAACTGTATCAACAGCAATATCAACCGCATGTTCGTGTTAACGCAGTTCAACTCAGCATCGCTTAACAAACACATCAAGAACACCTATCACTTCAGTGCTTTCAGTACGGGTTTTGTAGATATACTTGCTGCTGAGCAAACACCAGATAACCCGGGTTGGTTCCAGGGAACGGCAGATGCGGTAAGACAATCGCTTCGCCATATTTCCAATATGGAATTTGAATACATATTGATTTTAAGCGGCGACCAGTTATACCAGATGGATTTTGATGAAATGATGGAAGCGCACAGGACCAAAGGTTCTGACATTACCATCGCCACCATCCCTGTTGATGAACGTGATGCACCTGAGTTCGGTATTTTGAAAACCGATGAAGAAAACTTTATCACCTCATTCATTGAAAAACCAAAGAAGGATCTATTACCTGAGTGGACAAGTGATACCGGTGCTGAAATGCAAAAAACGGGAAGGAACTATCTCGCATCAATGGGTATTTATATTTTCAGCAAACAGATCTTGTATGACCTGTTGAATACGGCGCATCCGAATGCAACAGATTTTGGTAAGGAGATCATTCCTGATTCGATCGCGCATTTTAAAGTAAGCAGTTTTCAATACGATGGTTACTGGACAGATATCGGAAACATTTATTCTTTCTATGAAGCGAACCTGGCACTCACGCAGGAAATTCCTCCCTTCAATTTATTTGACAATGCCAAAACGGTGTACAGCCGCGCGAGGATGTTGCCACCGGCCAAGATCAGCGGAACCACGCTTGAGAAAACGATCATCGCCGAAGGTTCCATCATTCATGCTAGCCGTATAGAACAAAGTGTGGTTGGTATACGTGCAAGGATCGGTCACGGCACCACGATCGTGAGCACTTATATCATGGGTAATGATTATTACGAAACCATCGAAGAAATGGCCGCGAATACATCAAAGGGCCTGCCTATGATCGGCATCGGTGAACGTTGTTATATCAAAGACGCGATCATAGATAAGAACTGTCGCATCGGTAATGATGTACGCATCAATGGCGGAAAACATTTAGCGAATACCGATCATGCTTTGTATACAGTGAAGGATGGGATTGTGGTTGTGAAAAAGCAAGCAGTATTGCCGGATGGATTTAATATTTAGTGCCAGCTATTAGGCATTAGCCTTTAGCGAGTCCTGCTGCTCAAACCTAACGCCTAATAGCTAATACCTACTGCTTAAAAAACATCCTGTGAGGGATGTTTTTTATTGTATTTTAGAGTACGTGTATTTTATACATATACTCTAAACGATTGCTATGGCTACATCTATGCCCCCTCCCGGTAACCCGGCCCATGCTGTACAACATAAACTCCGCTTCTGGGAGATCTGGAACATGAGTTTTGGATTTTTAGGAATACAATTTGGATTTGAACTGCAGAACTCAAACGTAAGCCGCATTTTTGAAACATTGGGCGCCAATAAAGATGAAATTCCTTTGTTGTGGATCGCGGCGCCTGTTACAGGACTGATCATTCAACCCATCATCGGTTATCTTAGTGATAGAACCTGGCATCCATATTGGGGAAGAAGAAGGCCGTATTTTTTTATCGGTGCTATTCTCGCAACCATCGCCTTGTTATTCATGCCGAATTCACCTGCACTTTGGGTTGCCGGTGGTATGCTCTGGATCATGGATGCGTCCATCAATATTTCGATGGAACCTTTCCGCGCATTTGTAGGTGATAAACTTCCGCCGAAACAACGCACTACAGGTTTTGCGATGCAAAGTTTTTTTATCGGCATCGGCTCTGTTATCGCTGCTTTGTTGCCCTGGATCTTTACCAATTGGTTCCATCTGAGTAATACCGCACAAAGCGGAAAAATTCCAGACTCCGTTAAATGGAGTTTTTATGTTGGCGCTTTTGCTTTTTTAAGCGCAGTGATGTACACCGTTTTCACCACAAAAGAATTTCCTCCTGAAAATATTGAAGAATTTAAGAAAGAAGTAGCCAAAGCAAGTTTCTGGGATGGTGTAAAAGAAACATTCGGCGGCATTTTTAAAATGCCAAAAACAATGGCACAGCTCGCGCTGGTGCAGTTCTTTACCTGGTTCGCATTGTTTGCGATGTGGATCTATAGTACCAACGCAGTTACGAATAACAAGTATAACATGAAGGTTGACAAGGATATGGTAAGCAGGATGGAAGCATCCGTTCAATCTTCGTTGGCTGAGAGTACAACGGATGAGAAAACAAAAAAATTATTCAGGTCCTTACAGGCGGATATCAATGAGATCCATCAATATCGCGCTGATCAAAATCCTGTTACCGTCTCTATTAACCTGGCAAACCATTTTGCAGACAATGCCAATAAAGTTTTCTCTGATGCAGAAAAATCAGAACTGGAGCGGGTTAAAAAACAATACAATGATGGCGCCGATTGGTTAAGCGTATGCAGCAGCGTACGCAATGGGGTAGCTGCCTTGTTTGCCTTTATCATACCACTGATTGCGTACCGCACCAACCGAAAGATCACGCACATGATCTGTTTGCTGATAGGAGGTATCGGGCTCATGAGTATCAGCTGGTTCACAGATCCAAAATGGATCGCTGTTTCCATGGGATTGGTTGGTATCGCCTGGGCCAGTATTCTATCTATGCCCTACGCTATTTTGTCGGGTGCATTACCTGCGAATAAAATGGGTTATTATATGGGCGTATTCAATTTCTTTATCGTGATACCACAGATAGTTGCGGCAACCATACTTGGATTTTTCACAATGAAAATATTTAATGCCAATACGCTTAGCACGATCGTGCTTGGTGGTGTATCTATGATCATAGGCGGCATTCTTACATTGTGGGTTAAGGATGATGATAAATAATACCGCATGAGAATGGATATTTTCCTTTTAAACGCAGCGCCGGGTTCTCCTAAGGGTAGGAATGTGCTTACCAGAACAATATTACCCGATCATTTTGCCATCCCAGCCAAAAAAATGATTATATTAGAACTACTTAAATAAAAAAACAAACAAACAACATGCAAACAGGTACCGTAAAATTTTTTAATGAAGCCAAGGGATTTGGTTTTATCAAATCAGATGATAAGGAATATTTTGTACATGCCTCCGGCCTGAAAGAAAAAGTAAAAGAAAATGATACCGTGACGTTTGATGTTGAAGATGGCAAGAAAGGACCGATGGCGGTGAATGTGGCTAAAAGTTCATAGCATATACTGAGCAAACAAAAGAACGTCATTGCGAGGAACGAAACAACCCGTGTTAAGACATTTGCGAACTAAATAATTTTTGACTCGTCACAAATATTTAATTCCTCTTTTGCACAACACAGTTTGCTTTGTTCCCCGCAATGACGTTCTACGTTTATTCCAATCCACAAAGATGGTTTCGATTTTATCACAACGAAATGATCCAAAGCCTCCTGGCTGCTTCGCTACCCCAATCTTTAAAGCTCTTTTTCAATTCGCTATTCAGTTGTTCCCAACTCACTTTCTTTCCTTTTTGCGTGGGGTTTAATTGTGCGGTAGTTGATTCGGTCAACTCAACTTTTGTTGCAAACCAGGTGGTATACAATCTTGGCACAGCTAACCCCAATATCAATCCAGGTAAGCCGCCAAAACTTTCAGGCCCGGTGCTAACGGCTATCTGGTCCGTATAAAAAGCAACCACGTAAACGGAGTCGCATATTTTGGTAACGGCTTTCCTGCATTCAAAACCTGCTATCTCGCGTGTTTCATCGGTGATGCGCCATTCAAGATTGCGTAAACTGTCTTTGATCACATAGGTGTTCTCAAAAACCTCTCTTTGTGTTGATGTGGTTTTTGCTTCGAGATCCTGTACTACACCATCTGTTTCAGTAGGCTTGGTTCCCCACATCATATACTTGTTATCGGGATTCTCTTTCTTTAATTTATAAGCCGAACGTTTCTCATCGAAACGGAGCTCATAAATGTCACTCACAAACTTTGGGATCACTTTCATTCTTTCCTTGTTCCAGATATTTTCCGCATCATCTTCCAGGGGTTTGTGTTGGTTTACTTTTTTCTCATATTCAACCCTGCCCTTGGTGATGAACTGTGTTTGCGCCGAAGCAATTGTAAGCATACAACTGCTGAAGGCGATCATGATTATCTTTTTCATATTAGAAGCCTGCATTTGTAGGTTTGCCATTTTTACTGAAATTATATACTACAGAGAATAATACAAATCGTTGGATGGTTTCATTGATGGTCTCAGAAACAAAGTTGCTGTTCGCATTCCTGCTAATGCCCCTGTTCTCGTTGAACAGGTCATTCACAGTGAGCTTAGCTTCCCATTTTTCATCCTTTGAAATTATTTTCCTGATCGAAGGACTGAAAATATAGGAGTTCTGCTGGTTAGGAAAAGCCGCCGTTTTTTGATAGATCTGTGCCTGCAGGTTCAGGTCAGCATACAGTTTTGCTTTTTTAAATTTCAACTGTATGTTCGAATACGTATTGTACTGCCAGAATTTTGTAACGGCATCGGGCCTGATGGAAGATGAAGAACTGGTGTAGGTAGCATTAAAATTCATCCAGAAATTGATCCATTTGTCTGCCCAGTAACCAGAATATACACCGATATTGATATTGTTGTTGTCAGTTGTATTGGTTAAACCATTGATCACGTTCACATTCCTGTTCTTTCCTGGACCAACATTGATGCTAAAGTTCAGAGAAGGTACAATGTCAAAACCATAACTCACATAGGCGTTGAAATTGTAGGTGCCTGAAACATTGATCGCCTGGTTGATCCTTTTTCCGAAATTATCTATTGTGCTTGCATTCGAGATCGCATTATCAACGGTCGAGAAATTTGCGGATATAGACATACTTTTATTTTTCAGCACTTTGTAATCAGATGCACGAAAGCTGAAGTTATTTGTAAACGATTGTTTCAGGTTAGGATTGCCGATGGTAACATTCAATGGATCAATATTGTCTATCAGCGGCTGGATCTGTTGCAATGTTGGGTTGCGCGTATTACCACTATAACTAAAGGTTACCCTTCTTTGCTGCTTAGGTGTGTAGTTGAAAGTGACCGCCGGGATAAAATTATTAAAGGTCACTTCGCGGTCAGTATTCTTACGTACATCCTTCATACGATAAACTGAATTACCGATGCCGGTACCTATGGAGAAATTAACTTTCTTCACATTGTAACGTACGTTGAAACTACCCAACTGACTTGTTGTGTTGAAAATAAAATGATTGCTCAGTGTATCAACAATGTTTTCGTATTTGCCGATTGTGTTTTTGCTCAATGTATTTCTCTCCGCATCGTTCCTGTTCAGGTTCAGGCGATAGTTCAATACAAGGAAAGTATTCTTCCACAAAGGTTCTGTGTAGGTTAACAAAGAATTGATGGCCGATGTTTTTTGTTTGTTCATTTTCATCTGGTCAACATTATCCAGTTTAACCAGGCTGCCGTTGTTATCAAAGAAGCTGTTGGCAGCTACCAACAATATACTTTCTTCCCGTGTATTGAAATTCAGGTCAGAGTTGAGGGAGATGGTGCGGCCGGCTTTTTTAAATTTCTTGCGCCAGAAAATATTGTTGTTAAAAGTGTTGTTTTCGTCATTAGAAGTCGTAGTGCGGTTACTTTCATTGATCACGTTCCCATCTTCGCTGATCGATTGGCCGAGATAATTTGTTTTGCTGAAACTTTTTACAGTCTGTGGCCTCAATGTCAGTTTCAATGAACTGGAAGAATCGATCTGCCACTCATAGATACTTGTCAGTTTATGACGGGTTCTTTGCGAAACCTGGTCCTGTACAGTTTTGTTTGTAAAACTGGTATCAGGTAATATGGTTGTTGTGGTGCTCTGTGTGATACCATTCACACTCAGGTCATTGTATTGATAGGTGTTGTTACTGTTATGCTGGTCCTTGTTCCATTTATTGCTGAAGTGCAGGCCGCCGGTAGTAGAATTTGGAAAACCACGTCCCCAACTGAATTCATCACCACTCGACATGATCATGATTCCTCCATCATCATTAACCGTAGTGGTGGTATTGGCGTCACCTGCATAGTTCCTGTTTTCATCCCAGTTAAGCGATTCGAATTTGGTGTTATCTGTTGTGAGGTAGGCCGATATTTTCCGTTTTCCTTTGAACGCATTGGCCAATACTTTTCCATAGCGGTACCTGTCAAAATCGCTACCCAGTTCGGCCTTCCCGAAATAGCCTTTCTTTTTATCTTCTTTCAGTTGAATGTTCAGTGTTTTTATTTTTTGTCCATCGTCGATGCCGGTGAATACTGCCTGGTCGCTTTTTTTGTCGAAGGCCTGGATCTTATCAACTGCATCCGCACGTAGATTTTTGGTTACTACCGCGGGATCATCGCTGAAGAATTCTTCTCCATCTACCAATATCTTTTCCACTTTATCACCTTGTGCGGTTATTTCGCCCTTGCTGTTTACTTGTATGCCCGGCATTTTCCGCAATAGTTCCTGCACATCTGCATTGGCGCTTACATGAAAACTGTCTGCTTTGTATTCGGTGGTATCACCCTTTACCCTGATAGCACCCACACGTTGCCTCACGATCACTTCTTCCAGTAATTTGGCTTTGGTGATCAGTGGCAGGCTGCCGAGTAATTTTTCTTTTCCATCATCTACAGTGATCTTTTCTACATAGTCTGCATAGGTAGGATAGGAGATCATTAAAATAAAATTGCCCGCTTTCAGGTTCTTCAATTCAAAATTTCCCTGCGCATCCGTGCGTGCAAATTTTACCAGAACAGAATCCCTTATCCGCAATAAAGAAATGACTGCATTGGAAAGATTCTGTTTGTTGAGCGTGTCTGTAATGGTGCCTTTTAAGGAACTCTGCGCCCGCACAGAAGCAGATGCAAAAATGCAAAGGATTGAAAACAGGGTGATTAGCTTTTTCATTTGTCAGCAGTTGGTATTATCGCAATAGTTATTGAGCAATTAAATATTGTTAACGCCGGTTTTTACCGGATGTTACGGGGGGATGTACATATAAAATAACAAACCCCTACATTGAACAGCAAAGGGTCGATTATTTCCCCTTCAACCAGACACAGGAGTTTTAAACCGTATAAAGGTTGGAACAGGAACTAAAAAAAAACGTTAGAGTTATATAAGCGGTAAAAATCAGATCATGATTTGCCAGATATTTCTTTGAGGTGTACTCCCGCCCCAATTCTTCATCAGGTCCTGAAGCTGTTTCTGTAGATCTTTATTATTGATTGGCTTGCCTTTTTTAGGAACGGCAAGATCAGTATCCTTTACATTGATCAATTCTAATTTGCTGGCATACCAGGTCATATGAAGTCTTGGTATCGCGAGGCCGAGGATCATACCGGGTAGGCCGTTAAATCCTTCCGGGCCACTCGTGCACAGGATCTGCTCTGTGAAAAAAGCAACCACAAAAACAGAATCCATCATCACTGCCGTAGCGCGCCTGCATTCCAGTCCGGCTATCGTGCGCGTTTCGTTGGTGATCTTCCATTTCAATGTTCTGAGGCTATCCTGTACGAGATAAGTGTTCTCATATACATTTTTTTGGGTAGTGGTGGTTTGCTTGCCGAGGTCATTAAATACCACGTTGTCATTTGCCTGGCCGCCTGCCCAGTCCGGGGGCCTTTGTGTGATCTGTACTTCTCTGCCTGGTTTGTAAAGGCTTTTTTCGTTATCGAAGTACAAGTCAAAATAACTGGTACCAACAGCGGGTATGTTTTTCTTAAACATTTCCAGCATAGATTTATCGCTGCCACCCCAGCTTTCATCCATCACCTTATGTGTATTCACCAGTTTTTCGTATTCGATCTTTCCTTTGGTGATATAAAGCTGCTGGGCATTGCTGCCAACGGAAAGTAATATTGCGGATATCGTTACTAAGAAGAGTTTCATATTATTTTTTTTCTGTGTGATTTATCTGGCTATTACAACTCCTGGTGATGCTGCTGCTGTACCAGCGCCGCTTTTCATAAAGTTCCATACAAGCGAAAGCAGGAAGTATCGGTGCAATGTTTCAGTGGTTACTTCTGTTACTGTGATCGCACTCGTGGTCCTGTTTACGCCTTTATTCTGGTCGAGTATATCAAATGCTGAGAACCTGATTTCGCTTTTCTTGTCTTTCGAAATCTTTTTTGCGACGTATGCATTCCAGTAGATCACATCGTTATTGGTAGTGAATACAGCTGTTGTTTCTCTCAGGCTGGCACTTACGTTTTGCGAGATCTCAAAACCACCTGGTAACTGTACATTGAAACCCGCATAGGTATTCATGTTCCAGTAATTGTTGTTCACATCAGGACGGATGGAAGAATGCGACATATTATAACTAAACGTGTGGCTTATATTGAAATCAAATTTCTTATCCACGTACTTGTACAATCCGATGCTAACATTGTGTGCAGCATAGTAAGCGTGGTTAAGCAAACCATTGATATAACTGCTGCTTACACTGCTACTGTAATAGTAAGATGCATTGAAATTCATTGCCCATAGTTTCGGAACCTTCTGGCTGTAGCCGATCCTTCCATTATAACCATAATTGCCATCTATGTTTACGTATTGATAACGTGTTCTGCCAATGCTGTCCGTGACAGTACTATTTCGTATCGCGTCAGCCGTAGTGTTGAAACCCGCACTTATATTGATGCTGCGTTCTTTCAATACTTTGAAATCATAATAACTGAGGAAAACATTATGATTGAATTCCTGTCGCAGGTTGGGATTACCTATTTGCACATTCAAAGGATTTGTATTATCCGCCACAGGTTGTAACTGCTGAATAGTGGGCTGGCGCGTACTTCCATTGTAATTGACCGTAAGCCTCTTGTTCGGATTGAACTTATAAGTAAGGTTTGCTCTCGGGAAGAAATTCTTGTAAGTATATTTTGCCACTGAATCTTTGATCAGTTCCGTCTGTTTAATATCCGCTCTTGATACATTACCGCCTATCCACGCCTGGTATTTCTTTCCGCTGTACTGCAAGGTCATGCCTCCTGTATTGGTAAGGATATCGTAGGCGTAACTGTTACTGTATGTTTTGTTCAGGTTTTCATATTTTCCTGTACCATTTTTATCATACGATAACAATTTCGATTCGGTGTTGCTCTGTGAGAGACCGTAGCTCACTTCCATCGTAAGTGATTTGGTGAGGGGTTCGGTGTAAACAGCTCTTGTACCCACTGTTTTATCGAGCCTGCCGTTTATTTTTTCCTGGTCGGTTGTATCTCTTCTGAAAGCTGCGCCGGATTTATCATAGTAACTGTTCTGTGCGTATAAAAAGCCATCTGCATTGGTTTCTGTATATCGCTGGTCGAAGTTCATGGAGAAAGTTCTTCCTGGTTTTTTGAATTTTTTTCTGAGCAATAAGGAAGTACTCAGCATTTGTTCATCAGCTGTTGAAGAACTGATCCTGTTTCCCTCATTCACGTGACCCCCGAATGCATTTAGTGCTTCCGTGTTTAATAACGATCTGCTCCTGGAAGTTCCTTTATAGCCACGCACCGTGATCTTTGCTGAAAATGAACTGTCAAACATCAGGTCCAGTGAACTGTTGATCGAATTTCTTTCCCTGTCGGAATAATTGCTGGTTGTCTGATTATTATAAAAAAGGGTATCTGGAAGGATCGATTGTGACCTCGTAGCACTTCCACCTTCCGTAGTAACTTTTCCGTATTTATAACTTCCGTTCAGGCTCTGTTTGTCCTGATTGAATTTGTTACTGTAATTAATACCAGCGCTCCAGCTTTTGGGAATTCCCTGTCCGGCGCCCAGATCATCACCTCCTCCTCCCATCATGATAGCGGAATTGCCATCCATCATAACAATGCTGGAATTGCCATCGCCATATTGGTTCATTTCGTCCCAGCCCAGGCCCGTTTTGCCCGTGCTGCTCATGATACCATAAAAAGAAAATTTCCTTTTGCCTTTGAAAGCATTCATCATCAGGCTATTGTTCCATTTATCATCGGGACCGGCGCCGGCTTCGAGTTTGCCGAAGTATCCGTGTTTCCGGTCTTCTTTTAATTTGAAATTGATCGTTTTCTGACTCTTTCCATCGTCAACACCTGTAAAAGCCGCCTGGTCGCTTTTCTTATCAAATACCTGGAACTTATCAACGGCTGCTGCATCGAGATTTTTGGTGGCTACGGTTGGGTCATCACCAAAGAATTCTTCCCCATCTACCAATACTTTTTCGATCTTCTGACCGTAGGCCGTTATCCTTCCATCTTTATCTACCTGGAAGCCGGGAACCGTACGGAGCATTTCTTCAATGTTTGCGCCGGCACGTACTTTAAAACTATCCGCCCTGAATTCCATCGTATCACCTTTCAACCGTATTGCTGCGATCTGTTGGCGAACTACCACATCTTCGAGAAGATGCGCTTTGGTGATAAGGCCAATCTTACCCAGGTCGATCACCGGTTGATTGGCTACAGTAATATCATCTCCATAATCCGCATAGCCAGGAGCTGTAACCACTACCTTGTACTTTCCGGGCATAAGATTTTTGATTTCAAAATTGCCCGTGGCGTTCGCCCTGCCGAATTTGTAAAGGGTGGAATCTTTCACCCGCAATAAAGTAATCAGGGCATGTTCAAGATTTTGCTTGGCAGCGGTATCACTTATGTTACCTTTAAGAACGGGTTGCTGCGCATGAAGGGAGGAAACGGCAAGCAGGAACACAAATACCACAAGGGCAGTTATTTTTTTCATAAGTATGCAGCAGTTTAGGGTTGGATGCAGTTTATATGCAAATTCCATAAATATGTGATACAACTAATTTTTTAGTCGTTAATTAATGTTAAAATTTTTTATTATTTGAATAATTAAGCATTTATGCCAACAGGAAACGGTAAAAATTCGGAACGCACAAAAGATGATACGGTTACAGGAACCCCCAATAATTCAAAAGTTGGAAAACCGGCCCCCAAAAAATATGAGGAAGTTCATTTTGTAGATACGGAACAGGCTGTGTGGAACTATTCGCTTTTTTCAGATGCAGACGTGAAGAATTTTCAGAATGGCACACATTACAGTTTGTACAAACTGTTTGGCAATACACAATTGGAAGTATCCGGTACACAAGGCACTTATTTTTCAGTATGGGCGCCCAACGCAACTTTTGTATCTGTGGTAGGTTATTTTAATGAATGGAACAAAACATCACATCCATTAAAAGTGCGGCAGGATAATTCGGGGATCTGGGAAGGATTCATTCCGAATATCGGCACAGGCGAGGCATATAAATATCATATACACGGGTTCAACGGAATTAAGCTGGATAAGGGCGATCCATTTGCTCATTTCTGGGAGAAAAGGCCATTCACCGCGTCCATTACCTGGCAAACCAACTATGAATGGAAAGATGCGGAATGGATGAAGACAAGAAAAAAACACAACGCACTATCTTCTCCTTATTCTGTTTACGAAGTTCACCTCGCCAGCTGGATGCGTCCCGATAAACATGACGAAGAAACCTACAACACCTATGCACAAATAACAGAGCGGTTGGTTCCCTATGTAAAAGAGATGGGTTTCACGCACGTGGAATTCATGCCCGTAATGGAGCATCCTTATGATGGATCCTGGGGTTACCAGGGCACCGGTTATTTTGCGCCCACCTCACGTTTCGGTTCACCACAGGATTATGCAGCCATGGTAGATGCTTTTCATGAAGCAGGTATTGGTGTGATACTGGATTGGGTGCCTTCTCATTTCCCTTACGATGCACATGGATTATTTATGTTTGATGGAACCCATACCTATGAGTATGCAGATATGCGTAAAGGCTATCACCCCGATTGGAACTCTTATATCTTCAATTACAAAAGAGGAGAAGTAAAATCCTTCCTCATCAGCAGCGCCCGTTTCTGGTGCGACCAGTTTCATTCTGATGGAATTCGTGTGGATGCTGTAAGTTCCATGCTGCGGCTCGATTACAGCCGCAATGCAAGCCAATGGGAGCCAAATGAATTCGGTGGAAATGGCAATCTCGAAGCGATCGCTTTTATCAAAGATCTCAACGAAACTTTATACCGCGATTTTCCTGATATACAAACCATCGCCGAAGAATCTACCGACTGGCCCAAAACAAGCAGACCTACTTTTGAAGGCGGCTTAGGTTTTGGAATGAAATGGATGATGGGATGGATGCACGACACGCTGGACTATTTTAAAATGGATCCCTTGTTCCGCCAGTTTCACCAGGATAAATTTTCCTTCAGCATGATGTATTTCTATGATGAGAATTTTATGCTGCCGTTGAGCCATGATGAAGTGGTGCATGGAAAAAGTCCCATGTTATATAAAATGCCCGGCGATGAATGGCAGAAATTCGCCAACCTTCGCGTACTCTACACTTATATGTTCACACACCCCGGCGCGAAATTGTTATTCATGGGTGATGAATTTGGTTCAACCAACGAATGGAATTATAAAAGCGAATTGCAATGGGAATTGTTGGAACATGCCCCGCATTCAGGAATGAAACACTGTGTAAAAAAACTGAACGAACTCTATCGCTCCGAACCTGCGTTATATGAAAAACAATTCGAACCCGGTTGTTTTGAATGGGTAGATCTTAACCATCGCAGCGAATCGGTATTGGTTTACATGCGCAAGGGAAAGAAAGAAAAAGACAACATGCTTATCATTTTAAATGTAACACCGGTTGTGAGAAATGACTGGGAGATCTATGTTCACGGCAAAGGAAAGTGGGCAGAAGTCTTTAACAGCGACAGTAAAGAATTCTGGGGTACGGGTGATGTGTTTAATCCGGAAATAAGAAGCGAATTGGTTGATAAACCTTCTAAATGTTATAAGATCCAGGTGAATTTGCCGGCATTGGGGGCGGTGGTGTTGAGATAACTCTTTTTAGTTTGGGTCGGCAGTGAAATGAAAAATGACACTCCATTCTTGTGTCCGCCAGGTTTTATTACCATCGCTGGCGAATAATTTCCTCTTTTTTTGATAAGTAAATGATGGATATTTCCATCATTAAATGCTATTTATTATATTTATGGTGGTAAATATCAACAATTATAATTACCTTAGTTGTTGCTATTTTACAACATTATATAAAAATAATACGCTTAATGATGGAAAAAGGCATCAAATACTGGCAGTCAATGAGCGACCGGGCGATTTTAGTAGTACTGGGTAACTTCATCCAGCAAACCCGCCTGCAGCAAAACAAAACCCAACAGCAGGTTGCAGTGGCTGCGGGTATTAACCGTTCTACCATGGTGCAGGTTGAAAATGGGGGCGGCGGAACATTACTTTCACTTGTTCAGATATTAAGGGCTTTAGAACAACTGGAATTGTTTCAGCATTTTGAAATAAGGCAACAGCTCAGTCCGCTACAATTGGCTAAGATCGATCAGCAAAAACGGAAAAGAGCAAGCAATAAAAAAACCGGCAGCATCGAAAAACCCCAAAGCGACTGGTAATGATAACCACAGCATTCATCAACATCTGGAACAAACGGGTTGGGGCCATCGCATGGGACGCGGATACCGGGCTGGCTTCCTTTGAATTTGAGCCCGCATTTCTTGCCAATGAATGGGATCTGTCGCCATTAAAAATGCCCATAGCCGGTGCAGCAGGCAGGGTGTTTTCTTTCCCTGAATTAAGAAACACAACCACGTTCAAGGGCTTGCCTGGTTTGCTCGCCGATGTATTGCCGGATAAATATGGTAACAGTCTGATCAATGCCTGGCTCTCAAGAAATGGTCGCCCCGCCAATAGCATGAACCCCGTAGAACTGCTTTGCTTTATTGGCAAAAGAGGAATGGGGGCATTGGAATTTGAACCCGTAATTCCCAATACAAATAGTGGAGCAACAAAAATTGAACTGGAGAGCCTGGTAAACATTGCCCAGGAAATTCTTTCAGGCAGGCAGGATTTTAATACCAACCTTTCAAGCGATGAAGCAAAAGCATTGAGTGATATTTTAAAGATCGGATCTTCTGCCGGAGGTGCAAGGGCCAAAGCAGTGATCGCTTTTAATCCTGACACAAAAGAGATCCGTTCCGGCCAGGCGGATGCACCAAAAGGGTTCACACATTGGTTGCTGAAATTTGATGGGGTTACAGATGAACAGCTTGGCACTTCATCTGGTTACGGCCGTGTTGAAATGGCCTATCACCTGATGGCCAAAGAAGCCGAAATAGAAATGACCGAATGCAGGTTGCTGGAAGAAAACGGAAGGGCTCATTTTATGACGCGTCGTTTCGACAGGGAGCATAAAGAAAAACTGCATATACAAAGTTTTTGTGCCATCGCTCATTATGATTTTAACGAAGTGGTATCGTTTAGCTACGAACAATTATTTGAAACCATGCGCAGCATGCTATTACCATACACAGATGCTGAACAGTTATACAGGAGAATGGTATTTAATGTAATGGCAAGAAACTGCGATGATCACACAAAGAACTTTTCATTCAGCATGGACAAAACCGGCAAATGGAAACTGGCCCCGGCTTTTGATGTTTGCCATTCATACCGTCCCGGCAGTGTATGGTTAAGCCAGCATTCTTTAAGTATCAACGGCAAGCGGCAAAATATTACCCGTGATGATCTGTTGGCCATAGCGAAAAACATGAACATCAAAAAAGCAGGTGCGATCATTAACCAGGTCAATGATGTTGTAAGCAGGTGGAATGATTTTGCGGGACGCACAAATGTAAACGCAGAACTGGAAGCTGCGGTGGGAAAGACTTTGGTGCTGCTGTAAATTGTTGTTGCATCCATCGGTCTGGAGAAACTCTGTTTAAACTGGTCATTGTATCCCTTCCCTTTATATTCCACAAGCTTTGGGTGCATTTCAAATTTTCGCTGATTTGAACCACATAGCCACATAGAAAACATAGTTTTAACACATAGTTCTTCTATGTGAAATCCTATGTTTTCTATGTGGCTATGTGGTTCAAAAAAATAAAATGAACAAACACCATGCGAAAATTTGAAATGCACCCCGGGCTTTCTTCAAAATAATGTCAGGTGTTTGTAACTTTATCGGGAGATACCCGTTTCACCAAAAAAATCACCATGAAAAGGATATCAGTATTCGCGCTTGTACTGTTGGCAAACCTGTTTGTCTTAAAAGCACAGAAAGTTGTCTACGATGACAACGTCCAGAAAAGAAATATCAGCTCGTTCCACGCCATTGAAACTTCATCAGGTATTGAAGTGATCATGAGCAAAGGAGATAAAGAAGAGCTAGCCGTAAGTGTAGGCAATACCGAATACATGGACCAGGTGCGAACCGTTGTAGAGAATGGCGTTTTAAAATTATCACGTGCCAGTGATAACTGGAAATTCTGGAACAAGTTCAAGAACTGGAAAGTAAAAGTATATGTATCATATGTGAGTGTAGATGCAATCCGGGCAACCAGTGGCGGTTCCGTTACAGCATCTGATGTTAGCTTCAGCCGGTTGACCGCGCGCATGAACAGTGGTGGGATGATCAATTTGACAGGAAAGATCGAATCGTTAGATGTTGATGGAAGCAGCGGCGCACAGTTCCGTGGTTATTCTTTAACTACAACAAATTGTAAAGTGGATGTAAACAGCGGTGCAGGCGTACAAGTAACTGTTACCAAAGAAATTTCTGCCAAAGCCAACAGCGGTGGTTTTGTTCGCTTTAAAGGCGATGGATTGATACGAGATATTAATGTGAATAGTGGCGGGTCGGTGAAGCGGCAGGGTTAATCCGATATGCCCTTAATGGGCATCGGGAAAACGAAATATTCGAGAATATTGCGGTGTGCCCTTGAAATATGACTCTTATAGGAGCGCATACTTCTATGTAGTGCCGCTGCATACCCAGGATCTACGTTTTTTAAAATATTTTCGATTACGTTCAATGCAGAGCGGATAGCAATATCCCGCTCTGTTTTAGTTTTCGGAAGCTGCCGGTCAAGCGTTTCTATATTCTCTCTAAAAACAAGTTCTGCGGCTTTGTAAAATGTATGAAGAAGCGGATCTGTTGAAAAGGTTTTTATATGTGTGAGCCAGGCCGCCATGTTTTTTTCTTCCTTATCCATCTCATGATCGTGGGTTACGGCCAGCAAGGAAATATAAGCGGGAAATTGAAGCAATAATGTTTTCTCTTTTTCCGGTATTTCTGAAAATGTTTTCATGCTGCTATTTATCTTCTTCGCAATCAAGGAAAATGGATTGATGTTTCATCAGGTAAGGAACAAAAAAAGTAGCTATAAGGCCGGTAATGGTAAAAATACCAGCCAGCAACAGCCTGAAATCAGCACTTACCTTTGGATCGCTTGAACGGTTGAAATGCATGCCCCATTGTATACACCACAAAGTAACCAGTGCAAATACGATGCTATAAATAATATGTCCTTTTTTAAGGAACTTACTTGAAAAGAAATAAGCGAGTCCTACAACAGTAAATAGTAGCATGGTTGAAAAAATGATCGTGGAAACATTGATAATCTGCGAAAGGCCAAACTGGCTGAACGTCCTGAAAAAGAAATCGTAGGCAAGGTTTCCCAGTGTTGCCGCAATACCTGCAAATACACCCGCGAGAATTGTTTTCGACAGGTAAGATTGTTGTGGGTAATCGTATGTCATTGTAGATAAGTTGATAGGGTTAAGAATGATACAAAAATATTGCATAAATAATATAAATTACATAAAATAATGATAAAAAATAGCATTTTGTATTAAATGAAGCATATTAGTTATAAAATCAAATTGAAGTAAATTGCGCCATGAAAAAAAATAAGGGCATCTGTGATTTGAAAAGCTGCTTTTTATGCAGGGAATGCATCCCCGAATGGATACCATATGTTGCGGAACATAAAACAAACCTGCATTTTTCACGGGGCGAAAGAATTTTTAGGGAAGGGGAGAAAATAGAGGGCATTTATTTTCTTTTTTCGGGCAAGGTGAAAGTACACAAGCAATGGAATGCTGATAAAGAACTGATCATACGATTTGTAAAAGAAGGCGATATTCTTGGTCACCGCGGATTTGGCAGTGCAGAAACTTATCCTGTTTCAGCAACTGCGCTTGAAGAAACAACAGTTTGTTACCTGGATGGGAATTTTTTTCAAACCACTTTAAAGACCAATCACGAACTGGCATATAAACTGCTGCTTTTTTATGCAGCGGAATTGCAGGATGCCGAACGGCGGATGCTCGACCTGGTTCACATGGATACCAAAGGAAAAATATCGGATACCCTGCTTATGATGAAGAGCCAGTTTGGCTGTAATAAAGAGGGGTTTATTGAGATGAACCTCACAAGACAGGATCTTTCCTCTTTTGTGGGAACCACTTATGAAACCGTATTCAGGATTATCAATGAATTGGTGCGTGATAAATGCATTTCGTTAAAAGGGAAAAATATCAGGATCATCAATGAAAAAAAATTGGAGTCTTACACACAGGCAGAGTTGAAAAAATAATATTGAATGCTGAAGAAGGAATTTTGAAGTAAAAACACTCCGAAATTCCTTCTTCAATATTTACATTCAACTCTTCCGCTTTTTCCGGGAGGACAGCCCCGCTTCAACGTTCAAAATTCCTTGTTCAATATCCAATATTACATCGGCAATCCCCAATTTATCCACCATTTGCATCCCGTAACAATTCCCTAACACACGTTTTCCTTCTTTCGGTTGTCTTATAACGTAATTGCCAAACATAAACCATCGGATATGAAAACGACATCGTATGAGTTACTGGTTAATGCAGCAGGACAATTGATGCAGCAGCATGCTTTCGATCATTTAACGGATGAGAAATTATCCCGCATGTATAGCTGTTTCCGTTGTATTGGTGAATCAGAAGACAACGAAGAAATTGCAGGCGCAGAATCAGACTTGTTGCTTCTTTGCAGCGAAGCCAACCTGTATGTAGAAACGGCCACACCGCAATCGATCCATCAATGGCATACAGCCATGCATTATTTTGGATTAACGGTTACGCCGACTGTTTCGGTTTCTGAAGCGGGAGAATAATCCGGAACGTGGTTCCCTTGCCCGGTTCGCTCCATTTTACAAAGAGTTTTCCTTTGTGATACTGCTCAATTATCCTCTTGCTCAAAGAGAGGCCCAACCCCCAACCCCTTTTTTTTGTTGTAAAGCCAGGTTTGAAAACATTGTTCAGATGATTTTTCGAAATGCCTTTGCCTGTGTCTGTCACATCGATCAATGCATACATTTCATTTGTTGTGGCGGTGATGCTGATCGTGCCTTTTCCTTCCAATGCATCCAATGCATTTTTGATAAGGTTCTCTAAAACCCAATCAAATAAGGGTGGAGAGAGAAGTGTGCTGGTATCTTTGATTTCCGCATCATCAAAAATAAAATTCACCTGCCCGCCTGTTCTTTTTTTCATGTAGTCTACCATGAAATGGATCTGTTCAACCGGCTTGCGCCATTCAAGTTGTGGTTCGCTGCCGATCTTACCAAAGCGATCGGTGATGAGCAGTAGACGGTTCACATCTTTTGCGATCTCGGGTACGATGTTGCTGTTGGCCTCGTGTTCTTTTAAGATCTCCAGCCATCCCTGCAAACTTGAAACTGGTGTACCCAACTGGTGCGCGGTTTCTTTGGCCATGGATGCCCATAGTTGGTTCTGTGCACTTTTGTAAGAGGTCTGCAGCGCAAGTATCGCGATCGTAATGAATAAGGCAACGATGATCAATTGAACAATAGGGTAGAGTTGTACTTCTTTCAGCAATTCACTCTCGCCATAATAATAATGATTGGCGGTGTAAGGCGTTTCTTTCAACACCATTACGATGGGATGATTATTGTATCGTTTGAATTCTGCCAGTTTTCTTTTGAGATAAGAAGGATTACTTTTTACTTCTGCAGTATCCAGGTTGATATAATTTCCGGTGATACTGTCTTTCTCATTCGTTTCAATGATAGGGATCTGGCTGTTCTCTGTTGATATTTTTGTTGCTAGGTTGATGCTGGCACTGTCAGATGAGTTCATGATGGTGCGTTGCGCTTCCACCCATGCTTCCACATTCTTTCTTTCTTCGCGACCGATCTTACGCGAAACATATTGGGAATAAAAAATAGTACCGCTAACGAGAATGATCGCTATGCAAACAAGAATGATCCTCCAGTTGAGCCAATGCGGTTTCATATGATTAGCGGCGTTGCGGGTTAGGTATTAGGTATTAGGTGTTAGGTGTTAGGTGTTAGGTGTTAGGTGGTACTGTTGAAAAGTAAATTTAATCCTTTAATCCATCAATTCGCAATTAGCCAGCTAACATAGAGTGCTAATAACAAACTCTGCGTAAACTCTACTACTCTGCGGCTCTGCGGTGAATATGGGTTTGAACAATAGCAAGGTTTGCTTATTTGTGAAACTGTTCACCGCAGAGACGCGGAAGACGCAGAGTTAACGCAGCGAAGCAACGGATTTATTGAATGTTTGATTGTACAAGAGAGTAGCTAAATAAAAAGAGGCAGTCACCCGAAAAGTAACTGCCTCGTATATATATAAAGGAAGAATGTTTAGCTGAATAAGCCGCCTTTCTTCAGGGTCTTTACCCCCTCGCCGATCTTGAAACCGTTGTTGTAGATCTCAACCCTGTAATCTCCTTCTTTGTATTTATCACTTTGTCTCCAGTCGAAACTTACCGGTGTATTTTTACCCTGCTCGTATACCACGCTTACTTTGCTGGTAAAGGTCTTGCTGCCTTCTTCACGCGTATTAAAAGTGGTGCCTTCGGTAATAGGTTTACCATCGGGGCCGGTTACCACAACATAAATGTCTTTTGTACCTGAAGGTGTAACCCTGTTCTCATCGAGGTTAAAAGCGATGCGAATGAGGTTGGCTCTTTTAGCGGTAGTGGTTTCTTTTTCTTTACCGTTGCCGCTCACCTTAATAGCTGCAATGCCGATCTGTGATGCGTGGAGCGTAGAAGCAACATCTACTTTTTCTTCTAATTGTTTCTTTTCCGTTTTAGTGGCAGTAAGCGATTGCTCGAGGCCTTGCTTTTCTGCCGTTAACTGGGTTTTATCTGTGTTCAATTGCTGGTTGGTGGAAGTTAATTGCTGATTCTCGCCTTTTAGTTTTTCTATTTCGGCCATGTAGCCATCAACCTTCCCGTTCAGTTCGCCGATCATTTGTTTGGCCTGCGCCAATTCTGCATCACTGGCGTTTTTCTTTTTGAGGATGCCGCCGATATTACTTTTCAGTTTTTGGATATCTGATTTCCTGTCGGCCAGGTCGGTGTTCAGTTGAATATTATTCTGGGTCAATGAATCAGCTTTGGCAGAAACCGTTAAGAAATCCTGCTGGATAGCATTGCGCGCACTGTCGATATTTACCACGCGGGTTTGCAATAAGGTTACAGTCTCTTTTGTCTTGCTTTTATCATAGATAATGTAGCCCCATGTGCCGATCAAAGCGGCTATCAGAATTCCGTATATTAGTTTACGGTTGTCTTTTGGTTGGGGAGTGGGGGTCGGATTGTTGCTTGCAGAGTAACTCATGTGTTAGGGGTTTTTGGATTTTGGAAAATTATAAATTTTTATCGTATGCTCACAGAACTTTTACTGCTGGATATCGAAACGGTGCCGCAGTTTCCGGCCTATACAGACATGGATTCCAGCTGGCAGCAACTATTTTTCGACAAAATATCGAAAACCGTGCCAGAAGGCACCGACATTTCAGAAACTTATCGTAAAAAAGCAGGTATCCTCGCCGAGTTTGGTAAGATCGTTTGCATCTCTACTGCCTTCTTTTATGAAAATGAAGAAAAGCAAATGGCCCTGAAAATGAAGAGCATTTCAGGAAAGGATGAGGTAGAAATACTACGAAGTTTTACGGAATTATGTAATAAAATGCAGCAGCACCACCGCAATTTCCAGTTTGGCGGACATAATATCAAAGAATTCGACATTCCCTATATCTGTCGCCGTTTATTGATCAATGGCCTGCCTTTACCCGAATGCCTGCAACTGCACGATAAGAAACCATGGGAAGTAAAAATGTTCGACACCCTTAACTGGTGGAAATTCGGCGACAATAAGAACTATGTATCGCTTCATCTATTGGCCACGGTACTTGGTATTCCCACTTCCAAATCCGATATCGATGGGAGCATGGTGCAGGATGTATATTATAAAGAGAACAACCTGCCACGCATTGTTGAATACTGCCAGCGGGATGTGGTGGTGACGGCTAATGTGATTTTGCGTTTTAAGGATCTGCCGTTGTTGACAGAAGATAAGATATCAATAGTTGCATGATCAGCCATAGACCCAAAAAAACGATTAACCCTGGAAGAGTGACCTGTTTGTAGAAATATGCTAACGGATGAGGTAGAAAGCTCCATAGGAGCGACCTGTAAATGCAAACTATCTATGCAAGCAATCGATAAAAATTATCGGCTTCGCTACATCCACAGGTCGCTACGGAGCTCGGTTGTGTAACCCAATCCACCTTTTCTACAAAGAGGACGCCCCGATGGGGCTGGACGACCGGCGTTCGAATAGCGGAACAAGATCAATTCAGCCCGGGCTAAAAGATCAGGTATCAATAGTTCTGTGAGCGTGGCAACCACAAACCACAAACTACAAACCACAAACGAGGAATTCCGATGTTTAAAACTTTCAACCCCCATATTTCGCCATTCGTGCCACGTACTACATCTTTGCACCCATGTCGGCGGAAAAGATCATAGCAGAATGGAAAAAAGGGGTGTTCAAACCCATCTACTGGCTGGAGGGGGAAGAACCTTTCTTTATAGACCAGGTAGTTACCCATGCCGAGCACCATATCCTGAACGAAGCCGAAGCCGGTTTTAATCTCACCATATTTTACGGGAAAGATGCAGACTGGGCCTCTGTGGTTAATGCCTGTATGCGTTACCCGATGTTTGCCGAGCGGCAGGTAGTGTTGTTAAAAGAAGCGCAACAAATGCGCGATATTGAAAAACTGGAAGGCTATATACAAAACCCACTGCCTTCTACCATTTTTGTAGTGAGTTATAAAGAGAAAAAAGTGGATGGCCGTTCTACATTTTCCAAAGTGTTGAAGCAGAAAGCAGAAATGCTAACCACGAAGAAAATGTATGAGAGCCAGCTACCCGAGTGGGCCTCGCAAATGGTGCAGCAACATGGATTAAGTATTTCACCCAAAGCATTGCATTTACTGGTTGATCATATTGGCAATGACCTCAGCCGGATCCAGAATGAAATAGAAAAACTGGCGGTTAATTTAGGAACCCGTAAAAATATCACCGAAGATGATATTGAGAATTATATCGGTGTAAGTAAAGAGTTCAATGTATTTGAATTGCAGGGCGCCATTGCGCAAAAAGATCTTGCCAAAGCCATTAGGATCATCGGTTATTTCGAAGCCAATCCCAAAGCCGCGCCGATACAAATGATTCTGCCTGCGCTTTACAATTTCTTCAGTAAGGTATATATGATCTACAGTGTACCCAGCCCTGATGAAAAATCAGTTGCTGCAGCATTGGGCGTGAATCCATATTTTGTACGCGATTATTTAGGGGCTGCACGTAAGTATGATTATAGCGGTGTAGAAAAAATACTGCTGCTATTGCATCAATACAATCTCCGCAGCGTGGGCGTGAACGATGGTGGTACCACTGATGCTGGGTTGATGAAGGAGATGGCGGTGAAGATGATGGTATAATTTAATCATTCCAGAAGCCTAAAAGGTAGTCGAAAATCATTTCCCCCAACTCTTCAAATACTGTTCAAACACCACCGGTTTCTCCAAAGTAAACAAATGCGCAGCCCCGTCAATCACCCGCAGTTGCGAACCTTTGATCTTTTTGTTTAAGTATTTTGATAGGTTCACAATAAACGGAATATCCAGGCTGCCATAAATAATTGTCACAGGCTTGCGTATTAACTGCACGCGTTTTGCTGCTTTCTTCCTGTCAAATGAAGGGCCTGCAACTGCTCCTTTATGAACCTTTGCAATAGCGGTCGTATACACATATTTCCGAACTGATGAATCCACAGGGGCTATTTTTCTATAAGGCCCATCCAGCCAGAAATGTACATAGTTCTCCGTGATCTGTTCAGGCTCATGTGTATCAACAAAAATATCAGAGCGGATGTAAACGCGTTTGCTTAGAGAATCCATTTTCATTACATCTTCCCATCCATTCAACCCCGGCGAACAAAGCAAAAGCCTCGATGTCTTTTCAGGATGCGCCAACGCGAAATCAACGGCGCAGGAAGCACCCAGCGACATGCCGACAAAAGAGGCGCTTGAGATCTTTAAATGAATGAGCACACGATTGATCACTTCGGCGATCCGGATCGATGTATCGTTTCCTATACTCTGCCCATGTCCCGGCAGGTCAAGTGTAATTACACGCCGTGTTTTGGATAAGGCTGCTACCTGAAGGTCCCATTGGTGCATATCAAGAAATCCCGCGTGCAGAAAAACAACAGCCGGCCCCTTTCCTTGTTCACAATAATAGATTTTTAATTTTCCTGCGGAAACAAAACCGCATTCCTGCAATGCAACTGATTGGCCAAATGAGGATAGGCAGCAAATAAGGAAGAAGAAAGACCCCGCGCTAAGACGGGCTATTCTATTCGGTATCATCATACTGGCAATGCGATCTTGTTTGCCGTTAAGATACAACAAACCTGTTACTGCAAACCAAGGGCAAACTTATCGCAGCTCTATGACAGATTTACGGGCGGCCAATGGAAAACCAATGGCAAACCAACGGCGGACCAACGGCGGACCAACGGCAGACCAACGTCAGACCAACGGTAGACTAAGGGTAGACCAAGGGTATGCGCGCTACAAGTATAGTATTGGAGCACTGTTGAGACCTGAGAAAAGGTAAGAAGACGTAAGAAGAGGTAAGAATGCCATTTTTTTTGTACATTAGAATTGCGAAATCATGGCACGCAATTCTAACATATTAACCCGGGGCCTCCATGGCACGATCGGGAAATCGGTTGTCTTTAAAAAGATAAATGGAGAGAATGTTGCTACCACTTACCCGGACAGGAGCCAGGTTAAATTTACAAAAAAACAGGAAGGTTATCAAAATATTTTAGCGCAGGCAGCCGCTTATGCGAGCGCCATACTCAAGGACCCGGAAAAGACCGACGAGTACATCCTCAAGATCCGGACCGGCAGCAGCAGCAAAAGAAAAATGAGCGTGTATCATTATGCTGTTCAGGAGTTTATGAAGCAGCACAGTAAGAAGGTTCCGGTGAACGACGTTATGCGCCAGATCGAAAAATACCAGGAGACTTTTGAGCCCGGTGAGCGGGGAACCATGGTATTAAAATACCTTGCCAAACAGAAAGAGATGTCCAATGCCGATTACCCCAGGATGACCGGCGTGTCGAAACCCACAGCCACAAGACATCTCACTGCCCTGGTACAGGAAGGACTGATCTGCCGTAGTTCCAGGGGTGCCGGCGCCGTATATGTACTAAATCCATTGGTGCAAGACTAATGGGCTCATTCAGTAGTAAAATAGGCTCATTAGGTCGAATAATAGGCTCATTAGGCCAAATAATAGGCTCATCTGCCCAAATAATAGGCTCATGGGACAATTCCCGGTTATAATCTTCAACGATTGCGGTTGTTACTAGCGATTGGTTTAAAACAGGAACCTGCCTGCCGGCTGAGGTAGGTTCCAGTTTTTTCTATACATATCGATGTCAAAAACATTCATCGTGGGCTAGGTGTTTTGAATTGACCCTGAATGATACTTCCATAATTGATAATATTCACCCTTCGTTTCCAACAACCTTTCATGCTTCCCGGATTCTACAAGCCGGCCCGATTTCAACACAAGTATTTCATCACAAACCTGGATGGTGCTGAGACGATGTGCGATAATAATAATTGTTTTCTCCGATTGGCTAAACCATTTCAATGTTTCCTGAACCTTTTGCTCACTTACCGGGTCAAGTGATGCAGTAGCTTCATCCAGGATGAGTATTTCAGGATCCCTGTATAAGGCGCGGGCAATGGCAATCCTTTGTCGTTGGCCGCCTGAGAGATTAATGCCATGCTCATTTAACAGCGTGTTGTAATTGTCAGGTAGTTTTTCAATAAAATCATCCAGGCCTAAGCGCCTGGATAAAGAAAGTATCCGTTGCATATCGGGATCAGGATCACCGATAGCAATGTTCTGTATGATCGTTCCGGCAAAGAGGTCTATCTGTTGCGGCACTACCGATATTACCTGTCTTACACTCCGGTTGCTTATGTGTTGAATATTCAGTTCGCCAATGGTGATATTTCCTTTCGTAACAGGATAAAGATTTTGCAGTAGCGATAGTAATGTTGATTTACCGCATCCGCTTTCTCCAACGATGGCTGTAGCGCTGCCCTTTCTTATCGTAAGATCCAGTCCTTCGAACACAGACATCCTTGTTCCATACCTGAAATAAACATTATTAAAACAGATATCACCAACGAGTTCGCGTGTGAGTTCTATTTTATTTTCATTAGCAAATTCTGTTTCAAGGTCAATGATCTCAAATAAACGATCAGCAGAGATCAATGCATCCTGTATGTTTTTATTGGCACCGATAAGGGCAGTAGCCGGGCCGGTAAAATAACCAATGAGCGCATAAAATGAAAGCAATTCACCGG
The DNA here is from genome assembly GCA_040388705.1 of Bacteroidota bacterium. Lineage (GTDB taxonomy): Bacteria > Bacteroidota > Bacteroidia > Chitinophagales > Chitinophagaceae > Sediminibacterium. Next base: position 125,447 of record JAZKBI010000009.1, on the reverse strand, counting down.
GACTCAATTCCCTGTTGATAACAAAGTAGCCCCCGGTCCATAGAATGATAATGGTAAATGCTTTTGAAACGAAATCAGATGCTGTACCTATATATAAACCCTTGATGCTGCTCGTATAAATATTTTTAAGTAGAACGATAAACCTGTTTTCGGTTTTGATCGTTGCATATTCCTCAAGACCAAAACGCTTAATAGTGCCTGCCGCATTCAGGCTTTCTACCAACTGCGCTTCAAGTTCGGCGCCGTTTTCCATTAAGATCCGTTGCCATTTCTTATTGATAAAATTGCTCACCCGGTAAATAATAAAATACGCGGGAATAATTCCCAACATGATCAGTGCCAGTTTCCAATAATACAGGAACATCAGACCAACAGAAAAGCCTACGATCAGGATATTCACAACTATGCTTAGCGCAACATCATTGATAAACACCCTTATTTTAACAGCATCGTTTACCCTACTGATGATCTCCCCAACCCGCATGGTATCAAAGAAACGTTGCGGCAAATGTAACAGATGCCTATAGTACCCAAGTATCAGTTTGGCATCTATTTGCTGACCGGTTTTAAGCCCTAACACTGTTTTAAACGCTCCGATGAAAAGTTCAAATACTACGATGACCAGCATGATGGTGCTAAGCATATTTAACAACTTTGTATTGCCATCTACAAAAACAAAGTCGATGATCTTTTGCAGGTAAATGGAAGTTGAAAGTCCCAGTACGGTATATACCACCGCGCCGATAAGTGCCTGCAGCATGATCCCTTTGTGTGGCCGTACCAATTGCCAGAAACGCAAATGATTGGAAGTTTTTTCATTGCCGGTAGTAAATTGATCACCCGGTAGTAGTAGCAGGATCACACCTGTCCATTCTTTACTGAAACCAGTTTTATTTACACGACGGATCTGTCCGTCCTCGGGATCCATGATCGTTACAGTTTTCCTGTTTACCTTGTAGATCACAACATAGTGTTGCAAAGTGTTTTTGACAACAATATGTGCGATGGCCGGTAAAGGGATCTTGGATAAACTTTCCAACGGCCCCTTCGCACCTTTTGCCTGGAAACCTAGTCTTTCAGATGCTTCAATAAGCCCCAATATATTCGTCCCGCGTTTATCCGTGCCTGCATATTGCCTGATCCGGCTTACGGGCAATCTTAGATGATAGTGGGCAGCAATTGAAGCAAGACATGCTGCACCGCAGTCTGTAATATCTCTTTGTTTTATTTTGATATGCTTTTTCAACGGACCGTAATTAAGTTTGCAGTTGGCGCATTTGGATTTAACCAGTCATCCAGTTTATCAAATAGTAATTGCCATAAACTGCGCCGTGTAACTGTAAAGTTTGCCTGGAAGCCAAGTCCTTTTTTCAAATGGCCCGTGTAACCGTTCCTGAGATGTAACTGTGAACTGTCGAAACTGCAATAAACTTTAAATAGAGGCTTGTTATCAATGGAAGTAAAATCGTTGTCGATCTGGATGATCTTCCCGGTGAGCACACCAAAATAATTATAATCAAAAGCGTCAACCTGGTAGCGAACGGGTTGATTGATCTTTAGTAATCCCACATCTTTTGTTTGAACATAGCATTCACCAATGATGGTGCCCTCAGGTGAAATGGAACATATCGTTTCATTTGCCTGAATCGATCCGCCGGAATACCTCGTTGCTATTCCTTGTATAATGCCTGCAACTGATGCCCGGACCTCATAAAATACCGCATTCGAACTCACCTCGTTTTCCTGTTGCGTGAATTGCGACAATTCGAGTTGATAACGTGCCAGGTCCTGCTGCCAACTGCTCAATTGCGACTGGATAAGTGTTTTCACAGAAGCATGCAGTTTTTCCTGGTTGTTTTGAATATCAAAAAATTCTTTCGGTGAGATCACTTTGTCTTTTGCGAGCGAGGTGTTTATTTCAACTTCCTTATCTGCCTTTCTTAGAAGAATCTCCTGTTCAGTTTTCTGTTGAATAAAATGATTCAGTTGTTCAATATATAGAGGAGTTCTTAGTTGTTCGACCATCTTATCATCTATAGCGGAGCTTGTAAGTAGGGCCAGGTCATGGATAAATGATTTGCGTTGATCAACTTCAAACCGGTTGTGAATCTGTTTACCGTTCGCACCCGGGTCTTTTATGCGCAGTATGATCTCATTCTTTTCCACCTGCTGACCTTCCCTGGAAAAAACCGTGTCTATGATCCCTGCAACAACTGCCCGGATCTCTGCCCTTTCATTTTTTGGACGGGTAATACCCTGGGTTTTGATAGTGATGTCTGTTTTTATATAACGGAGAGATACGATTGAAGCAGCTATCAAAACAATTAACGTGAGGTACACGCAATGAGCCATAAAACCTTTTTTTGGTTTTACAAATTCATAGGAAGTAAGGTCCGAAAAGTACATAAAGGCTATGTGTAAGCGTTGATGATAAAGCCTATTGAATTGTACATGCTGTGTGTCAAAACAACATACCAGAAAGGGTTCTTTTGTTTACCTGCTATTGAAAACCATAACATCGCATAGATCGTGCCTGCCAATGTTGCTTTCAGCACGTATGCAATCGAATAATGATGTGCGAGACCGAACAGAATGGCAGAAATAAGAACGGCCAGCAACCGGTTATTACGGGAATATTTTAATACCGTCTTGATGATCCATAATTGAACAATGGCTGTTTCAATGATCGGCGCCGCTATAACAATCAACAGGAAGTCGGGGACACTTGTTTCAAAAACAGGCCCGCTGGTATTTTCCGGAAAGAGAATGAATGAGAAAATAGCAGTAACAATAACATCGGCAAGCAATGCAAAAAGAACTAAATACGGACTGGCGATGACGGTTGTTTTAGCTATGATCCTGTCGAACCAGGCATTGGGGTTTGTAAAATTGAAAGTCATGATCTTTGGTTTTTAATGAACGGGAACCGGGTTGTGCCGGTTCCCGTTTAATACTACTTTTTCAGGCTCGGCGATAATGACGATTGAAACTCACCTGCTGTTTTTCCAAAAACATAGATGCATTTCGCTGTCATGCCTACTACATAAAGCAGGTCTTCCCAGAAGCCACTTCCGCCTTCGATCAGCAAAAGTTCCTCAGGTGATAATTCTGTTACCTGTTGGTAATTGTCGGGTGTTAATGATATTCTTTTCATGACAGTGATTTAGGTTGTTTAGGTTGATCAAAATTCCATCCATTGGAAAAGCCTCTTTTAATCTCCTCCCAATGGTTGATAACGTCATACGCAACGCCAACCCAGGTGACTCGTTTGAGGAAATTGCTGAGCCAACCCCCGCCATTGATCTCATTTATTTCGAGATCGGTAATGGGAGCCAGTCCCATTCTTTTTAATTCCATCGGTTTCATAAAAATGGTTTTAGTATTTCTTCCTCATGTTCGCATTATGCATGGGTATTGGAAGAGTTGAATTGCCCATTACCATTGGCCAAATGATTCATAAAATTCAAAAGACCAGGAAACAAATCCAAGTAATGGACGCAGAACAATGTTATCAATCGTAACACTTATCTACGGGGTGAAAATTAGCGTCTAAATACTATTAATTATAGCGTGTTTTCACCCTTTTTTTCGAAAGAGAAAGCAATTAGTATTGTGTTGTCATTTCTATCAACTCATCTATTGAAAAACTATGTACCAGAGAAGCGAAGAAAGAATGCGCATCGCGCGAAATATCAGGCTCATCAGGGAACTGCGAAATTTTGATCAGCGTTATGTGGCAGCTGAATTGGGAATAGCGCGTACTACGCTTTCTACCTGGGAGAATGGACTTACAGAAGTGAAGATTGAGAACCTGATCAAATTGGCTGCGGTTCTTGGATTGGATAATTACAGGCAGATCATTGATTTTGATCCGGAGGCGCTGTTTAAAAAATAGGTATTGGGTATTAGGTTTTAGCTGTTAGCAATGACCGTGTAGTTCGGGACGTGCGCGATGAGCGGAGATTCTTTTTTAACCCAAGCTTTTAAGCTGGGGTTAAACCTTCACTATTAATACTGGGCTTTAGCCCGAGCTGCTCTTTTTATTTAGAAATTGTTACCAATTATCGTCCATCTTTTATTGCAAATTCAATTACGGCTAAAGCCAGGATTTCCTGTGCCGTAGCGTCCCCAGCTTAAAAGCGGGGGTTAACAAGGGGCATTAAAAGTTTGCAGCTAAATGCCAATAGCTGCCAGCCTCTCCAAAGCATTGAGCTTATCCTTCTGTAACTGCTCTTTCAATTTCTCCAATCCTTCAAACTTGACTTCACCACGCAAATAATAATACAGGTGCACCTGCAGAGTTTGTCCGTAGATATCTTCATCAAAATCAAAAATATTTACTTCTATCACGCGTTTCTTTCCATCAACGGTAGGACGGAAGCCGATGTTCATCATTCCCTTTAAACTTTTAACTTTTAACTTTTGACTTTTAACTTCCACAGCATACACACCATTTCCCGGTATCAACTTTTCCTCACTGCTGATATGCAGGTTGGCGGTGGGATAACCTATTGTGCGGCCGAGTTTATTTCCTTCTATCACGATACCTTCAAAAAAGTACGCGTAGCCCAGGAAGCGGTTAGCTGTCTCAATATCATTTTCCATTAAGGAGTGGCGAATCTTTGTGGAGCTGATCACGATCTCGTTCATCAGCTGTTCGGAGATCTCTTTCACTTCAAACCCCAGTTTTTTACCGTACGCATTCATCAACTCGTAATTGCCTTCGCGACCCTTACCAAAACGATGGTCGTAGCCGATGATCACCGTATGAGGCTTGAAATATTTATACAGGAAATCAGTTACATATTGCTCGGCGGTCTGGTTGGCGAATACATGATCGAAAGGAACCACCACCAGGTGATCAATCCCTGCGGCGTCCAATAAAGCGATCTTTTCTGTAAGGGTATTGAGCAACCTGATATCTCCGGGCACCGAAGAAACGATCTTGCGCGGGTGCGGGTGAAAAGTAATGATCACCGTTTCGCCGCCGATACGCGCCGCTTCTTCTTTCATCTGCGCGATGATCTGCCTGTGTCCCAGGTGCACGCCATCAAAGGTTCCGATGGTTACCACTGCATTCTTAAATTCCGGCAAGGACCCGGCCAATTCACGGTGTACTCTCATAATGAGGGCAAAAGTAGGGAGGAAAGGGGGAAATTTTGGAATTGGGAAATTGGGAGATTGGGAAATTGCGGATTAACCCCGAAAGTTCCTTTCGAATTCCGATGCTCCTTGTATAATTCTTACCTTCGCTGCAATTTCCCAATTCCAAAATTCCAAATTCAACATGTCATTATACGCACAACGCGGTGTTTCTGCACAAAAAGAAGAGGTTCATGCGGCTATCCAGAAACTCGACCAGGGATTGTATCCGAATGCTTTCTGTAAAATATATGCCGATCTATTATGTGGCGACGCTGATTGGGTAAATATCATGCATGCAGATGGCGCAGGCACTAAAAGTATACTGGCCTATATCTACTGGAAAGAAACAGGCGATGCAAGTGTCTGGAAAGGGATCGCACAGGATGCCGTTGCTATGAACCTGGATGACCTGCTTTGTGTTGGTGTAACCGACAATTTATTGTTCTCTTCAACCATTGATAGAAATAAATTACTCATCACCGGTGAGATCTTACAGCAGGTGATCAATGGCACACAGGAATTCTTCGACCAGTTAAGAACCTATGGCGTAAACATTCACTACCTCGGTGGCGAAACTGCGGATGTAGGTGATGTGGTAAGAACCATCGCAGTGAACGGCACCATGACCGCACGCTGGCCCAAAAACAAACTCGTTACCAATGATAAGATCGATGCAGGAAATGTGATCGTTGGTTTTGGAAGCTCAGGAAAAGCATCTTACGAAACAGAATATAACAGCGGATTGGGCAGCAATGGTTTAACCAGCGCGAGACATGATGTGCTAAGTAAGTATTATGCCGAAAAATATCCCGAAACATTTGAGCCGAAACTAAATGATGAAGTGGTTTATCTCGGCAAGAACAGGATGAGCGATGAATTGGATATTGACGGCGAAAAAATAACAGTCGGTAAATTATTATTATCACCAACACGCACTTATGCGCCATTGTTGAAAGTATTGCTCGATGAATATTTCGATGATATCAATGGCCTGATCCATTGCAGCGGCGGCGGGCAAACGAAATGTATGAAATACCTGCCGAAACCATTGGCCGTCATCAAGGATAATTTGTTTGATGTACCGCCGATCTTCCAACTCATACAAAAAAATTCAGGCGCCGATGCCCGTGAGATGTACCAGGTGTTTAACATGGGCCATCGCCTCGAAGTTTTCACCAACGAAAAAGCTGCGAAGAAAATGATAGATGCAGCGGCGGTGTTTAATATTGAAGCGAAAGTGATTGGAAGAGTGGAGGGGGCTTCGAAATCATCCTTAGCGCTCAGAGGAAAGGGGATGAGTATTGAATATTAGGTCCATTTATAAATTTTGAATTTTGGAATTGGGAGATTGGGAAATTTGTTTCGGTGCGGCACTTCGCCCAATTCCAAAATTTCCCAATTCCAAAATTCCAAAATTCCCCGGCCTTCTAGAAAACATCTTAACAGTATTATTGGCAGAATCCAACTTAGAAATTGTAATTTAGCTCTATGTCAGACACAGTCGTATCAATCAAAAACGCGAATATTTACCAGGGCGGTAATCTCGTGCTGCGCGATGTAAATTTTACAGTGGAAAAAGGTGAATTTGTGTACCTCGTGGGCAAGACCGGCACCGGTAAAAGCAGCCTTTTAAAAACATTGTATGGTGAGCTCACACTTACGGAAGGTGAAGCTTCTGTAGTGGGTTTTGACCTGCGCACAATGGACTGGAAAAAAGTACCCTTCCTCCGCCGCAACCTTGGCGTAGTGTTCCAGGATTTTCAATTGCTTACCGACAGGAACGTGCACGAGAACCTGCGTTTTGTTCTGAAAGCAACAGGCTGGCAGGATGAGCGTTTGATAGAAGAAAAGATCAATGATGTACTCGATAAAGTAGGGCTGCGCAGCAAAGGTTTTAAATTCCCTTATGAAATGAGCGGTGGCGAGCAGCAACGTGTGGATATCGCCCGCGCCCTGCTGAATTCTCCCAAATTAGTATTGGCCGATGAGCCAACCGGTAACCTCGACCCGGAAACCAGCGATGAGATCATGCAGCTCCTGATACAGATCGCGAAAGATTATGGCACCACGGTTTTAATGGCTACGCATGATTTTATTGTAATCAACCGGTATCCTTCGCGCAGGCTTACTACGGAAGGGGGAAGGGTGATTGATAGTGCGGCGGTGGCGGTTAGTTAACACGTTGCGTGTTGAGCTATTCGGCGAAACGAAATCAATAAGCTGTTTGACAAACTCTTTATATGCCATAGGCATAACCGCTTTGTAGCACATATTCAACGATTAGTGTCTAATGCCCCATCGGGGCAACCCTGGAGTTTTGTGAATAACCCAAAATCAATAATCGCTAAGGGTAGCCCTTACAGGGCATATCGTGGTCGCCGACTTATTATGCTACAAAGCGATTGCCCCGATGGGGCAAGTTGTGATACGCTAACCATACAATATCAAAAAATGACTGACACTCAAACATATTTTATTGATATCATCAATCTTGTTCCAAATAATTCAATTTGCTTTATTCAAGCCCCAAGTCTTGAAAATTCAAGCTTATTAAATGTTCTGACACCAAGCCCATTTGCGTATTACAAACAAATTATTCTAACTGTATTGAACAAAGAAATCCTAAATAAAATTATTGAGGTTGAAAACTGTGAAAAATATTTTCAAAGTGTTGAAATAAAAATTAATAACAAACTCATTTTTGAAGGATACGATGGAATGGTATATGGAACTATTTCAAAAGATTTGCAATTGCCCAATTCATTTATTAAGGCACATAAAGAAAATGAAATGTATATAGTTTCCAAGGAATGGTAGTGCAGTGATTATTTCCCCCAAATCCAGCCTATCATTTTTTTCGCATTCCCCTCATTATTAAAATACCCCTCCAGCAACCGCTTTCTTAAAGCTATCTCATCCACTGTAAACGGCTGGTGATACAACTGTGCAATGATGTCCCTGAAAGCATTGGCCGTAGTTCCTATATGGCACGCAGATGCCAATTCACTTCCCGCAACCGTTGCATCATTCACCACACAATGCCTGCCATTGAATAATACATTCACCAGTTTTATTTTGATACCCGTAGTCGTGTAAGAAGGAAGCACATGAATATGCGCTTTGCTGATCATATCCTGCAATTCTTTATCGGAAGGATTTGCTACGAGACAGGTATGGCCGTTTTCCTGCGCAAGCGTGGATAATTTTTCAGATGGATTTTTTCCCATGATCACAAACGGAACATTGAGCTTGCTGAATATTTTTTCCAATAACCATATCGCGGCTTTCTCGTTGGCATCTACGGTAAGGTCTCCGTGGTATAAACAGAAAGCGCCCATTCCTTCAGGGCATTGTACACTCCAGCCGGGAATAAAAAGCGGGAGCTCGCGGATATTTTTGCAATCCAGTTCATCACGATAAACCGCCACATCTTTTTCTGTAATGCCAAAGAACATCGCTTTGCCAACAAGCTTTTTTTCATACGATTTCAGCAACCTGCTTTCCATCCAGTAATACATTTTTTTGATGAGTGAGGAAGTGCTGCCGCATAGATCGTGGTAATATTGAAACTCTGCATTGTGCAATCGTACAAAGCACCGGCGGTTGTTAAAACGTTTATCCAATAGCAGACAGGTGCTGTGTATTCCCTCCATTAATATCGGATGATCATCCTTTAAAAGATCCTGCAGCAACTGCTCATTTTTCCTGCTGGAAACAATATAGGGTAATGTGTTTGAAATTCCTTTGTGACCGGTATGTCGCTCGTAATAATCAACAGAGGCGCAGTATTTGTTTAATTCCGGTTGTTCGCTACGACCATAAGTAAAACAGTGAAGGTGGATCTGTATTCCTTCCGCATGCAAAGCCTTCAGTTTGTAAAAAACATCTACCGCACCCCCATAGTCTGCGGGATAAGGAACGTTGAATGATATGATATGTAAATGTTTCTCCACGCTATAAATCCCTATAAAAATCGAGCAGCCTCAGTTGCTCGTGTTCCCAGTTCAAAACATTCCTTGCTGCAAGGCAATTCTGCCTGAGTTGTTTATAGAGAACATCATCCGAGAGTAAATTGTTCACTGCGGCGGCAATGGTTTCGGGGCTTGTATCAGCAATGAGGTAAGCGATGGTTTGGTCCCTGTTGATCGCGGCGTACTCCGGGTAATTCACACACACTTGTGGAATGCCTGCCATCGGGTAGTCAAAAAAACGGTTGGCTAGTGAATGATATTGGTTCATTCCTTTTGATTCAAACAGTGTAAGGCCGATATAAGCGGTGGGAGTTAACCGCACTAATTCACCTGGCGCAACATATCCCCTGAATTCGATTTTAGACTCAAGTTGATATTGCTTAACCAGCGCAACTGCCTGTTCAAAAAAATTGCCATTGCCGCAGATCACAAGTTTAGCGTTCACCATTTTCATAGCGGGGATCAATGTTTCAAAACAACGGCCTTCATTAACGGCGCCCTGGTATAGGATCCATTTTTCGTTACGTGAAACAATATTTGGTAAAACTGTTAAACGCGGCAGATTTCTCACCACCTTGTACTGCACCTTGTATCTTTTCAATAATTCATCTGCGATAAAGCCATTTACTGTATAACCGTTTCTGAATTTGGGCACCGCAAATCTTTCCACCCGGAGCCAGAAGGAATGAATAGACGGACGCGTGATCACTTCTTTCTGTTCGGTAAACAATTCATGCGCATCATACACCCTTTTTTGCTTTTTGATGGTGGTGACAAAATATACCGGCAGGATCGTATCCAGGTCGATCGCGCAAATGATATCCGCTTTCTGGAGAAGAAGGAAAAAGAATAAACGGAGGTTGTATTCTGCATAAAACCACAATCCCTTTTCAAAAAAACATCCCAATCTTTTTTGCCGGTAGGGTTGTTGAGTAAGGTCAATCGATGCTTTTCTTTTCCTTCCAACCAGCAATACATCGTATCCCGCCACGGCCATTGTTCCGGCAATACGGTGCATGCGCTGGTCGTAGCTGAGGTCGTTGGTTACCGTAAAAATGATCTTTGGCAAATGGGTCAGGTTGTAAACAAATATACTAAGGCAGGATTTGGAAGTTAGATTTCAAAAATCAGCAAAAAAAGAACTTCTGTCTACTAAAAAAGCACTTCTCCTAAAAAAATCAATCAATGACTGCAAGTCGCTTACATTCAAGGTAGTGTGTTGTTGTAACTCCCCCTTTAGGGGGCTGGGGGCTACTTCTCCACCTATTCTCCACAGCCATTTTTTCAATTCTAAATTTGTACCCCATTTACTGTAAGTTCGCAGGTACTTAAAAAGGATCAGACGTGAGATTAAAGTCATTAGAAATCAAAGGGTTCAAAAGTTTTGCTGATAAAACCGTGGTCAGTTTTGATGAGGGGATCACCGGTATCATCGGGCCGAATGGTTGTGGTAAAAGTAATATCATCGATAGCATACGTTGGGTAATAGGTGAACAAAAAATATCTGCACTGCGAAGTGAGAATTTAGATGCACTGGTTTTTAACGGAAGTAAAACAAGAAGCCCCAGCGGTCTAGCCGAAGTGAGCCTCACTTTCGAAAACACCAAGAATTTATTGCCAACCGAATTCAATACCGTAACCGTTACCCGCCGTTTTTACAAGAACGGTGAAAGCGAATACCGTTTGAATGATGTGACCTGCCGTTTAAAAGATATCCATAATCTTTTCTTAGATACTGGTGTTAGCACTGATAGCTATGCCATCATCGAACTAGGTATGGTGGATGATATCATCAAAGACAAAGAGAACAGCCGTCGCAGGATGCTGGAGCAGGCCGCCGGTATCACCATCTACAAAACGCGTAAGAAAGAAGCGAAAAATAAATTGGATGCCACTGAGCAGGATCTCGCACGTATCGAAGATCTTTTGTTCGAGATCAATAACCAATTGAAAACACTCGAGAACCAGGCTAAGAAAGCTGAAAAATTCTACGAGATCAAAAAAGAATACAAAGAAGTTGCTATTGAATTAGCAAAAGCGTCATTGGAAGGATTCAATATCACCTACAAGAACCTGAACGAACAGCAGGAAGCTGAAACGGATAAAAGAATTCAACTCGAAGCCGAGATCGCAACAGACGAAGCAGCAATAGAGCAGGAGAAAGTTGGGTTCATTGAAAAAGAACGTGCCCTGCAAAGCATGCAGCACGAATTCAACGAATACCTGCAGGAATTGCGCAGCAAGGAAAATGAAAAGAACCTCGCCACCCAGAAACTGCATTACCTGAAAGAAAAGGAAGGCAGCCTGAAAGAGTTTTTGCAGAAAGCAGAAGGACAGTTAAAAACCATCGGCGATTCTATTCAATACACACAGATCCAGGTTGGCGAAGAAGAAGCCAATTTGCTCGAGCTCCAGGATAAAGTAGAAGCCACTAAAATGGATGTGGAAGACAAACGCCGCATCTTCGATGAAAAAAGAAGTGGGGTTGATGCTTTGCGCAACCGTTACCAGCAAATTCAGCGCAGCCAGTTTGATGCGGAGAAGAAAGTAGCTGTTGCCGATACATCGATCATGAACCTGCAAAGGGCGCAGACACAGCTCACGGAAGAAAAACAGAATCGCGAATCGCAGTTACAACAATTAAGTGTTGAACTCGAAGAAAAAGAAGCCACACTCGATGCGAAACGCATAGACCTGCAGCAATTACAGGAACATCAGGAAAAAACAAAGGAGCAGATCTTTGAAACACAGGCGCAGCTGGAAGTATTGCGTAACGAACTCAATGAAGAGAACCGTAAACTGGATTCAAAAAGAAATGAGTTCAATTTGCTGAAGAGCCTTATCGACTCAATGGAGGGTTATCCTGAGAGCATAAAGTTTCTCCACAAAAATCCTGAATGGAACCATGCAGCGCCAATTTTATCTGATATCATTTATGTAAAAGAAGAATACCGCACAGCTGTTGAGAATGTGCTGGAACCTTACCTGAACTATTATGTAGTGAATAACCTGGAAGAAGGTTTACAGGCTGTTCATTTATTGGACGCACATAAAAAAGGAAAAGCAAATTTCTTCATGCTGGAGAAATTTGAGAACCACAAAACAGAAACACACCAACCCGCCGATACCATCAAAGCAATGGATGTTATTGAAGTGGATGAACAATACCGCAAACTGGCAGAATATCTTTTAGGCAATGTTTACATAGCTGAGAACGAAGAAGCGATCGCGAACAGTAATGGTGCGGTTGTTTTGGAGAAGCATGGTAAATATGTAAAAGGAAAATACACATTAACGGGTGGAAGTATTGGTTTGTTTGAAGGAAAGAAAATTGGCCGCGCGAAGAACCTTGAAAAATTATCAGAAGAAATTTCTGACCAGGAAGCGATCGTGAACCTGCTGAAATCTGATATCCAGGCAAAACACAATGAAGTGATCGCCTTCAACGACCAGTTGAAAGAGAACGCTATCAAACAAACGGAGAATGAGATCAACCAACTCACCAACCAGGTATTTGCTGCCAAGAACCGCATGGAAAACCTACAGGCTGCACAGCAGAATGGTTTACAACGTCTTGACGATATTGAGCAGCGTTTACAGGCCGAACACGATGCCATCGCTGCAACACGCGAAGAATTTCACACACTGAATGAGCAGTTGCAGGCAACCACGGATGAGTTAAAAATGGTTGAGCAGGATTATCAATCCTCTGAATACGAATACAATTTTGCTTCCGTACAATACAACGAGACCAACCTGCAGTTGACCAGGCAGCAAAGCAAGATCACCACATTGAAACAGGAATTGGTATTCAAAGAAAACCAGTTGAACGACCTGCATGTTCAGATCAGCAATAACACCACGCAATTGTCTGAAGCATCAGCCAATATTGAAGAAGGTGAGAAAGCGTTGATCGGCTCGGAGGAACTACTGCTTGAGATGTTACGCAGGAAAGAAGATGAAGAGAAAAAACTCAATGAAGCCGATCAGACCTATTACAACCTGCGTAATGCATTGCAGGCAAAAGAAAGCGAACTTCGTTTGAAAGTGAAGAGCAAGGAAATGATCGATCACCTGGTAACAGAGATCAAGGATAAACTGAACGAACTGAAACTGCAGTTGGCAGGAATGAAAGAAAGATTGATCGTTGAGTTCAAAGTTGAACTGGATGAGATCCTCGACCAGGAAAGAACAACCGATACGGCGCTCGAAGAATTGCAATCAAGTTCAGACAGGATGCGCAAGCGTTTGGAGAATATGGGTGAAGTGAATCCGACCGCTATTGAAGCATATACAGAAATGAAAAAACGCTATGAGTTTATTCTTGAACAGAAGAATGACCTGGTATCTGCCAAAGAAAGTTTATTGCAAACCATACAGGAAGTAGAAGCCACTGCCAACCAGCAGTTCCTTGATACCTTCAACCAGGTGCGTGAGAATTTCCAGAAAGTGTTCAAGGCCTTGTTTACGGAAGAAGACACGGCTGATATGATATTGGTAAACCCTGAGAACCTTGCGGAAACAGGAATTGAGATCATTGCAAAGCCAAAAGGTAAACGTCCTTCTTCTATTACACAGTTGAGTGGAGGAGAGAAGACTTTGACTGCAACAGCCTTGCTGTTCTCTATTTACCTGATCAAACCTGCACCATTCTGTATTTTGGATGAGGTGGATGCACCATTGGATGATGCCAACGTTGGTAAGTTCACGCAGATGATCAAGAAGTTCAGCGATAATTCACAGTTCATCATCGTAACACACAACAAACAAACCATGAGCGCAGTAGATGTGATCTATGGGGTAACGATGCAGGAACCCGGTGTAAGTAAGTTAGTGCCGGTAGATTTTCGGAGTTTAGCGAATTGATTCATCAACACCATTATATTAAAAATACCCGCCCTGAAGCGGGTATTTTTTGTAAAACTGGAATAGCTTTATTTATGATCAAATAGCATAGACATGGCAGTTCGTAAAAAGATCAATCCGTCTTACCGGCAAAATAATGATACCGGTTTCAGCACAAATGCGACTGACAATACGGGTGGCCGTTTTATCAACAAAGATGGTAGCTACAACCTTGTAAAAGAAGGCATGCCTTTCTGGAAACGCATCAGCCTTTTTCACGACATGCTATACCTGCCGTCTTGGAAATTCATCACGATCATCCTGTTATTTTATGTGGCCATTAATCTCGCTTTTACAACGGTCTATTTTCTGATCGGCGCCTCACAAATAACCGGGTTACCTGAAGGTGATAACTGGCGCACGTTCAAGGAACTGTTTTATTTCAGTACGGAAACTTTTACAACCGTGGGATACGGGCGTGTGAACCCGGTAGGAGATGCAGCCAATATTGTATCGGGTATTGAGTCATTAACAGGATTGTTATCATTGGCCATCGCAACCGGTTTGATTTACGGACGTTTTTCCAAGCCCCGCAGTTATCTTGCTTTCAGCGACCATGCTATGGTTGCTCCTTTTAAAGAGGGCAGCGGGTTGATGTTCCGTTTTGCAGCGTTCAAAGACAAACACACATTAACGGATCTCGAGATCCGCGTGAATGTGGGGTTACAGGTATTGGAAGATGAGACACCCGTTTACAAATATTTCTCTCTCGATCTTGAGAGAACCCGCGTGGAAACCATGCCCATGAGCTGGACCGTTGTACATCCGATAATTGAAACCAGCCCGTTCTATGGGTTTACAGAAGCGGATATGAAAAACGCGGATGTTGAACTATACGTGATGCTACGTGGGTTTGATGATGTGTTCTCAAATTATGTGCAGCAGCGAACATCTTATACGTATGATGAGATCTTATTCAACCGCAAGTTTATTCCAATGTACCGGGAAAGCGATGATGGAAAGACCACTATCCTCGAATTACATAAGTTAAATATTCATAATGAAATAGCTACTAAGCAGTAAACAAAAAAGTGACAGGCTATAGAAAAATCTGATGTTTTTGATTATCTTGTTTAAAAGCGATCATATGAAAAAAACAACCCTTGCCATTTTCTTTCTCGCCAGCTGTTTTTTAGCAAAGGCTCAATCATCCCAAAGCCAGCAAAGCGTTTCGCCGGATGAAATATGCGGCGCCACTTTAGACTTCCTGGGGCAGTTGAGTAGCGGTGGATATGGCAAATTCTTAGGATCGGTCTCTTATCAGTCTGATGCATCTGCGGTATTTAAAGTTCGCGAATTCAATTCGGTTGAAAAATTCCCGATGGCACAAAAAACAATCATTGTTGATACCAATAGCTTTGTGCGTTATCGTTCTGCCAAAGCGCTAATGTTCAGTGAAACAACATCATCGGACCAGCTTTCGAAAAATGCCATTGGTTATTTTAATGCTATGGGTAAAATATTAGATGCCTGCCTCACACCTAAGAAGTATGAAGCTGACTATTCGCAACAAGTGGTGAAAATGCATGAGATCAAGATGGCGTACAAGTATGAAATGCCGCGTGAAAAGAGCCTGTTCTCCAACCTGCAATCTGGCAACACCCTTGTACTGGAAATGTATATTGATAAGAAGCAAAATAAGGACGCAACTTACACCTACGATTTTTATCTCCATTTCAAACGGCTATAGCCGGCAAATCCAATGCCCCGGTGATGGCACGATTATTTAATACCTGTTTTAAAATCATCTATATGAAAACAGTATTAAATAACCTTAGTTTTAAGATCACCACATTTGTGCTGATGATGGTGGCGTTCCAAAGTAGCCTGCTGGCGCAAGATGTAAAGGCAGAAATTAAAGGCGAAGAAGTTGGCTCCTGGTTCAGCCAGAATTGGCTATGGGTGGCAGGCGTTGTCTTATTACTTGTGATCATCCTGATTGCAAGCAGCGGTTCAAGGAGAAGCGTGACCACAACCACCACTACTCCTACCACGCATGTTAGCCGTTCAACCACAACTGAAGTGGTAGAAGATTAGAAATTCCGAAAATTTTGTCGATAACAGGGCCGGACAATTCCCGGTCCTGTTATTGCCATGTGCAGGCAGTTTTTTCTTATCTTGGGTAAAACTGCTTTATGAAACGGCCCGTACTTGTATGTATTCTATCGGCAATCTGTTTTTGTACACAAGCTCAAAACACAGCCGATCTGGTCTGCACTGCACTGAATAATATTATTGCAGACCTCGAAAAAGGCAGCCAACTCGACAGGCTAAAAGGATCGTTTTTTTCGCCCCCCAAAAATAACGGGTTGGAAGCACAGGAATTCAATGCAACTGAAAATTTCCCTCTGGCTCAAAAAACAACACTTGTTGATTCATCTAAAAAGATAGGCAATCCATACAGGTCAATAAAAGCACTTATTCTTAAAGAGACCCAGGATTCAGATGCTCTCAGTGCTACTATGCAGAAAGCATTTACTGCTTTTGATAGGGCGTTTAACGATTGCCTGGGTCCTCAAAAATATTCATATACAGGTCCCGCACAGCAGATCGTAAAAGTTCATAAGGCGCAATCTACATTTACACGGCAGATAGGCAGAATACCCACCACGGATAATTATATGCATATCATTATATACATCGAACAATCAAAGAAAGACGATAAATACGTTGACGAACTATACATGGTTATAAAACGGGGATAACCGTTAGCAGTTATCCTTCCTTTACTTCATCATCCACCGGCAAATGATGATCCTCTTTCCGAATGAGATCGGGCGATGTCTTATGCACCTCTTCATCGGCATCAAATTCTTTTTCTATTTTTTCTTCGGCAGGTTTGTTTTTTAACTCCTCTTCTTTGTTTGGTATTGGGATCTTCTTTTCCATGACGATTTTTTTATGATAGAATGATTTCGTTGAGTGTGGAATTATTTCTCCTGCGATTTTTCAGCGTATTTTTGCAGCCTGTACAAATCTGTCTTCATATTATATCTTGTCTGTTTCGGATGTTATCTTTTTTTCACCCGCCAACCTGATTATCTCGATGGTGAAAAAGCACCCGCAGTTATCCATTGGACATACGACAGCACGTCCAAACGCACCATACCCATGGCCCAATACAATACAGGGCTAAATAATCATGCCATTGATGCGCGTTATGTTTTTCGGGAATGGAAAGAAGGAGATCGGACAGAAGTTATTTATGAAACAGGAAGCCCTGCAAAAGCTGCCGTATACAGGTTCTGGGGTTATTGGATCACCTGGGGAGAATTGATCGGTTCTGTAGTGTTGATCCTTGCACTGTTCCAGGTAGCCGTTGCTGTTACCAAGAATCCTACGCCAGAGGCGGTGATGGACCAGTTGGAGGTTACCGAGGAAAAGAAGCGGAAGTATAAAGAATGACTGGATTTTGGATTTTGGAATTGGGAGATTTTGAAATTGAAGAAACGCATGCATCAAAACAAATTTCCCAATCTCCCAATTCCAAAATTCCAAAATCTCTATTTCAGGTATCTCTTGATCTCCTTCTCCACATCCCTGTTCTTGATCGTCTCTCTTTTATCGTGCAGTTTTTTTCCACGTCCGAGGCCGATCTCAACTTTTACAAAATTCTTTTCGTTGAAGAATACTTTCAAGGGAATGATGGTATAGCCCTTCTCCTTCATCCGTGTTTCTAATTTTTTCAGCTCGCGTTTGGTAAGCAGTAGTTTTCTATCGTGTACCTCTATGTGATTGTTCGCAGTTCCGTGTGAGTAGGATGCAATAAAAAGGGCTCTCACCCATAACTCTCCATTATCAAACAAACAGAAGGAATCATTAAAACTCAGTTTCCCCTCACGAATGGATTTTACTTCTGTTCCCATCAAAGCAATGCCCGCCACGTATTTGTCTTCTATGTGGTAGTTGTAATAGGCTTGACGGTTGTTCATTTCAGCCATGGGGGGAGGTAATTAATAATTAGTAGTTAATAATTATGAGGAAGTGTAAATCGATATTAGTGCTGCTAATTATGGTATTATCGTATTCTAATTATTAATTATTCACTATTAATTGGAATAAAGTTAGCTCCGGAATAATAGCACCAATTGCGCCAGCTTTTCTTTCAAATTCTTCCTGTCAACAATAAAATCTAGGAAGCCGTGTTCGAGTAAGAATTCGCTGCGTTGGAAGCCTTCGGGAAGATCTTTTTTGATGGTCTCTTTAATCACACGCGGGCCCGCAAAACCAATCAGGGCGCCGGGTTCGGCAATATTCAGATCACCCAACATTCCGAAACTGGCAGAGATACCGCCAAACGTAGGGTCTGTGAGTAATGAGATATAAGGAAGTTTTGCGTCGCTCAGTTGCGATAATTTGCCGCTGGTTTTTGCCAGTTGCATCAAACTGAATGCACTTTCCATCATACGCGCACCACCACTTTTGCTGATGACGAGATAGGGAAGTCTGTGTTCGATACAATAGTCAACTGCGCGACTGAATTTTTCCCCCATCACACTACCCAGCGAACCGCCGATAAATTCAAAATCCATACAGGCAACTACCAAACCTTCGCCATTGGCTTTTCCAACTGCCACACGCATAGAATCTTTCAGGTCGGTTTTGGAATGGATATCATCCAATCTTTTCTGATACGATTTCAGGTCGGTAAAACCCAATGCATCCTTACTCAGTATGGTATCGAAAAGTTCTGTGTATTCTTTATTGTCGAAAAGAAAGTCAAAATATTCCTCGCTCCCGATGCGGTGGTGATAGTTACATTTCGGGCAAACAAAGAGGTTCTCTTTTAGCTCGCTGGTGGTGCAGATATAGTTGCACTCAGGGCATTTATTCCATAACCCTTCCGGTGTCTCCTTTTTATCGGCCGTGGAAGTGGTGATGCCTTTCCTGATACGGTTAAACCATCGTGGTTTGGCCTGGTCTCCACCCTGGCCCTCATCGCCTGTCAAGTTAGCTTCAAAATCTTCTTCACGTTCTTTTTTCATAACGGTCATTCAATTGGGCGGTGAAGATAATAATTTTAGCACAGTTTGTAGTTTGTGGTTTGTTGTTTGTGGTTGATCGCGGGCATTTTGGGATGAGCTTCAAATAGCGACATCCCAACCACAAACTACAAACCACAAACTACAAACGCAACACCCTATTGCTGAGCCCCGATTTCTAACGAGATCATGCTATGGTAATCCCGCTATCAAGGTAAACATCCTGTATCATATTCAGCATATCAACCCCTTCATTCATAGGGCGCTGGAAGGCTTTGCGGCCTAGTATCAGGCCCATGCCACCGGCTCTTTTATTAATAACGGCTGTAGTAACGGCTTCTGCCATATCGCTGGCGCCCTTGCTTTCCCCACCGGAATTGATGAGGCCAATGCGGCCGCTGTAACAATTCAACACCTGGTAGCGGCAGAGATCGATTGGGTGGTCCGTAGTGAGTTTTTCGTACACCAATGGGTTTGTTTTGCCATGTTTGGTGGCTAAATATCCGCCGTTGTTGGTAGGTAATTTTTGTTTGATGATATCGGCCTGTAAAGTAACACCCAAATGATTGGCCTGGCCGGTAAGATCAGCTGCCGTATGGTAGTCCACGCCATCCACTTTAAAACCATTGTTACGGAGATAGCACCATAAAATAGTGGTCATACCGAGTTCATGTGCCATCTCAAATGCTTCTGCCACTTCTTTTAGCTGGCGCGTACTTTCCGCGCTGCCCCAGTAAATAGTAGCGCCAACTGCTACCGCACCCATGTTCCAGGCACTTTTAATAGTGCCGAACATAGTCTGGTCAAAACGGTTGGGTAAACTCAGGAACTCGTTGTGATTGATCTTTACGATGAAAGGGATTTTATGCGCGTATTTACGACTCATCAATCCTAAAACACCGTATGTAGAAGCCACACCATTACAACCACCTTCTATAGCGAGCTTGATGATATTTTCCGGGTCGAAATAAATAGGGTTCGTAGCAAATGCAGAGCCACCGCTATGTTCAATGCCCTGGTCAACAGGAAAAATGCTGCAATAGCCCGTACCGCCTAAGCGGCCATGGCCGAGAAGTGTTTGCAAACTGCGCAATGTCTGGTTGCTTCGGTTGCTGTTGATCCAGATATCATCCACATGCGAAGAAGCAGGTAAATGAATGGTACCCTTGTCTACTGTTTTACATTGGTGGTCCAGGAAGTATGATGCTTTGTCGCCTAAAAGGTCAACGATCTTTTGATTGCTCATTGTGGAAGTGTTTTTAAATGTTTGCAAACGTTTAGCGG
Organism: Bacteroidota bacterium; assembly: GCA_040388705.1. Taxonomy (GTDB): domain Bacteria; phylum Bacteroidota; class Bacteroidia; order Chitinophagales; family Chitinophagaceae; genus Sediminibacterium. The sequence continues at coordinate 105,160 of JAZKBI010000009.1, read as the reverse complement.
ACGGCAAAGATTGCTAACAATTGTTAGTGTGCCAAAAAAATGGAGCTTTTTTTGAAACACATAGGGACATAGGAAATGAAAAGGGCACATAGTAAATTCTATGTGCCCTTGGTTCTAAACTATGTGCCAATGTGTTTAAAGAAATCTCTATTTAGTTGCAATTACGCATTCCGGTTGATACAATTCAGATCCTCAAATGCCACTTCCAAACGTTTACTGAAATTCTCTTCAGCCTTGCGTAACCATACCCTTGGATCGTAATATTTTTTATTTGGTTTATCAGCCCCTTCGGGGTTGCCTAATTGTCCCTGCAGGTAAGCTTCATTCTTGGTATAGAACTGCTGGATGCCTTCCCAGAATGCCCATTGCAGATCGGTATCAATATTCATTTTGATAGCGCCATAACCAATTGCTTCCCTGATCTGGTGTTGCGGCGAACCACTTCCGCCATGGAAAACAAAGTAAACGGGTTTAGGGCCTGTCTTCAATTCTTTCTCGATATAATCCTGGCTGTTCTTTAAGATAACGGGTCTCAATTCAACGTTACCCGGACTATACACACCATGCACATTACCAAATGCAGCAGCAACGGTAAACAGGTTACCTACTTTGCTGAGTTCTGTATAAGAATAGGCAACGTGTTGCGGTTGTGTATAGAGTTTATCATTTTCAATGCCACTGTTATCAACGCCATCTTCTTCACCACCGGTAACACCCAATTCAATTTCTATGCTCATGCCGAGCGGGGCCATGCGTTTATAAAATTCAACGGAAGTATGGATGTTCTCTTCCAGAGGTTCTTCAGAAAGATCGAGCATGTGCGAGCTGAAAAGAGGCTGGCCTTTTTCTTTGAAGAACTGTTCGCCTGCATCAATCAAACCACTTACCCATGGTAACCATTTTTTAGCAGCATGATCGGTGTGTAATACAACAGGCACGCCATAATACTTTGCCACATTATGAATATGCAACGCGCCGGATACACCACCCGAAATATTTCCCTGCAGTTTGTCATTCGGCATTCCTTTACCGGCAATGAACTGTGCACCGCCATTGGAGAACTGGATAATAACAGGAGAATTTACTTTCGCCGCTGTTTCCAGAACCGCGTTGATGGTATTGGTTCCAATCGTGTTTACTGCAGGTAGGGCAAACTGGTTGTCTTTTGCATCGTTGTACAAGGCTTCGAGCTCTTTACCGAATAAAACGCCGGCGCTGTATTTTTTCATTTGTAAGGGTTGTTTTGTTGATTGTTTTTGGAGTTGGCAAGATAGTTTAGTTAGCGCAAACGGTTGTTAGCTTTTCCGAAGGGTATAATGAACACTGAACAAGGAATTTTGAATGTTGAATTGGGACCGCGAACCGGAAACATCATTGCAATCATCACTTGGGGGAGAAGGCTTCTCACGATGCTTCGCCCGTTCGAAGTGACGATAAATTCAACACTCAAAATTCCTTGTTCAGTGTTCAATATTCAAATTCTCGTTAAGCTCCTGAATATATGGCCCCGCATACCGCATCCGGCTCCCATACCAACTGAACATCTCGCCATCTACTAATATGATCTTTGCATCCGGCAGTTCAGCCTGTAATTCTTCAACATGTTTTTGTTTAAAAGGATAGGGTTCTGAGGAAAGAAAAACCAGTTCAATATTTTTTGATCTTAGCTCAGCAATTGTGATTGATGGATAACGCGTTTGATCTGCCAATACATTTTCAAAGCCACCTACGCGTAACATGTCACTGATAAATGTATCACCTCCAACAGACATATAGGGATCTTTCCAGATCAGGTAAGCTGTCCGGTATTTTCTTTGTGTTGGTAGATCAAATACGGCAAACTCCTTTTTGATGTGGTTGATCAATTCGTTCGCTTTTATTGATGTTCCTGTAATCTCACCCATGCTTTGCATCATACGATATGCCTCTTCAATATTGCTTATATCACTGACCCACACCGGCGCGATCTTTTCTAAAGCCGCGACCTGTTCCTGCACATTTTCTTCTTTGTTGGCAAAGATCAGATCAGGTTGTAAAGAAGCGATCAAGTCTATCTTTACGGTTTTTGTTCCCCCGATCCTTGTTTTATTCCTGAACCAATGTTCTGGATGAACGCAGAATTTGGTGATGCCGATCACTTCTTCATCCAACCCGAGATCAAATAATAATTCCGTTTGTGAAGGCACCAGTGAAATAATCCTTTGCGGAGTTCCCTGTAAGCCTACGTTGCGGTATAACTGGTCTTTGTAAACAGGCATCTGTAAAAATACTGAGAACTTTTAACAGATCGTATTTGTGCAAACAATTGAGAGTTGAATCAGATAGAAAAACCAACACATGCTTACTCATTCTGTCAAAACATTGCTGCTGTTATCCTGTTTGGGCTGCACCACTGAAACTAATCCCTTCCCTGATTTTGATCCATCGATGCGTTCGGTAAAACAGATCCCGCTGCCTGCCGGGTTCGAAAGAATACCGGTCAGTGCTAACCTGTTTGCAGATTATCTGCGTAATCTTCCCCTGCGAAAAGACAAAACGGTTTACCTCTACAACAAACAACCTAAACCGGATCAATCCCTGCATTATGCTGTGATAGATATTTCTACGGGCGATAGGGACCTGCAGCAATGCGCGGATGCCGTTATGCGTTTGCGTGCGGAGTATTTTTATGGAAAGAAATTATACGATAGCATTCGCATCACGAAAGACAATAATACCGTGTATCAATTCTCACAGTTTTTAAAGAACAATCCTGCAAATGAAAAAGAATCATTCAGGAAATTTATGGAGATGGTATTCATCAATTGCGGCTCTTACACATTGGAACAACAATTGAAACCGGTAAAAAATATTGCTGATATGCAGCCGGGTGATGTGTTTGTAAAAGGAGGCGCACCCGGCCACGCAGAAATAGTGGTTGATATGGCCATCAACAAACAAACAGGTAAAAAAATATTTTTATTGGCAGAAGGGTATATGCCTGCACAGGATATTCATATTCTTTTGAATCCGTTACAAACCAGTTATGGCCCATGGCATGAACTGGCAAATAATAAGCAGGTGATCACTGCAACCTGGATATTTTCTGCCAGTCAACTAAGACGCTGGTAGATTTTACCTGTATTTGAACCAGGAACCCGTATTGAATAATAATACCGATTCATCTTCTTTCACATAATCTTTTTCTATCAGTTTTTTTAAACCGATATAAGTAGCGCTCCCTTCGGGTGAAAGAAGTAATCCTTCTGTAACGGCAATATGCTCAATGCCTTTTTCCATTTCTTCTTCAGTAACATTGATGGCTGTGCCATTGCTTTCCAATACCACCTGTTGTATCAGATCTTTGGCAAACGGATAGGGAACAGAAAGACCATATGCGATCGATGCCTCCGGTATAAACGTTTCGGGTACAGTTCCGCTTTCGAACATTTGTATCATAGGATTACATTTTCTTGATTGTACAATTACCATTTTCGGCAACCTGCCTGTTAACCATCCCAGGCGCTGCATTTCTTTAAATGCCTGCCACATGCCGATCAACCCTGTGCCGCCGCCTGTGGGATATATAATGAGATCCGGCAAGCGCCAGTTTAGTTGCTCAGCTATTTCAAATCCGAGCGTTTTCTTTCCCTCTAACCGGTAAGGTTCTTTCATGGTCGACATATCAAAGGCGCCTGTTTCAGCTGCCATTTGTTTTGCTTTTTTACCGCAGGCATCTATCAGTCCATCAAGTAGAATAAGTTCTGCACCATACATCCTGCATTCCTCTTTTAGCGCGGCCGGTGTATGTTTCGGCATGATCACCGTTGCCCTGATACCTGCTTTGGCTGCATAGGCACTCATAGCACCGCCTGCATTGCCTGCGGTTGGTATGATGCAATGTTCAATACCGAGTTCTTTTGCTTTTGAAATAGCCACACTTAAACCTCGTGCTTTAAAGGAGCCGGTAGGATTTACACTCTCATCTTTCAGCAGAACTTCTCTTATGCCAAGTTGCGCCGATAGATTTTGTAATGGAAGAATAGGTGTCCATCCTTCGCCAAGGCTCACTATATTCTTTTCATCAAAAACCGGGAGAAGTTCTGCATAGCGCCACATAGTGTATGGCCTCCCTGCAAACATTTTCCTTGAAAGAAAAGGCGGCTGGTAATGACTCAATAAGGGTTGGTTACAACAGGTTGCATAGGACTGAATGATCGAAGCGGAATATGCTTTCTGGCAAAAAGGACAACGGAGGTCCTGTAAAAATGAGCGGGACGTAAGTATTGTTTCCACGTCGCAAAAGTAGAAACATCGTATAACTCAGATAATATAGAGTTGTTATAAGCTATAACTAAACGTTATAGATCTGCTGAGCCAGTTTTATAAAGATCTTATTGAGGCCACTGTTTTCTCCTTTGCGCTGGATAAAATAAAAATTCCTTTCAATATGCAAACCTTCAAAATGGATCACCGTCAATTCACCATATTTTATTTCTTTGAGCACTGAGCGGTTGGGTAAAAAACCAAGGGAATCGGATTCTATTAAAAAATTCTTCAAAGCTTCGGTACCGCCTAACCGCACTTTGATATTGAGCTGGCTGAGTTTGATTTTGTTCTTCTCAAGTGTTTGTTTTAAAGCAGCCAATGTACCGCTTCCGCGTTCCCGTATCGCGATGGGCATGTGTATCAGCTCTTTTACCGCATATGTTTTTCGTTTGGCGATAGGGCTTTTTTTGCTGCACACAGCTACAACCTGATCAGTTAAAAAAGGTTTGTGATTAATATTGGCCCGTTTAACCGGGCCCTCAATAATACCGAGATCAATATCGCCGTTAAGCAATGCTTCCAGCACAATTTCCGAGTTCCTGTTGAGCAAACTGATATTGATCTGCGGGTAATGCTGGTTAAATGAAGACAATACTTTGGGCAGAATATATAATGCAACTGTAGTACTCGCACCAAGTTTTAAAACGCCCTTGGCCTGCATTACATCATTGATGCCTGATAACTCGAATTCGGTCTGTTCCTGTATCCGTTTTACTTCGGTAAGTTTTTCGAAAAGTAATTTTCCTGCCGGTGTGAGTTCTATATGAATGCCTTTCCTGTCGAAGAGTTTGGTCTTATAATACTCTTCCAACGATTTAATGTGTTTGCTGATGGCAGGTTGTGAAATATACAATACCTGGCTCGCCTTTGAAAAGCTTTTCTGCTGAGCTACCGCGAGGAAGACATCGTGACGGATGGAGATCATGGGGTGTTGGTCAATGGTGAATAGTGAATAGTCATTCAGGATTGGTGTGTTGATGTTATTCGCCATTCACTATTGACCATTCACCCGAATTATTTCGCCAGGCTCTGTATCACATCATACTTCGTAACAATATGGAACTCGCCTTTTTCATCTTTTGCTAACACTGCGCCGTTTTCTTTGGTGATGAGGCTGCCTAATCTTTCTACCGGCGTTTCAAAATCAACAACGGGATACGCGGCTTCCAACACACTTTCTACTGTGGCATTTTTGATCTCGGGGTTACTGAATACTTTCTGGAACAAACCGCTTTCGCTTACGGCGCCAATGCAATCTGTTCCTTTCATCACAGGTATGTGTTCGATATCGTATTTCTTCATCATCTCTACCGCTTCTGAAACTGTATGTGTTGGCTCGAGTGTAACTAATCGTTGTGTGCTTCTTCCGCTAACGATATCCTTAAATGTTTTTACATCCAGAAAACCGCGTTCCATCATCCATTGATCGTTGTAAATTTTTCCAACATAACGGCTGCCGTGATCGTGAAATATACAGACCACTACATCATCTTTGGTGAGTGTTGATTTTAACTGCATCAATCCCTGTAAACAGCTGCCGGCGCTGTATCCGCAGAACAAACCTTCTTCTTTGGCAATGCGTCTTGCCATTACGGCACCGTCTTTATCTGTTACCTGTTCAAATTTATCGATCACACTCATATCATAATTCTGCGGAACAAAATCTTCACCAAAACCTTCAGAGATGTAAGGATGAACTTCATTCATATCTATCTCACCCGTATTATAATATTTCGTGAGCAGAGAGCCGTACACATCTATCGCCCATACCTGAATGTTTGGATTTTTTTCTTTGAGATACATGGCGGACCCCACAATGGTTCCGCCTGTTCCTGCAGTACAAACAAGATGCGTGATCTTACCTTCCGTCTGTTCCCATATTTCAGGACCCGTACTTTCATAATGCGCCTGCCTGTTGGCGAGATTATCATACTGGTTCATGTACATGGAATTCGGAATTTCTTTAGCAAGCCTTTTCGCCACGCTGTAATAACTTTTTGGATCGTCAGGCAAAACATTGGTAGGACAAACGATCACTTCCGCACCCACGGCTTTTAATATGTCAGCTTTTTCTTTGGATTGTTTATCAGTGGTTACAAAAATGCATTTGTAGCCTTTCACACACGCCGCAAGAGCCAGGCCCATACCGGTGTTACCGCTGGTTCCTTCTATAATGGTTCCGCCGGGTTTCAGTTTGCCTTCCTGCTCGGCTACTTCTACCATCTTAAGGGCCATACGATCCTTAATGGAATTACCTGGATTAAAATAATCCACTTTTGCCAGCACAGTGGCAGGAATGTCTTTGGTAACTTTATTCAGTTTGATCAGGGGAGTATTGCCAATCGTTTCGAGGATGTTATTGAGCCACATAAACTAACACTTGTTTGGCGCAAAGGTAAAGTTTTGGGCATCCGGTTGACAACCATTTGCAAAATAGAGATTTCGGGAAAGGGAATTAATGAGTGGAGTGATAGACCATAATCGATAGTCCATGGTAGGTGGCTCATGATCATGATCTTCACCTGCAATCCATGGACCATTGACTATGGACCATGGACATGGATTGAACCAGACTAAAACGTTTTTACCAGGCGTAAAATGGAGCCCCCGTCCTGGTTGCTCTTCACATCGTCGTGTGCAACTTCGGTGTTGTTGGTTTTTTTGTCTTCATGCAGGTAACCAACTATTACAGCTGGAACTAAAGCGATAAGGGCGGCGATACAGGCGGCAGAGATTAAATTTTTCATGACTGTTATTTTTTAAGTGTTTTAATTACTTTGATAGAACAAAGATATAGTGCATGACAGTACTATGCAAAACAAAGTACCTTTTTAAAGTTGGTATTTCTCATAAGATAATAGTAAGCTATGCTTTGAAATGCAGTAAATACAAGGGTTTCGGCGATTTTTGCCTTTAAAAAGAGGAATTTGGGGAATGTGACGAGCGGCTAAAAGGCGGGATGGAGAACGGAAATATTGAATATTGAACAAGGAATTTTGAATGTAGAAGTCCTAAAACCCCGCCAAAACATGCCATTTATATAGCGGGAAGCACCGAAGCCTCACTTCAACATTGAACATTCCTTGTTCAGTGTTCAATATTCAAAGAGTTATCTGAGGAAATTAAGATTTAAAACGCTCGACCATTTTGCCGCAGATATCGCTTTCGATCATCTTTTCGGCAACGGCGATCATGTTCTTAAATGCTTTGGCATTACTGATGCCGTGGCCTATAATAACCGGTTTGGCTACACCCAGGACAGGTGTTCCGCCATAATTTTCATAGTGGAAGCGCGCAAAATATTCATCGTTTGCAAAACCGCGCTGTTGGGCAAGGTCGTACACAGATTCGGCCATTTTTAGGATGATATTACCTGTAAAGCCATCGCAAACGATCACATCGGCCTTGTCATTGAACAGGTCGCGGCCCTCGATATTGCCGATAAAATTGATTTGTGTATTGGCTTTTAACAGGGGATAAGTGGCCTGTGCCAGGATATTTCCCTTGCCTTCTTCCTCGCCTACATTCATTAGGCCGACCTTGGGATTGTCGATATTGAAGATATTGCCGGCATATAAACTGCCGAGTATGGCGAACTGGTCTAATTGTTCAGGCTTGCAGTCGGCGTTAAGTCCAGCGTCCATAATAATACCCGTGCCTCCATTGATCTTCGGAACTACCGTAGAGATCGTTGGCCTTAAAACACCCGGAATGGTCTTGATGCTGAACATGGCGCCGACAAGCATCGCGCCTGTATTACCTGCGCTGATAAAGGCATCAATCTTGCCGGTAGCCAGTAAATGAAAACCGATGGCGATAGAAGAGCGCTGTTTTTCTTTTAATGCCTTGGTGGGGTGTTCGTGGTAACCGATCACTTCGGGGGCATGTATCAAATGCAAATTAGGTGATGTAACCTGGTACTCCTCGAGTAGAGGTCTCACCAGTGTTTCATCACCTATGCAGTATATAGAAGCTGTACGTGTATTGTCAGACAAGTATAGTTGCAAGCCTTTCACCGCTTCAAGCGGTGCAAAATCTCCACCCATCATGTCAAAACCAATATTCATCGTGGCAGGAAGCTAAAGTTGAACTAAAAAGGTTACGCTTTCAATGGAGCTTTTTCAGCTACCAGTTTCCCTTTATAGAACAATTTACCTTCGCTCACGTGCGCGCGGTGGCGTACATGGGTTTCACCAGTGGTGCTGTCTTTGCTTAATGTTACTTCCTGTGCTACGTAGTGAGTTCTTCTCTTGGCGCTACGTTGCTGGGAATGTCTGCGTTTAGGATTCGGCATATCTCGAAATTTATAGTATAAAAAAGTAAAAAATTATTCCAGTCCTTTAAATTGATCCAGCCCTTTCCAGGCTTTGTTATTGTCTTTTTGGGTTTCTTCCTCCATCTTCCTCAGTTTTTCCAACACTTCGGTGTTACATTTTGGCCCGCCAAAGTCTTCTTTACTGCACATTTTCTGCAACGGAATACTCAGGTTGATGAACTCGTAGATCCAATCGCCCACGTACAAATGACTTTCGCCGCGGCTGATATAATATACATCAGGATCTTCTTCCTGTTCGTTCATCGGTTCGGGATACTCCACCATTTTTACAATGATGTTGAATTCGTCCCAAAGCTGCATGGGCAGTGTATTTCCACACCTGTCGCAGGCTGCGTTCACTGTTCCGTCAACATCAAATTTCAACTGCATAAAGCCATTGTTCTTCTCCAGGCTCAATTTCACATTTGCGACACAATTTTCAAAATCCTGCACACCATATGGTACAAAGAACTTGTCCTCAATTCGGTATTCGTATTCGTGAATTCCCGGCTTCAAACCAACGTATGCTATCTCGAATTCCCGGCGCTGATTCATAACCGTTTTTTAAGGGCTTGCAAAATTACTCTAAAACAGCGGAAATACCAAAGGAAATTGGTCCGCAGCGAGGGAATTAGCAATTAGTAATTAGTAATTGTAATGCGGCACAGGCTTTTTTTATAAATGGGTGAAGTACTTTATGATCCGTTCGGGGCTGCGCTACAATAGCCTAAGGGCAGCATAACGACAGTATAAGGATTGCATAAGAATAGCATAGAAGGCAAAGGGCACCAAAAGGGCACCTATAGGGCACTTACAGAGGCACATGAGGCGCGGGTGAGGCGTCCTTGAACAACGGCAGTCCCGTCCGGAAGAAAGTTAACAATAGTTGGTTTGAAGCTGTTTTTAACAGCACAATACGTTATTTGCTAACTACTAATTACTAATTTTAAAAATATGAACCCTCCATTCAAGATATCCCGGCGCAAATGGGTCAAATTTGGGATATTACTGGCCCTTGCATTGGCTATTTTTGTATTTTCTTTTTTCCCGGCCCAGGTTGAGCGGTTCTATTCAACCGGTATTTACCCGGCTATCGCCACTACACAGCGGATGATCTTCCGGTGGATCCCGTTCAGCGTTGGGGACCTGATCTATATTGCTGTTGCGATCAGACTGCTTTTTCTCCTCGTTAAATGGATCATCCGCCTCGTCAGGAAACAATATTCCCGTGAAGACCTGAAACGATCAGTTTTCACGTTGGCAACGGATGTATTACTGATCTATGTGGGTTTTAAACTGGTTTGGGGGCTTAATTATAACCGACTCGGGATTGAATACCAGTTAGGCATCTCCAAAGCAACTTATACAAAGGAAGAAGTTACCGTGTTGACCAACCAACTGATCGACAAAGTGAATGAATGCCGCCGGCAGATAAAAGATACGGCGCTTCCCCAACCTGCACTGGATACGATCTATCGCGAAGCATTCCGCTCATACCAGAACGCATCCTATCCTTTTGATTTTTTAAATTATACCAACCGTTCCGTCAAAGCAAGCCTTTTTAGTGGTGCAGGGGATTATATGGGTTTTTCCGGTTATTACAATCCATTTACAGGTGAGGCACAATTGCGTACCGATATCCCGCGCCTGCTGGTTCCCTATATCGCCTGTCATGAGATGGCGCACCAATTGGGTTATGCAAGTGAAAGCGAGGCGAATTTTGTGGGATACTTAGCCGCGGCTGCATCCACCAACGTGTATTTCCGTTATTCCGTTTACAACGATCTTTTCTCTTATGCCCAGGGCGAAGAAATATTTATGTATTCAAAAGCAAGCGATTTCAAGGCATTTGAGAATGTGATCAAATACAATAAAACCCATCTCGACTCATTGGTTAAAAAAGACAGGAGGGAAGTGCGTGAATTTTTTCAAAAAAGAAAGAACCGGATATCCCCCGCTATTTCGGGTTTGTACGATCAATATCTTAAAATGAATAAACAAACTAAGGGAATTGATAGTTATAATGAAGTGATAGGGTGGTTGATTGCGTATCAGAAGAAATATGGAAAGCTGTGAGCCATGAGCTACGAGCTATGAGCCTGGCTCGCAGCTCAAGGCTCATAGCTCGCAGCTAATTAAAAGCTGTTCTTCCACATCATACTCTCCACCGGCCTGTTGGGTTGCCCACTGTATTTGGCGTTGCTTTTCTGGTTGTATTTTATTTCGATCTCTCCTTCTACGGGAAAATAAATTAATTGCCCGATCGGCATTCCTTTATAAATGCGCACGGGTTGTTTGCAGGAGATCTCTAAGGTCCAGTTACCGCAAAAACCTACATCGCCTTTACCGGCAGTAGCGTGTATGTCGATCCCGAGGCGTCCGGTGGAAGATTTTCCTTCCAGGAAAGGAACGTGCGCATGTGTTTCGGTGTATTCTTCGGTAACACCCAAATAAAATGCATGTGGTTGTAATACAAAACCTTCATCGGGGATCTCGAAGTATTCGATCTTATTGTGTTTTTTGGCATCCAGTTCTGCATCTACATAGGTAGCCAGTACTTTTCCGAGATGCACATCATAGCTGTTGCTGCCGAGATCTTCACGTGTATAGGGCTCAATTTTGATCGTTCCTTTGGCTATTTCCTCGAGTATGCGCGAATCTGTCAAGATCATTTTCTTTAACTATTTATGTTTGGTGATGCAAATAAATCTTAAACCTGCAATCTAATTTCTAAATTTACGCTGTGCCATTGTTTTATCAACAAGATATTAACCTAACAACAAAGCTGGGTGTATGGAAGATAGAAGAAAATGAAGATTTCTTTCTTGCATCTGTTCCCTTGCAGCGTAATATAACGCATCCGCATAAACGTTTGCAGCATTTGGCGGCCCGTTACCTGTTGCCTTTCCTGTTCGCCGATTTCCCTCACGAGGAAATTGAGATAGCAGACACAAAAAAACCTTTTTTACCGGATGAGCAATATCATTTTTCCTTATCACATTGCGGTGATTATGCGGCCGCGCTTGTGAGCAGCACCGAAAGGGTAGGCATCGATATCGAAATGATCACGCCGCGTGTTCAAAACATCAAACATAAATTTTTGCATGTTGATGAACTGGTATTTGTTCATTCACATTCCATCGATCAGCAAATACCGCTGCTTACATTATTATGGTGCGCAAAAGAAGCCATGTTCAAATGGTGGGGAGAGGGTGATGTTGATTTCAGTGAAGTATTAAGAACTGAAGCTTTTACTTTTACGGATGCAGGCGTTATTCCGGCTACTTTTCTCAAGAATGATGTTCATGTTCCGCTGGATATCCATTACGAAATGCGTGAAGAACTGAGTCTGGCATGGACCATATCATAAAACTTACAAGTCGGTATAAATGGTTGGCTGGGTATTTTTATATATGACCTCTTGTAAGTATAAAAAATTTCCAGCTTCATCTTTTTTAAAAACATGTTCTTTCCAGAATACTTCATTATCCATTGTGGTGGCATGCTCAAAAATATCATAGTGATGATCCCATTCTGAAAGTGGCGACAGATCATCTACAATATAAAAGGAATGATGGCCAGGTACCGGTCTAACTTCTGGTTTTGTCCATTCAAAGATTTTTCTTGTAGAAGGCTGGTACAGAAAATAATATAACCTGGATTTACTTTCGTTTTCGTTTATCGTTTTTACCACGGCGATTATCTGCTCTTTTGATTGCGGATAAATCAGGGGATAATTCTCGGCAGAATATAATGTATGAGTGTTGCTGAATGTATTGGGTTCGTTTTCTTTGAGAAAACCTATCAGTGGAATAAATATCGATTTATTAATATAGTCTTCAAATGACCTGTTCAGTTTTTCTTTTGTTTCTTTTTGAATATATGCCACCAGCCAGGGTCGCCGGGGATAATCCTCCATTCGATGTGTGAGGGTGTCACGCAGGTCTTCTATCATTTTAAAAACAGTGGTATCAAAAATGTTTTCAATGTTTGGATTTGTTGTACCGAGTATGCTTTTTCCTTGAAGTAAATGCTCCATTCTTTCCGACACATCTTCTGACGAATCCGCCTGGTGATAACTGAAATCGGACATGATATACCAATGCTCTTCAAAAAAACATCCGCTAAAAAAATGGCTGATATATTGAAAGCGTCCTTCTTTTATCAATTGCTCTATGTTTTCCGGTGGTGCACCTGACCATCCCATATTTTTTTGCCCAGTGATGTCAGGGTTGGATTTGTAATAACTCGAATAAGATTGATTTCGCATAAAGCGATCAAAAAGTTCCTGGAAAGATTCGTCAAGGATTGAAAGAATGGAATAGGCTGCAAAACAGGTGCAGTTCTTATTATAAATGCCGTGCCCAAAGCCCTTTAACTGCAAGGGATGAAATTGTGTTTCAAGTATGTTTTTAATTAGCGTTTTCAATCATCAAATTTACTTTTCGTTTTAGGAATCAACAAGAGGTTCTTTTGCAGCGATTGTTTCAATTGCATTTTTACTAACTGCCCCATGGTTTTCGCACGACGGAAAAAAGTTTGTGTATTAAAATGTGCAGAGAGTTCCTGTTTTAACTGTTCTATTTTTTCTTCTTTCGAGATCGGGTCGTTCGCCATGATGTCCAATATTTCTTTTACGCGGTAACGCGATGAAGCGAGCCTGAATGTCATCATGGTCCTTTCTTCTGCCTGGTATTGGGCAATGGAATTTTTATCGAGATGTTTGATCACGATATCAACCAGGGCCTTGTTCTCTTTGAAGAATTGCGGTAAGTATAGATTTTTTCTTCCCTCGTAAGATTGCTGGTCAAAATCAATGGCGCGGATGCGGTATTGAAAATCTTCTATATCAGGCGTAATGTTTACCACGAAATTATAGGATCGCATATCGCCGAGTAAATGCACAAAACAACGTTCATTGAATTTTACGAATTCTTTTGCAAGACGTATCAGGTTGGTGTTGGCCTCTTCCAGATAGTCGTTGATAAAAATATCACCGGGGATCCCGGGTATATGTTCTTCGATCAAAGTGTTCTTGTCGGTGAAATACGTCATCCTGTTGGGCGATAACAAGTGTTCCAGTTCTAACCCGTAGATCCTGCTTGCATCAGCCTGTTTAACGTAATAGTGATCATAATTGTCATTGAACTTATTTACAATGCGGATACGAAAGGGCTGGCTGTTACCAAAAAAACAGAAATCAATTCTTGCCACATCCAGGTGATTGGTAAAACTCATATCACCTTCGGTTTTAAGGATGGCATAAATACGAACAAGATTTTCCCTGAGGAATTCCCATTCCTTCATATCATAGGTAGCTTTTTCCCATGCGGTTTCTTTTCCAAATTTATTTTTTAAAGGAATCGTATAAGTAAAGCGCTGAAGGTCCTGGTAACTCACGGGCAATTTTACTTCTCTTCCATATTTTATCAGGTATTGGCGCAACTGTTCATTGACAGGGAAAATCGGTTTTTTCCTTGAAGGTTTATCAGGTTGATCTGAGGGTTTGATATTTTCGAATGTATTAATCAAGTAGAATAGGGTCGTTGTCTTCCAGTAAATTCAGATTCACATCATTTCCTGCGATGCCCTCCACTGATCCTTTGATAGCGGCCGCATTCAACAATACTTTTTCCAGTTGTTTCTCACGGGCTTTCCATAATTTTTCCATGGCATCGCGTTCGCGTTGTATGCTGAGTTTCATACTCATAAATCCTTCGCGTATCGCTTTCCATTGTTCATTGAATTCTGAGCCGATAAGGTAATCATATAGCATCACCATTTTATCTCCCTTATTATCCTGGCCTTTCTTCGCGTCGTATACTTTCAGGATCGCGTTACGTAAAACGAGGGCTACACTCTTTACTTCAGCGAAGGTGCAAATGTAAACTCCGTCCTTTTCGCCAAAACGGTCCATGTCTTTCGGCAGCGCCTGTGTTACGATCACGGCCACTTCTGCACCCAGTGTACGCATGTCAGATTTTAATTTTTCAATCCAGTCATGCGAAAAATCCTTGGTCCGTTTGCTTTCATAAATGATCCTGCCGCACTCCGTGCCAAATTGGTTGCGTACTGTCTGGATACAATCTGCACCACGAACACCTTTACCAACTTCTTCCACTTTATCAAACGGGAAAGTGGACTGTAATAACTCTTCCAATAATAATTCCAATACTTCCCCCTGTAATTGCATGCTGCCCTGTTCGGATTTACGACGCATTTCCTCAGCTAGTTTTTTCTGATCGTCTAATTGTTTTTCCAGTTCCTTCAGGCGTAACTGGTATTCCTGATCTTTTAAACTTACCCGCTCCGTTTCTTCTTTCTGTAATTGTTCCTTCAGCTTCTCACGCTCTTCCATTAACTGGCGCTGAAGTTGCAATTCCAGTTCTTCCTCTTTGGTTTTGAGTTGCTTTTCCTTTTGTAAAAAATCCAACTCTTTTTTACGAGCCTCTTTTAGTTTCTCTTCACTTTCTGTTGCATTCTGTTGCAACATTTTCAACTGGTTTTCAAAATCGCCGGTCACAGATCTGCGTATGGATTCCTGTAATTCTTCCTGTATTTTCTTTTTTTCAACTTCAACCTGTTTCCCGATCTCTTCATCTTTGGCTTTCAGTTGCTGTTGCAAAGAAGTTTCCTTCTGTTTGAATTCCTCATCTTTTTTCTTCTGCCATTCTGCCATTTTTCCACGCAGCTCTTTCTGGATCTCATCCCGCATGGAATCACCCGGCTCAAATTGGGTACTACAGCTGGGACATGTTATTTTAAATTCTGCCATCTCATATTTTTTACAAAGTAAAGCTGTTACAGGGCAATTATTAACTGTGGGCTATTAATTATTAATCAGCTCTATCGGTGGTGGTTCATGGGCGATGTTTGCAGGTAAAAATTAAGAAGAATAAATCATTTTTGGCGTTCTGCATAGGGCTATGTAAATTTTAGTGTCTTTTTGAGCGATCATCAATCCTTTTTTATGCGATCCATCTTGCTTACCACCTGTTTCGGAATTTTTATGTCGTTGTCGGCACAACAAAAAATAACTGACCGGTTTGTTTTGAAAGGAAGCCTGCCCGGACAGGATGGCACCTGGATCCGCCTTTCCTACACCAATAGTGAAGGCAGAATTGTGCGCGACAGCACCGTAGTGCAGAAGGGAATGTTTCGTTTTGAAGGATCGATCAAAGAACCCACCAATGCTTATATCTCCGGCAAAACAAAAACACGCAGCGTAGATGATCCAAACAGCAGCTCCGTTTTTCTCGAACCGGGAAACTTGAGCGCAGTGATGGAAGATGGAAAATTTAAGCAAGCCTTGATCACCGGATCAAAAACACAAACAGAATACGCGTTGCTGCAGAGCCAGCTTACCAAAGTAAGAAACCGCTGGAAAATAGTGATGGACACCTTATCAGCAGTTAATAAGAGAAGCAACTTCGAATACCAGGAATTAAAGAACTGGGTGTTGGCTCCTTATTATGCCGAGACGAATGAGATAGAATATGCATTTTATGATACGCACCGGGAGTCTTATGTAACGGCCTACCAATTGCGTTTCCGTGCAAGGGATCTCACCACTGATTCATTGAAATTGTTTTATAACCGTTTCCCTGGCAAAGTAAAAGAAAGCAGCTATGGGAAACTGGTTATGACGGAGATTACCAAAAGAAAGATCGGTGTGCCCGGTGCAATAGCGACCAATTTTAATACGGTTGATATCAATGGAAATAAATTCAGCCTTGCCGATTATAAGGGAAAATATGTGCTGCTCGATTTCTGGGCAAGCTGGTGTGTTCCCTGCAGAAAAGGGAATCCTCATTTAAAAGAATTGTATGCGAAATACAATGCAAAAGGTTTTGAAGTAGTGGGTGTATCCGATGATGACCGCGACAATGCTGCGTGGAAAAAAGCAGTTGAACAGGATGGATTACCCTGGAAGCATGTATTGCGCGGGCTAAAATCGGTAAATGGTGTGTTCGACAGATCGGCTGATATTAATGAATCATTCAACATTTCATCTTTGCCTACACAGATACTCATTGATCCCGCTGGTAAGATCATTGCACGTTATGGGGATGGGGGAGAAGACCATGCACTGTTAGATAGCAAATTGGAGAGCCTGATCAAATTGTGAACGTGGAGGAAACATGTTTAAACGATAATTACACAATGCAGCTTCAATTGGCATAGTAAACACTTCGTACTGTTTGGCCATTGGCAGTGTATTGCACATCCATATTATTCGCATCAAGATGGTTGATGGTGAGATCCAGTACAATAGGGCCTGAGATATTATTTGTAATAGTTTCAGTGATATGCCCTGCAGTCTTAAGTTCCCAGGTGCCCATGCTGTTATCTTTATCTACAAAAGTACCGGAGTTGGTTTCTATGCTCGCATAAATGGTATAGGTCTTAAAATACTCAAGCTGGCTGCTGGTCAAAGCTACGGGTACTGCATTAACATATATTTCCTTTATCCGCCAATACTTGTTTCCTGTGCCGGTAAGATATTGCACCACCTGTTGCTCCGGTGTGAGGGGCGGATCCGATTTAGTACAGCTCGTAAAAATGAAGCACCCGATTAGCACCAATGTGAGGTACTTACTAAGACAGGATACCCGTTTACGAAAGATTATATGCATATGATTGACTGGTAGTATAAAATTAGGATTATTTGATATCCGGCTATAAAGAAAAAATCCCATAGGTTTTAAGCCTATGGGATTGACAAGTGCGGAAGAGGAGATTCGAACTCCCACGCCCGGTAAAAGGCGCTACCACCTCAAAGTAGTGCGTCTACCAATTTCGCCACCTCCGCATCTTTGGGGGGCAAATGTAAAGGAAAACAGGTAAAAAGTTGCCACAGAAGGCACAGATTACCACAGTTTTTTCTGTGATGGACCGTGTATTCTGTGGCAGAAATAAAATTACATTCTTTCGGGAACCCTGATCCCCAATACACTCATCCCGTTTTTGATCACCTGTGCTGTAAGCTGTGATAGCTGTAAGCGTAATATCTTTTTTTCTTCGTTCTCGGCATTGCCAATGGAATGTTCCGTATAAAACGAGTTAAAGATTTTCGCAAGATTGAATATGTAGATAGCGACTTTTGAGGGATCGTGATCGTTACCCGCATCCTGCAGAACGGTTGGGAACATTTCTAAATGGATAGCTAGTTCCTTTTCGAGTGGGAGGAGCGTTTGTGGTTTGTAGTTTGTGGTTTGGAGTTGTTCTGTGCTGGATTTTCTCAATATACTTTTGATCCTCGCATGCGTGTATTGTATGAATGGGCCGGTGAAGCCATGGAAATCGATACTTTCTTCGGGATTGAAAACCATCCTCTTCTTAGGATCAACACGCAACAGGAAAAATTTTAATGCACCAAGACCGATGATATCATATAACTCATCCAGTTCTTCGGTTGTAAAATCTTTTACTTTACCCAGTTCTTCTGTTTTCTGCCGGGCGATGTTTACCATTTCTTCTATAAGATCATCTGCATCTACTACGGTTCCTTCGCGGCTCTTCATTTTACCGGTTGGTAATTCTACCATGCCATAGCTCAAATGATAGATACCATCTGCAGAAGGCAATCCCAATTTCTGGCAGATCAGTTTTAGTACTTTGAAATGATAATTTTGTTCGTCACCCACCACGTAAATACTTTGATCCGCGTTGAACTCTTTTTGTTTTTGTTCGGCAAGGCCGATGTCCTGCGTGATGTAAACAGAAGTGCCGTCTTTTCTTCTAACCAATTTTTCATCAAGTCCATCAGCTGTTAGGTCGATCCACACACTACCATCTGGTTTCTGGAAAAAAACACCTTTTGCAAGACCTGTTTCTACCAGGTCCTTACCTAATAAATAGGTATTGCTTTCGTAATATATTTTATCAAAATCACTGCCTATTCTCTTGTATGTTGCATCAAATCCTGCATACACCCAGCTGTTCATGTTGCGCCAGAGTTCCATCACTTCAGGCTTGCCGGCTTCCCAATCGAGCAGCATTTGTTGCGTGGCTTTCATGATCGGCGCTTCTTTTTCCCCTTCCTCCTGTGTTTTGCCCTGTGTTTTCAGTTCCTCTATTTCTCTTTTATATTCGTCATTGAACTTCACATAATAATCGCCCACAAAATGATCGCCTTTGGTATGCGTGCTTGCAGGAGTGGCGCCGTTGGCAAACATTTCCCATGCGATCATACTCTTGCAGATATGAATGCCGCGATCATTTACGATGCAAGTTTTGGCAACCTCGTTCCCATTTGCTTTTAATATCTCGGCAATACTTCTTCCTAAAAAATTATTCCTTAAATGGCCGAGGTGTAAAGGTTTGTTCGTGTTGGGTGAAGAATATTCCACCATTACTTTTTGGCCATTTGCTTTTACGTGCCCGAAAGATCCGTCGGTACATTTTTCCTGTACAAAATCCAGCCAATATGAATTGGCAACCGTGAGGTTTAAAAATCCTTTGATCACGTTGAAAGCCGTGAATAGTTCAGGATTTGCGGCAATAATATGCTCACCCAATTCCTGTCCAAGGGCATCAGGAGACTTTTTTAATTGTTTGATAAAAGCAAACAGCACCACCGTATAATCGCCTTCAAATTCGGGTTTGGTAGCGTTCACCAAGATATCATTTGGCTGCAGCCCGATCCCATATAACTGATTGATAGCGACACTTGTAACTTCTTTTATTTTAAAAACAACGCTCATTTCTTAACATTTTCGGCTCGCAAAAGTAACCAATTAAGCCCTACCTTAGCTGCCACTTATGCGAAAGCTGCACGAATATATACGTGGCCTGATACTGAGTGTGGTGGATCTTTTTTACCCGCTGTTCCGTCGTATCATGCCGTTAAAGACCTTTCGTTACGCGGCTTGCGGGGGTTTTAATACAATCCTGGATATTACAATTTTCTTTGTTTCATATAATTTCATCCTGAAAAAACAGGCGATACATATTTCTTTTCTTACCATCGGCGCGCATATTGCCGCCTTTCTCATCAGCTTCTGTGTAACGTTCCCGATCGGTTTTTACCTCAGCCGTTATGTTGTGTTCCAGGAAACTTCGGTGCGTAAACGTGCGCAGATAAAGAAGTATTTTACTGTAGTACTGGGATGCCTGTTCCTGAATTATGGGTTCCTTAAATTATTTGTAGATGTTTTTGGATGGTATCCCACTCCATCAAAATTAGTGACAACCTTATTTGTTGTAGCATTCAGTTACCTCACACAAAAAAATTACACGTTCAAAGCTTCATCGCTTACTAAGGTATAGGAGCGAGCCCTTGGTTTTGCACGCAGCTCATGGCTCAAAGCTCATAGCTGCCTCACCCAGGTTGAATATAAAACTGCAAAGTTGCCAACCCCTTATTCTCTGCATGAACGATCCTGAACATGTGTTCGCCTGCACTTAATTTAATGCTGATCCGGTGATGCGTATCTTCATCCCGCTCGGTATATTTTGTATCCCAGGCGTCGATCATCTCTTTTCCATCGATAAATAGTTTTACGTAATCGTCGGCCGTAACTCCTATTTGATAAGTATTTTCCTTGAGGATCATTTTAGTAACCGCTACCGTTGCAAAAGAATCTGCGGGTAAATTTTTGCCGATGCTACCCCACCATGTATAGTCTACTTTGTCAGCGGTTGCTGTAAGCACAGGCGTTGTTTCAAACAGGGAAGTAAAAGTTGCATATTCTTTTGAGGGGTCATGTGCTGCGTCCCATTTATACCAACTGATATCCCATTTGGATTGTGGTTGAAATTCTTTATACGCAAATGAATGTGTTGTGTTGCTATCCTGCCATTTCCCAAACTGGTCCTTGAATGATGGACCGGTATATTTCAATTGAATATTTCTTTCAGAGACACCATTATCAACTTTTGCAGTGATGGATGATGGAAAATTATTTCCCCCTTTATTTACTACCGCGAAGCCATTTATCTTTTCTACATCCCAATTACCCTTTGCCCCGAGTATTTCAAAATGATAGAGTCCATTGCTGTCAATATCTTTCAGCCATACCATAGGATACCGAAAATCATATGGACCCCATTCCGTGATCCGCATTTCATTCTTTGCCTTCGGTACAAGGCTCACCGGCAGTTGGGTATCTTTTATGGCTTTCAGTCTATCATCTTTCTGGTAATCCATATCAAGAAATTCTTCTTCGCGTGAAGTATCCAGGTTTTCTGCCCTGTCGCCCACCACTAAACTTTCCTCAACCATTATTTTGGTATTACCGCTAAAGACCACCGTATCAGTTCCCATTATATCAAACGCTTTCTGGTTACCCGTAAAATGGTTAGCAGCGATCCAATAGTTGCGGCTCTCAGTATTTCTTTTTTTTGCGTAAATCCAGTCATCAGGCTGTTTTTCGCGCGACCATAATTTTACGCCTGTGAGGTCTTTTGTGAAACTATTGAGAACAATATTGATATTCTGCCCATGTTCTATCGCAATGCCGATGCGGTTATTCTCAAATGTATTGTCGGTGATATCTGTGTCATAACTATAACCGCCCCATATACCGTGGTCACATTCCTTCACAATATTTTTCATGATCAGGTTCTTGCTGAAAGTGACTTCTATGCCATTGGTGGGCGCATAAGAAAAATCGTTTCCATATATGAAATTATCATTGCAGCCACCCTGGCCGGTATCCATGGTTGTTTGGCCTGCCCATAAGAAAAATCCATCCCCACTATGCGTAGCGGTGTTAAATGCGAAAGTATTATTGTTGCACTGTTCAAACACAAGAATCCCAGCACTATCCTGCCCGCGTTTGTATTTACCATCACTGTATCCACGCACATTGTAGTCGATGCGGTTATGAAATATTTTATTGTTACTGCTTCTGTATAACCCAATACCAATCCCTGAATTGAAAGAAAAATCATTATCGTTTACCTGCGCTTTTTCGCATGAGGTAAGCATTAATGCGCATTGCCCGCCGGTAACTGTATTGTTTGTGATAACAGGCTGCACACATTTTTTGAGGTAGATGGCAGCTCCATATCTCAGCCATTCATCGTTTTCGTTTTTATGATAGCTCATCCAGTCGCTGATGTCTTCCCGCTCGCGGTTGCTTTGCAGGTGTTGGCGCCAATTATAGCTGAGATCGCAGTTATCGATGGTCAGATTTTTTACACTGTCGGCGAGTATCGCCACTTTATACCCATGGATCTCCGCGTTTTTAATAATGATATTCTTTGATCCTTTTTTGATAAGGATAGAAATGCCATAAAATTCATCCGGCCTTGTTTTATCATTAGATCCCTGGAGAACGGCATGATTGAAATCAACTGTGATATCATTTCCTTCAATAGTGATCAGCGGAGCTTTATTATCCGATGGAGCGTTTAAATAATATCTCGTTGAATTAATAGTAGCAGATGTTTTGATCACCATCCCTGCTTTCAGGTTAATGGATTGGGCATATAACGATGGATAGGAGGAGAGAAACAGGCAAACGAATACAAAACCTTTCATACCAGTAAAGATACAAAAAGCACAAAAATGCATAAGGAAAAGACCGTCATTGCCGGAACGAAAATATGAAACACGAATTACACGAATTGAGACGAATAAATGCTACTAACCCTTGATGCATCAACAAATCGGTAATCATTCGTTCAAATTCGTGAAATTCGTGTTGGAAAAATGAACCTAAAGGCGTGTTTAATATTCCCTACTTCTCATTCGTTTGCGTCATACTAAACCAATTGCCACAGCCATCTGTGATAATGGCTTCAATACCATAGAACTGTTCCTTGGGCTCCGATTTGAATACAACGCCCTTTGATTTTAATTCTTCATAGGTGGCCCTGCAATCAGGCGTATATAGTACACCCGCACCTAATGCGCCCTTATCAAGCAACACTTTAAAAGCGGCGATGGTTTCTTCATCGTAGCTCATACCAGGAATCAATGGATTCAATAATGAGATCTCAATATCAAGCTGGTCGGGCGGGGAAACTGTCAGCCATCGGAAACCATTTGGCATAGTGGCGTCTGTATTCACAATAAAACCGAGCGTAGTTACATAAAAATCATATGCTTTTTGCTGGTCGGAAACAAAGAGGCTGGTGTGGGAAATCCTGGTTATCATATTTTTTTGTTTATAGGATAAAAGTAGAATAACCCATTCAGTAAAATTTCTCGAAACTTGCTATTCTTTTTCTGCGGTATCGGGTGGAAGAAAACAGGACGGTATCACATAGCGCGGCTGTTCCTTCGCTTTTTGCTGCAATTGCAATGCTTTTGTTTGATAAGATTTGGGAGCGATACCCTGGTATTTTTTGAACAGCACACTGAATGATCCATGGCTCTCAAAACCTACCCCCGTACAAATACCAAAAATACTAACCTGCCCTATCTTCAATAATTCCTTTGCTTTCTCTAATCTTTTTTTAGTAATGTATTGATGCGGGGTGATGCGGTACACTTTTGTAAACAGGCGATGAAAATGAAAAGGAGACATATAGGCATGTGATGCAATGATCTCCAGGTCGATCGCCTCATCAAAATGCGCATCTATAAAAAGTTTCGATGCAACCAGTTTGCCGTATATATCGGGTGACGGTGTTTGCATATTAAAATTGTAAACGGATGCTTCCGAATATGCCAAAGCCGTTGGTGTTGGAATTGAACAGGCTCGGAGGTAAACCGGGTGGTATATTGCGTAGAGGCGCATTTCGCCAAACCAGGTCGATCCGCAGGAGTTTAAAAATATTCTCAAAACCTGTTCCTATTTCGGTATAAATAATGCCACGTAATGAACGTTGACGATACTCATAATAATAATCCTGGATATTGAGTTTTCTGTTAGCATCCGAAAGGTCGCCCCAAACACTCTTGATGTTCCAGAATTGGCGCATATTCGATTTACGCATAAACGGGATGAGATTGAGCAACTTTTTTTCCAGGTTATGCTCTATGTTTATACCTGCGTAACGGTCACTGATATATTCAAACCGATTCATCAGGTTAAAAGACTGTTTGTTATAATAATAGATCTCGTTGCCGGGATGTATTTCAAGCAACATGAACGGAAGTGCATCCTGTGAAAAGATCTGGCCGCCATAAACCATGTATGTGATCTTACCCCATCTTGGGATCCTTGTAGATTGAGTTATATTCGCCCCCAGCCTGGTGTACAGGTAGTTGGATTTGAACAGGCCCTGCACTCCCGATGCGATCCTCGCTTCAAAAATGGGCTGGCTAGTTTTGAGCTTTACCTCTTTCCGGTGCCTCGAGAAAGTTCTTTCGCCGGGGGCATATCTTAATTTTAAACCCAGTTCAGAACTTGTAATATTTTCCTGCGATGCATGATTGAATAACGAGCGTGCCGTGGGTAAGGGATTAAAAGTTTCGTAAGCTGTCCGGGTAAAAAAGGGCTGGACCGAGAATTTGTTTTTCCACTCTTTTGTGATTGCCAGCTTTATTTCATCAACCCCAAGAAATTTTTGCGGAACACGGGGCCGGCGTATGAGCTGGCTGAAAATATTGTCGGTAGTGATATCCTCATCATTGTAACGCGTACGGCCATTATCAAGGTCATGCGTGTAAGAAGTAAAAAGTGTAATGCCATGGTCATTGGGTACTTTATACGTAACATCGAACCTTCCTTTGAACCTGGCATCTTTGAAACCGTATGCGATATATCCGTGAAATCGTAGATTCTTACTAAACTGTTCTGTGGTGCCAAGATCAAAACGCATACGTAATCTTTCCAGCTGATTACCGCTCACCCATTTATACCACGGGCCTATCTCAATAGCGCCGAATTTTTTGTGGCCATCAAAAACGAACGTCAGCACTTTGGTGTATTTTATAAAAGCGGGAATGGTTTTGATGGTATCCATCATCTTATATACCTTCTTTTCATTCACGCTGAGATCCTCGTGCCGTTCATTTTCCCAGAATTGTTTGTCTTTATCTCTGGCGTTCTCCGCAACGATCACCTCTTCTTTTTGTGAATTTGTAGCCAGTTTGGCAACAATAGATGGATCATTTACGCGAACGTTTTTGTAAGTACTTGTTCTCCTGGCGATAAAGGATAATTTCTCTTTTCCAAATGGCGCAAAATCGATCACGGTCTTATCCTTTGCAAACATCCAGGCGCTATCGGGCTGCAAACCGAACTCTTGCACAATGCTCAGGCGGTTTACATAATTGATATTCGCCGTAGCCGAAATATTCAGGTTGATCTTATAAATGCCCCAATTACCACCATGTATCCAGCAATCGCCGCTGAAAGTATTCTCGCCATCTCTTTTCGGGGTAAATAACAAATGCAGGTAGCGCTGGCCGGAAATATATTGGGTATCTGCGCCCTTGTAATTGTAGTATTTATCACCAACATCGCTCAGCGGGCTGATGAATTCTTTCCCCATCGCGTTGGTGAAATTTTCGTACACATTTACTTTTTGGTTGATGCCGCCAATGAACTGCAGCATGCTTTCATTCTTCATTCCATCGGTTTTTGCGGCCCTGATCTCCTCACGGATTTTATGCGGCTCAACGGAGTAATAATAATCGGATAATGCTTCCGTCATATAGATCGGAAGAAATGGAGTGTGATCGGAAATGCTGTCAATATTATCCAGCAGGAAGGTAAATGGCCGCAATAATTTTTTATCCGTGAAATATTTCCGGTTCACATTATTGATATCGAGTTCCATTTTATTGTACAACTCGTAAGCGTAATTCTGGTACTTGTAGGGATTGTTCTTTGCTTTATGTGTTACCACCAGTTTCCACCACCGCAACCCTTTACTGAATTTAGATTTTACTTCAACACTGCTGGATAGCTTCAGGTCGCGTAAAACCATTTCCACATTGGCAGTATCTTTCGTGTTATTCCTGATCTGTTTGTACACATCAGCAAAACCCACATAACTCACCACCAATGTATCAACGGGGTTATGGCTTAACCTGATCAGGAAATTACCGGCGCTGTCGGAAGTAGAACCAAAGCCTGCTTTTTTCCAGTAAACGCTTGCGAATGGAACGGTTTCTTTGGTAAAATCATTCATTATTCTGCCACGCAGATTGCCGCGTTGCTGCGACCATCCGGAAGAATATACCAGGACCGCACACAAGATCAGGAAGGCCCGGTACAGGGTAAAAGCAGTTCTCATCAATCTCACAATAGATTACACATGGGGGTTAGATAAACGGTATCTTCTGGGACTGGATTTCGGGCTGGTTTCACAAAGGTTCACGAGCGGGTCTCCCTAAACCAGTATGAAGTCGTTTAAAGCTACCAAATTATAACCTTTTCTCCATAAAGAATCTGCCACAAATCCCCGTTTTAACGGCTTTTAACTGCAATAATGTGGATAGACCTCATTTCAGCCTGCCATTTTTGCATTTTTCAGGGTGGTGGCATGCAGATTGACTAATAGAAATTGATTATTCATCTGAAATCATAAATTATGGGCAAAATAATAGGAATTGACCTTGGAACAACGAACAGTTGTGTGGCCGTTATGGAAGGTAACGAGCCGGTTGTAATAGCCAACGATGAGGGACGCAGAACGACCCCATCTGTTGTGGCATTTCTGAAGAATGGTGAGCGTAAAGTGGGTGATCCTGCTAAAAGACAGGCGATTACCAACCCGCAGCACACCATCAGCAGTGTAAAACGTTTTATGGGCCGCCGTTACGACGAAGTGACCGAAGAAATAAGCCATTGGAGCTATAAAGTAGCTAAAGGTGACAATAATACGGTTCGTGTAGCGATAGAGGACCGTTTATACACTCCACAGGAGATCTCAGCCATGATCCTTCAGAAAATGAAGAAAACAGCTGAAGATTATCTCGGACATGAGGTGACTGAAGCAGTTATTACCGTACCCGCTTATTTTAACGATGCACAGCGCCAGGCAACCAAAGAAGCCGGTGAAATTGCAGGATTGAATGTTCGCCGTATTGTAAACGAACCAACTGCCGCAGCTTTGGCGTATGGTTTGGATAAAAAACATGCTGATCAGAAGATCGCCGTATTTGACCTGGGTGGTGGTACGTTCGATATTTCCATCCTTGAATTAGGTGATGGTGTATTTGAAGTAAAATCAACCAATGGTGATACACACCTTGGTGGTGATGACTTTGATAAAGTGATTATGGACTGGCTGGCTGATGAATTCAAATCACAGGAAGCGATCGACCTGCGTAAGGACCCTATGGCTCTACAGCGTTTGAAAGAAGCTTCTGAAAAAGCGAAAGTAGAATTGAGCTCCTCTTCAGAAACAGAGATCAATCTTCCTTATATCACAGCGATGGATGGTGTGCCTAAACACCTGGTGTTGAAATTAAGCCGTGCAAAATTTGAGCAGTTAGCTGATAAATTATTTGCACGTTGTTTAAAACCATGTGAAGAAGCATTGAAAGATGCCGGTTACAGCATCAACGATATCAACGAAGTGATATTGGTGGGTGGTTCAACACGTATTCCTAAAGTACAAGAGATCGTAGAAAAATTCTTTGGTAAAAAACCAAACAAGGGTGTTAACCCTGATGAAGTAGTTGCTTTAGGAGCTGCTATACAAGGTGCGGTATTAACAGGAGAAGTGAAAGATGTATTGTTGCTGGATGTTACACCGTTAAGCCTCGGTATTGAAACCATGGGTGGTGTAATGACAACCATGATCCCATCGAACACAACCATCCCTACCAAGAAAACAGAAGTATATTCAACAGCCAGCGATAACCAACCCGGTGTACAAATACATGTACTGCAGGGAGAAAGGCCAATGGCTAACCAGAATAAGAGCTTAGGTATGTTTAACCTCGATGGACTTCCACCGGCACCACGTGGTGTTCCGCAGATCGAGGTGATATTTGATATTGATGCCAATGGTATGTTGCATGTAAGTGCAAAAGATAAAGGCACCGGTAAAGAACAGAAGATCCGTATTGAAGCAGGCAGCGGCTTAAGCAAAGAAGAAGTGGAGAAAATGAAAGCTGAAGCAAAAGCCAATGAAGCATCAGATAAGGAAGCACGCGAAAGAGTTGAAAAACTGAACGCAGCCGATAGTATGATCTTCCAGACAGAGAAGCAATTCAAAGAATTTGGTGATAAAATCTCTGCAGATAAAAAAGCACCGATCGAATCAGCTTTGGAAAAACTGAAAGAAGTACATAAAAACCAGGACATCGCAGGTATTGATACAGCCATGGCTGAAATGAATACCGCATGGACCGCCGCAAGTGAAGAAATTTACAAAGCGCAGGCGGATGGTGCAGGTGCACAACCAGGTGCTGATCAACATGGTTCCCAGGACGGTGGTGCGCAAGGTAAAAGTGATACTGTAGAAGATGCGCAGTTTGAAGAAGTGAAGTAAGCGCATTTGAATATAATTAAAAGAAAACCCCTTACATTTTTGTGAGGGGTTTTCTTTTAGAGCATATTTCAAAAATAATCAGGAGTATTATTTCCTTAGATACAACCCGAGGATCGCTAACAGGAGGGGTAACAGGAAGGCAAATAACCAGCGGATAATATCGGTTTTAGTTTCAGAAAGTTTCAATGTTACTCCGGCAATATCTTGTTTTAATTCAAGTTTGAGATCTTTGAGATCTTCCTTTGTGGCAAGTGTTTTTAAATTACACTCATCTGCTTCCTTTAATTTGGAATCAACAAAATTTACCAAAGCTTCTGCTTCTTTATTACCAAGCTTTTGTTTTAAGATCTCGTAGAGTTGTATGTCATTTGCTGTAAGAGTCATCGTGAAATGATTTTCAACTCAAATTTAGGAACATTCTAAAAGTTTTTTAATAATTGGAATTGGCAATATGTCAGATCAGTATAAATACGTAATAGCAGCAAGTGATTTCACTCAAAATACTTTTTTTCGATCTTCTCAGGTGCTGCAGAGATGGTATCGCATTTTGCGATACCATGTGTATGACCTTTCATCAGTTAGCAAAACATGCAATGCACAGGAAACCTGTCAGTTTTTTCGCCTGGAAGCTATTTCTTATAGTGATATCCGAATGTTGTAACAAGATCATTTTTCTATCATCCGCAAGTATAACTCTTCCACCTTTTTTCTCGCCCAAGGCGTTTTGCGCAGAAAAGTAAGACTGGATTTAATGCTAGGGTTGCTGTTGAAACAATTGATAGGAATATGTTGCCCCAAATCTTCCCAGCCAAAATGCGCTACCAATTCGGTAACAATTTTTTCGAGTGTGACCCCATGCAACGGATCATTCGGATGTTTTTCCATATATAGCGTTCGATAATTTTCTTCAGTGTTAAATGCGCCTGGTGTGTTTATTAAGACTCTGTATGCCTATCCCTTCCTAATCTTCCACAATTCCGATAATGGCAATTGATCGAACTGGTAATGCCACTCGGCCGGGGTCCAAAAAAGTATCATAAGTCACATCTTCTGACAAAATCATGACGAATGTCATGTTGAAATAAATCATCAGTCATAAAATCAGGGAGATATTCTTACAAAATTTGACAGACAAATATTACAATCAAAATACGATAATATGAAACCGCTACAAAGTAAATTATTCTGGGTATCAGCTACGTTGATATTGGCCCTGGGCTATCTGATCAGTTGTACAAAAAACAACCAGGTTCTTACCACAGTAAGCCAGGAAGTTAACAGTTCAGAATTGCTATCGTACAAAACAGCTACTGCTCCTGTTATAGACGGAACCATCGACGCAGCCTGGGACAATGCAACCAGGATCTCAGTTGTTCCGCAGGTACCGGACCCCGGTAACGGCCTTTTTGCCGGTTACTCAGGTGAAACCTATCCAGCAAACATTCGGTCCATGTATGATGGACAATATATCTATTTCTTATTTGAATGGAATGATCCAACCAATAATATTGTACAACCCTGGTATTTCAATCCCGTAACCAAATTATGGGCACAGAAAGCAAATGCGAAGCAGTATGATGTAAATGGTGTTCTGTTAAAAGAGGGAATGGGCCAGGATCAATTGGCAATGCTTTGGAACATAGATAATTCAACACCAAAATTTGTAACCCAGACCTGTTATGCCAGTTGCCATTTATTTTCTCCCTACAGAAACTATGCGGGTCAAATGGTTGCCAACAAAAGCGGTAATCACTATACCAATGGCGCTGCTGAAAAAATTGATATGTGGTGGTGCCATCTTAATAAGGACCTCCTGACAAACCAAATGGATGACCAATACCAGGATTGGGCCGGCGGGCCTTCTGTAACGGATACCGTTGGTGGAAGTGGTAATGGCCGTCATGCGGACGATCTTATCCCACCAAGTCCTTTTTCTACCAGCTATATCAATACTAATTCAAACGTGACTAACGGGGCATTTAACAATACACAATCTTTAAAACTTGATGGTACCGGCACTGCTGTGAATGTACCTAAATGGGTTATACCCGATGCAACCGGAAAATTGTATTACACCACTGCCGATACGTTGGCAGGCGGTGCAGCAAAGAAAATTACAGGCGTCAGCAGTACCGGAGTTCTTACTTATGCCGGCGGCACAATAGATCCGAATGGCCAGACCGCCTACTACGAAGTAACTGGTACCACAGCTTCGGTAGGTGCGAAATGTATTCCTTCATTTGTGTCAGCAGGATTAACAGCAGGAAGAAGCGATATTACGGCAGCCGGAAAATACACAGGAACAGGATGGGTTCTTGAGATCAAAAGGCTGTTAAAAACACCGGATGTATTAAAACAGGATATTGATTTCTCAAGCCTGCAGGACCAGCCATTCGGGCTAGCCATCTTTAACAGCTCAAATTATCAACACGGTATCAGGCCAAATCTGCTTCTCAAATTTCAGAAATAAACGGTAGCTGTTCTTTTCATTACACAAAAATCAAAGACCATGTTTACCAAAAAAAATATCCTGCTGATATCAATGATTGCAGGAATCCTATTCCTGATTCAGGCATGTACAAAGAACACAACCGTGTACGTAGACAATGCAGTAGAAGTAACTACAGAAGTGAGTTTTTCAAAAGATGTTCAGCCCATATTCACCGCTAAGTGTAGTACCAGCGGTTGCCATAATTCAGGTGGCCATGTTCCGGATCTAACGGCAGACAAATCTTACAACGCCATCATCAATGGAAGTTATGCCGATAAGTCAACACCGGTTAACAGCTCACTATACTTATGGCTTACCGGTAAAAAAACAACCGCGATGCCTGTTGGCGGTCCATCAAATCCATCCAATTTAAATCAACTGGTCCTGGCCTGGGTTAAACAGGGGGCTAAAAACAATTAAATCGCGAAAAATGAAAAAAATAAATTACCTGTTCCAAAATATTCCTGCTTTGCTGTTGCTGATGCTTTGCACCGTTTCCCACCCGGTATCGGCCCAGGACTCAACTGCAGGTACCTCTTCGAAAGCGGTTGCGAAACCAGTGAAAAATACATTTGAAAGTAACTGGATCTTCGACAACCAGACTGTGATGGTTCCCAAAAAAGGAACATTTGAAATGGATATCCAGCACAGGTTTGGCACTGTAAACAATGGTTATTCCGACCTATTTGGAATATATGCGCCATCCAACATACGGATCGGGTTCAGTTATGTGATCAAAACCAACCTGCAACTGGGAATGGGTTTCTGCAAAGAAAAATTACAGTGGGATGCTAATGTTAAATACGCAATTATCAAACAAAAATCAACCGGCGGCTCGCCTGTAAGTATCACCTATTTTGGTAACCTGGTAGTGGATACAAGAAAAGAAAACAATTTTGTTACATCAACAGACAGGCTCTCCTATTTTAACCAGCTGATGATTGCCAGGAAAATAAGCAGTAAAATTTCTGTACAGGCTGCTCCCAGTTTATCATATTTTAATAACGTACCCGGCTATACCGATAGCAAGGGAAACATACTTCCACAAATGAATAACGCACATTTTGCGCTGGCATTGATGGGAAGGTATAAGATAGGTTCAACAACTGCACTGGTTGTAAATTATGATCAGCCATTAACACAGCACCCGGCCAATAACCCTCATCCGAGTATTTGTTTTGGATTGGAGATGACAACGAGCGCTCACGCATTCCAGATTTTTGCAGGTAATTACAACAGCATACTGCCTCAAAACAACAACATGTTTAACCAGAATGATTATACCCAGGGCCAATTCCTGATCGGGTTTAATATTACCCGTTTATGGAGTTTTTAATTAACCTAAAAAAAAATAAATATGAAAGCAAGAATTTCAAGCGTTTTCTTCTTATCGGCAGTTTTTTTCATCACCATTTTTCTTTCTGCTTTTAAGCAGGCGGCTAAAACACCATGGGTTGCGCCGGATAAGGCCGAGAAAATGACAAACCCCGTAAAGTCTGATGCCAACTCCCTGAAAGAAGGAAAAGAATTATGGATAAAACACTGCCAGTCATGCCATGGCAAAGCAGGATTAGGAGATGGTTCTAAAGCAGCGCAATTAAAAACCGAACCTGGTGATTTGTCCGCTGCAGCTTTCCAGAAACAATCAAATGGCGGCCTGTTCTATAAAATTTCTGAAGGCAGGAGTGATATGCCCAGTTTTAAAAAGAAAGTAGAGGGCGATGAAGATATCTGGAACCTGGTTAATTACATCCGTACATTAAAAAAATAAACCGCCATTAATCAACCTGCATTGGGCTATTTTTTATTCAACGAATATTCACAGCGACTATGACAAACGATAATGATCAACAGGCAATTCGCAGAAAATTCTTGCGGTGGAGTAGTATAGGTTCCCTGATGCTGCTGGCAGGAGTTAATTTCCGCAGCCTGCTTTTTGGGCGAAAAAAAACAGATGTAATAGCGTGTGCACCTGAACGGAAAACAATACGGATGCTAACGCAGGATGGCAGGCTTGTTGAAATTGATGCATCTAAAATAAACATGGAAGGGAGAAAAAAGATAAGTGACGATCAATTGAAAAAATGGGTTAGTAAAAAAGAAAGTTAATCAGTCGGCCCTTTCAAAACTACAGTATGGAAAACAAAAATACATCACGCCGGGAGTTCCTTACCGCCGGTGTGCTTGCTGCGGGAATTGCAACCGGTTGCTCCTCCAAAAAAAATCCTTTCGATGGCTATGCAGATGGGGAAGTAAAAGCATCCGGCGAAATGGTAAAACTCCTGTCTGTTGACGGCGAAGTGATCGAAATAGATAAAGCATTTCTGAAGCCGGTTCCGCATTTACCCGTTTCGAACAGTGAGGCACGAAAAGGGATGGCTGGGAAAAAATTTGTTATGGTCATTGATCTTTCGCGTTGTAAAAATGTGGGAGCCTGTAGGAGCGCATGCAACCATGCACACCAATTAAATCCCGGCCAGAACTGGATCAAAGTATTGCCCATGCAGGATGCAGAGCATACGGCCCCTTACTGGGAACCCACTACCTGTATGCATTGCGATGAACCACCCTGCGTGAAAGTTTGCCCGGTAGACGCCACATTTAAAAGACAGGATGGAATTGTTCTCATTGACAGCGACCGTTGTATCGGTTGCCGTTTTTGCATGGCGGCATGTCCTTATTCAACACGGGTATTTAATTGGCAGGAGCCAGTAATTGATAAGGAACTGGCATCGAAACCTTATTCATGTGAAACCAGTATACCGCAAAAAATGGGTACCGTAAGCAAATGTGATTTCTGCCCGGATATGGCAAGGATGGGAGAGCTTCCACACTGTGTATCGGCCTGCCCGAATGGTGTTTTTGCTTTTGGTGATATGTACGAGGATTCTGTAACCAATGGAAGTGAGACTTTCCGGTTCAGTGAGCTCATCAAAAGCAAAGCAGGCTACCGGCTGATGGAAGATCTTGGTACCAAACCCAGTGTGTATTACCTGCCCCCGGTGAACCGGAATTTTCCTTACGAATCCGGACTTGAAAATGAAACTGCCGAAGACAAAAAAAATCACTCAAACTAACTGATCGTGGAAAATGCAATTGTTTTAACAGACGAACAGATCACTATAGACCTGCTTCCCAGGAAATTCGGAAAGCGCGGTATGATCTGGACCTATTCACTTATCATTATATCGTTGGTGGGTGCTTGTGCTTACTATCGCCAACTACGTTATGGTTTGGCTGTTACCCATATGCGTGATTATGTTTCCTGGGGCATCTACATATCCAACTTTGTTTTTTTTGTTGCGATCAGCCTGGTAGGTTCTTTGATCACAGCTGTATTCCGGCTGTCGGATATTCATTGGAGTACACCACTAACACGTATTGCCGAGATCATTGCTGTTTCAGCCATTGTCTTTGCATCACTCATTATCATCGTTGATATGGGGCGGCCTGAAAGATTTGTCAACCTGTTCATCTACGGCCGGATACAGTCGCCTATTATGTGGGATGTAATCGTGATCAGCACTTATTTTGTCATCAGCCTGCTGCTGCTATACCTGCCGTTACTTCCCGATCTCAAAATTTTAATTGCAAGGGTTGACAGGTCAGAAAAAAAGCTTGGTAAATTATACCGTTTCCTGGGGTCGTTCTGGAAAGGGCTCGACATACAGGAGAAAATAAATAACAGGTCGGTTACCATTTTATGTGTAACCATCATCCCGGTTGCTTTTTGTATTCATACCGTTACCTCCTGGCTGTTTGCAACCACTTACCGGCCGGGTTGGGACAGTACCAATTTTGGCGCGTATTTTATTTCAGGGGCCTTTCTTGTTGGTGCCGGCGGCGTAGTAGTGGCCATGTATGTTTTTAGAAAACAATACCATCTTGAAAAGTATATAACAGAACTGCATTTTGATAAAATGGGTAAGGTGGTTGTGATGCTTGCCTTATTATACCTGTATTTTAATGTGAATGAATACCTCGTTCCGGCATTTAAGATGAAGAAACCTGAAGAGGCCCATCTAAATGAACTTTTTGCGGGAGAATTTGCACCATTATTCTGGTTTGCCATTTGTGTTGGCATGTTGATTCCCATTGCGATCCTGCTTTTCAAAAAAGGGCGCAAACCTGTGCCGATGTTTGTAGCAGGCATTATGATCGTGGTAGGCGCCTGGTTCAAAAGATACCTGATCGTGACGCCAACTTTACTTCACCCGTTTCTGCCGATGTATAATGTGCCTGAATCATATCATCATTATTTTCCCAGCTGGGAAGAATGGGCAATTGCCATCGGGTCATTAACAGGTGCTTTACTTGTGATCACTTTTTTTGTAAGGGTTTTCCCCATAATTCCTATCCATGAAACTATAACTGAACAACATGAAATTTCTGAAAAAAAATAGGATCGTTTTTGTTGTGTTGGTTGCGCTGTTGTTTAATAATGCAACAGGCCAGGAATCAAAACCAAAGTTGCTGGTCAACCTGGTTTACCATCTGAAGGATAACACATTTCCGTATGTTACCGTATTTACAAAATCGAAAATCGGAAAGAAATTTATAGCCGTTCCGGGTATTTCGGTTAATGTATACCTGGGTGAGGAAAATGAAGGAAATTTAATGGGAACGGTACAGACTGACCGGTTTGGTAGGGGCAATGTAGCATTTCCTGTAAAACTACTTTCAGCATGGGATACGGCTTCGACTTTTAAGCTAGTGGCTGTTTCGGTTGCCGACAAGGCATTTGCCTCTGCCGGTACTGAAATTACTACAACCAAATCAAAAATAACGATCGATACCAGTTGGGCCGATGGTGCTAGAAGTATTGCCGTTACGGTCACAACTAAAAAAGGTAATGAATGGTTACCTGCGAAAGACGTAGAGACAAAGATCATTATTCAGCGGAGCGTTGGTAATCTTTCTGTTGGCGACAAAGAAACCTATACTACGGATTCAAGTGGTAAAGTAAGTGCAGAATTCACCAACAAGACTATACCCGGCGATGCAGATGGAAACATAGTGATCATTGCTAAAACGGAGGAGAACGAATTGTTCGGGAGCATTTCTATGGAGCGGAAAGTAAAATGGGGCGCGGCTTTCATGCCTCCTGACAATTTTAACAAACGGACCTTATTTGCCACACGTGGAAAAGCGCCTCTTTGGCTCCTTTTCCTGGCAGGTTCCATTTTTGTAAGCGTGTGGTGCGTTATTATTTACCTGGTTTTCCAGATCAAAAAAATGAGAAAAACCGGTAATGACAATTTATTAATTGCCTGAACATAACATACTTACTATTCCCCGGGTGGCGCTCCTGTGATTCAGGGCGTCACTTTTTTATTGTAAATGTTTTCGTGTTTGCAGGTTCATGATTATCGCGGCAGATGGATTAATTTGCCGGAATGAATAAGCACCGCTACTTTATCGTTAACAAACCTTACGATATGGTATCGCAATTTGTAAGCTCGCATGAAGTAAATTTGTTAGGCAAACTTGATTTTGATTTTCCCGACGGAACACATGCGATAGGCAGACTTGATAATAATTCCGAAGGTTTGTTATTGCTGACAACCAATAAAAAAATAACAAGATTATTGTTCCAGGGCGAAGTGCCACACAAACGCACCTACCTGGTACAGGTAAAAAATATTGTTGACGAACATGCGCTATTGCAATTACGAAACGGTATCCATATCTGTGGAAAAGGCGGGGAGGATTATCTAACCCATGCCTGCGATGTTGCGATCGTTAGCAAACCTGCAAACTTATTTTCTTCCGGCTATGAATTGAGGGAGGGTGTTCCCAGCACCTGGTTACGCATTAGTTTAACAGAAGGAAAATTTCACCAGGTAAGAAAAATGGTAGCAGCCATACATCACAGGTGTAAGCGGTTGATCAGGGTTTCTATTGAGGATATGGAGTTGGATGATTTGCAGCCTGGTGAAGTGAGAGAAGTGAATGAGGAAGTCTTTTTTCAAAAACTGAAACTCGATAGGTAATTGATATTTATTTCCTGAATCCAATCCTCTCACGATTATTGAAATCTTCTTCTTTTTGTTTTTTGTCGATAAGATAGTTCAACGCCTTATAGATATCTTTAAATTGTTTGTTGTTAGTGTTTTCCAGGTTGGTTAGTTTTTCGGCCAGTTCTCTATAACGGAGCGCGAATTGCCGAAGTGCTATAAAGGCGCGAACAATAGCGATATGCATGTATATCGCTTTCTCGCTTTTAAGCACGCCTGCGGCCATGCCCACCCCATGTTCTGTAAAAGCGTAAGGTAACTTTCGCGCCCCGCCCCAACTTGAAGTCACAATTTGTGACTTCAAGTTGCTATACTCTTCCCGGGTAAGCTGAAACATAAAATCTTTTGGGAATTTTTTGAAATTTCTTTTTACCGCTTGATTTAATACTTTGGTCTGCACGTCATATAAAGCTGCCAGATCGAAATCGAGCATCACTTTTTCTCCGCGGATCTCGAATATTTTTTGTTGAATAATCAGCGCGTCCATTTTTTTATCGGAAAGATAGATAGTGCGGATGATTTATTTATTGCGTCTAATACCTGTAGAAAATACTGTTTTGGAATAGTAAGGAGGTGAGTTGTATTCCGAACTACAAGTGTGCGATCCCGCAATAAACGGGACAGGCGCCACAAAAGTTGAGATATATTCTGTTGTTGGGTAAAAAAAGATCCCGCTCAAAAAAGCGGGATCTTTTGGATAATATAAAATTGCGTGACCTCTATTTAGCGTTCAGGCCGCTTTAGCGTCCCGACCGCTTAGCCGGCCACCTGCTTGCGGATAATGTTCAATGCCGCACCTGCTTTGAACCATTCGATCTGCTGCTGGTTGTAAGTGTGCTGTACCTGAATTACGTGTTTGCTTCCATCAGCGTGATTGAGTGTGATGGTTAAAGCCTTGCCGGGCGTAAAACTGATAAGACCATTGATGTCAATGATATCATCTTCCAGTATTTTATCATAATCTGTTTTGTCAACAAATGTCAATGCGAGCATGCCCTGTTTTTTCAGGTTGGTTTCGTGGATCCGTGCAAAGGATTTTACGAGGATCGCACGCACACCTAAGAAGCGTGGTTCCATGGCGGCGTGTTCACGTGAACTTCCTTCGCCATAGTTCTCGTCGCCTACTACGATGCTTCCAATACCTTGTGCCTTGTAAGCACGTTGGGTGGCTGGTACAGGTCCATATTCGCCGCTAAGCTGGTTCTTTACATTATCTGTTTTCTCATTGAAAAAATTCACTGCGCCGATCAGCATATTGTTGCTGATATTATCTAAGTGTCCGCGGAATTTCAACCATGGACCCGCCATGCTGATATGGTCCGTGGTACATTTTCCTTTTGCCTTGATCAATAATTTCAATCCTTTCAGATCGGTTCCTTCCCATGCATCGAACGGCGCAAGCAATTGTAAACGTTTGCTGGCAGGATCTACTGCAACACTTACACCACTGCCATCAGCTGCAGGCGCCTGGTAACCGGGATCATCTACGGAAAATCCTCTTACGGGTAATTCAAAACCTGTTGGCGCATCTAATTTTACCTGCTCGCCTCTGTCATTGATCAATGTATCGGTAAGTGGATTAAAATTCAGGTCGCCGGCAATGGCCAATGCAGTTACCAGTTCAGGTGATCCTACAAAAGCAAATGTATTCGGGTTACCATCGGCACGTTTTGCAAAGTTCCTGTTGAAACTATGGACGATGGTATTCTTTTCTTTTTTCTCTGCACCTACACGATCCCACATACCGATACATGGTCCGCATGCATTGGCAAAAACTTTCGCGCCAATACTGTTGAACTCATCCAGGAAACCATCGCGCTCAACGGTGAAACGAACCTGTTCAGAACCGGGCGTAATGGTGAATTCACTTTTCAGCGTAAGTCCTTTTGCTCTTACCTGTTTAGCCAGGCTTACGGCGCGACTGATATCTTCATACGAAGAATTGGTACAGCTACCGATCAGGCCCACTTCAATTTTAGTTGGCCATCCGTTAGCGGCTGCCGCTTCTTTCATTTTTGAAATAGGCGTAGCAAGGTCCGGCGTGAAAGGTCCGTTCAGGTGTGGTTCCAGTTCACTCAGGTTGATTTCGATTACTTCGTCAAAATATTTGGTTGGATCATTGTATACTTCTTCATCAGCATTCAGGTAAGCGGCAACTGCATCTGCAGCGGTGGCAATTTCTTCGCGGCCGGTTGCGTTCAGGTAGCGGCTCATACTGGCATCGTAACCAAAAGTAGAAGTGGTAGCTCCGATCTCAGCGCCCATATTACAGATAGTACCTTTACCAGTACAGCTCATGCTGGTGGCGCCTTCGCCAAAGTATTCAACAATAGCACCGGTTCCGCCTTTTACGGTCAAGATCCCGGCAACTTTTAAGATCACATCTTTAGGGGCCGTCCAGCCATTTAATTTGCCCGTCAGCTTTACACCGATCAGTTTAGGCCATTTCAGTTCCCATGGAAGGCCCGCCATCACATCACAAGCATCAGCACCACCCACGCCAATGGCGATCATTCCAAGACCACCGGCATTTACCGTATGAGAATCGGTTCCGATCATCATACCACCCGGGAAAGCATAGTTTTCCAGTACCACCTGGTGAATGATTCCCGCACCGGGTTTCCAGAATCCGATACCGTATTTATCAGATACGGAGGCAAGAAAATCATATACTTCTTTACTTTCTGTATTGGCAACCTGCAGATCGAGTTTGGCTTCCACTTTGGCAGTGATCAGGTGATCGCAGTGTACGGTAGATGGTACGGCCACTTTCGGGCGACCCGCCTGCATAAACTGCAAAAGCGCCATCTGAGCTGTTGCATCCTGCATGGCCACGCGGTCCGGGGCAAAATCAACATAGCTTTTGCCTCTTTCAAAACCCGTTATTTTCTGGTCGGAATGCAGGTGGGCGAACAGGATCTTTTCGCTCAGCGTAAGCGGGCGGCCCAGTTCTTTGCGGGCGGCATCCACTTTGGCAGGCATTTCAGCGTACACTTTCTTGATCATTTCAATGTCAAAAGCCATAATATCAGTTTTTAGATTCTTTTCAATTAATAATGAGCGGATTACGGAATGGCGGATTTTGGGATCCGGCATTCGTCTTTCATGGCATCGTCCCTTGTGTCACTCACTTCAGCTTTCAGTCATAAAATGATCACCGGGGGAGCTGGAATTGCCGCGAATTTACGAAAAAAAGGGGTGGGCTTAAAAAACTGTTTTAAACTTTTGTATGCCCGATTTGTCTAAATTGCATTTGTAATGGCCGCCCCCGCCGTGTAAACCGTGAGAGATATGCAAAAGATCAGGGAATTTCTTGAATTGAATGCTTTTGGCGTTTGTGCCAAAATTGGCGAAAAACTGGGTATCGCTTCTTCGCGGATCCGGTTATGGTTCATCTACATCTCTTTCCTCACTTTAGGGTCGCCGGTTATTTTGTATATGATTTTGGCCTTTTGGATCAATATCAAGAATTATATACTCGCAGGGAAAAGAAATCCGATAAGAAATTGGTAAATTTTGGAATTGGGTCCCGCACTTGTGGGATGGAACCGGTGTACAAATTTCAAAATTTCCCAATCTAAAAATTCCAAAATCATAATACGGCTTTCCTCAACTTCACCAACTTTTCCAAAAGCGGTTCCAATAAATCAAGCCTCAACATATTCGCCCCATCGCTTTTAGCACAAGAAGGATCGGGGTGTGTTTCAATAAATAATCCATCAGCGCCTGCTGCGATCGCAGCTTTGGAAATGGTACCAATTAATTGGGGGTTGCCTCCTGTTACACCAGAAGTCTGATTCGGCTGTTGTAGAGAATGCGTACAATCCATGATCACGGGAACCTTATTCTCCTGCATCCATGGAATATTGCGATAATCTACCACCAGGTCCTGGTAGCCGAATGTATTGCCCCTTTCTGTGAGCATTACTTTTTCATTACCTGCTTTTTGTATTTTGTCCACTGCAAATTTCATAGAAGGCCCACTGAGAAATTGTCCTTTTTTTACGTTCACGATCTTCCCGGTTTCTGCTGCTGCAATTAACAGGTCTGTTTGGCGGCAAAGAAATGCAGGGATCTGCAAGATATCAATATACGGTGCGGCCATCGCAGCTTCTTCATGAGCATGAATATCAGAAGTGGTAGGAAGGTGAAAGGTATCACCCACTTTTTTGATCAATGACAAACCATTGTCGTCACCAATTCCTGTAAAGGACCCGGCACTTGTGCGGTTGGCCTTGCGGTAACTGGCTTTGAATACATACCGTATTTCCAAACGTTTGCAAATGGCTGATACCTTATCGGCTACTTCCATCACCAGTTCTTCGCTTTCTACTACGCATGGACCGGCTATCAGGAAAAAATTATTGGGGTCGTAGGATTGCGATTTGAAAAGCTCGGTAAGGAATGGAGGAAGCATGATCGATTTTTAAAGTAAGATGCAAATTTAGTTTATTTCTGGCATTGCTTTCTTTTTGCCACAGACGACACAGATTGCCACAGAAAAAGTCTGTGGCAATCTGTGTCGTCTGTGGCAAATATATTTCTTCAACTGTAAGTGGCCAATCACCTCAACAATCAAAATTCCCTGCTCGATATTCATTATTCAATATCCTTCCGTTTCTTTGCGTTCTAAAACGATTGCCATGGCGGCTACAAAAGATAAAATATTGGTTATTGGAGCATCCGGTCAGATAGGAGTGGAGTTGACGATGGCGCTGCGTAAGAAATATGGAAATGCGAACGTGATCGCCTCTGATCTTCGTGAACAGAATCCATTGCTGGAAGGAACGGGCCCGTATGTGAGTCTCGATGTGATGAACAAAGAAATGCTGCATGTGCAGGTGATCCGCCAGAACATCACGCAGATCTATTTGCTTGCTGCGATCTTATCCGCCACCGGCGAAAAAAATCCAAATCTCGCCTGGCACCTGAACATGCAGGGTTTATTAAACGTGCTGGATATAGCTCGCGAAGAAAAACTGCATAAGGTATATTGGCCCAGCAGTATCGCTGTTTTCGGCCCTACCTCTCCGAAAAAGAATTGTCCGCAGCAAACCATTATTGAACCTTCTACCGTGTATGGCATCAGCAAGTATGCCGGCGAATTCTGGTGCAATTATTATCACAACCGTTATGGGGTTGATGTGCGCAGTATCCGTTATCCCGGGCTGATCAGTTATAAATCAGAACCAGGCGGTGGTACAACAGACTATGCAGTGGAGATCTATCATGAAGCGCTTGAAAATAAAAAATACAAATGTTTCTTATCAGAAGATACTTACCTGCCTATGATGTATATGCCCGATGCCATTCGCGCCACTATGGAACTAATGGATGCACCGGCGAATAAGATCTCGATCAGGACCTCCTATAATATTTCAGGGATGAGTTTTTCTCCCAAAGAGATTGCAGCAGAAATAGACAAACATATTCCAGGCTTTGCTATTTCCTATCAACCCGATTATCGCCAGAACATTGCTGACAGCTGGCCACAAAGTATTGACGACAGCGTGGCAACAAAAGACTGGGGATGGAAACCGGAATTCGACCTGGCGAAGATGACATCCGATATGCTGGAGAACCTGGGGGCGAATTAATAATAGTAATTAATAGTTAATAATTAGGCTACCGCATTAAAAAAGCGTGTTACAAAATGTAGCACGCTTTTTTAATTATTAATTCTCAATTATTAATTAGAACTAGAACCTGAACCCAATACCAATATTCGCTCCCCTTATGCCTGCCCATGGGCCATCTGTGGTAACTTTGGCGCCGCTGTTTGAAACGGTTCCCTGTATCTTGAATGGATCAGCCTTGATGTCATTAAGACTCTTCTGCAGGGCATCTCTTTCATCATTGCTTAAGGTGGCCGCAAAATTCAGATCGCCTGAGCTATGGCCGTAGTGACCGCCGATAAGCTGGATATCCATCACAATTTTAGTCGCGAGTTGGAACTGCCACCCTAACATTATACCAGGACTGGTTGATTTAACCGTACCGGTAAACAGCGCTTCTTTGGATTGACCCGCTGCAGGGCCGGTAGTGATGGTATATTTCACAGGTGCACTCAGATCGAAGGTGGCAAATCGCAGGTAGGGTTCGAAATAAAACCCTTTCAGTTTGCCGATGCCTAAGTATAAACGTGCAGCAACCGTCCATGCCGTATTGCCCATTTCAAATTTGCCGAAATTGATCTGGTCGCTTTTGATGGCTTTTTCAAGCTCACTCTGAAAAGGAATGGATCCTTTTGACATAGTCCGGTAGCTCAGTGACAGAGACAAATGTTTGGCAATCGCTCTTTCGTACGTAAAGTGATAGTTTCTTAATGCAAGAGAGCCGAGGTTCCATCGTACGATATTACTTCCGCCGATCAGGCTTTGTGCGCCTGCGAATATGGGCAGGCAAAAGAACAGGACAATGATTTTTTTCATAAGTGTTGTTGTTTTGGTTAGTTAGCTTTTTTTATTTCCCAATAAGATCATAAACCGTTTTGTTCTCAAGCACTTCGAGCATATTATCCCTCACCTGTATCATTACGCGGTTAAGCCCGCATTTTTTTTCATCGCAGTCTTTACACCGCTCATAAAAATTAAGGCTCACACAGGGCAAAAGAGCAATGGGTCCCTCAATTAAACGCATAACCTGGGCCAAACGTATGTCTTTCGGATCAACTTTAAAAAAATACCCGCCGCCTTTTCCTTTTTTACTTTCCAATAGCCCTGCTTTTCTCATCTC
Source organism: Bacteroidota bacterium (assembly GCA_040388705.1). Lineage (GTDB taxonomy): Bacteria > Bacteroidota > Bacteroidia > Chitinophagales > Chitinophagaceae > Sediminibacterium. Next base: position 61,944 of record JAZKBI010000009.1, on the reverse strand, counting down.
AAGTAAAATATTCTCTAAAAATTTGAGCGGTATTTTTTTTCTCTTTGCGATCTCAGCGATCAATACCGGCCCATCTTTTTTCCGCTCAGCTATAAAAGTGAGTGCTTTGAACGCATATTGTGTTTTCTTAGATAGCATGCTTTTAGTTTCGATCAAACAGCACTAACTTTATATCAGCCGTTTAAACGCACCTTAATTATTTGATATGCGAAAGATAATTCAAATTTCCGTGTTATTAATTGCCGCGAACTTAATATTTGTCAGCTTATCTGCCCAATTGCCCAAGGCATTGGTTTTCGGAAATGTTACCTATGCCAATCCGACCTCATCTTTTAAGGATATTTCAAATTATGGAATTGGTTATGAACTCGGCGGCGGTATCGGGTTTGGTAAAACCATATTGATGGGTTCGGTGGGATATATGCAGTACCATCTTCCTAACCCGACTTCAGGCGGGTTGGTATTTGAATCCCAGGAACCCGATATGAAATTCACGCCTATTAAAGTAGGCATCAGGAGATATCTTTTATTGGGGTTATTTGTAAATGGAAATCTCGGTATGGCCGTCAGAAAATGGGGTACTACGCCCAATGTAAATTATTTCCTTTACGAAGCAGGAGCGGGATATAAATTAGGTTTCTTCGAGGTAGGTGCAGCCTATACGGGATACAGCAGTTCCGGTCATACAGGAATAAATGCGTTACTGCTAAAGGCAGGATTGGCTATCAAAATATAAATTATAATCCCAGCACATCTTTCATTCCAAAAATGCCTTTTTTGCCTATGGCAAATTCTGCTGCAAGCACTGCCCCACCCGCAAAGCCTATGCGGTTGTGTGCGGTATGAATGATCTCAATATCATCTACGGAAGAACTGTATCTGATCTTATGTGTTCCCGGCGCTGGGTCTATTCTTTCGGAGATGATCTGCAATTCACCGGGCTCATCGGTAACATGATTCACCCAATCTTTTTTTGTTGGAATATTTTCCAGAACCTGTTCTGCCAAAGTGATAGCCGTTCCGCTTGGTGCATCTTTTTTTTGTGTATGATGAATCTCTTCTAGCGATACATTGTAAGAAGGATAATTACTCATCAATTTTGCCAACCGTGTATTCAATTCAAAAAAAAGATTTACACCAATGCTGTAATTGCTTGCATAGATGAGTGTGCCGTTCTGTTGTTCACAATATTTTTTTGCTTCGGGCCATTTATCAAGCCAGCCCGTTGAACCGCAAACAAGCGGTATGCCGAATTCTATGCATTTCATAACATTATCAAATGCACTATGCGGGCCGGTGAATTCAATGGCCACATCTGCTTTGGAAATATTCTCTTTTGTGAAATCAGCTGCATTATTAATATCGATCTTTAATACGATCTCATGCCCTTTCGCGAGGGCGATCTCTTCAATGGCTTTACCCATTTTTCCGTAACCTATCAGTGCTATTTTCATATCGCGATTTCACGGACCTGTCTGCCGACAGGCAGGTTTTTGTATGATTGGTATGATCACACTTCAATAATCATTATCCTTTATAATCTAAGTTCAAAGTAAAAGCAATTATTGATACGATTCAATTATAGGGAGGTACATTTCAAATTTTCGTTGATTTGAACCACATAGTCACAACTTGTCCCGCCAAAGGCGTGGATAGAAAACATAGGATTTCACATAGAAACTATTTCAGGATGAGACAGTCTGCCGACAGGTAATTCCGTGATCAGCGTGTAGGTATGTTTTTTTTGGATGGATTCTTCATGTTCAACGTCAAACCAAACCCAGGCGTTCTTGTTTGCGGGTTAAAGGTTGGTTTCAATTCCATGGAAAGATCATTGCTTACGTCAAATTCTTTCAGGTGGGCAAATACGGTTGCATCGGCTACCTGCAGCGCCCAGGCAAGAAAAAACCAGAGAACTGAATAATCTCTGTCTCTCCTGAAGGAATTGCGGTAATTCTGTAAGGAACTGATGCCCAGGTTTTTCAATTCCGGATCAATCAACGGCACTAAAGAACTGTCTTTATTTTGTTCTGCGAATCGCGCTTCGTACGCGAATTTTGTTTTCTTGTAATAACTGTTGTTAAAAAAAAAGGTAGCGGTGGGTATAGCCAATATACCGTATATGATCGGGATCTTCCAATACTCCTTATTATAGGCCTGCCCCCAGCCGGGGATCATCAATGACCGCATAGTGGCCAGATGCGGATCGTGTTTAGGAACGGTATCTTTTTTTGCAACGGCGATTTTGATCGTTGTATCCTTCGCACGAGCCGTATCTTTTTGCGTTGATGAGAATGGAGCAGCTGTTGACAAGGCTTTCTTATCATCCTGCGCATGGCCATTGGTGAGATACCCCGCGCAAATAATAAATAATATGAGGACCCTGTATGATTTCATGTAGATCAACTCACGGTAACATTCATCGCATCCAGTAATTTATTCAGTTCTTCGAGTGAATAATATTCGATGGTAATGCTGCCGTAGCCCTTTTTATTGTGAACCATTTTTACTTTGGTAGCAAAATGAGAAGCTAAATTATCCTCAATTTTTTTGTAAGCTGCCGGAAGGTCCGACTTTACGGAAGATTTAACACCGCCGTTCTTTTCTGCTTTGTACATATTGCGCACCAGTTCTTCCGTTTGGCGAACACTGAGGTCCTTTTCACGGATCTCGTTATATACAAACAATTGCCTGTCTATGGTTTCAATCGTAACCAATGCCCTCGCATGCCCCATGCTTAAAGAACCGTTTCTTACAGCGAGCTGGATATCGGGTGGTAATTTTAATAAACGGATATAGTTGGTAACCGTGCTTCTTTCTTTGCCCATTCTCTCTGCCACCTGTTCCTGTGTGTAATTCAATTCTTCCATCATGCGTTTATAGCTGATGGCTATTTCAACCGCATTTAGGTCCTCGCGTTGTAAATTTTCGAGAAGGGCAAGCTCCAGTAACTGCTGGTCATTTGCCTGGCGGATATAAGCCGGAACATCCGTTAACCCCGCGATCTTAGAGGCCCTGAAACGGCGCTCACCCGCGATCAACTGGTATTTCCCATTTTGCAATTTGGAAACAGTTAACGGTTGAATAATATCGTGGAGTTTGATTGATTCGGCCAATTCTTTCAATGCATTTTCATCAAAATCACGACGCGGCTGTTTGGGGTTTACCTGTATATCTTTTAAAGCAATACGGCTCGTATGCGTTACCTGTTCTACCACATCGCTCTTTAATGAACCGGCAGTGTTTTTCAGATCAGAATCTATATTCTGCAACAAAGAGCGTAGCCCTTTTCCTATGAGGTCTTTATTTTGTTTCGGGGTGGTCATGATACTGGTTTGGGGTTTGGAGTTTGTGGTTTGGGGTTGGGCTGTTCGTTTTCCGTACCCCCTCGCTGTTGACTCCGGACTTATTCAATAATTCTTTCCTGGTTCGACATCTTCGTCATGCCGTTGTTTTGTAAGATCTCTTTGGCAAGGTTGAGATAGTTAACAGCGCCTTTGCTTTCGGCATCGTATAAGATAACGGGTTTGCCAACACTCGGTGCTTCGCTTAACCTTGTATTTCTATGGATGATGGTATCAAATACCATATCATCAAAATGCCTTCTTACTTCGCTAACTACCTGGTTGCATAAACGCAGGCGACCATCGTACATCGTCATTAAAATTCCTTCTATCTGCAATTCGGGATTGAGGCGATTCTGAACGATCTTGATGGTGTTCAGCAATTTTCCCAATCCTTCCAGTGCAAAGAACTCACACTGTACAGGAACGATCACGCTATCGGATGCAACTAATGAATTCACGGTGATCAATCCCAATGAAGGTGAACAATCAATGATTATAAAATCATAACGGTCGCGTATCACATCTAAAATTCCTTTCAATACATTTTCACGGTTAGGATAATTGATCATTTCGATCTCGGCGCCTACCAGGTCAATATGTGAAGGAATGATATCCAGATTAGGTACATCGCTTTTTAAGATCACATCGCTTGCCAGAACATTGTTCACCATACAATCGTAGAGACTGTTGGTGATATTATGCAGATCAAATCCGACACCTGTTGTGCTATTGGCCTGCGGATCCGCATCTACCAGCAATGTTTTAAATTCAAGAACAGCCAGGCTGGCCGCTACATTGATCGCTGATGTTGTTTTTCCTACCCCGCCTTTTTGATTGGCTACGCCAATAATTCTTGCCATAAATTATTTCCAACCCCGCATGCGGGACTTTTTGTGATTAATATTTAAATGTCTATTGTTTCACCAATAGATGGTAACAGTAATTTTTTACCTGCTTTTGCAAATGTTTGTTTCGCCTCTTCCTCATTTACCTGGATAAAGCCAAATGTATTGTAATGTACGCCAACGATGGTACTGCACTCGATAAAATCTGCCGCGCGTACAGCATCTGCAACATCCATGGTAAAATTGTCACCGATTGGCAATACCGCAAAATCCAACTCCGCCCATGAAGGGATTAATTGCATATCCAATGTCAATGCCGTATCACCACTATAATAGAATTTTCCTTCTTTTGAGATGAAGATGAACCCCATTGGGTTGCCACCATAACTGCCATCGGGCAGCCCGCTGCTATGCTGCGCCACCACACATTTTACCGTACCAAAATCAAAGTTCCATTTGCCACCGGTGTTCATCGGGTGGGTATTGGACACGCCCTGTTTGTTCAGCCATTCATGTACTTCCCAGTTGGCCACTACCTTACAACCGGTTCTTTTGGCAATGCTCACACAATCTGCAATATGATCAGAATGGCCATGCGAAAGGAAGATATAGTCTGCCTCAATACTGCCCGGGTCAACTTCTTTTGCCAGCGGATTGTAGGTAATAAAAGGATCAAAAAGGATCTTTTTGCCCCCGATCTCTACCGCAAAACAGGAATGTCCATAATACGTCAGCTTCATAGTACCCTTCTTTGAAAGTTGTCAAAAATACACTTTAGGGCACATCTGCCGAAAGAATATTATCCATATGGTTTTGAGAGGCGAAGAGGGTGTTTTGGGGTCCATAGACCATAGTCCATAGTCCATGGACCATGGTCTATGGACCTTTACATGGTATCTTTGCATTCCGTACACGGTTTACAATAAAGAACCCTCATAACCGTCTACCACAAAAACATCGTTAAACAGTTAAGAATGAGAAATGCAAGTACCTGGTGGATCATCGCGGCGATCATGTTATTACTGGACCTGTATGTATTCCAGGCACTAAAGACCGTTACACAGGGTGCCAGCGACAGGACAAGAACAGCCATACATATTACGTATTGGGTGGTATCGGGGCTTACGTTGGCGGCGCTTTTGCTGTTCCCGTATATATATGCGTTGCAAACCTCCAAAGTGTTCCGGAATTATGTATTTGCCATCCTGGTAGGGTTATTTTTTGCTAAACTGCTTGGTTCTATATTTTTTCTGACTGATGATCTGCGCCGCGGTTCCGTGTTCCTGTTGAGTAAGGTGCTTCCTGATGTCGGCGCCCGTTTCCTGGGAGAAGATAATTCCATCCCGCGTTCAACGTTTCTTAGCTGGCTGGGTTTGGGTCTTGGCGGAGGATTGTTTGGTACTTTACTATATGGGTTCAGCAATAAATATAAATATCAGGTAAAAAAGGTCACGCTCGCGTTCAGCAATCTTCCCAGGTCATTTGATGGGTTCCGCATTGTTCATATCAGTGATATCCATAGTGGTAGTTTCCAGAATAAGGCGGCCGTGAATAAGGGGGTGGAAATGATCCTTCAGCAAAAACCTGACCTGGTATTGTTTACCGGCGACCTGGTAAACGACAGGGCCGAAGAGATGACGGATTATATGGATGTGTTCAATAGGGTAAAGGCGCCGATGGGTGTGTATAGTTCGTTGGGTAATCACGATTACGGGGATTATGTTTCCTGGCCCTCGCCGCAGGCTAAGATCGAGAACCTGGAAAGCCTGAAAAAAGTACATGCAGAACTTGGCTGGCGCTTATTAATGAATGAGCATGTATTGATCAATAAAAATAACGAGCAGATCGCTTTGCTGGGTATTGAGAACTGGGGAGCCAAGGGCCGTTTTCCCAAATATGGAAAGATGCATGAAGCTTATCCCGGAACGGAAGATATTCCTTTTAAGATCTTACTTAGTCACGACCCCAGCCATTGGGATGCAGAAGTAAAAACAAAATACCCCGATATTGACCTGATGCTGGCCGGCCATACCCACGGAATGCAGTTCGGCCTGGAAAATCCTTATTTCAAATGGAGCCCGGTAAAATGGATGTATAAACAGTGGGCGGGCCTATATGAAGATGGGAAACAGAAATTATATGTGAACCGTGGCTACGGGTTTCTCGGTTACCCCGGCAGGGTAGGAATATTGCCTGAGATCACTGTAATTGAACTGGCAGCAAAGAGTTAACAAATCTTTGATTTTTTCATGCGCCTAAAGGGCAATTTCATTTGTCATTACGTATTTACAGGCATTTCGCCCGCCGGATTTTATCGTTCACCGAAATTCTGGCACGGTCATTGAATTTAGAAAAACAAACAAATAAAAATTCTTATGAAGAAAGTAGTTTTATCAATCATGCTGCTGGTTGCAGTTGCATCAGCTTCACAGGCACAAGGATTAAGAATAGGTGTAAAAGCAGGTGGTAATCTTAATAAGATCGCCGGGCAATCGTTCAACGATGGTTTTGATTTCGCTTTTCATTTGGGTGGCTTTATCGAAGCTGATTTCAACAAAAAATGGGGGATACAACCGGAAGTTATCTGGAACCAGACAAAGACCAAGCCTTCCAGTTTTAAAACCGTTTATTCAACGAATGTAAATCCCGCATTGAACGGTAACGAAGACATCAAGCTTGATTACCTGAGCATTCCTATATTGCTCCGATACAATGTTGGTAATATCCTTACCTTAAATGCGGGCCCGCAGTACAGTATCCTGCTTAAGAAAGATAATACGCTTTTGCAGAATGGACAATCAGCATTTAAAGATGGAGATTTTGCTTTGGTACTTGGCGGACAATTGAATTTTCAATTCCTGCGTGTGTACGGCCGGTACAATATCGGTTTGCAAAACATAAACGATATTGACAGTAAAGACAAGTGGACAAGCCAGCAGATACAATTGGGACTTGGCTTCCGGTTCTAAAAACGCATAGTGCTAATTGCAAAACGCTTAACGCAATATCACCTGCGTTAAGCGTTTTGCGTTTGACATTAAGCGTAATAATTATTTAAGTTTGAATTTTTTCTTAAGCGAAATGATATTGCTTTTAAAAGACTTAAGTTCTTCTACCTGTTGTTTGATAAAACTATTCTCTTCCAGTTTTCCTAAAACGGCATTCATTTCGCCAACGCTTTCATACACCATTTTCCGGTATGGGTTGGAGTAGTCTTTGGCCCTTGAATCATTGATGCCCTTGGTTATCCACTCTTTGGTGGCAACTACACCATTAAGGAGGTTCGTAAACTGGTGGGTATCTATTTTTTTCAGGTTGATGCCTGTTATTTCCGACAAGGATGCCAGCGCATGTTTAAGTTTTTGCTGCGAATATTTTTCACCCTGTTGGGTATAGTATTCATGAACGGCATCCCATGACTTGATCTTTCCGTTCTTTATTTTTTCTTTTAATGTATCTACATCAGTTGCCGGCATTAATTGGCCGCCGATATTTAACCATTCCACCCTCGAAGTCTTTGCAGGAAGTGCTGCCTTCATGTCTTCGAACGAACCGAATGAATTTTCATTGATAAAATGAAGCAGTTGCATGGTTCCGTAATAGATCACCAGTTCTTCGTATATTTTATACGCTGGCAATACTTTTAGCAGGCACACTTTTCGTTTGCTGTTTTCTATATTGTCAGCATGTATTTCAAGTTCGTTTACGATCCGGCCGCCACTTTTAAGAAGATACTTGCCAGCGGATGCGGGGTCCGAAAATTTCTTGTCCTGTTGCCCGGTTTGCAGGTATGTATTGCCAGTTGCATTTTCGAGGAAACTTAAAGCAGTAAATATTTCGTTTACCGTATCAGGCGCCAGGTAATCATATTCAAGATTTTGTATCCTTTCGGTACGTTTATCCCTGTCAACATATTTCCATGAATTTCGGGCAAGTGCGTACAAATTATAAAGGAACCAATAACCCGGCATAATCGTGAGCCTGTTATTACTTTCATCATTGCTTACCAGTGAAAAGGGTAACGGTACATCTAATTCTGCTGGATAATCTCCTTTAGTAAGAATTGTAAAACTGGCAAAGCGTGAATTGTGTTTTAAGCTCACACATAATCCCGGCCAGAATCCACGGCCCATAATGATCTCACCGTCTGCCCCGCGGCTATTGTGGTTAGAACCAATGGTAGCACCTGCAGCAATATTGCTTTGGCCCATCACCAGCGCAGCACATAAAAAAGAATTATTGTGGTGCTGTTCATGCGCAGGAAATATAAGTGAGTTCAATACTTCGCAACAGGAGATAGTGGCATTATGCCCTAAATAAGAATTGATCAGCCTGGCACCATATTTTAATTGTGAATGAGATGCCATGATAAAACGAACGGCTTTCACTCCGTAGAACAAACGGCAACCCAGACCGATGATACCATTCACAATTTCGCAACCCTCGCCGATCTGCGTTTTTCCTTCAGGGCCGGAATTCACGGTAAGATTTTTGAGTTTATTGGCGCCCTTAAAATAAGCATCGGTTCCAACCCATACGTCTTTGATGATCTTGCAGTTCTTGATAACGGTTCGGTCACCGATCTTTCCATAATAACCGCGGCGGTTATCAAATTTCTGTTCAGTGAGCTGTTTAAATTTTTCCTGCAATATTTTATCATTGCGGTAACGGGTCCATAAAAAAGCATCACCCGCCAGCATACCATTGAAAGGCATCACTTTTCTGCCCGTATTTTCATTGCAAAGCTCCATCCAGATCCTGATATCTTCCGTTTCGCCATCCTTAAGAATACCGTTGCCAAATTTGGCATGATTGGTGGTTACCAGTTCATTTACATTGGTAATGATCACTTCACTGCCAATAATATAATGTGATAAATAGCCCACGTTCTCTATCACTACATTATCACCGAAATCACAACTGATGATAGTAGAATTGTACAAGCCAACAGGCGTTTTCAGGTCACTGAACCCGAGACAAAAAGGTTCCAGTTTGCCGATCCTTACCAGGCCATAGAATTTGCAATTTTTTACAAGTTCTGCATTGAATGAATCTGATACAAGGATGTTATTCCAGTTATCACTTGTATTGCGGTTGCGTACAAGCATTTCTATTTCATAAGCAGATAATTTCCGGTAATCAATACCGTTCCTGATCTGCATATCCCGAAGGTAATATTCATTTTTTCCCTTTGGTATGAACTGGTCCTTAATAAAATTATAACCCAGTATATCCAATGGTGTTTTGTAAATGATATTATGCGGCATCTTACTGATTTTGCTGGCTGGAAAAAAGTTGTGACAGTTTATTCTACGGTTACACTTTTGGCGAGGTTACGGGGTTTATCTACATCTATTCCTTTAGCAAGACCTACATAGTAACTCAATAACTGCAGGGGAATAACACTCAATAACGAGGCAATGGCCTCATCGCAATCAGGCACCAGCATTACATCATCTGCCATACCCGGAATGATATCATCACCGGTGGTTGCTACAGCGATGACTCTTCCTTTTCTTGCCTTGATCTCCTGCACATTTGATACGATCTTCTCGTAATAAGAATCTTTTGTTGCCACGAACACCACAGGTAATTTGTCATCGACCAAAGCAATAGGCCCATGTTTCATTTCGGCAGCAGGATAACCTTCTGCATGTATATAAGAGATCTCTTTGAGCTTTAAAGCACCTTCCAATGCAACCGGGAAATTGTATCCGCGTCCCAGGAACAGGAAGTCAGAAGCATCTTTGTATTTTTCAGCTATCCGTTGTATGTTGGAAGTATCCTTTAAGATCTCTCTTACTTTTTCAGGAACCGCTTCAAGATCATGCATCAATTGCAGGTAACGTGTTTCATCGATTGTTCCCTTTCCGTAACCGATCTTCAGCGCCATCATGGTAAGTACGGCCAACTGACCGGTAAACGCTTTGGTACTTGCCACACCAATCTCCGGCCCCGAATGCGTGTAGGCGCCTGCATGGCTTAACCTTGCGATGCTGCTTCCCACTGCATTTACCACGCCGAAAATAAATGCACCCTTTTCTTTTGCACTTTCCAGCGCAACCATCGTATCCGCAGTTTCGCCGCTTTGAGAAATAGCAATGATCACATCACCTTTGTGAATAACAGGATTACGGTAGCGAAATTCAGATGCGTATTCTACTTCTACAGGTATACGGCATAATTCTTCTATCAAATATTCTGCGATCATTCCCGCGTGCCAACTTGTGCCACAGGCCACAATGATGATACGCGGTGCTTTAATAAAAGCCTCAAGGTTATTTTCTATTCCACTCATCATGATCTGTCCACTCTGTGGCAATAACCTTCCCCGCAAACAATCAAAAATAGTATCCGGCTGCTCATGGATCTCCTTTAGCATGAAATGATCATAACCGCCTTTTTCTATTGCGGCCAGTTCCATATCTAACTTGGTAATAAACGGGGTTTGTTTTTCGTTGCCAAGATTTTTAAGAATGAGTTCACCTGGCTTAACAATGGCAATCTCGTAATCATTCACATATACCACCTCCTTTGTGTATTCGATGAAGGGAGAAGCATCACTGGCCAAAAAATGTTCGCCTTTGCCAATACCGATCACAAGCGGACTTCCTTTCCTCGCTGCGATAATGGTTTCAGGATCATCGGCAGAGATCAAAAGAATACAATATGCACCAACGACACGTTTCAGCGCAATGCGCAAAGCTTCTTCAAGGCTACAGCTGTTGTTTTTCTTGATGTCTTCAATAAAATTCAGCAACACCTCTGTATCCGTATCACTTTTAAAAGCATAACCTTTTGAAAGCAATTCCTGTTTGATCTGTGCATAGTTCTCAATAATGCCATTGTGTATCATGGCGAGCTCGCCACTTTGCGATTGATGGGGATGTGCATTCCTGTCGCTCGGCTCGCCATGTGTGGCCCAACGCGTATGGCCAATACCGATATGTGCATGAAGATCCTTGCCAACCACATCTTCTTCCATTTCAGCTACTTTCCCTTTTTTCTTGTAAACATTCAATTTGCCGTCATTCAACAACGCAACGCCGGAACTATCATATCCCCGGTATTCCAAACGTTTGAGTCCCTTTAATACAACCGGGAAAGCTTCCCTTGGGCCAGTGTAACCTACAATTCCACACATAAATGATTATTAGATTGAATTAACTTGCAAGATTAATTAATTTGGCCCAAGGCCAATGGTATTTCGATGATTAAAAACCGTTTAAAATAATAATTTTTTTACAATGAGTTCTGTATTTGATCTAAGCAAGGAATATCTATTGGAAGACGATTGCGTTTTTTTGCGGCCTTTGCAGGCAAACGACTGCAAGAATCTGCTGTTATTTTCTTTGAACGAACCGGAACTATGGAAATATTCCTTGGTGAAAGTTGCGGGTGAAGAAAACCTAAAGAATTACATAGCTGCTGCATTGAGCGCACGGGATTCTGGTAGAGAATATGCATTTATCGTTTTTGACAAGCGAACGCAGGAATTTGCAGGTAGTACGCGTTTCTACGACATCCAGCTTTCGCAAAAAACCTTGCAATTGGGTTATACCTGGTATGGAAAGAAATTTCATGGAACCGGGCTCAACAAACATTGCAAATATTTATTGTTGCAATTTGCCTTTGAAGAAATAGGAATGGAGAGGGTAGAGTTCAGGGCAGATAATACCAATGAACGAAGTATCGCCGCCATGAAAAGCATTGGATGCGTTGTGGAAGGCGTTTTAAGAAGCAGTACCATTAAAGCGGATGGGCAACGAAGAGACAGCATTGTGCTGAGCATCTTAAAAAATGAGTGGGAGAATGGAGTGCGGGATCGCTTGTTGGCGCGGCTTTAAAATGTAACAAAAAAACTCATTTTCTTACCACCGATTGTATGTTAAAAGCTGCCCTTATTTCTTGTCTGTTATTTGCGATACATACGCAGGCACAAACCATACTTCCCTATAAAAATGCGAAACTTCCTGTAGGGGTAAGGGTCAATGACCTGCTGAAGCGAATGACCCCGGAAGAAAAATTCTGGCAATTGTTCATGATACCTGGTGATCTCGGATCGGATGAAACAAAATATAAGAATGGGATCTTCGGTTTCCAGGTGAGTGCCGCGTCCGGTAATGGAGACGCTTCTTCCCAGTTATTGCAATACGGTACCGGCGAAAATGCAGTAACACTTGCACACAAGATCAACGCCATTCAAAAATTTTTTGTGGAACGCACACGATTGGGTATTCCTATCATCGCCTTTGATGAATCTTTACACGGATTGGTAAGAAGTGGCGCCACTTCTTTTCCGCAGGCCATAGCGCTAGCAGCAACATGGGACACAGCTTTAATGCACCGGGTAGCAAACGCCATCGCTATAGAAACAAAGGCCCGCGGAATACGGGATGTATTAACACCGGTTGTAAATATTGCCAGCGATACGCGTTGGGGAAGAACGGAGGAAACCTATGGTGAAGATCCTTTTCTTTCTTCAGAAATGGCTGTTGCTTTTGTTTCTCCTTTTGAGAAGATGGGAATTATTACAACACCCAAACATTTTATTGCGAATGTGGGTGATGGTGGACGCGATAGTTATCCCATCCATTACAATGAAAGATTACTGGAAGAAATATTTTTGCCACCTTTTAAAGCAGCTATTCAAAAAGGAGGCTCGCGTTCCATAATGACCGCGTACAATTCTATCGATGGAAGCCCGTCAAGCGCCAGTGATTGGCTATTGAATAAAAAACTGAAAAAGGATTGGGGTTTTAAAGGTTTTGTGATCTCCGATGCAAGCGCTGTTGGTGGCGCCAATGTATTACATTTTACTGCAAAAGATTATCCAGATGCCGGGAAAAGATCCATCACCAATGGCTTGGACGTGATCTTCCAGACAGCCTATGATCATCATACATTATTCATTCCTCCATTCTTAAATGGTGAGATCAGTAAGAAAAGAATTGATGATGCTGTTGCCCGTGTATTGACAGCAAAATTTGAATTGGGATTATTTGAAGAACCCTATGTATCTGAACAACTCGCCAGTGAATGGGTCAACAACAATACCCATAAAGCATTGGCAAAAGAAGCATCACTTCGGTCGATCGTATTATTGAAGAATGAAAAACAAATATTGCCGCTTGATAAAAAACTTCGTTCCATTGCTGTGATCGGTATTGACGCCATAGAAGCCCGGCTTGGTGGTTACAGTGGCCCGGGAAATGGTAAAATAAATATTCTTGATGGCATCAAAGAGAAACTGGGGTCATCTGCAAATATTGTGTATGCAGATGGTGTTGGCAGGAAAGAGATAACATGGAAAACAGTTCCCTCTGTTTATCTGTCAACAAATAAAACGGCGGGATTGAAAGCTGAATATTTCAAAGAATTATTTCCCAATGATAAGCCTGCAGTAACCAGGATCGATAAACAAATTGATTTTAACTGGACATTATATCCACCCGATCCCTCACTCGATGCGGATCATTATTCTGTAAGATGGACCGGCCAGTTAAATGCGCCCGAAACCGGCAAATTCAAAATTGGCTTAGATGGCAATGATGGCTATCGTTTATACATTGATAATACACTGGTGATCGATAACTGGCGCAAACAATCCTATAGTACGCAGCTTGCAGAATACAATTTTGAGAAAGATAGGTCATATGATTTGCGTATAGAATTTTATGAGCCGGTTGGCAACGCACACATACGTTTGATCTGGAATATCGGAATTAAGAACGACGAAGAAAAAAAGATTGAGGAAGCAGTAGCCGCGGCAAAAAGATCAGACGTAGCAATAATCGTAGCAGGCATACACGAAGGTGAGTTCCAGGATAGGGCATCACTGGCATTACCTGGCCAGCAGGAAACATTGATACAAAAAGTGGCAGCAACAGGTAAACCAGTCGTTGTCATATTAGTTGGTGGCAGTGCGATCACCATGAACAACTGGCTTGATAAGGTAAACGGGTTGATCGATGTCTGGTATCCCGGCGAAGAAGGTGGTCATGCGATTGCAGATGTATTATTCGGTGATCACAATCCTTCAGGACGTTTGCCGATTACTTTCCCTTTATCGGAAGCGCAGTTGCCATTGGTATATAATCACAAACCAACAGGTAGAGGCGATGATTATAATAATTTAAGCGGGTTGCCTCTTTTCCCTTTTGGATATGGACTGAGTTATACTCAATTCTCGTATAGTAATATGCACCTGGACAGGAAACAGATAAATTCAAAACAATCAGTGCAGGTCCACTGTACGATCACAAATACAGGAAGTAGGGATGGAGATGAAGTGGTACAATTGTATATACGGGATATGCTCTCATCAGTTGCAAGACCTGTTTTGGAACTGAAGGGTTTTCAACGGATCCATCTTAAAACAAACGAATCGAAAGAAATATCTTTCTTGATTACACCTGAATTGTTGCAAATGCTCGATGAGAAATTGAGAACGGTTGTTGAGCCAGGTGATTTCAGAATCATGATCGGATCGTCTTCGCGGGAATTGTGGTTGAAGGAAACGCTAACCGTAACAAAGTAGGGCTGCCGGATTATTAAAGTCAGTATATAGCCTGACTTTAAATTTATTCTGTCAGGTTATAACCTGACTGACAGCTACTGTTCTTTGCTGCTATGAAATGTGAATGTACAAGTGAGTGACACAACAGGCGATGACATCTGCACAAATGCCGGGAAAACAATAGAACCTTACAACAATATCCCCGACAAAAACAAATAAGCAAAACTAAAATAAATAATCAACCCCGTCACATCAACCAATGTCGCCACAAAAGGTGCCGAAGATACCGCTGGGTCGGCGCCGAGTTTTTTAAGGAAGATGGGCAACATCGATCCCGACAAAGTTCCCCATAATACAACACCCACCAAAGAGAATCCAACAGTTGACGCGATCATCATCCAATGTGGCCCATAGATCTGTGGTGCAATTGAGTGCCAAACGGCAACCCGTATAAAACCAATGATACCTAATACGGTTCCAAGCAACATACCACTTAAGAGCTCCCTGCGTAATACGCGCCACCAGTCGCTGATCGTGATCTCTCCAACAGCCATCGCCTGTATGATCAACGTAGATGCCTGTGAGCCACTGTTACCACCACTGGAAATGATCAATGGAACAAATAACGCAAGCACTACGGCTTTTGCGATTTCATCTTCAAAATATCCCATCGCAGTTGCCGTGAGCATTTCGCCAAGAAACAAGACCACCAGCCATCCGACACGTTTGCGAAATAGTTTGATCAATGGAATATCAAGATAAGGTTCATTCAAGGCTTCCGTACCTCCCATCTTCTGCATATCCTCACTGAACTCTTCGTTGGCTACCCACAACATATCATCGATCGTAACAATGCCGAGGAGAATATTATTATCATCAATAACCGGCAAAGCCACGCGGTTATTCATTTTAAATACCTGGCTTGCATGTTCCTGGTCGTCATTTACGTTTAAAGAAACATAACGTCCATCAATGATTTCATCCACTCTTTTTTCGGGTGAAGCGAGGATCACATCACGGATCCTGATATCATCAATGAGTTGGCCAAACTGGTCTATCACATAGATCACATCGATGGTTTCGCTGTTCTTTGCATGTTTGCGGATGGTTTCGAAAACATCATTTACGGTATTATGCAGGTACACGTACACATAATCTGGCGTCATCAAACGGCCAACGCTGTCTTCGGGGTATCCTAACAGGGAAAGTGTGATCTTTCTTTCTTCGGGGTCGAGTAATTTAATAAGGTCACGAATCGCGGCTTTAGGAAGTTCTTCCAGGAAATCCGTACGGTCATCCGCGGGTAATTCATTTAACAGTTCCGCTGTTTTGGCCGGCGGTAATTCTTTAATAATATCTTTTTGTTGAGCGATGTCTAATATCTTGAATACGCTCGATGCGCGATGTATCGCCATATTGGCAATGATCTGCGCCTCATATTCAGGGTATTCATTGATCAGTTCGGCCACATCACTGATATTCTGGTCGTCCAGGAATTCCCTGATTTCCAGTTTATCTTCCTGCGCTACCAGTTGTTCAAACTGCTCGAAGATGTTGGGTTGTTCTAATTCGAGTGACATAGGGTGCAATTTAATTGGGAATATTGAATATTGAACAAGGAATGATGAATTTTGAAGTTGGGCTGTTCACTATTTCCACATTTGCGGGATTCGATATTCAATATTCAATTGCTCCCTATCTTCACATCGAATCAACCAACATGATACTACCGGTTTTAGTCATAGCGCCATCAGATAAAGGTGGGAAAGGCGTGTTTGCTTCGGAACCTATACCTGCGGACACAGTTATTGAGATATCACCTGTTTTGGTATTGAGTATTAAGGACAGGCAGGAAGTTGAGAAAACCGTTCTGTATAATTACATTTTTGAATGGGGTGATACAAAGGGCGAAAAAGCATGTATCGCCTGGGGGTATCTATCAATGTACAACCATTCCTATCATGCCAACTGCGATTATGAAATGGATCTTGAAGAAGAATTGATGCGTATTAAAACAGTACGTGATATTGAAGAAGGCGAGGAGTTGTTCATCAATTATAATGCAGAGCCGGGAGATGAAACACCGATCTGGTTTGACGCAAGATGATTTTTTCACGCAAAGACGCCAAGGGGCAAAGGCCCAAAGGGTGAGCGATCGTGATTGTGTATTCGTCCATAACTGATATTAACTCCTTTCCCTTTTTGTATAAATCGAATAGAGAAATCTCTACCGTACTGTGAAGTCACATTAACAACAACAAAATCTTTGCGCCTTTGCTTCTTAGCGCCTTTGCGTGAAATGGTTTGCTTGAAAAAATCAATTACCAATATTGATACCCCATCAACCTCGTCAACTCCAACTTCGCCAAACACAACTGGTATTCATATTGCAATTTCGTCAATGCCGCACGCTGTACATTGGTTCCTGCATTGGTAATTTCAAGATTGGTTCCTGTGCCGCCTTTTAAACGATTGCTTGCCAATACTTGTGCATTTTGTGCTTGTTCTATCTGACCACGGGTATTTTTGATTCTGTCAAGATTTGTTGCGATATCTGTCAATGCCTGTTCAATATCTTTTTTATAGGTGCTGCTCAAACTTTCAACTGCGAGTTCATTTTGTTTGATGATGTTCTGCTGCAGTTTCTGCTGCTGTTTATTTTTTCCGCCATTATAAATGGGGATCGACATGGAAACACCCGCCATATAATTGAAACGCATATCAGCTATATACGGAAGGTAGCCATTCTTAATACCCGCTGCACCGCGCAAACCTATCGTTGGTTTGTCAGCTAATTTCGTGATGGCAAGATCGCTTTCTGCCTGCTTGATCTTGTCTTTGGCTAAAACAAAATCAAGGTTACTTACTTGTGCTACACCTAACGCACCACCTGCATCTATAAGGTTGATATCAAAATCAAATGATCTTCCATTGCTTTGTTTAACACCCGTGGTATATTCCAAAAGATTCAATTGTTTTTGGAGACTGTTCTTTAGGTCAACTTTCCTGTTCTCTTCATTATCGATCGATGCCTGTATGTTCAGCAGATCAATTCTTAAGGCTGTACCATTTTTTAACTGGCTCTCTACCACACGTTTATTTTCAATCAGGAAATTCAATACACTATCCTGTATGCTCATTGCTTTTTGCAGGTACACAATATTATAGTACACGTTCGAAACCTGGTAAGCAAGTTGGGCTTTTACATAGTCAACATTATGTTTTGCATACTGCAGGTCATCTTTTGAGCGGTTCACATTTGCCTTCAGCCTGCCAAAATCAAATACTGCATACGTTGCATTTACTGAACCGTTGAGATTGTGCACCGGTGCAAACTGTATATCATCACCATTGATCGGCACAACAATTTTCGGCCGCACATAAGTGTACGAGGCATCCCCGGTAATATCAGGGAATTTATTCAGTTCTGTCAGCGCCACTTTTTCCTGTGCTGTTGCAACTGTATTCTCCACTTCTTTTACTTTAGGAAAATAACCAAACGATTGCCCGATCAGTCCTTTCAATTCATTATTCACCGCAACCTGCGCGTTTACAAACAGCACAGTTAAGATGGTGAATGTTGTAGTAAGTATCTTTTTCATTGTATGTAGATTCTGCTTTTATTAATAGGGGTCAATAGACCATGGACCATAGTCGATAGACGATAACCATGGACTATGGACTATCGTCTATCGTCCCTTCTTCTCAATGTGCATCTGCCGCCGCTTTCATTGCCGCCGCTACTTCATCTTTCGATTTCTTTTTCACTCTCAGGAAAACCACCAGTGGTATTACCAGTATAAAAAATATTGTGATCAACCGGAAAGTATCTAAGTAAGAAAGATAGTAGGCCTGCCTGTCAACAATATTATTGATGGTAGCCAATGCCTTATTACTTGCTCCCGCTACATCCCCCGACCTGGCGATGATACCTTGCGTGATGGTATTACTTCTTTCCAAAAACATTTGCGATTCACCTGTGACCTTGGTTACAAGATCATAGCGGTGCTGTGCATATTGGTGTGCGATATAATTATTCGCCAATGCAATACCAAAGGCACCACCCAACTGACGAATCATATTGTTCAATGCGATACCGGATGGATAATCTTTGGGCTGCAAACCTGCTACTGCCTGGTTGATCAATGGCAACTGCACCATGCTGATGCCCACTGCGCGTAAAGCAAGCGGAACAAAGAAATCCCATTTGCCTACGTCCGGACTCACGCTTGCACTCATCCATGAATAACCTGCAAACAATAAGAAACCAACTACAACAAATGGAATAGGAGAAACACCTTTACTCATGAGTTTACCAATGATCGGCATCATCAATACCGTAATCAGCGTTGGCGCCAGTAATGTTAAGCCTGTTTCATACGCGGTAAAACCCAATGTGCGCTGTGCAAGAACAGGAAATACAAATACGGAAGTAAACAATCCTACACCCACAACAAATGTGAATATGGTAGTGAACGCAAGATTTCGATTACCCAACACTTTCAGGTTAACGGCCGGGTTCTTGATACTTAATTCATACCAGATAAAACCAACCATTCCCACAAAAGCCAGCACAGCTGTGATACGTATCACATTGCTGCTAAACCAGTCTTCGGATTCACCTCTTTCCAATACATATTGCAAACAACCGATACCAACCATTAATAATAAGATCCCGGTATAGTCGATATTGATCTGTTTTTTCTTTGTGCCTTCCCCTTCTTTTTTATCAATAAAATAAAATGATAAGAAAGTAGCGATAATACCAATCGGGATATTGATCATAAAGATCAATGGCCATGAAGCGTGGTCGATAATATAACCGCCTAAAGTTGGGCCGAGTGTTGGACCGAGTACGATCCCCATTCCAAACAGTCCCGCAGCAATAGGTCTGTCCTTCGTCTCAAATGCATCAAACAAAATAGCCTGTGAGGTGGAAAGCAATGCGCCACCGCCTACACCCTGTATAAAACGCCATACGATCAGTTCCACGAGGCTATTCGATTGCCCGCACATATACGAGGCAACGGTGAAAATGATCATCGATACGATGTAATAATTTTTTCTTCCAAAATATTCCGCCAAAAAACCGGTAAGTGGAATAATGATCACGTTGGCAATCGCATAAGAAGTGATCACCCAACTAATGTCTTCAATATTCACCCCCAGGCTTCCACTCATATCGCTCAAAGCAACGTTCACGATCGATGTATCGATCAGCTCCATTACTGCAGCGGTTACGGTGGTTATAACAATGATCGCTCTCGCGAATCCCTTAGGTGTTGCCATACAACTTTGTTTTCCCCCTCCCCTTCCAGGGGAGGCCAGGTGGGGTCCCAGTTATTTAATTTCTGCACTCACAAACACACTCAATCCCGCTCTCAACATGCTCCTGTATTGATTAATATCTTTGATCTGAATTTTTACCGGTACACGCTGGGTTACTTTCACGAAGTTTCCGCTCGCGTTATCAGGAGGAAGCAATGAAAATTTTGCGCCTGTGGCATCACTCAAGCTTTCGATCACGCCTTTTACTTTTGTACCGGGGAATGCATCTATTTCAATATCCACTTCCTTGCCGGGATATAATTTTTTCAACTGGTTCTCTTTAAAATTCGCGATCACCCAATAAGTGGTATCGTTTACAATAGAGAACAGCGGTGTTCCTGCCTGTACATATTGTCCTTCAGAAACGTTCTTCTTACCGATCTTGCCGGCCTGCGGCGCAAATATTTTTGTGTAAGTGAGTTTCAGTTTTGTCTGTTCGATCTTGGCTTTCTTAACATCAAGCCCCGCTGCAGCTTTTTGTACCCCGGCCTGTAATACAGCGATACGGCTCTCTGCAGCAGTAAGATCTGTTTTGCTGTTTTCTACCTGTTGTGCGGCCGATTCTACATTGAATTTTGAATCGTCAAGTTGTTTGCGTGTGATCGCCTGGTCGTTAAATAGATTTTGGTCTCTCTTTAAATCGTCCTCGGCTTTCTTTTTACGCATTTGTGTGAGGTCGATATTGCCTTTGTTTACGCGTAGCGATACTACGGCATTATTCTGCGCGGCTTTGGCATTGATCACATCCACTTCAGCCTGCCTATAGTCGGCTTCCATTTCTGCCAACTGTGATTGCAATTCAGCATCATCCAGTTCTACTACCAACTGGCCTGTTTTTACAGAATCATAATCTTTCACCGCAATGGATTTTACATAACCTGCCACCCTTGGTAATACCGGTGTGATCTGCGTTTCGATCTGTGCGTTATCAGTGGTCTCGTGCGTTAAAACGAAGTGTATTTTTTTATAACCGAAATAACCGGCTATCCCTAAAACCAATACAAGTATGATGATCTTAACTGGTGATTTTTTTTCTTTGATTGCTTGCTCTGACATATAGAACGGTTTGTAGTTTGTTTGTGGTTATTAGTTGAGTAAGTAAGAGTGGATGATTAGTTTCAAATGTTTGATCAGCCTTTGCCTGAAGACCAGGTCGGTATAAGGATCAAAACTTCCATCACGGTCCATCAGCATATTGCACATGGCTTTTGATAACATCACCTGGTTGATGGTGCCGATCAGGGTGGCCATGGTAAGTTCTGGATCCACTTTTTTAAATACTTTTTTCTTTACACCCTGCTCAATGATATTTCGCAGCGTAGTAATATTTCTTACAAATACTTTTACGATGTTTTCATGCATGGCTTCGCGTTCACCCATCAGCAATTCCTGGTAAAGAATGCGGTGAAAAGAGGGGTTGGATAAGATCTTGGCCACATAATTCTCAATGATCAGGTCGATCTTTTCAATTTCAGTGAGCGTTTTGTTTGCTTCTATCTCATCCATCTTGCCGCGCATGAATGATGCTTTGTATTCAACAATGGCTTCAAATAATTTATCCTTCGAACCAAAATAATAATTGACCATTGCCACGTTCACATCTGCACGGGATGCGAGGTCACGTATCGAACTGCCTTCAAATCCCTTCTCAGCAAAGAGCTCAATGGCCGCGTTCATGATATGTTCTTTCTTGTCGGTGATCATGGTAAATTATTTGAAGCGCCAAAATTAAACAAATGTTTGAATTAATCAAACGTTTGTTTAATTATTGCAACCGCAAAGAATAAAACGGATTGATTATCAATAGAATATAGTGCTAATAATTTTTTAAAAAATTCTTTTGGGCCCTTTGAATCCTGGTTCAGCACTTAAGGTTTCGCACAAATGTTGGGTAAAACTTCATTATGTTTGAACACCCAAAAAACTAACTATGCCCCGTTCTCTTTTTTTCCTGTTTTTTTCCTGTTTGATCGTAAGCGCTACTGCGCAAACCATTAGCATTCCTGGTTATACAGGGTATGCCGCTCCTGCAGAAAAAGATGAAACCATGTTCTCGGAAAAAAGTGGCGGACTGCATTGGTCAGATGCTAAACAAACAATCAGTTATTCTTTCTATATCCGCCGCGCCGGTGATCTCACTGTTGCGATCAATACAAGAAATGCTGTAGCTGGAAATTCTGTAAAACTTTCTCTGGCCGGTAAGAATTTCGTGTTGAACATACCTGCATCAAAAGAAGCTAAATTGACTAAAGCAGGTACTGTGTCTATCAAAGACAGTGGTTTTTATACAATTAGTCTATCGTCTGTAAAGAAAACAGGAAATACCGTTGCCAATATTCTGTCGATAGAACTATCTGGCACAGCAACAGAGAATATGCATGTCAATGCTAAACAAAGACGCAATGCTGCTTCTGTTCACCTGCGTTATCCATTGGCCGATAGTATTAAAGCCATTGCATTTTATAACGAGATCACGATTCCCGCAGGTGCAGATATCGTGCACAGTTATTACATGGCCTGCGGTTTTGCGCGTGGGTATTTCGGGATACAGGTGAATAGTCCTACTGAACGTCGTGTGATCTTTTCAGTATGGGATGCGGGCAAAGAAGCAGTAGACAGAAATAAAGTAGCCGACTCAAATAAAGTTCAATTACTCGCCAAAGGCGAAGATGTGTTTGCAGATGGATTTGGCAATGAAGGAACAGGCGGCCATAGCCATTGGGTATATCCCTGGAAAACCGGCCGTACTTACAAAATGCTGGTGACTGCATTGGCGGACAGCGCTTCGCAAACCACGATTTATACAGGATATTTCTTTTTACCCGAATTGCAAAAATGGAAACTCATCGCCAGTTTTAAAGCGCCGCGTGATGGGCAAACTTTGCGCAGCTTGTATTCATTCAATGAAAATTTTGTTGGCGTAAATGGCCAGTTACAACGCAAGGCTTTTTTCGGCAACCAATGGATACAAAGAGGGAACGGCTCATGGAAGGAAATAACGCAAACCACTTTTTCGTATGATGCAACAGGCAAAGCCGGCGACCGCATCGATTACGGTGGCGGAACGGCCGATGGAAAATTTTACCTGATGAATGGCGGGTTCCAAAAGAACAACGTAAAGTATGGAGATACCTTAAAACGCTCTGCCTCAAATGACCGGCCGGTGATCGACTGGAAAAATGCTGATAGTGCGGCGCAGGCGGCGAGGGATAATCAACTGATCTTCGATGCGGTAAAGAAAAAAACGATCGACACTACCGGAAGCAAAGAAGGTGTTTACTATCATATTTTGCAGGAAGGAACAGGCGATAAGATTTCAGTAAATGATACAGTAACTATTTTTTACAAGGGCTATTTATTGAAAGACGGAACTATTTTTGACCAGACAAAGGAAAAACCCGCTACATTCCCACTAAAACGTTTGATCAAAGGATGGCAGGTGGCTATACCCATGGTTCGAGCCGGCGGCAAGATCAGGATCTTTATCCCTTCAGGTCTTGCCTATGCCATACGAAGCAGGAGTAAGGACATACCTCCTAACAGCGTACTGGCATTTGATATAGATGTTCAGAGTGTAAAAAAATAAGGATACTTAAAGCACGTTTTTGCTTACTCGCGCGAAAGATATTTTGCGTAACGGCGAGCGAATTATCATTTTTTGACCCCGGCACGGGTGTTTTTCCTCCATTTCATGGGTAATTTCCCGTATTTTAATACTACGAGTTTCGGTTACTTTGTACACTTTTAAACAGGGAAATGAAAATTGCACGACAGTTATCTGTTGTTATATTACTGGTGTTGGGTATTTCTGCATTATATGGCAGTTATTGCATGATCACCGACCCTACCGGTAGATCGCTGGGTGTTCCTATATATGTACTCAACGACACAGTTTTTTCAGACTTCGCGATCATTGGTTGGATACTGTTGTTTACAGTGGGCATCTTCAGCAGTTTTATTCTCTTACTGATGCTTTTCAAAAGCAATATCTACTCATTCTTTGTGATATTACAGGGCGTCATCCTCTGCATCTTTATTTTTGTACAGATGCTACTGCTAAGAAAAACCTTCCCGCTGCAATATGTTTTTTTGTTAATGGCGATCGGACTGATCGCATTGGGTACTTTGCAAAACCAGGGAAAGATCATTGGGGAAGCGAAGAGTTCAGTGCGTAAAGGATCATGACTATTTTGAATGTTAGGTGTTAATTGCTGAATGTGAAAGCCCGGCTATCGTCGCTGTGAGGAACGAAGCAGTCTATGTTTCAACATTAGAGTCTTTAAATTTGTAGGCACAGATTGCTTCGTTCCTCGCAAATGACGGAAAAAAACTCAGCCCTCTAAAAATTTCAGATACACTCCATTCGTCCAGCCGAATCCATCCTGGTTGGGATATTCGCCGCCGCCTGCTTTGCTTTCTGTATCGCTTACATTGTATTTCTCCATCATCTTGCCGGTAGCGGCGTATACTTTTTCATTTGTATGCATCCAGTTCGTTCGGATCTTTTCCGCCAATGATTTGTGTCCATATGGAAGCTGTTTCAGTCCCTGGTAAGTTATCCATTGAAGTGGCGCCCAGCCATTGGGTGCATCCCATTGCTGACCGGTGGTATTGAGTGTAGTAAGAAGCCCGCCCGGTTGCAGAAATTTTTCTTCTATCACCTTCGCCATTCTAATGGATTGTTCAAAGTCGGCAATAGGAACAAATAATGTGAAAGCCGCAGCCAATGTATAAGATGAGGACCGTAATTGGTCCTTGAAATGGAAATCAAAATAGAATCCTTTTTCTTCATCCCAGCAATATTTTCCGATAGCTGTTTTTCGCTGTATGAATTTCTTGAGGAGTTGGTCGGATCTCTCTTTGTCATTAATCTTGCTATACATCGTACAAAGCAACAACTCTG
This sequence comes from Bacteroidota bacterium, assembly GCA_040388705.1. Classification (GTDB taxonomy): domain Bacteria; phylum Bacteroidota; class Bacteroidia; order Chitinophagales; family Chitinophagaceae; genus Sediminibacterium. The sequence continues at coordinate 37,002 of JAZKBI010000009.1, read as the reverse complement.
TATAACACAAGAGACAATTCAGATCAACCGGGATCAGATCGGTGGTTTGGATGCTGCCGAAATCTTTACCATCGCGAAACCAGCGGCTGCTGAAATCCCAACCGGATTCTGCCGCTGCGCGTATATGACGATACACTTCATCCGCATTTCTTCCCGACGCCGCAGCAATATGTTGATCTTCCATAAAAGCTTCAGGCCTGGGCGTATCGTTATCATCCCAGTAGCGGTTCATAAAAGAACCATCGGGCATTCTCACTACGCGACGATGAGAAGGATTTTGTTCTGAGAGTTCATCCGCGCCCTGCATCCAAAACGCATATTCTTTTTCTAACTGTGGCAGGTATTTCAGCAAAGCACCGTCTTCCTTTTCTTTTTCACCCGCTAATAGCATAAGCATCGGTGCAAAGAATGGTGGCTGGGAACGACCAAGATAATAGGTGCGGTTGCCATTGGGAATGAAACCGATCGTGTTTATGAGGTGTGCAAAATTATTGATCATGTTCTCAATAATATCCACGCGTTTGGATACCTGCAAACCAAGCATCGTAAAATAGCTATCCCAATAGTATACTTCCCTGAAACGGCCACCGGGTACAATATAGGGGTGGGGTAATGGAATCAATGTACCACCCTGTTCACCGGGCTCACGCGTTAATACATCCCATAGTTCAGATAAATGTTCGGGTAAAGGTTTGTCGCCGGATGTATAACTATTATCCGCTTCAGCCGGTAAATGAAATTGAACCTGTACGAATGATCTGAGGTCGAATCCTTCACTAAGTTTTTCTTTTGCGTATTGTGAAAGAATATTTTCGGGAGAAGAAAGCGGTATAGCATCTACAAAATATTTCGAATCGGGGAATATCCCGGCCATTTGCACATCTTCATACAAAGGCGATAATTGTTCTATCAGGAAAAAAGAAGTAGAAAGCATAGTTCTGTCTGTTTCGCTTAAGCTGTTTTTGTTTTACCCTGTAATTTTTTGAAAATAAAAAGGCAAATAAGCAATACAGCCATTGGTATCAACGAAAAATAAAATGCTTTTTCGCCACCGATATTCTTAAATAAATAACCGACCAGTCTCGAACCCAGCGTTCCGCCGATAGCAGAAAAAAATACAAGCAAAGATGCCATCGGACTGTGAAATGTTTTTTCTGTGTTGCTCAATACATAAGAATTGACCAATGGGTATATAGGCGCCAGGAAAAATCCGATCAAAGGAAATACATACGCGATCACGGGAACATCGCTTAATGATGTGATTTCTTTGGGAGATAAATGTTGTGTCTGCGGCAACACAAATAAAACCATCAATGCCGCACCGACCAGGCAGGTAGATAAAATGTAAAACCAGGATATTTTTTTAACCAGCAATGAACAAATATATCTTCCCAAAGCGATAGATAGCATTAAGATAATGGCCATATAAACACTGGTCTTTTCGGGGAGATGTAAAATTTTCTGGTTAAATGTGGGCAACCAACTCATGATACCCTGTTCCGTCATTACATACATAAAAGCTGCGATGGCGAATACCAAAACCAAAGGCCTTTTCAAGAGCGACAACATCTCAACAAAATCGTCTTTCAGATTCACGCCCGGTACTTCATACTTCAAGGTAAAATCAGAGAACAATAAGATCAAAAAGGAAACGGCTACTACACCGGCTAACACCAGATAGATCCGTAACCATGCGTTGGGGTCAGTATCGCTGTAAAATAAAGGAAACGCAACAAAGCCTGCCGCAATTCCTATCATAAAAAAACTTTCAATAGAACTCAATAAACTTTTATGCTCCTTATCGTTATTTGTAACCAATCCTATCAATGAATACACTGACACTTTAATCACTGCAAACGAAATACCCACACAGGCAAATAATAGTCTTACAGAAGTAAATGAATTGCCCCAATACATTCCTAAACATCCGGCGAATACCAATGCCAGTGCGATCAACATTCCTTTTTTGTAACCCAGTCTCGGAAGGAATGACCCTACAAGGAATGACACAAATGCGATCGACAGGTCTTTAAAAGCTTCCAGCGAGCTTGCCGTTACTTCATCAACATGATAAGTGTTGATCGATTTCTGTATCAATATGCCCACACTATTCAATAAAATTGCAAACACAAAATAATTCAGAAACAATGATGCTTTGATTTTCCAGTTTTGCATGATTTATTTTTTTAGCATTTTTAAGCATACGGGATTGGGTACTTCTATCTGTTGTAAAGTTTGCTGCAGTAGCCCGGTAACCATATCCCTTTTGAACACAACAATATTGCTTGTCTTCTGGTTTGCCACTAATAAATAATTGCCCGTTGGATCTATCATAAAATTACGCGGGCCGGTGCCGAGGGTTGACTGGTAACCTACTCGCGTTAACCTGCCGGTTGATGCGTCGATCGAAAAAATAGCGAGGTTGTTCTCGTCACCACGGTTCGAGGCATATAAGAATTTCCCATCGGGAGATACATGAATATCTGCGCTGCCGGGTTGCCCTTTAAAATCTGCAGGATGTGCAGCGATATTTTGTATAAGACTGGTAATGCCGTTTTTATAACTATACACATCTACGGCGCCACCCATTTCTTCTACCACATACATATATTTTCCATCAGGTGAAAAATCAAGATGTCTCGGCCCCATGCCGGGCGCTGTTTTTGCATTCGGTGATGGCGTAAGAGGCTTAACTGCCTTAGTATTGAATTGATAAACAAATACCTGGTCTAGGCCGAGATCGGGTGAGAGTAAGTATTTTTCATCCGGCGAAAAGAAAACAGAATGTACATGTGGTTTCTCCTGGCGTTCGGGGTTAAAACCTTTGCCTGTATGAATAATGTGTTGAGAGAAAGGTTTCAGTGATCCATCAGCATTAACAGGAAAAGTTGCGAGACTTCCACCTGTATAATTTGCCACAGCCAACCATTTGCCATTTTTGGTGATGGATATATGGCAGGGGTTTTCGCTGCCGCTGGATTGCTGGTTGATAAAACTGAGCTTGCCTGTTGCCGCATCAAAACCATACGCTGCCACAAGACCGGCCTGCGACCTGCTTACTTCGTTTACTGCATACAGATGCTTACCATCAGGCGCAATAGCCAGGAAAGAAGGGTTGGCGGAACTGTCTGTATTGCTTACATATTCTACTTCGCCGTTTTTTGAATTGAATTTGTAAACATAAATGCCTTTGCTTTTTCCTGATGTATAGGTTCCCACGAACAGGTAGAAGTCCTGCGCTGAAACGGAAAGTATACATAAGCAGGCGCAAAGGGCAAGCAATGATCGCATGGCAGTTGTTTTTAAGAACTGTAATATAAAGATTGCGCGGCGTTTTACGCATAGGCCGGCTAAGAAATAATGCATTTTACGTATGTGCTTGCTAACTTGTGCGGTGTAGAGGAAATAACAAACGTTTGCGCTATGAAGATCATCACCTGGAACTGCAATATGGCCTATCGGAAAAAGGCGGCAGCCATACTCGCATATTCGCCGGATATTGTTATTGTGCCTGAATGCGAGCACCCCGATAAACTGCTGTTCCCTGACGAAGTTCCAAAACCAACCACTATCCTTTGGTTTGGAGAGAACCCCAATAAAGGCTTAGGTATTTTCTCTTATGGAAATTTCAGGCTGAAAAAATTAAGGGTCCATGATCCGTCTATTAAACTCGTTGTTCCTGTTTCAGTTACCGGCGGCAGTTTTGATTTCACACTCTTTGCCATTTGGGCCAATAACCCCGGCGATCCTGATGGCACGTATGTAGAGCAGGTATGGAAAGCGATCAATCTATATAAAAAAAAGATCAAACGCACGAGAACTGTGTTAGCTGGTGATTTTAACAGCAATACGATCTTTGATAAAAAATACCGCGTAGGTAATCACTCGCATGTTGTAGAAAATCTTGCGAAAAAGGGAATTCATAGCGTTTACCATTTGCATAATGAACAGGAGCATGGTAAAGAAGAACATGCCACCTGGTATTTATACAGGCATGCAGATAAACCATTTCATCTTGATTATTGTTTTGTTTCAAAGGATCTTTCTGATAAACTAGTATCTGTTGAAATTGGAGCGCATGAACATTGGTCGCAGTACAGTGATCATGTACCTGTGATCACTTATTTTGATATGAATGAATAGCAATTTTTCTGTTCACGAGAAGTAAGAAATGTTTTTTTTATAGATTATATGTGCAGAAGAAAAGCTGGAACGCAAAGTCCGCAAAGGTTTCGCGATGAACGCAACGGGGTTTCCCTGCGTACATTGCGGTACATAGCGGGCTTTACGTTCCAGCTTTAAACCCCGTACTTGGGTAACTTTATCGATTTAGTGAGTGAACGCACAACACGTTATAATTAAATAACAGATGCTACCTTAGTGACATGATCAAACAAATCATCTGCCTGAGTTTTATTCTGTTAAGTATCGTATCCTGTAAAAACAACCAGCCAATGTCTACGACCCACGCTTTTCGTTTAAAACCCGGCCAGGATCTGAAACGGTCCATCGATAGCTTTGTCAAGACAAAAAATATAGAAGCAGGATGGATCGCTACCTGCGTGGGCAGTTTAACCGACTACAATATCCGTTTTGCCAACCAGGAAAAAGGATATAGCGATAAGGGTCATTTTGAAATTGTGAGTCTGGTAGGTACCGTTTCCACTAATGGGTCGCATATTCATTTGTCTATCTCAGACAGCACCGGAAAAACAATTGGCGGACACTTGCTGGAAGGATGTAAAATTTATACAACAGCAGAGATCGTTATAAGTGAAACAAAGGAGTTGATTTTTGCAAGAGAGAAAGACGGTTCAACACCCTGGGAGGAATTGCAGGTGAAGGAAGCAAAAAAACCGGAATGATTTTTGAATTTTGATTTTTTACTTTTGAATTTCTACCTTCCCAACATCGGGAGTTTTTATATGTTCCGGCCGTATACCCATCCCGATGATTTTAGCAGGTATTCTTGTAAGAAAAGGAAATCGTTTAAACATTTTCAGAAAGAAGGGAAGCGTTTGTTTTTCACCCGGTGTATTTTTTCTTCTGACAATTCCATTCTGCATAATTACCTGCATGCGCTGTATTACTCTCGCAGGAAATTCTCTTCGCTGCTGAATTTTTTTGAGAACAGTTATAGGGATCGATTCTTTTCGCAATAAGGAAGGATATAAAATATTGGCTGCTGCCACCGCATCCTGTATCGCAAGATTGATACCCACGCCGCCTACTGGTGACATTGCATGCGATGCATCTCCTATACACACAACTCCTTCAGCATACCATTTTTCGAGATGATCGATGACAACATTTAAAAGTTTGATATCGTTCCAGTCATTTAGTTCATTCACACGGTCTCTGAAGAATGGGCAGATCGCGATCACATCATCATGAAAGCCTTCAATGCCCTTGCTTTTGATTGTTTCCAGCTCGCCTTTCATGATTACGTAAGCGCATTGCCAGTAATCGCCGCGATTGAGCAGCACCATCATCCGGTTGCCTTCAAATCTTCCTAAAGTTTGTTTGGGATCCGTTGCAGAATTTTTTGAGAGGCGAAACCATAGCACATCAATGGGCGCGCCCGTATTGATCACATTCAATCCAGCCAATCTTCTTACATCAGAACTGCGGCCGTCGGCGCCCACAATTAGATTTGCATGTATTTCTATCGGACCATTTGGTGTATTTGCTTTGATGCCTGTTGTGCGCTGCCCATCTTTTATCAATTCATAAACAACAGCTTCAGTCAATAAAGTGAAGCCGGGATATTTAGAAGCCTGCCGCGAAATAAAATTGAGAAAATCCCATTGCGGCATTAAAGCCAGGATGGGTTTGGCAACTTTGAGATGGGTAAAATCTGCGATCTGTACATCAACACCATTGAACTGCCCGTTCAGCTGGTCCACTTCCTGGTGAGGTACCTGCAGGAAGGCATCGAGTAAATTCAGCTCATGCATCAATTGTATGGTAGAGGGGTGAATGGTATCGCCCCTGAAATCACGGAAAAAATCAGCATGTTTTTCCAGCACAACTACTTCAATACCCGCTCTTGCCAACAGGAAGCCAAGCATGATGCCGGCAGGGCCTCCGCCGCAGATACAGCAATTGGTGGTTAATGAATTATTGGTCATGGCTGATCAAATCTACTTCTTTCAAACATTTTTTGTAATGAATTGTTGTTCTTCTCGTCCTGGTAAATTAACAGGGCATTTTGGTAGACTATTCTTAATCTTGCAAATAGTAAAATATAAAATATGCGTTCAGTTACAATATGGATGGGATCGATCTTAAGTATGCTATACCTGCATACAAGTGCACAAACACCTCTGCAGCAAGGCGCCTGGTTCGGCAACCTGGTACGTGAAGATGGAAAACTGATACGTTTTCATTTCGATATCAAAACAGAAAATAACAAAACTGTTTTATACCTGGTTAATGCGGCTGATCGTTTGCGTGTTGATCAAATACGATACACCAAGGATTCTGTTTTTATAGAAATGCCGGTGTTTGAATCAGGCTTTAAAGCAAAACGGGTTTCTGCACAGTATTGGAAAGGCGTTTGGATAAAAGCCGGTTCCAAAGGCCCGCAGGTAATGCCTTTTATTGCAGAGCCGCAATTGAGTGTGGCAACAAAACCTGTTAAACCGGCGGTCACAGATATCACCGGCAGGTGGGCAGTTACCTTTACCAAGGCAGATGAATTATCAAGACCCGCTATCGGGGAGTGGCAGCAAAAAGGGAACACATTACGTGGTACCATGTTAACACCCACTGGCGACTACCGTTATCTCTCCGGTATCGTTAGTGGCGATAGTTTACAACTCTCCACATTTGATGGCGTACATGCTTTTTTATTTACCGCAAAGATCGACAGCGATAAAAAAATAACAGGAGGTACTTTTTATTCAGGCCCGAAAAGTTCCGAGCCTTGGGAAGCAGTGAAAAATGCCAAGGCAAGTTTGCCCGATGTTGCTGCCATGCATGTAAAAGATGGCAATGGAAAATTAAATTTCAGTTTTCTGGACCTGAATAAAAAACGCGTATCCATTAATGATCCGAAGTTTAAGAATAAAGTTGTCGTTATCCAGATCCTGGGTTCCTGGTGCCCGAACTGTATGGATGAAACGGTTTTTTTGAGCGATTACTATAATAAGAATAAACATCGGGGTGTAGAGATTATCGGCCTCGCCTATGAATACACAACCGATTTTGAAAGATCGAAAAAAAGTATTGAAAAATTCAAGAACCGTTTTAATGTGCAATACACACTGTTGAATACCGGTGTAACAGTTACAGATAGCTTGCGTACAGAAAAAACGTTGCCACAGTTAACAACGATCAAATCTTTTCCATCAACTATCTTTTTGGATAAGAAAGGTAAAGTGGCAGTGATACGTGCAGGATTTGAAGGGCCGGGAACGGGGGTGCATTATGAGGAATTGAAAAAGGATTTTGAGGAAACGGTGAATAGATTGCTGAAGGGGTAAGAATTTCACGCAAAGACGACAAGGAGCAAAGGCGCAAAGATTTTTATTGACGATTACTGTTCTTCTTTGCCGCTTTGCACCTTGGCGCCTTTGCGTGAAATATACTTTGCATAAAACCAAAATGCATATTACCGGTAATTTCGAAAAAAAATTGCCACAGACGACACAGATTAACACAGAATTTGGTCTGTGCTAATCTGTGTCGTCTGTGGCAAAAAAATGGTTCTACTTGGCGTTCTTCACATACTTCTCCAGCCACTCATTCTGCTCCCACAACATATGCAATAAATTTTCTTTTCCGCGGTAGCTATGTGCTTCATAAGGCAGGAACACAAAACGAACAGTTCCGCCGTTTCCTTTGATGGCAGCAAACAAACGTTCACTGTTGATAGGGAAGGTCCCGGTATTATCATCGGCCTCGCCATGTATCAGAAGAATCGGCGTTTTGATCTTATCGGCATATGCAAACGGGCTCATATCATGATACAGATCCGGTGCCTGCCAATAAGTGCGGTCCTCATTCTGAAAGCCAAATGGTGTAAGCGTTCTGTTATAAGCTCCGCTGCGTGCGATACCGGCTTTAAAAAGATTGGTATGCGCCAGCAGATTCGCTGTCATGAATGCACCATAACTGTGCCCGCCAACTGCCACTCGGTTTTTATCACCCACACCCATGTCGGATAATTTGTTGATCGCTGCTTCTGCATTCAGTTTTAGCTGTGCAACAAAATCATCGTTCGGTTTTTTATCCGGGCCGGTTGATACGATCGGGAATTCTGCATTGTCAAGAATGGCATACCCCTGTGTTACATAAAAAATAGGTGATGCCCAACTGATGGTAGTGAAGCGATCCTTACTTCCCCTGATCTGCGCCGCATCTGCCGCAGAGTTAAACTCTCTCGGGTATGCCCACATCACAACTGGTAATGGACCGTCCTTGGCTTTATTGTATCCCTTTGGCAAATACAGATCGCCGGTAAGATCAACTCCATCCGCTCTTTTGTATTTGATCTTTTCTTTGGTTACACCAACCAGTTGCGGGTATGGATTGCTGAAATGTGTGATAGGCTTGTCTGCCATCCGCAATACAAGGTTCTTGATATAATAATTCGGAACTTCTGTTTGTGATTCACGGCGGGTGAGCAATACAAGTTTGTCGGCATCGATCACATCTTCCACCACTTCAAACATACCTTCCTGGCAACGCCAGATGATCTCGTTCTTTTTTGTACCTAAATCAAATTTTGCAAGAAAAGGAAGATCGCCTTTTGCTGAAGCGCCTGTTGCATTGTTCAGCAGCATCTTTGTACCATTATCCATTGTTTGAATAGCAGGCCTGCCGAATTTATTTTTAGTACTCACAGGTGAGCCGGGATTATTGTAAGCATCCGTTTGGTTACGCTCATACAATAACTCCATTGTATTGTTGGCAGTATTGTAACGGCTAACACGTACCAATTGTTTTGATCCCAACACATCTGTTACCAATGCCAGCGATGCATCGCCCCAGGTAGTGCCTCCATAACGGTATTTTGTTTTAAATAATTCTTTGGGTTCGCCGGTGAATGGTGCGCTCAACGCCAATACCACATCATGATAGTCCACTTGTTTTTTGATCAAACCACTATCCAATGGCATGGCCCATGTAACGGTAGCGGCTTCATCATCTCTCCAGTCAAAAGCACGCGGTATTGGTAGTGTATTGCCATTACCTGAAGGTGTTCCTTCTGATGAGGGTAATTCAGCCAATACTTTCACCACTTTTCCTGTCAGGTCAGTAATCGTAACTGTTGAAGGAAAACCGTTTGCCGTTACGAGATAGGAGAAAGGTTTTCTAACCGTACGCACCATCATATATTTCTTATCAGGCGATAAGGACAATGTGCTGATCAATCCCGGTTTGCCAATATTGGTTTCTATGCCATTCTTATTCTGTATCAATTGTGATGTAGCATAGAATTCGAACAGCTGTTCATCATAAGGCGATTTGATCAGGTCCTGGAAAGTAGGACTGGGTGCGGCTTTCCCAAGGCTCTGCTGAACCGTAGGCCCTTTTGGTGTGATCGGGCGTTTAGGCGCATTTGATGCCGATTGTGTTGTAGCCTTATATATGATAGTGTTATCATCAACCCATGTGTATGCTATACCTAACACAGTATTTACCGGCAGCTTATTTATCTTCATTGCTTTTTTGGTAGCAATGTCGATCACATACAGATCCACTTTAGAACCGGTAGAATTGGTGAAAGCGATCTTTGTTTCAGATGGGTTCCAACTGCCACCACCTGCAAGCATACCGGCCGGAAGACCCGCAATGCTAAACTCTTTATCTGTCTTGATATTCTTCAGCGTGAAGTTGTTGATAAAGGTTTGCCTGCTCGGAGAAAAATTGTTTGGATTCAAACGCATACCGGCGATCCGGTTTTCAGGCTGGCCCAATTCTTCCACTGTTGGATAAGAATTGCGCTCACTCAATAACATCCATTCAGCTTTGCTGTCTACACGAACTGCCGGTGTTGGTTTTGCCAACAACAGGTCGGCAATGTCTTTGGGTGGTGTTTGATAACTTACTGCATCCTGCCCAAAAATAAAGCTGCATGCAAAAAGTAGAAAAAACAACGGGGTGATTTGTTTTGTTTTTCTCATAGTGTTTTGGTTGTTAGAAGTTAAAAGTTCACAGTTAAAAGTTAAGAGGGTCACTAATTATTAACTTTTAACTATTAACTCTTAACTGATTTTATTGATAAACTCTTACATAATCGATCTCCATTTTCTGCGGGAAGATGGAATCATCCACACCTTTCTGTCCGCCCCATCCACCACCGACTGCTATATTTAATAGCAGGTGCATCGGCCCATCAAACGGCCAGGCGGTGCGGTCGCTGTGTTCATTTTTAAAACTGAAATAGGGTTTGTCATCAACCAATATTGTTACCGTTTCAGCGTCCCAGTCTAATGAGTATACATGAAATGTCTCACTGCAATCAGGAACAGTGATCATGGCGCCTTTCTGCGTGCCGATATTGTGATTATATTTTTTTGTATGAATCGTTCCATGAACAACGCCCTGGTCGTAGCCCACGTGTTCCATAATATCTATCTCTCCATCATCCGGCCATTTTAACGGGGAAGTAGATCCCAACATCCAGATGGCGGGCCAGGTACCAACACCTTTTGGGATCCTCGCCTTTACATCAATCCTCCCATAGAGCCAGTCGCCCTTGCCCTTGGTAACAAGGCGTGCAGAGGAATACGCATTTTTGTCAATGTTTTCTTTTTTAACTTCTATGACCAGGTTCCCGTTTTCAACCCTTGCATTACCCAATTGTTTGCTGGTATAATACTGCAATTCTTTATTGCCCCAGCCGTGACCGCCAACATTATAGCTCCATTTGGTTGAGTCGGGCAGTCCCTTGTAGTTGAATTCATCGCTCCATACGAGTTTTCGTTTTGATTGGGCATTTGCGCCTGTAATGCAGATGGAGAGGGTAATACAACTGATAATAACAAGTGTAAGTTTCTGCATAACAGCCATCATTTTGGGCTTAGCAAGATACTGACAAAACCGCCTGTTTAACAACGATCCGGCAGCCCGTGGGAAAAAAATTTGCCTGTAAATGCAGATGCCTTTACTTTTGTGTCCTGTTATGAAAATATTTGCACGCATCCACCACCATCATTTCTTACCCCAGGGGTAGGCTGTTGGTGTTTTGTGCTGGTCACAATAAAACATTAAAGGGCTTACCAAATGGTAAGCTCTTTTTTTATACCCTGTACCCGGAGGGGCTATTAAATTCCGGTATTGAATTATGAAAGAAAATATGAAACTGAAATTAGCGATTCAAAAAAGCGGCAGGTTGTATGACGACTCGATCCGGCTTTTAAAGGAATGCGGTATCGATATCAGCAATGGCGTGAATAAACTGAAAGCCGACGCGACCAATTTTCCGTTGGAAGTGTATTTCCTGCGCGACGATGATATTCCGCAATACGTGGAAGATGCTGTAGCCGATATTGGCTTTGTTGGAGAGAACGTAGTGTATGAAAAGAAAAAGAAAGTGGATGTAGTTGAGAAACTCGGTTTTGGCAAATGCCGTTTAAGCATTGCCGTAAGAAAAGGCGAGGAGTATGGAGATGTGCAATTTTTGGCAGGCAAGAAGATCGCTACCAGTTATCCTGTGATCTTAGGTGATTTCCTGAAAAGTAAAAATGTTGAAGCTGATATTCACGAGATCAGCGGAAGTGTAGAGATCGCACCCGGCATTGGTTTGGCAGATGCAATCTGCGACCTGGTAAGCAGTGGTTCTACTTTGTTTATGAATGGATTGAAAGAATCAGAGACCATTCTGCAATCGCAGGCGATACTTATTAAGAACAAAGAATTGTCTGAAGAAAAACAGCAATTGATAGACAGGTTGCTGTTTCGTATCCAATCAGTTAAAAAAGCAAAGAACAATAAATATATTTTGCTGAATGCGCCGAATGAAAAATTAACCGAGATCATTGGACTGCTGCCCGGAATGAAGAGTCCAACCGTTTTGCCATTGGCAGAAGAAGGCTGGAGCAGTGTACACAGTGTATTGAATGAAAATGATTTCTGGGAAATTATTGAACAGTTAAAAGCGGCTGGGGCACAGGGAATTCTGGTGGTGCCGATAGAAAAGATGATCGTTTGATGTCTGAGAACCGTAAAAGCCTTTTGAACCAAAACATATTTTGGAAAAACGGAATGTTTGTTTGGTTGTAAAAAGGTAAACGGTTCTGTTACCGGGCATAAATATAAAAAATTGACTTTCACCTTATTATTTATCAATTAAGGTAAAAGTGCGGTATAAAAAATTTAGTAAAACACAAATAAGGCCTGAGTAAGATCCGAGAAAGACCCGAGTAAGACTTTGTAAGAGCCTGTTTTCGCTAAAGTATTTAGCGCATACAGACGATTGGCAAACGCTGATACCAGTGCCGGAATATTGTAACAATACAGCCAAAGTAGAATATGAAAATTAGTAAATATCCACTAAGGAAAAATTGGAAACAACTCCTGCAACGGCCGGCTATTGATAATAGTTCGCTGCAACAAACTGTTCGTGCGGTAATGAGTGAAGTAAAACTGAATGGTGATAAAGCTGTTAAGCAATTCACAGAAAAATTTGATGGTGTGCTGCTGGATAATTTTCTTGTATCAGAAAAGGAGATCAATGAAGCAGTGGACCTTGTCTCTTCCGAATTAAAACAGGCGATTGAGCAAGCTGCTGCAAACATTAGTTTGTTTCACGAAAAACAAATAGCTCCGGTTGAAATAGTGGAAACCATGCCCGGTGTACGATGCTGGCGTAAAAGTATCGGGATAGAAAAACTGGGATTGTACATCCCGGGTGGAACTGCACCTTTGTTCTCTACTATATTAATGTTAGGCATCCCTGCGAAGATCGCGGGTTGTAAGGAAGTGATCCTTTGCTCGCCGCCGGGTAAAAATGGAAAGTTACACCCGGCTATTTTATTTGCAGCGCAGTTAACAGGCATCAATTCTGTTTATAAAATTGGTGGTGTTCAGGCGATCGCAGCAATGGCTTACGGAACTGAAACTGTACCGCAGGTGTACAAAATATTTGGTCCCGGCAATCAATACGTCACCTGCGCCAAACAGCTGGTGCAACAGCAGGGCATCGCGATAGATATGCCGGCGGGCCCAAGCGAAGTATGCGTGCTGGCCGACGAAACAGCAGAGGCCTCTTTTATTGCCGCAGATCTTTTGAGCCAGGCTGAGCATGGAGCCGATAGCCAGGTTTTATTTGTTACAAACAGTGAATTGCTGGTAAAAACTGTTGACGAAGAGTTAAGTAAACAACTTGACCTGTTGCCCAGAAAAGGCATCGCCGAAAAAGCGCTTGCAAACAGCCTGGCAATCGTGGTAAAAAATATTGACGAAGGCATTGACCTGGTAAATGAATATGCCGCAGAACATTTGATCATCGCCTGTAAGAACGATGAAGCGGTTGCTGAAAAAATAATCAACGCAGGGTCTATTTTTCTCGGCAATTATTCGCCGGAAAGTGTGGGAGATTATGCGAGTGGTACCAATCACACGTTACCTACTAATGGATTTGCCAGGGCCTACAGTGGCGTTAGTGTCGACAGTTTTGTTAAGAAAATAACTTATCAAAAATTATCGCAACAGGGTTTACAGAATATTGGTAAAACAGTTGAACTGATGGCTGAAGCAGAGGGCTTACAGGCACATGCCAATGCAGTGAGGATACGCTTAACGACGGACGCTAAACGCTTAATGCTATATGCCAAAGTGTAACACTGTATCAGTTGTAATTCTAAATTTTAAACTGCGTTCCGCGTTAAGCGTTCCGCATTAAGCATAAAAAAATGTTTCAGTTAGAAAAACTTATAAGAGAAAATATTAAAAAACTCACACCCTATTCATCCGCCCGTGATGAATTCAGTGGTGAAGCAAAAGTGTTTCTCGATGCGAATGAGAACAGTTTGGGTTCACCGTTAACCAAATGGTATAACCGTTATCCTGATCCGCATCAACGCGCCATCAAACAAAAATTAAGTGTGATTAAAGGCATTGCTGCAGAACATATTTTTCTCGGCAATGGAAGCGATGAATGTATCGATCTTTTATTCCGGAGTTTTTGTGAGCCGGGTAAAGACAATGTGATCCTGTGCCCGCCAACCTATGGCATGTATGAAGTAAGCGCCAATATCAACGATGTTGCGATCCGCAAAGCGCCATTACTGGAAGATTTTCAACTGGACCTGGTGCATATTGAAACATTGATCGATGTAAATACAAAATTGATCTGGCTCTGTTCTCCCAATAACCCTACCGGCAATGCATTGAACCGGGCAGATATAGAAATGGTGCTGAATAATTTCAATGGTATTGTGGTGATCGATGAAGCTTATATTAATTTCGCCAAACAAAAATCTTTTATACAGGAGCTTTCCGATTATCCTAACCTCGTTGTTTTACAAACGTTGAGTAAAGCATGGGGACTTGCGGGTCTTAGATTAGGGATGGCATTTGCTTCGGCTGCGATCATCGAAATACTTGATAAAGTAAAACCACCGTATAACATTAACCAGGCCACACAAGAACTGGTTTTAAAAGCGCTTGATGAAGTGGGACAGGTAAATGATATGATCCATCTGCTGGTAGATATGCGCGAGGCAATGGCTGAAGTGTTCAGGTCGATGCCAACGGTAGAAAAAGTATATCCATCGGATGCCAATTTCTTCCTCGTAAAGATCAAAGAAGCGAGAAAGATCTACGAGTTCCTTCTCACGAAAGGCATTGTGCTGCGCGACAGGAGTAATGTGACACTCTGCGAAAACTGCCTCCGGATTACAGTAGGAACCGAAAAAGAGAATACGCTACTCGTGGATGCCATGCAGGAATGGTACACTCTATAAACAATCTGTTCAAATATGTGTTTTCAGTTGTAATTTCAAACCCAAATACACACTCATATGAAAAAGACCTTTCCTGTTTTATCTGTTTTGTTGCTTGGACTGGGAATCAGCGCAGGAGCTCAGAATGTCGGAGATAACCTGGGTAGCCATAATGAAAATGCGGGCGGATCAGGCAAAGCGGCCAAAATTGTTGCTGTTGTACCCGATGCTGATAACGCGAATTTAAAACTGCCCGCAGGTTTCGGCGCATTAAGAGTTGCCGAGGGTTTGGGTAAGGCGCGTCATATTGCTGTTACTCCGCAGGGGGATATATATATTAAAGTGAACGGAAAGGTCGCCGAAGGAAAAGGCATCCTGAAATTACACGATACCAATGGCGATGGGAAATCGGATGAAACAACCGGTCTCGCAAATTATGGCGGAACAGGAATTGTTGTAAAGAACGGTTATCTCTATGCATCGTCCGACGATGATGTATACCGTTACAAACTGGATGCAAAAGGAGATGTGATCGATCCCAAAGGAGAAAAAATTATTTACGGATTGCTCAATAAACATCACCATGAATCAAAATCAATTGCACTGGATAATGCAGGCAATATTTATGTGAACATTGGCGCGTTTACCAATTCATGCCAGGAAAACCCGGGCCTGCATAGCAAAGGAAAAATGCCTTGTAACATATTGGATTCTGCTGGAGGTATCTGGCAATTCAAAGCAGATAAATTAAACCAGACATATGGTGATGGTGTTAAATTCGCAACCGGTTTGCGTAATGTGGTAGGATTGGATTGGAATACCCAGGCCAATCAATTATTTGTGATGCAGCATGGCCGTGATGACCTGCATGTACTATGGCCCGAACTGTTTACTGAAAGGGATAATGCTGAAAAACCTGCTGAATGCCTGTACGTTTTGAAGAAAGGTGACAATGCCGGCTTCCCATATATTTATTTCGATCCTGAGTTGAATAAGAAAATGGTCGCTCCAGAATATGGTGGCGATGGAAAAACAGAAGGCAGTAAAGAATACATCGATCCTTTGGTTGCATTTCCTGCGCATATGGCGCCCAATGCATTGTTGTTTTATACGGGCAATATGTTCCCGGCAAAATATAAGAACGGTGCATTCATCGCATTTCATGGATCATGGAACCGTGCGCCATTGCCACAGGAAGGATATTATGTTGCATTCGTTCCTTTTGAAAATGGCAGACCCAGTGGCAAATGGGAAGTGTTCGCCAACAATTTTTCAGGAAAAGAAACCGGCTTAACACCCCGTAATGCAGATCATCGTCCATGCGGATTGGCACAGGGCCCCGATGGCTCACTGTATGTATCAGATGATCAGAAAGGAACTATTTATCGTATTATTTATAATGGCAAATAAGAATTGATGAAAAAATTGATTGGTTGTATTATAGCAATTATTGCTTTGATGAGTTTTCAACCCTCACCTAAAAAAACAGTACCGGCAAAATCTAAACCTGTTGCTATTTTGCCTCCCCCAGTTACGGGAATGAAAGCAACGATGGATAGGGGTAAATTGATTTACCTGAAACAATGTCTTGCCTGTCACCAGGTAGATGGCGGCGGCGTTCCCCATTTAAATGCACCATTGGATGCAGCAACGCAGGTAGTAAATAACAACAAAGAGAGGCTGATCAAAATTGTGTTAAAAGGCATGACTGAAAGCGTAGAACTCGACGGCGAATACTACAGCAATAAAATGGCGCCGCACACTGATCTCACCGACCAGGAGATAGCAGATGTACTAACCTATGTAAGAAACAGCTGGACCAATAAAGCATCCGCTGTAACACCTGCAGAAGTAAAAGCAGTACGATTAAAGATCAAATAGTATTATGAGTGATAGTGAACTAATAAGCAAGCATGCTAACTCCCCCTTTAGGGGGCGGGGGGTGTTATTTATCGATCGTGATGGTGTTGTGCTGCAGGAACCTCCAACGGATTTCCAGGTGGATGCTATTGAGAAAACATCTTTTGTGCCAGGTGCTATTTCTGCGTTGGCAAGAATTGCTGCGGACCTGGATTATTACAAAGTAATGGTTACCAACCAGGATGGGTTGGGTACTGATGCTTATCCGGAAAATAATTTCCATCCTTACCATGACCTGATGCTCCGCACTTTGGAAGGCGAGGGTTTTGTGTTTAATGAGATGATCGTTGATAAAACTTTTGCAGCTGACAATAAACCGACGCGCAAACCAGGCACTGCCTTGCTACAACATTTTATCGGCAATGAGGCATTTGATCTTTCGAATTCATTTGTAATAGGAGACAGGTGGAGTGATATACAACTGGCAAAAAATTTAGGATGCAAAGCCATTTATTTCCGTTCGTCATTACATGAATTAACTGCTGAACAGGAGGCAACACTTCGCGGTACTATCGCATTTGAAACAGATAAGTGGAATGATGTGTACACCTTCCTGAAATTAGGGTTACGTAAAGTGATACACGAAAGAAATACAAACGAAACACAGATCAGGATAGAATTGAATCTTGATGGAAGTGGCAAAGCGAATATCTCAACCGGCCTTGGATTTTTTGATCATATGCTCGACCAGATCGCGCGTCACGGGAAAATGGATCTCACTGTTATTACAAAAGGCGACCTGCATATTGATGAACACCACGCCATTGAAGACACTGGTATTGCATTGGGAGAAGCCTTCGCAAAAGCACTGGTCGATAAACGCGGAATGGAACGCTATGGATTCGCACTGCCTATGGATGAAGCCGAAGCCAAAGTGCTTATTGATTTCGGTGGGCGTAACTGGATCGTATGGAACGCTGAATTCAGTAGAGAAAAGATAGGAGAGATGCCTACCGAAATGTTCTTCCACTTTTTCAAATCATTCAGCGACGCAGCCAAATGCAACCTGAACATTGAATGCAAAGGTGAGAACGAACACCATAAAATTGAAGCGATCTTTAAAGCATTTGCAAAAGCGATACGGATGGCGGTGAAAAGAGATCCTTTGAGTAATTATTTGCCATCGACGAAAGGAGTACTTTAAAAGCAATTAAAAATTAATAGTGAATAATTAATAATTCCTAAGTTCGGAGATCTTAATTATTCACTATTAATTGCTAATTAGTAATTGTCATTTCACTCTCGTCCAGACTTCAGTCCGTCCCAACAAAGAAAATCCAATATACCCCCGCACATTCAATGTTTTCGGGTCTTTCAGCTTCATATAACATTTGTAATCTTTCCCATTCTGTGGATCGTATACACGGCCGCCACTCCATTCATCATCATCGTATTTGAAATTGCGGAGAATGACCAAACCCAATAATGGCTTTGTTCTTAATTGTTCGTCGGGGTTATTTGCATCCATTTTTGGGGTGCCTTTCGCATTGTTGGGTTCTTTCAGCCAAACGAGTTTACCAAAATATTTATCCGCTTCTTTATAGATCTGCAAATGCGCCTGCCCGTTGGCGCTTAACCAAACGCCTATAATATCATCGGGATTGGTTTTTGCTGAAACAAAGCCTGTTAAACAACACAGGCTGATAAATAAAACTATCTTTTTCATCTTAAAAAATTGATTCCTTAGAAGAAGAAAGAAGAAAATGCAAGACTTCTTTATCTTCTTTTCTTCGTTTTTCTTCTTTTGAATATTAGTGTTGATTTTCTACATAGATCACTCCATCTTTCATTACCAGGATGGTTTTTCTTACATCAGAAATATTGATCGATGGATCACCCGTCACGGCAATCATATCAGCGAGCAATCCTTTTTTAATACGTCCGATCTTATCACCATATCCAAACACATCCGCATTAGTGGAAGTGGCGCTTTTTAATACTTCCAGGGGTTTCATTCCATAAGCAACCATCGCTTCCATTTCACGTGCATTATCGCCATGCGCATAAACGCCTACATCGCCACCAAAACAAATGGTCACACCTTTTTGCAGTGCGAGTGCGAAACTTTTTTTCTTGGTAGTTATTCTCGGTGGTTCAGGTAAGGTTCCTCTTTTCCATCCATCATATTCACTGGTAGCTTCGGCAGCACTTAAGGTTGCGCAATAAGCTGTTTTGTTTTTGATCATCAAGTCGAAAATTTCTTCGTTGCCGTTGTCGCCGTGTTCAATGGTAGAGATGCCGGCAAGTATTGCCCTGCGCATACCTTCTTCCGTGCTGGCATGTGCTACTACTTTTCTTCCCGTACTTGCAGCAACAGCTACCACTGTTTTCAATTCATCTATCGTAAAAGTGGGTTGCGAAGTTTTATTCAATCCCCAGCGGTAGTCTGCATATACTTTAATAAGATCCGCGCCATTGCCGATCTGTGTTCTTGTTTCTTTGATCAATGCATCCGTTCCATCTGCTTCAGCGGCGCCTTTGATGAGAAGGTTATCTGTATTCTTTGTTTTAGGCCCATAACTTCCCGTAGCTACGATCGCTCGTGTAGCTACGATCATTCTTGGGCCCGGGATGATATTTTTTTCGATGGCTGTTTTCAATCCCACATCATCATAACCTGCTCCTTCCGTTCCAAGGTCGCGAACAGTGGTGAAGCCTGCGAGTAAAGTTTTTTTTGCGTGAACAACTGCGCGTGCAGTACGTTCGGCGCTTGATTCATTCATTACCTGTTCATCCCATTTTGTCTCATTATACGGATGCAGGAATAAATGTGAATGCCCTTCAATAAATCCTGGTAAGAGTGTTGTTCCTTTAAGCTCGATCGTTTTATAAACGCCATCGGGTTTAATGGAGCGTGCATCGCCGGTGGCAATGATCATATTTTTTCTTACGAGTACGCCCCAGTTATTATGCATTGCCTCACCATCAAATACCCGATCGGGTAATAACAAGATGGCAGTATCGGTTTTCTGTGCAGTTCCTGTAAATGCCAAAAGCAGCATAAAACCTGCGAAGAGGAAGCGTTTTCTCATAGCCGGATAGTTATTATGAAGTTAGCAAAAGGAACTGCGCCGCAAAAAAAATTTGTTTATAACGATATTCTCCCGCATTTTTGTAACACAATGAACCAGGTAACAAATAAATATTGGTGGTGGCATACAAACTCCGTTCGGGGATTGTAATGGCATAGCCAGTACTATTTTGAATTATATTCAGAACCCCGACAATAAACTGTCGGGGTTTTTTTATTCTTCCTCCCTCCCCTCACAGGGGAGGGTCGGGGAGGGATAAAAGGGGTTAAAAAAACAACCATGAAAAAAATAGAACTAAACACCACCTGCAAAAAACTTCTCGCCGATGTTTTCACACCTGTAGGCATCTACCTGCGTGTGCGTGACCGCTTCCGCGATACAGTGCTGCTGGAAAGCACCGATCATCATGCAGCTGAGAACAGCTATTCCTTTATATGCATTAACGCTATCGCGGGTATAGAGATCAGTTCTACGAAAAGTATTGAGCTCAAACTGCCTGCACAAAAACCTGAACGGGTAGAGATAAAAGATACGGCGGAAGTGCCGGCACGTTTATGGTCATTCATGCAGCAATTCAATGTGAATACGCCAACAGAAAAAGAAGGAAAATTTGCGCAGGGCTTGTTTGGCTATACTGCATTTGACGCGGTACAATTCTTTGATACGATCTCTTTGAACACCGCTAACAGCTCGCAACCGGTTATTCCTTTGATGCGGTATCGTTTATACCAGTACGTGATCGCCTTCAATCATTTCAAAGATGAATTGATCATTTGCGAGAATATCATACCCGGTATCGAATCTGAGATGACAATTGTTGAATCGCTGATCAAAAGCAAGGATGTGCCGGTGTTTCCTTTTAAAACAAAAGGAGCGGAATCATCTAACATGACTGACGATGCATACCGCGAAATGGTGAAGAAAGGTATACAACGTTGCATGCGCGGTGATGTTTTCCAGATTGTTCTCAGCAGGCGGTTCCAGCAAAGCTTTACAGGTGATGAGTTCAATGTATATCGCTCACTGCGCAGTGTAAACCCTTCGCCGTATTTATTTTTCTTTGATTATGGTGATTATAAACTGATGGGCTCTTCCCCCGAAGCGCAGCTCATCATACAAAATGGGAAAGCTGTCGTGCATCCCATTGCGGGCACATTCAAACGAAGCGGTGATGATGAGATCGATCAACAGATGGCTGAAAAATTATTGAAGGATGCAAAGGAAAACGCAGAACACGTGATGCTGGTGGATCTCGCACGCAACGATCTTAGCCGCGCGTGTGATGATGTGGTAGTCAGTCATTACAGGCAGGTGCAATACTACAGCCATGTAATTCATTTGGTGAGTGAAGTAACAGGTAAAGTGAGGAAGAACCAGAATCCATTTGAGTTGCTTGCTAAAACATTTCCGGCAGGGACCTTGAGTGGCGCACCCAAATTCAAAGCGATGGAGATCATCGATGATTATGAACCAACCGCAAGAAGCTATTACGGCGGCGGCATTGGTTTTATCGGGTTTGACGGCAGTTGCAACCATGCGATCATGATCCGCACTTTTTTAAGCAGGAACAATACATTGATCTACCAGGCCGGTGCCGGTGTGGTGGCGGCAAGTGTTCCTGAGAATGAATTGCAGGAAGTGAATAATAAATTGAACGCGCTGAAGAAGGCAATTGAAATAGCAGAAGGAATTTAGACCATAGTCCATAGACGATGGTCCATGGACTATGGTCTAGGGACAGAAATAAAGCAAACATGAAAATACTAGTATTCGATAATTACGATTCATTCACTTACAACCTGGTTCATCTTGTTGAAAAGATAACACATGGAAAAGTGGATGTTTTCAGGAACGATGAGTTGCCGATGGAGAAGGCGAAGGAATATGACAAGATCATTTTATCTCCGGGCCCCGGTATTCCCTCGGAAGCAGGAATGTTATTACCGTTGATCAAAGAATACGCTTCTTCTAAATCCATACTGGGCGTGTGTTTGGGACACCAGGCGATAGGCGAAGCATTTGGCGGAACATTGACAAATTTATCTACGGTGTATCACGGTGTAGCAACACCCATTGTAGTTAAAAGCGAAAAATCGGGAATGAGAAGTGAACTGTTTGAAGGATTGCCCGACACCATTGAGGTCGGCCGTTATCATAGCTGGGTGGTGAATGAAAAAGATTTCCCGGCTGAATTGGAGATCACGGCCCGTGATGCTAACAATTACATCATGGCGCTGCAGCATACAAAATTTGATGTACAGGGAGTACAGTTCCATCCTGAAAGTGTGTTAACACCGGATGGAGAAAAAATAATTGCCAACTGGTTAAAGGCATAAATAGCTTATTGGTAAACACTGTCAGTTTTAGTAAAAAAGAAATTATGAAGAAGATCTTACAATATTTATTCGAACACAAAACGCTCTCACGCGAAACTGCAAAGGAGATACTGATCAATATTTCCCGCGGGCAATATAGTGATGCGGAGATGTCGGCATTCATTACGGTGTTTCTTATGCGGAGTATTACTATTGAAGAGTTACAAGGATTTCGTGATGCGCTGCTGGAATTATGTGTAAAGATCGATCTGAATGGACACGAGGTAATGGATATTGTGGGTACCGGCGGTGATGGAAAAAATACATTCAACATTTCAACACTTTCCTGTTTTATCGTGGCAGGCGCGGGACAGAAAGTGGCCAAGCATGGTAACTATGGCGCTTCATCCATCAGTGGTTCATCGAATGTAATGGAACAGCTGGGCTATACGTTTAAGAATGACAATGCACAATTGCTCAAAGAACTGGAAACTGCGAATATCTGTTTCCTGCATGCGCCCCTGTTTCACCCTGCATTAAAGATCGTTGGGCCAATACGAAAAAATTTAGGCGTGCGTACTTTTTTTAATATGCTGGGGCCGATGGTGAATCCCGCCTCGCCAGCATTCCAGTTGGTCGGCGTGTATAATTTAGAAATGGCGAGGATCTATAATTATTTATTGCAACCAACCGGTAAAGCATTCACTATTATTCATGGATTGGATGGTTACGATGAAATCTCTCTCACGAATGATACCAAAGTGATCACCAATGAAGGCGAGAAAGTGATGACTCCAGAACAACTGGGTAAACGAATGGTTACCGCAGAAGATATCCATGGTGGTAACACAGTGGAAGAAGCAGCCAGGATCTTTACAAAGATCATCAAAGGAGAAGGTAGCTGGGCGCAGAATGCAGTGGTATTGGCGAATGCTGCTATGGCTTTGCACTGTACGGGAAATTATAAAACCTATGATGATGCCTACAACGCTGCGGTTGACAGTCTCGAAAGCGGCAAAGCAAATAGTGCATTACAAACCTTGGTAAGCCTGCAATAACATGAATATATTAGATACCATCATAGCACATAAAAAAATAGAAGTGGCCGCACGCAAGCAGCTTATTTCTGTTGCTGAATTAGAAAAAGGAAAATTCTTTACGAATGAAACACTTTCTCTCAAATCATTCTTACTGAACCCGGATAAGACAGGTATTATCGCGGAATTCAAACGCAGATCACCAAGCAAAGGAATCATCAATGACAAAGTAACTGTTGAAGAAGTAACCACGGCTTATGCAAAACATGGGGCATCCGGGATCTCGGTTTTAACGGATCATGAATTCTTTGGTGGTTCACTGGATGATCTCTTAGCGGCAACTATCAATGAAGTGCCTTTGCTTAGAAAAGATTTCATGATCGACGAATACCAGCTCATCGAAGCCAAAGCATTTGGCGCCGAAGTGATCCTTTTAATCGCCGCCTGTTTAACACCATCTGAAGTAAGAACAATGGCGACAACAGCAAAGCGGTTGGGAATGGAAGTTTTACTTGAGATACATAACGATGAAGAACTGGGCCATATCTGTGATGAAGTTGACCTGGTAGGCGTTAACAACCGCAACCTTAAAACATTTGAAGTAAGTATCGATACATCACTGGATCTTATTAACAAGATACCCAAAGAAAAGCCTGCCATAGCAGAAAGTGGTATCAGCGATGTGGATACTATTGTAACTTTACGGCAGGCCGGTTTCAAAGGCTTCCTGATCGGGGAGAATTTTATGAAACAGGCAAGCCCTTCGATTGCTTTTGCTGATTTTGTTAATCAACTAAAAGCAAGCTGATATGCGTATCAAGGTCTGTGGTATGACAAGCACCGAGCAGGTTTTGCAACTTGATGAAATGGGTGTTGAATTTGCCGGTTTTATTTTCTATCCAAAATCGCCACGTTATGTGTACCGTTTTATGCCCAGGACCGAAGTCAAAAAAATAAAAGGTAAGGGCATTAATAAAGTAGGCGTGTTTGTAAATGCAACGGTGGAAGAAGTATTGGAAGCCGTGGACGATTGCGGTCTGTATATTGTTCAGTTACATGGAGACGAAACACCTAAATACTGCGAGAAGATAGCCAACTATGTAACGGTAGTAAAAGCATTTCGCTTGCGTGAGGATGATAATATCCCATGGAAAGTGAAAGATTATGTAGATATAGCAGATATGTTCCTTTTTGATACAGAAGGCGCGGGTTACGGTGGTACGGGAAAGAAATTTGACTGGAACACGTTGAAAGAATTGAATATTGGGAAACCTTTTTTTCTAAGCGGTGGTATCGGTCCCGATGATATAGAAAGACTGCACGAGTTTACACGCGACCCGGTGGCGAAAGATCTTTTTTCGATTGATGTGAACAGCAGGTTTGAAACATCACCGGGCATTAAAGACATGGATAAATTACGCGAATTCATCGCGGCAGTTAAGCAGATATAGAATGACAACAACACAAACATACCAGCAACCCAATGAACAAGGCTATTACGGCCAGTTCGGTGGTGCTTATATTCCCGAAATGCTGCATAGAAATGTAGCCGAATTGCAGGAGAAGTATCTCGATATCATGTATGAGCCTTCTTTTCAAAAAGAATTTCAATTGTTGCTAAAAGATTATGTAGGCAGACCAACGCCTTTGTTCCTCGCGGAAAGATTGAGTAAGGAGTTCAATACTTCTATTTACTTAAAGCGTGAGGATCTTTGTCACACAGGCGCGCACAAGATCAACAATACCATCGGGCAAATATTATTGGCAAGAAAACTCGGCAAAACACGCATCATTGCTGAAACGGGCGCGGGGCAACATGGTGTGGCTACCGCAACTGTTTGCGCGTTGAAAGGAATGGAGTGTATTGTTTATATGGGCGAGAAAGATATTGAACGGCAGGCCCCAAATGTTGCGCGCATGAAAATGCTGGGAGCAAAAGTAATTCCTGCATTGAGTGGAAGTAAAACATTAAAGGATGCCACGAATGAAGCTATCCGCGACTGGATCAATAACCCGGTAGATACGCATTATATTATTGGCAGCGTGGTTGGCCCACATCCGTATCCTGATATGGTGGCGCGTTTTCAAAGTGTGATCAGTAAAGAAACAAGAGTCCAGCTAAAAGAAAAAACCGGCAATGAATTGCCAACACATGTAGTGGCCTGTGTAGGTGGCGGAAGTAATGCAGCGGGGATGTTCTATCATTTTTTAGATGAGTTGGATGTGCAGTTGGTTGCAGTGGAAGCTGCCGGCCACGGTGTACATAGCGGCATGAGTGCAGCAACTACGCAATTGGGCAAACCCGGCATATTACATGGAAGTAAAAGCCTTGTAATGCAAACAGCGGATGGACAGGTAGTAGAACCGCATAGCATTTCCGCAGGTTTGGATTACCCGGGTGTTGGTCCTTTACACGCGCATTTGTTTGAAAGCGGGCGAGGTCTTTTTTTGAGTGCGACAGATGATGAAGCATTGAAAGCAGCTTTTCATTTAAGTAAAACAGAAGGTATCATACCCGCACTCGAAAGTGCGCATGCATTTTCTGTGTTAGGGAAATTGAATTTGAAAACCACGGATCGTGTAGTTGTTTGTTTAAGCGGCAGGGGTGATAAGGACCTTGCCACTTATATGAAGGCGATGGAAAAATAAAAGATATGAGCAGGATACAGGAATTGTTTGCCAGGAAACAAAATAAGATACTGAATGTTTACTGCACCGCAGGTTACCCGCAATTGAACAGTACAGTTCGGGTAATGAAAGCATTGCAGGAAAGCGGGGCGGATCTTATCGAGTTAGGAATGCCCTATAGTGATCCATTAGCTGATGGTCCCGTGATACAGGCCAGTGGCGGCAAAGCATTGGAAAACGGAATGACAATTGCTGTGTTGTTTGAACAACTCGAAAATTTTCGAAAAGAGATAATGATACCCGTGATCTTAATGGGATATATGAACCCCGTACTGCAATATGGGTTCGATAAATTTTGTTCGGAGGCGGCCGCATTGGGTGTTGATGGATTGATCTTACCCGATCTTCCCGAATTTGAATTTGAAACAGAATATGGCGCGATCATAAAAAAACATGGGCTGAATTTTATTTTTTTGGTTACACCTGAAACTTCGGAAGAACGTGTAAGAAAATTAGATTCATTGAGCACAGGGTTTTTATATGCGGTGAGTTCATCGGCTACAACTGGTAAGGATAAAGATTTTAACGCAGTAGAAAAATACCTGCAAAGGCTTCAGTCCTTACAATTAAAAAACCCGGTTTTGGTAGGATTTGGAATAAAGGATAAAGAAACTTTTCGATCCGCCTGCAAATACGCAAACGGTGCAATTATCGGAACGGCATATATTAAGATGCTGGAAGAGACAGACAATATAGAAGAAGGAACCCGGACATTTCTGAAGAATGTTTTGAGTTGACAAACGCAGATACATGAAACTTGTAATAGTAAAATATAACGCAGGAAATATACAATCGGTATTGTATGCTCTCGAACGTATCGGGATGGAGGCAGTTGTTACAGACGACCACCAACGGATACAGGAGGCAGATAAAGTGATCTTTCCTGGTGTTGGTGAAGCAAGTACGGCGATGAATTATTTAACGGAGCGTGGGTTAGATATTGTGCTTAAAAATTTACAACAACCTGTACTTGGTGTTTGTCTCGGCATGCAATTAATGTGTAACCATAGTGAAGAAAATGATACCTCTTGTCTCGGGATCTTCGATACTAACGTTAAGAAATTTGTTGGCGACCTTAAAATACCGCAGATAGGCTGGAACACGGTGGAAGAAGGTAAAGAACCTCTTTTCAAAAATATTCCCAAAGATCCATACTGTTATTTCGTGCATAGTTATTATGCAGCGCTGTGTAAAGAAACCGCTGCTGTTACAGAGTATGGAACCAGGTTCAGCAGCGCTTTGCAAAAAAGTAATTTTTATGGTGTGCAGTTTCACCCGGAGAAAAGTGCCGCAGCGGGCGAACAGATCTTACAAAATTTTATTAATCTCTAAAAACGCTTTCGTTATTATTAACATGTTATGCTATTGAAAACTCTCTGTGAAACTCCGTGTTCTCCGTGTCTGTGGTAAAGCCTTCGCTTCGATCTTTTTTCACCACAGAGACACGGAGAACACGGAGTTTCACAGAGAGACTCGCGCATTTCTATAGATCTTTTTTAATAACACAACATGTTAATATCGACAACTAACTACTAATTATGGTCATCATTCCGGCAATAGATATCATCGATGGCAAATGTGTTCGCTTAACGCAGGGCGATTACGCGCAGAAAACCATTTACAACGAGAACCCTTTGGAGGTTGCAAAAGAATTTGAAGCAGCGGGGTTACAACGTTTGCATCTCGTGGATCTTGATGGTGCAAAAGCCGGCTCGGTAAAGAATTGGAAAGTATTGGAATCAATTGCTTCTAACACATCATTGGTGATTGATTTCGGCGGTGGTATTAAAAAAGAAACCGATCTGCAATTGATATTTGATTCGGGCGCCGCACTGGCTACCATCGGAAGCCTTGCAGTAAAAGATGAAATGACTTTTTTGCAATGGATACAGAAATATGGCGCTGAAAAGTTTTTATTGGGTGCAGATGTAAAGGAAGGAAAGATCGCGATCGGCGGCTGGCTGGAAACAACAGATATCGATATCTACGATTTTATTGAGAGATATGTTTCGCATGGTATCAAACAAATATTCTGCACGGATGTGAGTAAAGATGGGAAACTGGAGGGGCCTTCTGTAGCACTATATCAAAATATTATTGAGAAATTTCCGGAATTATTTTTTATTGCCAGCGGCGGTGTTAGCTCAATGCACGACTTGCATGAATTAAAAAAGATCGGATGCGCAGGTGCCATTGTTGGTAAAGCGATTTATGAGAACAGGATATCTATTGATGAATTAAAAACATTCTAAACCGTGCCTCTGTGTCTCTGTGTGCAAAAAAATCTCACATAGAGACACAGAGGCACAGTAAAACAATTATGCTTACAAAAAGAATCATACCCTGTCTCGATATCAAAGACGGTCGCACTGTGAAAGGTGTAAACTTTGAAAACATCCGCGATGCAGGTGACCCCGTTGAACTCGGGGCACTATATGCAGAACAGGGTGCGGATGAACTTGTGTTCCTTGATATTACTGCTACTGTTGAAAAACGAAAAACATTAAGTGAACTCGTAAACAAGATCTCGCACCATATTAATATTCCTTTTACGGTAGGCGGAGGAATAAGCAGCGTGGAAGATGTGAGTGTTCTGTTGCAAAACGGCGCTGATAAGATCTCGGTTAATACGGCTGCTTTTAAAAGCCCGCAACTGGTAGCCGATCTCGCCAGGGAATTCGGAAGCCAATGTGTGGTGCTGGCCATCGATACCAAAAAGGAAGCAGATGGCGAATGGTATGTATACCTGAACGGGGGCCGGGTTAAGACCGAAACCCGTTGTATAGACTGGGCAAGACAGGCTGTGGATCTTGGGGCGGGAGAAATATTACTCACATCCATGAATCATGATGGAACAAAGCAGGGTTTTGCATTGGATATTACCGCAACTTTGGCTACGGAATTGCCTGTGCCCGTGATCGCATCGGGTGGTGGGGGAACGATGGAGCATTTTGTGGATGTGTTCACTGCCGGTAAAGCAGATGCCGCATTGGCAGCGAGTATCTTTCATTTTAAGGAGATAGGGATACCTGAATTGAAAACGTTTTTACATAATGAGGGAATTGTTGTGAGGGTGTGAATGGAGAATAGTCAATAGTGAATGGGCAATAAAATTCACCATTGACCATTCACTATTCACAAAAAAGCCCAATAACAAACCGAACGTACAAGTGTGCGACGCAACAAAGACGATCAAAGAACTGAAAGCCGGTAACATGAAAATAGATTTTGCAAAATATGCCGATGGTTTAGTTCCCGCCATTGTGCAGGATTTTAATACGAACAAAGTATTGATGCTTGGTTTTATGGATGCTGCTGCATTGGAAAAGACCGAGCAAACAGGAAAGGTTACTTTCTATAGCCGCAGTAAAAAACGGCTCTGGACAAAAGGCGAGGAGAGCGGAAACTTCCTGGAGTTGAGAAGCATTGCCGCCGATTGCGATCATGATACTTTGCTTGTGAAAGCACATCCTACCGGGCCGGTTTGCCATACAGGCGCCGATACCTGCTGGAGCGAGCCCAATGATAGCGGGAATTTTTTGTTGTACCTGGAAGATATCATCCGCCTGCGCAAACAGGTATCGCCGGATGAGTCGTATGTTGCCAAACTGTTCTCGAAAGGCATCAATAAAATAGCCCAGAAAGTGGGAGAGGAGGCGGTGGAACTGGTTATTGAGGCCAAGGATAATAATGACCACCTGTTCCTGGATGAAGCGGCCGACCTGTTGTTCCATTATTTACTTTTGCTTAACGCTAAAGGATTTAACTTGCAAAGCGTAACGGATATTCTTCAAAAACGTCATTCGAAATAATATGAAAAGATTGCTGCTGATATTGTTAATGCCGGTACTGGGCATGGCACAGGGTGGACAGGGATTTTCTGGCAGGCCGCCTGTTGCAGGGCCTGAAATGGTGATCAAAGGAAATGTGCAGGGTGTTGCCGATGGTACCGAGGTTACCTTGAAAAATGGTAGTGGCCAATCTACCATTGCTACAGGTAAAGTGGCAAAGGGGGCATTTACCTTAAAAGCAAAATTAGGAGAGCCTGATATCGCTATTTTAAGTTTTGCGGGAAAGCCACAGGTATTTGATATGTTCCTGTTTAATGACGCCGTTACGGTAGCGGGAAATGTGGCAGACCCGAGTTCAATTACAGTAAAAGGTTCTGCACTTGCAGAAGACTTTGAATCATTTAAAGCCCGTTTTAACCTGATGTTTGAAAATATCCGCAACGCGGCGGGTGCAGCCAATGCAGAACAAAATCCGCAGAAAAAAGATTCATTGGTGCGCGTTTATAACCGGCTAAGGGATCCCATAAGAAACGCGGCCCTGGCATTTGCAAAAGAGAAACCTTCTTCTCCAGTAAGTTCCCTGGCATTGTTTGCCATCATGCCCATCCTTGATGACCAATCGCAGTTAGCAGCCGCTTTTGCACAGTTGCAGCCGTCGGCTAAGAAAGGCCCTTTTGCGAGAGAGATAGAAGGCAAACTGGTTGGTATGGTAGGATCGCCGGCAATAGATTTTACACAAAACAATGTGGATGGAAAACCTGTGTCACTCGCTTCGTTCAGGGGCAAGTATGTATTGGTTGATTTCTGGGCCAGTTGGTGCAGGCCATGCCGCGCGGAGAACCCAAATGTTGTGACTGCCTATCAAACCTATAAAAATAAAAACTTTACGGTTTTAGGTGTATCGCTCGATCAGCAAAAACCCAACTGGCTGGAAGCCATCAAAGCCGATAATCTTACATGGACACATGTGAGCGACCTGCAATACTGGAACAATGCCGTTGCACAATTATATCATATACAAAGTATTCCTGCCAATTTCCTGATCGACCCTAATGGCAAGATCATCGCGCGCGATATCCGCGGGCCGGAACTGCAGGCGAAACTAAATGAGTTGCTGAAATAGGTCTTATTCCTCTGAGAAACTCTGTGTACTC
The DNA here is from genome assembly GCA_040388705.1 of Bacteroidota bacterium. Lineage (GTDB taxonomy): Bacteria > Bacteroidota > Bacteroidia > Chitinophagales > Chitinophagaceae > Sediminibacterium. Next base: position 6,168 of record JAZKBI010000009.1, on the reverse strand, counting down.
CGCGTCTCTGTGTTGAAGCCTTCGCTTTGATCTTTTTTCACCACAGAGACAAAGGCCACAGAGTTTCACAGAGGGTTCTTATTTTTTGAAGAGCCCTTCATACGCTGTTGCATTGAATCCGACAGTTATTACTCTATCTCCTTTTTCAATCACGGGGCGTTTGATGGAACTTGTGTTCTCAACCATGAGTTTGATGGCTGCTTTTTCATTGGTGACTAAGGCCTGTGCTTCAGCGTCCAGTTCTTTCCAGGTGGTTCCCCGTTTATTCAACAAGATTTCCCAGCCCACCTGTCCGCACCATGTTTTCAGTTTTGCGGGTAAAATTCCGTTTTTCTTATAATCATGGAACTCATATGGTATTTTATTCTCTTTGAACCAGCTAAGCACTTTTGCAATTGTATCGCAATTGGGTATTCCGTAGATCACATACATAGTTGACCGATTGTAACTGCAAAAATACCTATCCATCGCTATTTACGGGCATTAATTCAGGTGTATGCGTTTACTTTGCAGCCAAGCAATCGTTACATGTTCAGAATTTTCGCACTGGTTCTTATTTTAGGCATTCATACTTCCATTCTGGCGCAGGAAAACAGCAACAGGCAAAAGGTACAGGTGGGTAGCCTTATAGGTAATATATTGGATAATGTATCCGGTAAAGCCCTGCCGTTTGCCAGTGTCTCACTCACCAACCTGAATACCAACAGCACGGTTTCCATAGTATCGGACAAGAATGGCGGATTTGATTTTGAAAAGATCCTGTTTGGGTACTACCGGCTCACGATAGATGTGGTGGGTTTTGCCAAAACAAATATGGATAGCATACATGTGCATGCCGAAAGGGTTGATATCAATCTCGGGGATATCAAATTAAACAGTGCAGCATCTTCGCTTAATGAAGTGATCATCTATTCGGAAAAACCCTTGATCGAGAACAAGGACGGTAAAGTAATTTATAATGTGGCCGAGAGCCCATTAAGCAATGGAAGCAATGCTTCTGAAATGCTGAAGAATCTTCCGTTGATGAATGCGAATCCCGATGGAACTTTATTACTACGCGGAAAGGAACCTTTGATATTAATGGATGAGAAACCTGTTAACCTCAGCGGCCAGCAATTATCTGATCTCCTGGAAAGCCTTCCTGCCAACGTGGTTGAGAAAGTGGAAGTGATGCTGAACCCTCCACCAGAATATGCAACTTATCCCGGAGGTGTGATCAATATCATTACAAGAAAAGGTCGTGTGGGGATTTACGAAAGACTCAACCTGAATGCAGGATCACGCAACGAGATGGGGATCTCCGGCAATTTTAATTACCGCAGCAGCAAATTGAATATCAGTTCCAGCCTGGGTTATGGATCACTTGAGGTACGAGGTAATTCTTATTCGCACAGGCAGAATATTTACACGGACTCTACCAATTATTTTTATTCTGAATCATCATTCGCGAACCGCAGCCGCCATCCGAATGCGAGGTTTCAAACAGACTATGATTTTACGAAGAAGAGCACGATGAGTTTTGTGTACCAGGGCAACCTGAATCTTTTTGATAATAGCAGTCATTCACTGTACACCAATCGCGATAGTGTGCTGCGTGTTTACAAAGCAAGTTCACGTAATAATTCTTATGAAGGAAACGGGTATAGCCATGGATTTTCTACATCCTACCAATGGAAGGGAAAAAATCCTGTTGAAAAACTGCAGGTGTATAGTGGGTTGAGTTTTAGCAAGAATGATAACGACAGGGGATTTTACCAGCAGTTCCTGCAAACGGATTTTTTACCTACAGGACTGGATTCAACACAGATTCAGCTGACTGATAATTATGTAACTTCTTTTTACGTGAATGCCAATTACAATAAGCCTTTGAATGATACCGGTACTACTTTTCTTTCTGTAGGCAGTTCGTACGCATCCAATACCTATCACAATATTCTCAACACAAGTTTTCTCCGTCGTACGGATCATGTATTTGTAGGAAATGAATTGCTGAGCAATGATTTTTATTTTAACCAATCTATTTTTACCGTGCGTGCTTCGCTGATCTTCGGGATGCCGCATAATGTAAAAATGATCGTAGGCGCACAGGCCGAACATACCCTGACTGATTTCGAATTCATCAAAGGCAATGCACCCAATGCCAACAATTCGTATTGGCGTTTGTTGCCCAGCCTTACCATCCGGAAAGAGTTTGACAAGGACTTCAACATGTCGTTCGTATTCAGGGAAACAATACGTAGACCTGGCATCACCGAACTCAATCCCAGTATCGATTACAGCGATCCGTATAATATCCGTTTCGGAAACCCTTATGTGCAGCCCTCGCTCACAGATAATTTTGATCTGAACCTGAGTTATGTAGAAAAAAAATTCAATATCAATGGTTCATTGGGTTATAACCGCGTGAAGAATGTTTTTAATTCCATACGCACATTGGTTGATAGTGGTAAAACACAGGTAACCTACCAGAATATTTCTGACCAGGAAGAATTCCAGGCGAGTGTGTGGGCAGGTGTTACCATCGCAAAAAAGCTGCGTATCAGTATCAGTGGCGGGTATAATTATAATAAGTATAGTGAAAGAGAAAAACTGTTGTACAAATATGTAGACAGGGGAACCTTCTACACCACTTTCAACTACAGTTATGCACCTGATAACCTAACGAATATAGAAGCCAATAACCGTTACACCAGTTTCGCCGGGCCGCAGGGGCGTTCGCGCAGTAATATCAATATGAGCATCAGCGCGCAGAGAAAATTCTTTAAGAAGCGTTTGACCATAGGTATTTCAGCGATCGATCCGTTTGGTCTGCAGAAGTATAACGGGTTTACGGCGGGTACTAATTTTAATATTGAAAGTTACAGCGTAACGAATACGCAAAATTTCCGGATCTCTGTGAGCTACCAGCTGAGCAGGATCATGGTAAAGAGTAATCTGAATGCGCAGCAGAAGAAAGATGCGCTGGATAAATTGAAGAAGTAATTTGCACACAGATGCACAGGGACACGGTTTTGATTAATCACATTCTGTGATTGTTTCTCCTTCTTTTAACTCCCTTCCAAATTGTAACATGTAACCATTGTTGTCGAGTATCGCGAACTCGCGCATGTTGTGGGAGAAATTGGCTATTTCGTAACTCACAGTTGCCTTGGTTTTAAGATCATCCCAAAGCGCGTCTATTTGTTCTGCATAAATATAAAAGCTGCCGGTGAATGATGGCGTTCCATTATAGGGGCCTTGTCCATTCGGGGTGGTGAACATGATGTTCACCCCGTCTTTGTGTAAATGGCACCAGCCCCATTGTTCATTATATTCATCCACTTCAAAACCAAGGATTTCCTGGTAGAATGCAACAGTTGCTTTCAGCTCATTGGTCAAAAGCATGGGGGTGAGGCGTTCGAGGTGCATTATTTTTATTTTAAGTGTTGAATTTTAAATGTTGAATGAATTTGCATTTCGGCTTCATTTAAAATTCAACACCTAAAACAAATAGTTGTCAATTTTTAATTTCGTGAATAGACAACCTGTTTGCCAGCCAACTGTCTTTTAGCGGTATCATCCATTGCGTAAGCAATGCTTCTTTTGTAGCGGCCAGGTTATTGAAATAGATTGTTTCCGCATTGATGAAATTGTTTTCGAATGCATATTTCAATTGGGCCAGCGGCATCATCTGTATGTTTTCTTTTACCACGAAAGCAAGATTCTGGCGGTTGAACATATCTACCTTGAATTTCTCTTCTACCTGTTTGATCAAACGAACCGAACTGTCAGTACTACATCCGCTAACGCCTGCTGCGGTTTCATCGGCCATCAAAACGATGAACTGCCCGAAAAAAAGGTTTGCATAGCCTTTAACCGGTGTGCCATGACTATTCCAGTTTGCTACAAAATCATTCATCATTTCTTCAATCTCCAGCGCTTCACTGATCAGGAACCTCCGGTTGCATTGGTAGATCCATACACGGGAGGAAGGGTTGAAATCTGTTGGGAGCAGGTGTTGATATTCAAAGTTCATACTGCAAATTTACTGTTTTCAGCATTATTCTTCGCTGGCAGACTTTACCCGGCGCTCAAGATTCATAAAACAGAGGATAATACCAACGATCACAGCTGAAACTGCCCTTCGTATCAGCGAAGACCTGCTCAATAATAAATGTTTCGACTCACCCGTTAAGCCCGTAAAATAAGCGATGAGGAAAGTGATGGTATAGAGGAAGAGGGTGAGCAGCACGCATTTTTTTAGGGAGAAGTGTTTTAGGGAGAACATGGGAGAAAATTAATATTGAATATTGAACAAGGAATTTTGAATGTTGAGGTGAGGCTCGAGACATATCCACGGTGCGAATTTCGAAGTTGAACGTCATTGCAATGACGACCGCTAACCGGTGTGCAGTACTTCAACATTCAAAATTCCTTGTTCAGTGTTCAATATTCCTCAGAGCATGCTCGCCGCGATCAACTCCGCAACATCCATCACGGCAACTTCATTTTCCTTTTCGCGGTTCTTAACACCATCGGTTAACATCGTATTGCAGAAAGGGCAGGCTGATGCGATGATGGTCGCACCGGTTTCCAATGCTTCATCGGTGCGTTCAATATTGATTCGTTTATCACCAGGCTCATCTTCCTTGAACATTTGTGCGCCGCCGGCACCGCAGCATAATCCGTTGCTACGGCAGCGTTTCATTTCAACGAGTTCTGCATCCAATGCTTCGAGTACTTTGCGCGGCGCTTCATAAATATCATTTGCGCGGCCGAGGTAGCAGCTATCGTGGTAAGATATTTTTTTGCCTTTGAAACTACCGCCTTCTTTCATCTTTATTCTTCCTTCATCAATCAGTTGCTGTAGTAGTGTAGTGTGATGGATTACTTCATAATGTCCGCCCAGTTCGGGGTACTCATTCTTCAGTATATTGAAACAATGCGGGCAGGTGGTCACAATTTTTTTGATGCCATAACCATTCAGGGTATGTATGTTCTGGTAAGCCATCATCTGGAACAGGAACTCATTGCCTGCGCGTCTTGCAGGGTCGCCGGTGCAGGCTTCTTCTTTTCCAAGAATGGCATATTTAAATCCCAGTTTGTCTAAAATGGTAGCAAAGGCTTTGGTGATCTTTTGTGCACGCTGGTCAAAACTACCCGAACAGCCCACCCAGAACAGGATCTCAGGTGTTTCACCATTCGCCGCCATTTCTGCCATCGTGTTAACTTTCATGGGAAAGATTTTTACGAAAGTAGGGGAAAAAAATTATGAATTATGAATGTTGAATGCTGAAAGAGGTGCAGTTTTCTAACAATGCCTTAAACATTCATAATTCATAATTCCGCATTCAAAATTTCGTATTTTCAACCTTACATGATCTACGTCCTCTTCATCGGTTTCCTTGTCAGCTTTCTCGGGCAATTGCCTTTGGGGAACATGAGTTTTACATCCACACAGATCTGCATACAGGAAGGTGCTAAAAAAGCATGGCAGTTTGCGCTCGGCGCAGCGATTGTTGAAATGATCTACCTGCGTTTTGCTTTAACGGGAATGAACTGGATCGTCAGCCATCGCGTATGGTTCCTTGCCTTAGGTTGGCTCACTGTGGTTATGTTCTTAGTGTTAGGTGTGCTCGCGTTCCGTTCTGCCAATAAGCAAAAAGGAGAGAAGAAAGCATTGCTGCTCAACAATAAACTAAATCGGTTTTTACTGGGATTTATGATGAGCGCAGTGAACCCTGTACAGATCCCTTTCTGGTTTCTCTGGACATCCACATTCATTCAAACAAAAGTGCTGCCTGTAGCACCTCTTCCCTTTAACCTGTTCACTGCAGGCGCAGGAGCCGGAACTTTATGTGGATTTGGCCTTTACATACATGGCGGTAACTGGCTCGTTACAAAAATGAATACGAGTAATAAAACACTGAACAAAGTAATGGGTGTGATCTTTATGGTTACGGCGCTGATACAGTTGTGGAGGATGTTGTTTAAGCCGTTTATTTGAGGTGTTAGGTTTTAGGTATTAGC
>JAZKBI010000008.1:0-16685 GCA_040388705.1 Bacteroidota bacterium | reverse complement strand
GATTTCCGCCGAGACCTGGCTCAATATGCAGAACCGCCATGACCTGTCGGTTTTGTTAGTCTCCCGCAAATCGTAAAAAGTCCGCGGTTTACAGTCTCATCATCAGAAAGCAAGTTTGTCAACAGCGAGGCAAATGGCCGCGGAATACTATTACAGAATGATGCAATGTCGGATTTACTGAATGAATTGTTTTAAGACTTCGGATTTTGCATGAAGAAATGTAAATCATTTGGTAATTAAACCATTGGGAATGGTAGAGAGACCATCTTTACCGGAAGCAATCCAAATAATTATATTTTTCATCCGGTCAATTAAAATGTTTGTCGGGAAAAGATCAATGCCGAGGATGCTTATTATCTCACTGTTATAATCCTTATTATTTTTATAGCAAATGACCTGATGCCAATCCATGCCGTTATCTTTTGCAAATGAGCGAATTTCTTTAGGCGATACGTTTTTATCCTCCCAGGCAATGCTAACAATAGCTAACTCATCCCGGTTGTACGCCTTACGCAATTGAGTTAGTAGTGGTATTTCCGCTCTACATGGCCCACACCAAGTACCCCAAAAGTTTATTAATATGAATTTACCTTGAAGCGACCGCAGGCTTATTAGTTTTCCCGAAATATCCCGAAAACTGGCAATAGAGAATTTATTACCAATTTTTATTTTCTTTGATGCAATAATCCGCTGTTTAAAATAAACATACAAGTTGTGCTTTGTAATAGTACCATGCAATGATTGAAATGGGATTTCTATGGCTTCATTATTAAAGTAAGTCAAATCTTTTAAATAAAATAAACTGATTACGTTGGAAGGATGATGCTTAATAAAATTACTTTTATATTCCAGGATATCGTTCAGGATTTCATTTATTTCGACGCCTATTTGCGCATAGCTCACACTATCCTTTTTCGGGTTAATCGAACTACGTGCTTGCACTTTTCGTTGTATAAGCAAATAAAGGCTATCAACAGGTCTATTTATTTCCTCGAATTCCAAACTGATAGGTGAATTATTGGGGATCGATTTCCAAATCTTGGCCGTATCAAGAACAATCTTCGTTTTCTTGTCAATCATAAAGATCTTTAGGCCATTCAATTTATCCACGCTGATCGTAGCTAACTTCACATCACGATTTGAAAAAGGAAAAGAAAATTGCCGGTTAAATACTTTTGCCGAATCCGTATTAATTCTACCGTTTTCGAAATATTGCAACCGAACAGTATACCCATTTGGAAGTGGAGCCGTGCCGTGAAATGAAAATCCGACCTGTCCAAATCCATTGGAAAACAAAATCAGAAAAAATATTACGAGCAATTTTCTGTCTTGAAAGAAACGTAAAGCCATCCGGGAATAATTGAACATATAAAATCCTTTGTAAGATTCGCCGCAAAGATATCTTCTTAAGGATAGCGACGATAATTTGGCAGAAATAACACATGCGACCCGAATGTAGAATGGCTTCACCGCTTAGCGCATTCATCCAACTGCTGCCGCAAATATGTCAGCATCTTTTCTGTCTCTTGCACATATCGTTCATGTTTCTCGCGTAAGCTGATATACACCTCACCAGGAATAGAAGAACAATTGTGTGGAACTAACAGTTCGAACATAGACACCTCAAGGGCCTTTGCGATCGCTTCCACGCGATTAAGCGATAGACTATTCACATGACAACGCTCGATGTTGCCATATCCAGTAATGGACATTGATGCTTTTACTGCAACTGATTCCAGTTTCAAATTTTTCTCAATCCGTATCGTTCGAATCTTTTTACAAATTTCTTTAATGTGCATACCTGATAGTCATTTCTTACTGAGCAATGCCTTTCTCATGTGCAATGTAGTATGCCGGGGGGAGCCCAAAAATATAACAGAATCAATAACATACAAACAGAATATCAAGCGCGCTTGATATATTTTCTGAATAAGATAGATCGTGTTAGTACCGCATTATTTTTTATAAAAAATCAATTACACTTGATAACCTTATACCACCAATATTTTTTTATTACTGCGCAATCGTTCAATTTAGCCCTCCATATTCAACGAGTGTATTATCTCCCCCCATTTGCACTCCGTTGATCTTGTTACAGACATAACCTTTTCATTGTTTCTATATGGAATTTTACAGAATTGCGTACCGCTTTTTGCGCAAAAGCGGATTAAATGTCAGTCAACGATTTATTCAGCAGCGAATGCGCTCGCACCCGAATTATCCGACATTAGTATCGCTAACCGATACATTAGATGAACTCGGCATCGAATACAGTGCCGCGTCAGCGGAAAAGGGTTCGTATCGAGAGTTATCATATCCGCTCCTTGCAAATGTGAGTAGGGACAGAATGGAAACGATGACATTAGTGAATCACGTGAATCAATTTGAAGCAGACAACGGCGAACTGTTCAATGGTTGGAACGGCATTTTCATAACTATTACTACAGGTGCACAAATGAGCTCCAAGCTTCATGCCCACCAACGGCAGAAAGAACGTCGTGAGGAGTTATTCATTGGCGTAGTGATCAGCGGACTACTGGCTTGCTTCTCTTATTATTTATTTTCTCTTCCAATCTTCTCGCACTTCATTCTTAGTATTCTGGGTATCGTTGCCAGCGGACTGGTGGTGATGAAAGGCTTAGGGTTAAAAAACGTCGTGTTGGACAAAGTGTGCCCTACGACTGGTGAGAAAGATGCGTGTGGCTCAAACAACGAAACGGGAGCATTCAAAAACTTTCCATTCGGGCCTGTCGGTTGTATATATTTCTTAGTGATGGCGTTGTTTGCACTTCCTGCCGTTGGGTTCGCAAACGAAATCGCTGCGTACTTTTTTGTGCTTGGTATTGGTGGCGGATTGTTCGCCGTTTTCTCGTTGTTGTACCAGGGCATGATTCGTAAATCGTGGTGCCGCCTCTGTGTAGCTGTTGATGCAATTCTATTGCTGCAACTTGGCATTGCAAGTTATATCAACTCTTCTGTGGTATCACTTAACATGCTCATCGTTGGATTTCTTGGAGGCTTTTTTCTCGTATCGGTTTTCCTCTCATGCCTCTTCTGGTTTATCTGGAATACAGCCATGGAACAAAAAGGAAGTGCGCTGCATTATGAAATAGGGTTTATGCAATGGAAACGGCATCCCGACGTCTTCAATGCCATCTTGGTGAATGAAAAACACGTCGACACGTCTCGACTGTCAGACATAAACGTCATTCATATGGGAAACCGAAATACAGGAATTCAAATTACACTTGTCTGTGCGCCATATTGTAAGCCATGTGCAGAGGCACATAAAGAAATGCACGCGTTATTAGAGACATTTCCCAATGACATAGGAATCAATGTGCGCTTTGTTGTGAATGATCCGAGCATCACAAACGCAGACTCTCTCGCAATCGCGCATATCGTGGATTCCGTACGACAGTATCAAGATGCATCAACGGTGCTGGATACATGGTTTTCGACAATGAACTTGCAACGGTTTCTTGAAGCATATCCCCCAGAGCATGATCTTATGGACGAATATGAACGATGGCTCATTTCATACAAGCGGTGGAACGATGAGTACGGGATTACCGAGACACCAAGTGTGTTTATCGACGGGTACGCCCTCCCAAAACAATATCGCATTCGAGATCTCAAATTATTAATACCTCAACTTTCTGAAAATATTGCTGACCATTCTTCGCCCGTAGGCGATGTAATGGACGCATAGCTGGCCGGCGAACAGGAAGCCTAGACCTGTTTCCTTTCTAGGCATCATTTTATAATTTCAAATTAATTTACAAATGAAACAATTAACAAGACTTCAAATGAAGAACGTTAAAGGTGGTTCTGAAGACGACAATAGCTGTGGCTGTACATGTTCTGGCCCTACTCCAGGACAGTGGTATTATGCCAATTCCGCCCAACCATCAAACACTTATTTACACAATGATGTAAAGAATGAGTGCGGTGGCGAAGGTCTCGGTAGCTGCACAAATTGTACCAACTGGGTAGAATAGTATCGTTTGCAAAGTCAGTTATTTTTATAACTGACTTTGCTTATAGCAAAGTGTGATTTGTTATCTTTAGGTAGAGTGATTGTTCAACATTTAACGAACTACGATGCATGTACTTTCTTTTGTCTTTTCTGCGCTCAATATTTTTTCACCACCCGCAGATACCACTTATACAAAACTTCACATTGAAATAGATGGAACAAGCGCAAATGTGGTAAGAATACGACCACCGTATGAATCACTGAGGGATTCAGCACTCTATGCACCATTCGAAAATGTATCAGGATCAAAGACATTCGATCTGAGAATTCCCTTAAAGGCAAGCACCTTCATTGTCCTTGATATCAACCGCGAGTTTTATTATCCACTTGCCTTGAGCCTTGGGGACAGCGTGTCTCTTAAAGTACGGCGAACGCAGCAATTCAGCAATCCCTCTTATCAATGTCAGGTATCCGGTACAAATGCAGCTGCGCATGAAATATATCGGTCTCGATTTTTTCCTGCCGGTCAAACAATACATCGCTTCGCTGATCTCGCAAAACAATCCACGACATACAGCAGCTACTATGTTTCCTCAAAAAAATATATCGATAGCCTCACGACTGTATGGGATTCGTTGCGTCAAAAGGAGATGATTACGCCCGATGCGTATACACTGTATATGGCAGACACAAAGGGGGTGATGTACGATGAGGCAATTAGGAAGATGGCAAGCGTCAAGACAAAAGATTCTTCATGGCAGAGCTATATGAAATGGAATAATCTTCGAACCGTCATGTTTTATCACAGCCAGGCAAGCAACCCAATCTTGCTTAATACATACTACGGAAGCCAATTGCATGAATCGTACCTAAAAAGCATTCTTAAAGAAGATGATGCTATCACTGACACAGTTCTGCGCTCCACTGTTACGGGCTTTTACTTTTATTTTGACAGTCTAAAACGAGAGGAAGCATGGGGAAAGAATTTCTGGTATATGAAAAAGCTGTACCCCACGACGAACCATAGACTTGATAGTATTGACCTTGCGGTGTATCGCTCATACTTTCCCCAATCAGTATACTTAAAGAAAATAGACCGGTTTCAGGACTCAATGGTGAATGAGCGCAAAGTTCTCTTTGGCAAGGTAGATATACACGAAAAACCGATCGCAGCGTTGACTGACGCATTTGCTTCCTTGAATGGAAGATATTTTTTTATTGATGTATGGGCCACATGGTGCGGGCCATGTATACAGGAGTTCAACTATTTCACCAAAGTCAGCACATTCTTTAAGAAAAAAGAAATCGCTGAAGTATTTATATCCATTGATCGTGAAGAAGACAGAACAAAATGGCGCAATTATATTACGGCACAAAACGTCTCGGGAAGCCACTTCTTTGCGGGAAAAAATATTGAAAAAGAGCTTTTAAATGTCATCACAAAAGAACAATCACAAGGCGGCGCATTAAGCATTCCGCGCTATTTGCTCTATGACAAGACGTTGAATAAATATTACGTTGACTTGCCCCGTCCCAGTAGCGGTGAAGTCCTTGAATCATTCATTACAGATATTCTACAAAAAAACTAGCATTTGTCATTTCCTTTTTATAAACAACTAAACGCAATGGATTGCGGCGTTACCTGCTTGCGCATGGTAGCGAAACATTATGGCAAAGAATACAAACCCAACGGACTCCTCACGATTGCTGGACATGGCAAAGAGGGCGTGAGTTTGCTTGGTATCAATGAAGCAGGTGAATCAATCGGGCTGCGCTGTCGAGGTGTGCAACTAACCATCGAACAAGTAACAACTGACGTGCGGCTCCCGTGCATACTGCATTGGGGCCAAAAGCACTTCGTCGTATTGGTGAAAACACCCCGTAGAAAAAAGAGCTATGTTGTTATTGCAGATCCGGCAAAAGGCATTATGTCAATTTCGAAAGAGGAATTTCGAAGAAATTGGATCAGCACAACCGAAGATGGTGAAGAGCTTGGTACCGCACTACTCCTTGATCCATCACCGCAATTTTACGAACGAGAAGGCGAAAAATCACAACGACTCAGCTGGTCGCTTCTGTTGCAATACCTTAAGCGAAGCAAGTGGCAACTTTCGCAAGTGCTCATAGCGCTGCTCTTGACATCGTTATTCCAACTATTATTCCCGTTTCTCACTCAAAGTATCGTAGATACCGGCATCAATGCACGGAACCTCCAATACATAACAATCGTTCTCATCGCACAACTCATGCTCATCTTCAGCAGAGCATTTATTGATTTTATCCGCAGCAGACTTTTGCTGCATGTATCTGTTGATGTCAGCTTTTCGCTGCTCTCGGATTTTTGGATTAAGATCACACGATTGCCTATGAGCTATTTCGACAGTTATCATACTGGCGATACATTGCAACGCCTCGGCGACAGCAAGAAGATCGAGAGCTTTCTCACCGGTAATGCATTAAACACTTTTTTCTCGTTGTTTAATTTCATTGTGTTTGCGTTCATATTGGTTTCTTACAATACACAGCTCTTCGCCGTTTTCACCATCGGCAGTCTCTTATATTTTTTATGGGTTCGGTTGTTTTTAAAGTTGCGCAGGAAGATCAACTATCAAACCTTTAGCCTTGCAGCAAAAGAAAACAATGCCTCACTGCAACTCATTCAAGGCATGCAAGAGCTCAAACTCAATAATGCAGAGCAGCTTAAACGGTGGGAATGGGAAAACGTACAAACCGGCATCTTCAAGCTCAGTTTTAAAAGCCTGCGGTACAGCCAAGTGCAGCAGGCCGGGGCACTGCTCATCAATGAGGGGAAAAACGTGGTGGTAACATTCCTCGTGGCACAGATGGTTGTTCAAGGAAATCTAACCCTGGGAGCAATGCTTGCGATTCAGTACATTATTGCGCAACTCAATAGCCCTATCGAGCAATTCGTAAACTTTGTACAAAGTGCACAAGACGCGAAAATAAGCTTGGAACGTCTCAACGAAATACACTCACTCGAAGATGAGGAGCCAACGGACGAAAACAAACAATTGATGGCATATCTGCCAGAGCATAAATCCCTTTCTCTTTCGAACGTCTCGTTTACCTATCCGGGCGCAGGAAATGATCCTGTCTTGAAAGATATTACGATGGATATTCCCGAGGGGAAGACAACCGCGATTGTTGGCGTGAGCGGAAGTGGAAAAACAACACTTCTAAAACTTTTGCTGAAATTTTATCACAACTACACCGGCGATATACTTGTTGGTGCAGATAGTGAGGCCATCAATATACACGGAATCAAATTTAAATATCTCAGTCCATCATTCTGGCGAAAGCAATGCGGCGCTGTATTGCAAGACGGCTACATCTTCAATGACACAATTGCGAGAAATATCGCTGTTGGTGAAGAGTACCCCAATTTTTCAAAACTCGTTGACGCGGCAAAGGCTGCCAATATCCTTTCCTTTATTGAATCTCTCCCCAATGGATTTAGTACTAGACTCGGGACTGATGGCACAGGCATTAGTCAAGGACAACGCCAGCGTATGCTCATAGCGAGAGCAGTATATAAAGATCCCCACTATTTATTTTTTGACGAAGCGACAAATGCACTCGATGCAAACAATGAAACAGCGATTGTAAGAAACCTGGAAACCTTTTTTAAGGGGCGTACGGTGGTGATAGTAGCCCACCGACTAAGCACAGTAAAGAACGCGGACAACATCGTAGTAATACACGAGGGTAGGATCGTGGAAGAGGGCACGCATTTACAGCTCTCATTGTTGAAAGGCAAATACTATGAATTAGTAAAAAATCAACTCGAACTCGGTAATTAAATTATTGAACATGCCCATCGAAGTAAACGAGCAAGGCGAACTGATAAAAAAGAACATCACTACTCCACGCAATTTGCGAAGTGATGCGATGCGTGAGTTGCTTTCTCAAAAGCCAAGCTTCATCCAACGGTGGGCAATCCTACTGTTTGTATTTATTCTCGTATTGCTCGGCTCTGCAACCTGGTTTATCCATTATCCCGACATCGTACAATCTACCGCGACAATACTCGCAACAAATGGTCCAAAGGAAATTGTTGTCCGCCAAGAGGGCCGCCTCGTAAAACTATTTGTTGCCAACGACGATTCAGTTACCACTGGTCAGCCGATTGGATATATTGAGAGCACCGCCTTGCATGGGCAGGTATTGAAACTGAGTACCATGATAGATAGTGCATCAGCAGACTTACAGCAAAGTGAAACTCAAAAGCTCTTGCAACGATTCGAAATAGGGTATGACAGCTTGGGTGAGTTGCAGCAAGGCTATCAACAATTTATTGCTGCCCAGCAACAGTTTACCGACTATCTGCAAAATGGGTTCTATCTCAGGAAGAAATATGTATTAAGTGAAGATGCTGTCGCATTGATCAAAACGAGGGATATTCTTTTGCAACAGAAAGAGTTACTTTCAAAAGATTTAGCGCTCTCAGAAGAAACATACAAAGCAAATGCGTCGCTCTTGAAAGAAAAAGTCATATCAAAGCAAGATGACCGCAACGAACAAAGCAAGCTCTTGGCAAAACAAATGTCCATTCCGCAGGTCAATAGCGCACTGCTCGCAAACGAGACATCGCAACGCGAAAAGAACAAAGAAATCGCTGAGTTGGAACACACGATCTCTCTGCAGAAGACGGTATTTCAGCAAGCATTGCAAACCTTTCAGGCAGCCATTAATGAATGGAAGCGGAAATACATTATTTCAGCCCCAATCACCGGGCGCATCGCATTCCCGTCGCCGATCCAAGAAAATCAATTTGTGCGTGCGGGACAGCTCATCGGAATGGCGAACCCACCCGGCAGCTTGTTTTATGCAGAGGTGCTGTTGCCCCAAAATAACTTTGGCAAAGTAGCAAGCGGCCAACAAGTACAACTGCGATTTGCCGCATACCCTTTTCAAGAATTTGGTTATGTACCAGGCACACTCGTATATGTCAGCGAGATCGCAACCGATAGTGGATTTGTTGGACGAATACAACTTAATCACGGATTGTTTACGTCGCAGAACAAGACGATTCATTATCGTGATGGTTTGAAAGCCGAAGCGCAAATAGTGGTAAAGGACATGCGGTTGTTAGAACGTTTTTATTACAACACATTGACGTCCTTTAAAAGATAAAATCGCCCTCGATCGAACGAAATGTTATGAATACCTCCATATATGCCTAACGTCCCGTCCTACAGGCAAATATTAACTAAAGCTCAACACCTCTCATTGCCTCCACGGATTCCGCACCGGCGAACTCATTTGCACCGCGCCGTTAGTCATTTGTACGGGTCTGGTAAATGATTTTACGGTGTCCGCATTTTTCTTTTCCGGCACACCATTAATGGATCGCTCTGTTTTGAAAACGGTATCCCTGGTACCATCCCCCCGTGTTGTGATAGTCATCTCCTTACGAATTGTTTCAACCGTCGTTCGCGTAGAAACGGTAGTTACGGTACGTCCACGACCGGATGTGGTAACTGAAGAAGACTCAGTGGAATTGGAGGTATTATATTGACCTTTGGTAGGGTTGATATTTTTGATGCCCTCATCCCTGTATTTACCTTCGGTCGGCGAAATAAATGGAGCGCCGTTATTGTAAACACCCTGTGTCGGTGAAATACTAGGGATGCCGGTATTATAATTACCACCGGTTGGAGAAATATCCTGGATACCCGTGCTATTATAAATTCCTTGAGTAGGTGAAATGCTGGGAATGCCATCAGTGCGCCATTTGCCTTGTAAAGGCGCAATATTTTCAATAGTGTCAACTCTCGCCACATATTCATCGTGTACCTGGTAATTGTGAGCAGTGGAATTTTTCCTGTCATGTGTCACTAGCGCCAGTGCCGCCGCTGCGGGGATCCATCCATAATGCGGTCGACCGCCTTCGACAAATTTGATCTGGTACCAGTTATTTCTCTCTGCCAGCTTGATCACCAGATGATCCTGCCGCAAAGTAGAAACGACTCTTCCGTTTTCCACTGCAGCTGATCTGACTAAAACCCTGTCACCTTTTACGGCAAAGAGATTTTCCGGCGCTGAATACACCTTCCCGCTTCGAAGCATTCTGATACTTCCCGTTTCTGCATTTACGCTGGCAAACGCATTGCCTGTTTTTTCACTCACGAGCCTGGCGACCCCGGAACTGCGCACCAGCCGGATTCTTCCGAGTAAAGTGTTCGCCGCCTCCGTATTAGCCAATATTAATTCTCCTTCTGCATCGATTGCAATAGCACTGCGGAGTAACATAGCTTCTTCGCCGCCGATTGCCGCCGCAGCTGCAACATCAGCCTCGGCTAAGCCAACCGCTTCTGCTTCAAATCCAAATTCCAGGGCGAAGCATCCCGGAAATAAACAGCTGATAACAAAAAGAAAACTTATTAAACGAACCACTTGCGATAGTCTCATAACAACAGGTTTAGTGCGTTATAACAATTAGTAGAAAGAGAAATTTGAGGAGGGGAATACAAGATAATACGAATATTGAAGAAATGCAATAGCTCTTCTTTAATATACACCGGATAGTGGATCAGCAGACTCAGGATCTGTTTAAAGGTTTCGCTCGAAATGATAATTTCGCGAGCTTCCGATTGGAATAGGGAGTTGTTCTTTTTCATCCGCCAAATCTGCACAATCTTTCTATCCGGGAGGATGCGGTAAACACGATACTTTAGGCGGCTTTCTCCCTATTTTAAATAATCAGCCTGGCATCACTTTACGAAGATCGAGAAACGTAACGGGCTTATTCAGTATAGCCAGTGGTCCCAAACCAAACTCAGCTATTTTCTGTTGTACTTTATCTGATCCGGTGATTACGACCAGCTTTGCTTTGTCAACCCATTTTTCGGCAGCCTTGATAAAAGAATAGCCATCCATTTCACTTGCCTGTTGAAGGCTGATATCAACAAATATTTTATCGTACTGATTTAAATTATTCATATCGACATCCTGCGTTCTTCCTATGTTCTTGATCTCAAGATTACCCCCGTAATACTTAACGTTCAAATAATCGAACGCACCTTTCAGTAACACGTATTCATCTTCCAGTACTAAGACTTTCATAGAGTAGTTTTTAAGATGATTGTAAAACAAAAACTATTTTCCTTTTCAACATACACAACCGTTGCCTTTATTCCCATCTGCTTCAAAAAATCCTTCATCATAAATTGGCCTTTCGTCTTGGATGTAAAGATGTGAGCCTTATCATCCGATTCAAAGTAACTAACCATTTCCCGAAGCCTCGCAATTTTTCCATCAGCGGTCTTGTTCCAGAATGCAATGTGCAATTCATCAGCCATATGAGAGAATGTAATTCGAAACTCTCCCGCTTTGTGCTTCCTGATATTGTTTACCAAGTCAGAAAATACGACAATTATTCCTTTTTTACTAACGGTAACCTTTTTTTCATATTGGGGCAGCTCCATGGCACTTAGGATACCCCCCGAATTCCGCATATCCGCGGTCAGCGACCGCAGCTCTTCAAAAAGTTCATTTACCCTCATTTCCACCACATCGTGGCAAACATTAAAAGGGTTGTCATCATCATTGAGTACCTGATTGGATCTTGTGTCAATTTCCTTGAATGACTTCCTCGAGCGGTTAGTTTCCTCTTTAAGTACCTGCTGCAATTTAGCCTTAATAACGGGATCCTTCTCTCTGTCTACGTCCGCGATCATCTCCAAATAATTGTTAAAAGGTGTAAGCCGGTTTCGTATGTAATGCACGGCGCTTATCGCTTTTAATACATATTCATAATCCCCCTTGATGCTTTCAAATTTGGCTGCCCCATCCTTCTTATGCGCGATCTGCGCATCCATAAATATTGCCAGTTGCCCGAAAAACGGTAAAAAAGAAGGTTTCAAAAGCCAATCCCGGATACCTGATAACCTGTTAAGCGGATGGGGCTTTGAAACAACCGATAAAATAAATATGCCAGTGGCACTTCCACGTGGCACCGGGATAAGGTAGCAGTCTCCAATCTCACCTCCGTCTGTTACAATGGAGACACCTGAAACCACCTCTTTTTCCACGGCGATCTTCTGTAATTCACCAGGCTCCAGCTTGATACTGAACACGATATTAAAACTGCTGCTGTTGAGAATATCGTAGGTACCGTCCTTGTGTAAATCCAGGTAAAATATTTTCTGGGTCATAAAGAGGCTGCTGAACCTCGAATTGTTAAAACAGTCCAGTACTGTCTGGTACATTCTTGAGGGTACGTCGGTTTTTTCTTTGGCGTAGGCATCATACAGGTCAAACACGGTGCTGTTCAGGTTGTGGACGAAACTGAACGCTTTATTCCGGTAATACTCAAACAGGCTGATTAGTCCCAGGGCAGTCATCGGGATGGCGATACTATAAACGATTCTCATGTTCAGCAGGCAAAAGCAAATACCCGTAAGCATGAGTACCAGGAGGTAATGCCATCTTTTGCGTATTAGGTTGGGGAGGTTGCAAATGGGCAGGACAAGGAATATGGAATGATTAAAAGTGATCTGTTTGCCATACAGGATCAGGTAGATCAACGCGAAATCGGCAAAGATCATAACCTGTTGTGATTTCTCACTTTCCCGGCGCAGAAGGGTCGTGAGCAGGGAAAAGACCAGCGCAGCAGATATATACCATGCAATATGGAATGCGTTACTGTTAAAGATAATAATTACAATGCCATATGACAACAGCCCGATCCTGTAAAGCCATGTGCCTACAATCTTTATGGATTTTTCGAGGTCGGCAGTTCTACTCATCGATATGAACTTTTTTATAAAGAGTATCTATTACATACTTGACGATAAAAACTATTTTGATCGACTTACCTAAAACAAGAATGACGAACCCCCAGGCGCAAAGCGGTGTGATCTTAAAATCGTTATCGATCTCGAGAAGGGAAAGCATGATATTCTCAAAATGATTTAGCCAGAAATTGGATGAAATATCCTGGTATTTGACATCGAAAAGGGTTGGCCACCACGCCCCCGGATTGGGAGCAAGCAAAAGATATTCGGTAGCTAAAAAACCAAGTACCAGGAAGACAAGGTATTTATAAGAAGTAATGGACCGGTAGTAAGCGTAACGGATGAGCATAGGAACACGTAAGTACCAGAAGGGCCGGCTGGTCAGTACCGTTTTCTTATTATGGTAAAGTGCCCGTTCAAAATGGTGCCATTCCTTGTCAAAGTGAAATTGCAGTAAAGACTTACGCAGAAATTGATACAGCTTGATCTGCTGGTCGGCAGGAACAAGGCTTACACAATCCATTACCTTTCCTGGATTCACAGAATCATAACCGAACTGCCTGTCATCGACAGATTCAAGATATTTCCGGATAAACTTTTTGATGTCCCCATAAATGTCTGTAATGCCTTCGCTGTTTTTAATAAAACAAATATTATAAAATGCATCACTGGCAACCGCAGCATTTGCAGCGCCGGATGCCTGTTGATACAATGATCTTATAATTTCTGCAGCAGTCGTCATACAAACTTTTTAATACAGCTTTCAACGAACCAGGCAATATAGGAATTTAATTTTTCACCTGTAGTATTCCTACGATAAGATCTGTCGTTAATTGATCTGTTTTCTAAATTTACCGTACCATTACCCATTTTCAACGTATCACTACGGTGTTTTCCAATCGATTCAACACATATCAAAACGCTCTCACTACTTTGCCTTGTGACAGTCGCATAACTCGCTGGATGCATTGGAAATTTTCCGGGGGGAGATGGAAAACGCATCCACGATTTATGCAGCTTCCTTCATATTCCCCTCACCCAAAACTGATGTTATGCCCAAGGACCACCGCATATCACTTGCAGACGCTGTTGCTATGACCACCCGCTACCGCGCGGCAAGACCCGAAAACTACCCCATCTGTGAAAGCTTCGACAAAGCAGCCATCCAGTCATTGCTTGACCAGGAAGGTGCTGCTTTCTTCCGCATTTATTACGGCCTGAAAGAAAATGGCGAGATGGATGCCATACTTGTTGCCGCCAATACCTCCGGCGCGGACATTCTGCCCGATGGCCTCATGGGTGAAGGCGATGACGAGATCCTCGAGGACTCTTACCGCTGCCCGCCTACCTGTCCTCCCGATTCTCCACTTAATGGTGGTGGTGGTGGCGGCGGTTAAGCTACTGCTAACTTGCATAGTTTTGATTCATGAATGATTACCAATTAGCGGAGCTATCCCATTATAGCGCTTTATTGCCCGCAATATGTATCGTGTTATGCTTTAAAAAGATGGGAGCCCGGTGGACGCCATTAAAATGGTTCATTGCAGTGGGTATCATTAATGAATTTATCAGCCAGTTCTGGATACAGAGTCATCATAGCAATTATACCAATTCCAATATTTACGTTGGTATCGAGTTCGCTTTGATCCTGTGGCAATTTTATGCGTGGACAGATGGCTCACGGGTGACAAAGACCCGCTTGTTATTTTTTCGCATGGCAGCGCTGATTGGTTTTTTCGCCTGGATAGGAGATAATTTGTTGCTGCACCGAATCGATGATAACAATTCTCTTTTTCGGATCATCTATTCCGCCATCATTGTCCTCTTTAGTATTGACAGGCTCAACTGCGAAGCGGTTTATGAAAAAAGAAGGCTGCTACATAACGCTATTTTTCTTGTTTGCATGACTTTCATGGTGTATTATGCCAATAAAGCTTTTGTCGAATCTTTTAACCTGTATCACTTCAATATCCGCCGGGAATTTTATGTTCTGCTCTGGGTCATCATGAATATCATTAATATTGCAGCCAGCATTCTTTATAGTATCGCCGTTCTATGCATTCGCCCGAAAACGATCTTACAGTTGCCTTATTGATCGGCGCAGGTGTACTGCTGCTGTTCATGGTGTTTTTCATGATCAGTATTATAGGTCACCAACGTAAAAAAGCAGCTCTTGATATCAGCCGTTTGAAATCTGATATCCTTCTCCTTGAAAAGGAACGCACACGTATCGCCTACGATATCCATGATGAAATCGGCCCCGTTCTCTCCCTTTGCAAAATGAAACTTCAGATGATTGGCACAGTGGGGCATTCCGACCAGGTTACCATTATTGAAACATCAAATGGTATTGACCAGGTAATGGAAAAGATCCGGGGCATTTCAAAAAATCTGTTGCCGCGAACCCTGGAAAAACAAGGATTGCGCGAGGCCCTGCTCGAGCTGGCTGAGGGTGCTGCAAGTAGCCCGGGTTTGAAGCTGCATTTTGACAAACACAGCCCCATACAGTTACCACTTGAGACCGCACTACATCTTTACAGGATTGCACAGGAGATACTCCACAACAGCATCAAACATTCCGGGGCAGGAAGCCTGCGGATCACTTTGTCTAAGGAGGACAACCATATATCTTTATACATAGCCGATGACGGAAAGGGGTTTGACCGGGACACAGTGCTGAACAGATCCGGGGGCCTTGGTCTGCGTAATATCATCTCACGCGCCGACCTGCTCGGCGCGACAGTTGAACTCGAAACATCCCCCGGCAACGGAACAAAGTACCTGATCTCCTATCCCCTCACCAATCTGTAAACTGAACAGCCAGCCATGATGGACTCCCTGCATAAAATTATTACGGTGATAATTGCCGATGACCACGAACTTTTCCTCGACGGCCTCTCCATGCTGATCACCCGCTCCGAACATATCAAAGTGTTGGCACGCGCGGGCAATGGTTCACAACTATTGGAAAAATTTGAAGAATACATGCCGGCCCTTGTGCTGACCGATCTTCGCATGCCGGTGATGGACGGAATCGCCGCGATCAAAAGAATCAGGCTGCAAAATAAAGACACACGCATTATCGCCCTTTCGAGTTTTGACTCCGACCACCTGGTCGTCGAGGCGCTTGAAGCTGGGGCCAACGGTTATATCGTGAAGAACGCCGACCGGGCGGAGATCATCGAAGCCATCGAAACCGTCATGCAGCACAAACCCTATTACTGCAAGACCACCACCACCCGCCTGGCAAAACTGATCGCCCGCAGCAGGTTCAATCCTTATAAGCCATCTTCAAAAGATCTTTTCAACGACATCGAAAAAAAGATCATCCACATGGTATGCGACGAGATCCCGTCAGATGAAATGGCAAACATCCTTTTCTTAAGCAAACGGACCATCGACGGCTACCGCGCGACGATCCTCGAAAAAATGGACGTCAAGACGCCTGCCGGTGTCGCTATCTACGCGGTAAAAAACGGCTTGTACGAATGGGAAGATAAATAAAGCCCCGAAGGGCTTTATGGCATTGACACGAATGGCAGCTATTTGCCAAGATGCTTCTTTACCGCTGCAGCCGATACACCTACCGCTTTTACTGCATCAATGATCTGCTGTTTGGCTACTCCCAGGTCATGAGCCCACCAGTTCAATTCATAAGGTTCATGAATGTTGATCTTGCTCGCATCCTGCGGCCTTTTCTTTGTTAAATCATCTGACATAAAATAAAATTTAGGCAAATACCAGTACAATTTTTTATCCGGTCCCTCCAATCATGACAATATTGTTTTATTTGACTGGATGTCTAATATCTGCAGACTCAAAAGGTCATACTGACATCGTATCTATACGCAAAACCTACGCAATTGTACGCTGACCAACTCCCCTCAAATGACATTTTTACTGTAAGGTGTGCAGGTCCCGAATAACGGATAATTAAAGATTATCTG
>JAZKBI010000007.1:247551-392304 GCA_040388705.1 Bacteroidota bacterium | reverse complement strand
GACCATTGACCATTGACCATTGACCATTGACCATTGACCATTGACCATTGACCATCGACCATGAAATTAACTCTCGGATTCTCCCCTTGTCCCAATGATACTTTCATCTTCGATGCATTGGTAAATCACAAAATAGATACCGAGGGTTTTGAATTTGATGTGCACCTTGAAGATGTACAAACCCTAAACGAATGGGCCAAAGCAGGCAAGCTCGATATCTCTAAAATAAGCTATGGCGTATTGCCACTTGTATTAAATGAATATATTGTTCTGAACAGCGGCGGCGCGTTGGGAAAAGGTGTTGGCCCACTATTAATAACCAACGCATCCACCGCAACCCAACTACAAACCACAAACCACAAACTACAAACTGCCTCCGTAGCCATCCCCGGCATCAACACTACCGCGCATATGCTTTTCTCTTTAGCTTATCCAGAAGCGAAGAATAAAAAATTTATGGTATTTCACGAGATTGAAGAGGCAGTTTTAACGGGTAAAGTTGATGCAGGTGTGATTATTCACGAGAACCGTTTTACATACCAGGATAAAGGATTGCAAAAGATCATGGATCTTGGCGAGTATTGGGAGGAGACGATTAAAGTGCCCATACCCTTAGGCGGCATTGTAATGAAAAGATCTTTTGATCTTTCCATCCAACAGAAAGTGGACAGACTGATCAGGAAAAGTTTGGAATACGCTTTCGCTCATTATCCATCATTAACAGATTATGTACGTGAACATTCACAGGAAATGAATGAGTCTGTGATGCGGCAACATATTGACCTGTATGTAAATAATTATTCTCTTGGGCTGGGTGATGAGGGCAGAAAGGCGGTTTTGAAACTATTCGATGTATACCGCCACTTAAATCCTTCGGCCGAAATACATACCGAAAACATTTTTATACTTTAGGACCGCTGCGGTTATCGGCATTTCAATAAAAGAAAAACGAAGAGAAGAAGACTTGCCGGATTTCGTCCATTCTTTTTTTCTTCGTTTTTCTTCTATTGAAATATTATACTGTAGACCACTACTTATTTTTTAACGCTTTTGAATAGACTTCTAACACGCGCTTCCTCGCCTCTTCATGCACCACAATCGGTTTAGGATAACTGAACTCCTGGAATTCGGGCACCCATTTTTTTACATACTTCAGATCCTTATCAAATTTTTCTGTTTGCAAAGTTGGATTGAACACCCGGAAATAGGGTGCTGCATCGCAGCCGCTGCTGCTGGCCCATTGCCAGCCACCGTTGTTGGCTGCAAGATCGAAGTCTAATAATTTATCTGCGAAATATGCTTCGCCCCAGCGCCAGTCGATGAGTAAATGTTTCACTAAAAAAGAAGCGGTGATCATGCGCACGCGGTTATGCATGTAGCCTGTTGCATTTAATTCACGCATGCCTGCATCAACGATCGGGTAACCTGTCATGCCATCGCACCATTTCTGAAACTCCTCTTCATTGTTGCGCCATTCGATCATTTCATAAGCGGCTTTAAAACTCATGCCCTTACCAACTTTTGGGAAATGCCAGAGGATCATGTGATAGAAATCGCGCCAGATCAATTCGTTGAGGTAGGTATCATTTAATTTAATGGCCCGGCTCGCGAGTTGACGTATACTCACCGTTCCAAAACGAAGATGTACACCCATTTTTGAAGTGCCATTTTCCAATACAGGAAAATCTCTGCGCTCTTTATAGTGTTTGATAACTGACTCATGCAGTTCTCTGGAAGGAAAGGGCTGATCAAATTTTTGAAATCCAATACTTTCCAACGACGGAATCAGTATTGAATCCTGCTTATAAAAATTTGAGAAATCTTTCTCTGTTGGATAGGCTTCTACATAAAATGGTTTCAGTTTGGCTTTCCATTTATTAGCATATGGTGTAAAGACCGTGTAAGGCTTCCCATCATCTTTGATCACTTCATCCTTTTCGAATATCACCTGATCCTTGAAAGTGTGTAACGATGCGCCGTTTGTTCGTAATAGTTCTTCAACAATTTTGTCCCTTTCCAATGCATACGGTTCATAGTCATGATTGGTGAACACTTTTTCTACCTGAAATTTTTCAAGCAATTGAGAATATATTTCTTTAGGAAAGCCATAAAACACATGCAGGCTACTTCCCATCTCCTTCAGTTTCAATTGCATTTCCTGCAATGCAGCATGAATAAATGCAACGCGTCTGTCAGATTGATTTTCCAGTTGATCAAGAATATTTCTGTCGAAGAAGAAAACGGGTAGGACAGGATTGGAATCTTTCAGTGCATGATATAACGCGGCATTATCCGTCAATCGCAGATCCCGCCTGAACCAGATGATATTTACCCTTGCCCGCATAAAAGGGTAAAACACGATTTAGCGGAAAAGGTTTATTTATTGCCACAGAATACACAGATGAGCACAGAATAAAACAGCGTAGGTTCAACTTATAAGTGCATTTTTTTTACAATAGAGACAGTATTATTTTCTTGTGGAGCAAAGAAGACAACTGGTTCGTATACCCGCTATCACCCAACTGCTTTACCCATTTGATGCCATAAATGGCATTGGTAAGAAATATTTCTGATGCCTGCAATACGTCTTCTATTTGCAATTGTGTTTCTTCAACGGGCATATTTTCTTTGCGCAGGGATTGTAAAATGTGTCGCCTCATCACGCCGCTTACACATCCTTCGCTGATGGCAGGCGTTTTAATGACGCCATCTTTTACAATAAAAACATTTGCGATGGTAGCATCGGAGATGCGGTCGTAGGGATTTAACAATAAAGCGTCATTCAGTTTTTGTTCTTTGGCCCATAAGGCTGCCATGGTGTATGCGAGGTAGTTGTTATTTTTTATATGTGAGAAATGATCGCATATTTTTCTCGCTTCTTTAAAAATGCCAAGAATTAACCCGTTTTCATTAAGCGTATTTATTGCCGGGTTCAATTCCCATGTTTGAATAAGATGGTGCGGGAAATGATCTGTAACATCATACAATCCGCCCTCTCCCCTGAAAATAGTCAGGCGGATCCTGGCCAGTTTTTGATGGTTATTTTTTTCCGCTAGAGCTGCTACCTGTTCACGTAAATAAGCGGGTGTAAAATAAGCCGGTTTCTGAAATTTCAATTGATCAAGAGAAGTAAACAGGCGTTCAAAATGATAGTCTTTCAAAATGATCTTCCCGTTCACCATTTTCATGGTCTCAAAAAAACCATCGCCGTACCGGAATGAACGGTTATCAGGTGAGATCAACGGCTTACCCGTTTTGCTGATCCTGCCATCAAGAAAAAGAAAATCGGCTGATTGCATAAAACAAATATAAACTCAGTTTTTAGGTTATAAGTGATAAGTAGTAAGTGATAAGTTATGTATTTTGCTGCTTCGGAGTGTTGGTTTACTTATCACTTACTACTTATCACTTACAAGCTCTCACCCATGCAGATCATCGATATCATCCGCGTTTTGGAGAATAAAGCGCCCTTATCTCTACAGGAAAGTTATGATAACGCCGGGTTGTTGACGGGCAATCCTGGTTGGGAATGCAAAGGAATATTATGTACGCTTGATGCAACTGAAGCCGTGATCCTGGAAGCTAAAAGCCGCGGATGCAATCTTGTAGTGGCCCATCATCCAATCATTTTCGGCGGATTGAAGAAGATCAACGGCAAAAATTATGTTGAAAAAACGGTGATCGCCGCTATTAAGAATGATATCGCCATCTACGCCATCCACACCAACCTCGATAATATCCTCGACGGTGTAAACAACCAGATAGCCGACCGGTTGGGCCTGATCAACCGCCAGGTTTTGGTTCCGAAGGCCGGGCAATTGATGAAATTATACAGTTTTGTGCCCCTTGCGCAGGCCGAACAGGTTCGTTCTGCTCTTTTTGAAGCCGGGGCAGGGAATATCGGGGAATACAGCGAGGCGAGTTTTAATATAGATGGAACCGGCACTTTTAAAGGATCTGAAAATACCCATCCGTTTGCAGGTGAACCCGGAAAACGCCATGAGGAAAAAGAGACTAAAATAGAGGTCATTTTCCCGGCTTATTTGCAATCTGCCGTGACAAAAGCATTACTTGCTTCTCATCCATACGAGGAAGTGGCTTATGATATTGTAAGCTTAGCGAATGATTATCAATCAGTTGGGAGCGGATTATTGGGAGAACTGCCTGAAGCACTGGATGAGACCGGCTTTTTACATATGCTTAAAACTTCATTTGAGCTTTCGGTGATCAGGCACACCCCATTATTGGGCAAAAAGCTCAAAAAGGTGGCCGTTTGTGGTGGTTCGGGGAGCTTTTTGACCGGAAAAGCCATTGCAGCCGGTGCAGATGTATATGTTACTTCGGATGTAAAATACCATGAATTCTTCGACGCCAACGACCGGATCTTGCTGGCCGATATCGGGCATTGGGAAAGCGAACAATATACTACCGGGCTTTTGATTGAGCTTTTACAGGCGAAATTCCCTACCTTTGCCGTCCTCAAATCAGGAGTAAAAACCAACCCGGTTAACTATTTCATGGGCTGAGGACAACGTTTATTGGTTTCTGGTTTACTTGTTTACTGGTAGGAGCATTTACCGATAGACTAATAAACCGATAAACCAAAACCTTAAACTACAAACAACAAACATTCTATGGCCGCAGTTAAAGATTTCTCTGTTGAAGAAAAATTAGTAACCCTTTTGAGGTTGCAGAAAATTGACAGCAAACTGGATGAGATCCAGATCCTGAAAGGTGAACTTCCGATGGAAGTAAGTGACCTTGAAGATGAAATACAGGGTTTAACCGCCCGCCAGACACGTATTGAAGAAGAGATCAACGGTATCACTGAATTCATTGAAGGAAAGAAGAACGCTATCAAAGAAAGTGAAGCGCTGATAGCCAAATATGAAAAACAAAGTGAGAACGTTAAGAACAACCGTGAGTTCGAAGCCATCAACAAGGAAATAGAAATGCAGCAGTTGGAAATTAAACTGTCTGAAAAACATATCCGCGATGCAAACGAAGAGTTGACTGAAAAGATCAAGAACCTGGAAGTTGCCAAGAAACAAGTGGGTGTGAAAGAAGGTGTATTGAACCACAAGAAAGGTGAATTGCAGAAGATCATTGTTGATACTGAGAAAGAAGAAACCCATTTCAACAAACAAAGCGCTGATGCGCGCGGGCATATTGATGACCGTTTGTTGTATAGCTACGACCGCATCCGCAAAAGCTACCGCAATGGCCTGGCCGTTGTACCGGTAGAAAGAGATGCCTGCGGTGGTTGCTTTAATTCCATTCCGCCACAGCGCCAGAGCGAGATCCGTTTACACAAGAAGATCATCGTTTGCGAGAACTGCGGACGTATCCTGGTGGATGCTGACCTGAATGACAGTGTGGAAGCTAAATAAAAACGATTTTATCAAGATCATAAAGAAAGGGTTACCATTTGGTAGCCCTTTCTTATTTTTAGAACTGTGAGGTACGGTATGGAATGATTATTTAGTGATGTTTGTGCTATGAATCCTCTGTGAAACTCTGTGCTCTCTGTGTCTCTGTGGTAAAGCCTTCGCTTAGATCTTTTTTCACCGCAGAGACAATGAGCACACAGAGTTTCACAGAGGATTGCTGTAATTCAATAATTTTTATGAAACACCTGGCTGCTTTTTTCCTGTTCATATTTTGCTGTACTGTTGTTAATGCACAAAAAGTGTATGAATTCAACAGCACCTGCCAGCAGGCATACCAGGAGATCACTAAATTGAAAATAGCCGGTGGCCTGGCGTTGGTGGAAAAAGCGAGGCAGCAAAACCCAGATAACCTGATACCGGAATTATTAGAAAGCTACGCAGATTTTTATATTCTTTTTTTGAACGAAGATCCGAAAGAGTTCGAGACACGCTATCCTAAATTCATAGAGCGGATCAATGTTTTAGAAACCGGCCCGAAAAGTTCTCCTTTTTATTATTTCTGTTTGAGCATGGTGCGTATGCACAAAGCGGCATCGGCCATTAAGTTTGGAAAGATGTGGGATGCAGGTTGGGATTTTCGCAGGTCATACCAACTCATCAAAGACAACAAAAAACAGTTCCCGACATTTAGTCCCAATGATCTTGTATATGGATCGCTGCAGGCTGTAGTTGGTACCATTCCAAAAGGATATAAATGGATCGCCAGTTTATTCGGCATGAAAGGTTCTTTAACGGAGGGCATGAAAATGGTGCGCGGCTTTATTAACAGCAACGATCCATGGGCGAAGATCTTTTTTAATGAAGCCGCGTTCATGTATCCTTATCTGATGTTTTATATCGAAAATAAAAAAGATGAGGCGTTGGCTTTTGTGCAGCAACGGAAACTGGATATCGTCAATAATCATCTGCACGCTTATATGGCCGCCAATCTTGGCATCAATAACCGGCAATCTGAATACGCAAAGAATGTCATCCTGAGCCGAAATAGATCCGATGAATATTTAAAAACAACTGTTTGGGATTTTGAATTGGGTTTTACAAAATTGTATCATCTCGAAATTCCGGAAGCTGAAAAATATCTTGAAAGCTTTCTCAACAATTTCAAAGGAAAATTTTATGTAAAAGATGCCTTGCAAAAATTAAGTTGGTGTTATTATTTACAGGGCAACCAGGCAAAAGCAGATGAGACGCGTAAAAATATCTTAATAAGAGGATCTACTGATTCAGACGCGGACAAGCAGGCCCTCAAGGATGCCAAATCCGGCAAATGGCCGAATATATTATTACTCAGGGCAAGGTTACTAAGCGATGGCGGTTACAACAACGATGCTGCCGGCTTATTACAGGGAAAAACAGAAGATGATTTTGCAAAAGAAGAAGAAAAATTAGAATTCGCATACCGCGTGGCCCGCATTTATGATGAGCTCGAAAGGACCGATGAAGCAATCCGTAATTACCTGATCGCGATCCGCCTCGGTGAGCATCGCAAAGAATATTTTGCCGCACGTGCCGCTTTACAGATCGGCCAGATCTACGAACAACGCGGTCAGAAAGCATTGGCCGTTGCCTATTACCAGAAATGCCTGGACATGGAAGATCATGAGTACAAGAATTCATTGGACCAAAGGGCAAAATCTGGAATTGCCAGGTGTAAAGGGGAATAGTTGCGGGTTACGGGTTGTTTTTGTTGCGGGTTATACTCCGTAATTGTTACATGAATTTGTTGATACATATTTGCTTGTATAACTTGCGATTCTAAACTAACTTGACCTCACGAACCAACCCGTAACAAAAACAACCCGCAACCCTTATCAAAACCCCATGCTCAAAAAATTATTCATCCAGAACTACGCCATCATAGATGAGATCGGGATCGATTTTTCATCGAAGCTGAATATTATTACCGGCGAAACAGGTGCGGGTAAAAGTATTTTGATGGGTGCATTGAGTCTGATATTGGGCGAAAGAGCCGACAGTTCTGTTTTGGTGAACACGCAAAAAAAATGTTTTATAGAAGGGTCTTTTACGGTGAATGGTAAAAAAGCAGTACTGGATTTTTTGCAGGAGAACGACCTGGATATTGAAGAAGAACTGGTATTAAGAAGAGAGATCGCCGCCAATGGAAAATCACGCGCCTTTATTAATGATACACCTGCGACGCTTCAGCAAATGAAAGCTCTGGCATCCTTGCTGGTAGATCTTCACCAGCAATTTGATACGCTTGAATTAGGCGATAGCGATTTTCAGCGGCAGGTAATGGATGCTTTGGCGAATAATGAAGCTAATTTGTCTTCCTACCAAAAGATCTACCAGCAATGGCAATATGCTGTTAAAGAACTGGCCCAATTACAACAACAGAAAACAGATTTTAATAAAGAACTGGACTATCATCAATTCCTGTTTAATGAATTGAGTGAACTGGGACTAAAAGAAAATGAGCTCGAGGATCTTGATAATGAATTGAAATTACTCAGCAATGCAGAAGGTATTAAAACCACGCTCTCCAAAGTATATTTTGATCTGAAAGAAAGCGAGCAACCGGTTGTGCAGTTATTGAAACAATTGTTGAACCAATTGCATGGCTATGCTTCCTATCACCCCGATCTTACCGGTGTGATCGAACGTTTGCAGAGTTCGCAAATAGAATTACAGGATATAGCAGAAGAAGTGGACCGTATTAACGATTCAGTGAATTATGATGAGAAAAGAATTGAATTCATCAACCAACGGTTAATGGATGGATACAAACTCATCAAGAAACATGGTGTACAAACCACGAAGCAGTTATTGGAGATCCAGTCAGCACTCGAAGAAAAACTCAGGGCCGTATTGGATATGGATGATATGATTACGGTCAGAGAAAAACTCGTAGCACAATTATTCTCTGAAGCCAATGTAATAGCCGAACAGATCTCGAAAGCAAGACACAAACAGGCAAAACCACTTGAAGAAAAAGTGAACATCCTGCTCGCACAGGTAGGTATGCCTAATGCGCGTTTGAAGGTGGAACTGAAAGATGCTTCTTTAACTATTTCAGGAAAAGATCAAATTGATTTCCTGTTTGATGCCAATAAAAGCAACCGTTTTGAACCCATCCGCAAAGTGGCCAGTGGTGGTGAGCTGAGCCGTTTGATGTTATGCATCAAATCCCTCGTGGCACAATCCATCGACCTGCCAACCATGATCTTTGATGAGATCGATACCGGTATTTCCGGCGAAGCCGCCAAACAAGTGGGTTTTATTATGAAAGGATTGGCTGCCAGTCGACAGATCATCTGCATCACACACCAACCGCAGATAGCAGGCAAGGCCAATGCACATTTCTTTGTATATAAAGAGATCAAAAATGATGCGGTGAAAACAAATATCAAGTTACTCAATGAAGATGAACGCATAAACGCTATTGCGCGCATGCTGAGTGGGGAGAAGCCTACTGCGGCGGCGATGGAGAATGCGAGGGAGATGATGAATTAGTATTGAGTGGGATACTGGATGTTGGATACTGGATGTTGAATTTTGTTATTTGCTCAAAAACACAATTCGTCCCCCTTCCAGAAACCAGTATCCAGCATCTAGTATCCAGTATCTAGACTTCTAACAACTTTTCTATACTTTTACGCTCCAAAATCACAAGACTATGTCATACAACTTATTAAAAGGTAAACGTGGTATCATAACAGGCGCATTGGATGAAAATTCGATTGCCTGGAAAGTGGCTGAAAAAGCACATGAAGAGGGCGCCACATTTGTATTGACCAACGCTCCTATCGCTATGCGTATGGGTGAGATTAAAAAACTGGCTGAGAAGACGGGCTCGGAGATCATCCCGGCGGATGCGACGAGCGTAGACGACCTTACAAACCTGTTTACCAAATCACAGGAAGTATTGGGTGGTAAGATTGATTTTGTGCTGCATTCAATCGGCATGAGCGTTAACATCCGTAAGAATATTGAGTACACCGAATCCAATTACGATTTTTTTATGAAGGGAATCGATGTATCTGCTATGTCGCTTCATAAAATGCTGGCAGTTGCCAAAAAATTAGATGCGATCAATGAATGGGGCAGCGTGGTTGCCTTAACCTATATGGCCGCACAACGCACTTACCCGTTTTATGGAGATATGGCCGATATCAAAGCCATGCTTGAATCCATTGCGCGCAGTTTTGGTTACAGGTATGGATTGGAGAAAAAAGTCCGTATCAATACTGTTTCGCAATCACCAACCAAAACCACTGCGGGTACCGGTATTAAAGGGTTTGGCGATTTTTATGATTACGCCGAAGCCATTGCTCCTTTGGGAAATGCTTCTGCAGAAGATTGTGCCAACTACTGCATTACGCTTTTCTCCGATCTTACGAGGATGGTTACCATGCAGAATCTTTTTCACGATGGCGGTTACTCAACAACAGGTGTGAGTACAGCAGTAATGGAAAAATTAGGAATTCAATAATATCAAAACATTCCAATGCCTTTATTAGAGATCCCCGCAAACATTGTTGAATACATCGGGTACTTCGGTTCTTTTTTAACGTCTATCACTTTCCTGCCGCAGGTATATAAATCCTGGCAGTCAAAAAGTGTTGGCGACCTGAGTATCTGGATGATCTTTATTGTTTTAATGAGTACGATCGTATGGCTAACCTACGCATTCGCCATTCACAGCGGGCCAGTGATCTCGGCCAATGCGGTAGTATTGGTGCTTACATTGGTGCTGCTTTATTTTAAACTGAGTTTTAAGAAACAGTAGCTGAAGCAATTGCTACAGTACAAGTGAGTGACACAACCAAAGTTTAATAGATATTCAAAAGTTGATAATCAAAAGGCTGTCTCCAAAGAGGCGGCCTTTTTCTATTTGGAGAAATGGCACACGGATGACGCGGATTGAACGGATTTTTGCGGATCTGATCCGTGTTAATCCGCCTGATCCGCGTCATCCGCGTGCTATTTTTTACCAAATAAAAAGACCATCCCTTATGAGATGGCCGTTATTATCCTCTAAATATTTTTACTCCCTTCAGGGAATGGGTGTTTAGTATTCGTCTTCATTAAACATGAAATCCTCCTGACTTGGATAGTCCGGCCAGATATCTTCAATGCTCTCGTACACTTCACCCTCATCTTCCAGTTCCTGCAGGTTCTCCACCACTTCAAGGGGTGCACCGCTACGGATCGAATAATCGATCAGTTCATCCTTTGTTGCGGGCCAGGGGGCCTCTTCCAGGTAACTTGCTAATTCTAATGTCCAGAACATATTTTACCTTTTAATTTTTTGCAAATGTAGCCGTATAAATGAAACTACCAAATGAGACTTGCCATCCTTTCCAAAGAAATGTTTAAAAATTCGTGCCGAACCCCCCGCCTGTTGTACGTTTGTAGCCTTAAAATAACCCTTTCCGGATGCTGAAAGCAGAACATATTACCAAGAAATACGGCAGTTTAGAGGTGCTCAAAGGCGTGGATATCGAGATCAATAAAGGCGAGATCGTGAGCATGTTGGGCTCTTCCGGGGCGGGTAAAAGTACCCTGCTGCATATCCTTGGAACCCTTGATAAGGCTGATGAAGGCGCGATCTGGCTCAATGAACAGCGCATCGACCAGCTCTCTGGTAAAAAACTCGCCGCCTTCCGGAATAACCATATCGGCTTCGTGTTCCAGTTCCATCACCTGCTGCCCGAATTCTCGGCGCTGGAGAATGTTTCCATCCCCGCCTGGATTGCGGGCCAGAAAAAGAAAGAGACTACCGCAAGGGCCATGGAACTGTTAACAACTTTAGGGCTGGCCGACCGTATGGACAACAAACCACAGCAATTATCCGGCGGCGAACAGCAGCGCGTGGCGGTTGCCCGGGCCCTCATCAACCACCCTTCCATCGTTTTTGCCGACGAGCCAACCGGCAACCTTGATAGCACCAATGCCAAAGAATTGCACGATCTTTTTGTACAGCTCAGGAACGATTTCAACCAAACCTTTCTCATTGTTACCCACAACGAAGAACTGGCCGGTATGAGTGACAGGACACTTCATATGAAAGACGGAAGGATCTTAATTTGAAAATGTAACAATTTGAAAATTTGAAAATGAAGCTTGCTTATGCTTTGGGCTTTCATTTTCAAATTGCCACATTTTCAAATTTTCAAATTATATTTAAGACACTAAACATGCTTTATGAAAAATACCGCTGTAAAATATGGTGTCTACGCATTCATCATCACCATTATCTGGACCATCATTGAACACTTTCTCGGCTACAATACCACCAATCACGAAACAGGACAATATGCACGCATGGTTGGCGCTTTTGTGTATTGGGTTATGATCATCATCGCTATTTTTTTAACAAGAAAAGAACAAGCCGGTTTGCTCAGTTTCGGGCAAGGCATGAAAGTAACCGCTATCGTCGCATTGATTTATAGCCTCGGTGTAACCCTTCTATATAGCCTGTATGGAGAAGTGATCAACACACAATTCAAACCTACGCTCATGGCTTTTGAGCGTGCCAAATTAGAAGCAGCGCATGCAACGCCTGATGCCATCTCTGCAAAAATGAAACAGATAGATATGCAAACAGGCGGTTCTGTTGTTTCTTATCTCTTCCTCTTTGCCTTTATGTTTGCAGGAGGAATTGCAATTGGGCTCATTACATCGTTAATTATGAAAAGGAGTAAGAAGGCGTCGTAAGAATTTCATGCAGAGGAAGGGTTATTTTGAATTTTAAATGTTGAATTTTGAATGAGCAATTGTTCTCATTCAAAATTTAAAATTCAACATTTAAAATAAATATCAAACCCGCGGCTTCCACGGAATTTCAGGCGCATGCAACAAATGCCCGATATATCTTGAGAGAACAAATAAATGATCACTTAAACGGTTCAGGTATTTGATCACTAATGGATCAACAAACAATTCCTGTTCCTGCATATTCACACAACAGCGTTCTGCCCTTCTGCAGATACATCTCGCCACATGTGTTGTAGAAACTGCGATATGCCCGCCAGGTAAAATAAACGATTTCATGGGTGGCAACACTTCGTTCATTGCATCAATCTCTTTTTCTAAGAATACAATGTCTGTTTCTTTCAGGTCGGGCATTTTCATCAAAGGTTCCTTGTCGGGATCGCATGCTAAAGAGGAACCGATTGTGAATAAACGGTCCTGTATTTCTTTCAACCCCCCAGCCTCCTTAAGAGGGAGTTGCAACGCCGCTGCGTGTAAATGATCGTTTACCAATCCTATATAAGAGTTGAGTTCATCCACCGTGCCATAAGTTTCAATCCGAATATGGCTCTTGGGAACTTTGGTGCCGCCAATGAGGGAGGTCTTGCCGAGGTCGCCGGTCTTCGTATATATTTTGATTGCCATTGGTTTGGTTTGTGGTTTGTGGTTTGTAGTTTGTGGTTGGGGTTCCGAAAGAAATAAGGGTCTTTTGAAGTACAGCCACCCAACCCCAAACGACAAACCATAAACCACAAACTGGTCTAGTGGGTTATCATAGATTGCTCTTTCATCGTATCCGTTTCCACTAATCCATCTCTTAAACGAACGATCCTGTGGGCGTAGCGGGCGATGTCTTCTTCGTGGGTTACGAGTACCACTGTGTTACCGGCCTGCTGGATCTTTCCGAATATTTCCATTACCTCTACAGAAGTTTTTGAATCGAGGTTACCGGTTGGTTCATCTGCTAATAACAGTGAGGGATTGTTTACCAAAGCACGGGCGATGGCAACCCTTTGTATCTGTCCGCCGCTTAATTCATTTGATTTGTGGTGGCTTCTTTCTTCGAGTCCAACTTTCTTCAATGCCTCCATCGACCTTTCTATCCTTTCTTTTTTGCTTACACCTGCATAGATCAATGGCAGCGCCACATTTTCTGCAGCTGTTAAACGCGGTAGCAGATTGAACTGCTGGAACACGAAACCGATCTCTGTATTGCGAACTTCGGCAAGATCATCATCTGCCATCTTACTCACATCTTTATTGTTCAGGATGTATTTTCCGCCTGTTGGCGAATCAAGACAACCGAGTATATTCATCAGTGTACTCTTACCGCTACCGGATGGTCCCATCAGCGCAACATATTCGTTCTTAAAAATATCCAGCGAGATCCCTTTCAATACAGGAATGGCCTGGTTACCCATGAAATAACTTTTCTGGATATCTTCTAAACGGATGATCACTTCACTCATACAGTCGGTTTTCGGTAAATAGTATAATGAAATTACTTCTTTATTACTTTAGGCACTTTAAAAAATGTTTCATCTTTTACGGGTGAGTTCAACAGCGCCTCTTCTCTTGAGATGGAGCCCTGCACAACATCTTCCCGCAGAACATTGGCCGCATCGCTGATATGAAGCAAGGGCGCTACGCCGGTTGTATCGATGGCCTGGAGCTTCTCAACGAAAGCCACCATCTTCTCCAGGTCGGCCCGGATAGATTCTTTTTCGGCATTATCAAAGCGTAGCCTGGCGAGGTGGGCGAGGTTGTCGACCATTTTAGCGTCAATGTTCATGCAGTAAAAATATTGAATATTGAACAAGGAATATTGATTGTTGAAGTAAAAAGCCGAAAATCGACAATGGTGGCAGGCAACTTTGGGAAATCGGGTTCAGTTCTTCATTCAACATTCCTTGTTCAATATTCAATATTCCCAATATTCCCTACCTTCGATACAAATTAGTTGCATAACTAACTAATTTTACAAAAGCTTACGTATATGAAACGTTCTATCAGGAAAGTTGCTGTTTTAGGTAGTGGTGTAATGGGCTCGCGTATTGCCTGCCATTTTGCAGGGATCGGGGTACAGGTATTGCTGCTCGATATGGTTCCCAAAGGCGCCGAAGAAAGCACCAAACCCGCCGAACGCAACAAACTCGTGAACGATGCTTTGCAGGCCGCGATCAAAAGCAATCCCTCTCCTGTTTTTACAAAAGATGTTGTGAAACGCATTACTACGGGAAACTTTGATGATAACCTGAAAGATATTACCGGCTGCGACTGGATCATAGAAGTGGTGGTGGAAAGGCTCGATATCAAACAAATGATCTATGAGAAAGTAGAGAAGTTCCGCAAGCCGGGCACGCTTATCACATCCAATACTTCCGGCATTCCCATTCATATGATGGCCGAAGGAAGAAGCGATGATTTTAAAAAACATTTTTGCGGCTCACACTTTTTTAATCCACCACGCTATTTGCGTTTGCTTGAAATTATTCCTACGCCGCATACCGATCCGGAAGTTGTTGATTTCTTAATGCAGTATGGTGATCTCTATCTCGGTAAAACAACGGTGTTGTGTAAAGACACGCCTGCTTTCATTGCCAACCGCATCGGTGTATTCAGCATCATGAGCATTTTTCATATCATGGAAAAACTCGGTTTGAGTATTGATGAAGTGGATGCGCTGACCGGGCCGATCATCGGAAGGCCAAAATCTGCGACATTCAGAACGGCGGATGTGGTAGGTATTGATACCCTCGTAAAAGTGGCGAAAGGAGTCGCGGATAATTGTCCGAATGATGAAGCGAAAGAAATTTTTACCATCCCATCATGGCTTGATAAAGTAGTTGCGAATAATTGGTTAGGCGACAAAACCGGGCAGGGTTTTTTCAAAAAGATAAAATCAGCAGAAGGCAAGGAAATTCTTACGCTGAATCTGCAAACCATGGAATACGGTCCGCGCGTAAAACCAAAATTTGCAAGCATTGATGCAGCCAAACCGGTGGAGGATTTGAAGCAACGCATTAAAATGTTAAGCGCTTCTCCTGATAAGGCCGGAGAATTTTACAGGCTGTTCCATTATTCACTCTTCTCCTATATCTCACATCGCATTCCGGAGATCAGCGATGAGATCTATCGCGTGGATGATGCAATGAAAGCCGGTTTTGGCTGGGAGATCGGCGCATTTGAAACATGGGATACAGTGGGCGTGGCAAAAACTGTTGATGCAATGAAAACCGCCGGATATAAAGTGGCACCCTGGGTTGATGAAATGTTAGCTGGCGGAGCAAGCAGTTTTTATAAAGTGGAGAATGGCAAACGTTTGTATTATGATGTTGCTACAAAAACATATAAAGAATTACCAGGCGGGGAAGCATTCCTGATCTTAAATAATTACGCTGATAAATTAGTATGGAAAAACAGCGCCTGCAAACTATACGATATCGGCGATGGCGTTGCAGGTTTTGAATGGAGCAGCAAAATGAACAGCATCGGCGGCGAAGTATTGGAAGGTTTGAACAAAGCCATCACCACTGCGGAAGAAAAGTTCAAAGGCCTGGTGATCGCGAATGAAGGTCCGAATTTCAGCGCAGGTGCAAATGTGGGAATGATCTTTATGCTTGCTATCGAACAGGAATATGATGAACTCGATATGGCCATCCGCATGTTCCAGAACAGTATGATGCGTGTTCGGTATTCTTCTATCCCTGTTGTTACTGCACCTCATGGACTTTGTTTGGGAGGCGGATGTGAAATGAATTTGCATGCTGATAAAATTTGTGCCGCAGCGGAAACATATATCGGTCTTGTAGAATTAGGTGTGGGATTAATTCCCGGCGGCGGTGGAACGAAAGAGTTTGCCTTACGCGCCGGTGATGAATTGCATGAAGACGAACCGGAAACAGTAACACTCAAAGATCGTTTCTTCTCCATCGCTACAGCGAAGGTTGCCACTTCTGCGCAGGAAAGTTTTGATATGGGCATCATGCGAAAGGGCCATGATGAAGTGGTGATGAATATCGGTCGCCGCATCGCGGAAGCGAAAAAAAGTGTGATCGAATTATATGACCAGGGTTATTCGATGCCCGTGCAAAGAAAAGATGTAAAAGTAATGGGTCGTCTCGGATTAGGCGCCATGCTCGCCGGCATCAACGGTATGTGGCGCGCAAATTATGCAACGGATCATGATGCATTGGTAGCAAGAAAATTAGCTTATGTTATGTGCGGAGGCGATCTTAGCAGCCAGAGCCTTGTGAGCGAGCAATATTTGCTGGATCTTGAACGTGAGGCTTTCTTAAGCTTATGCGGTGAAAAGAAAACGTTGGAAAGGATACAGAGTGTTTTGAAAAGTGGAAGACCCATTAGGAATTAAAAATTAAAAAGTCAAAAATCAAAAGGGAGACTTTTGACTTTTTAATTTTTACTTTTTATGCCATATTAAACTTCAACCTGAAATAATTCGTCTTTCCTTTTACAAAAGTGTAAACCAGTTCACCTCCCATATCTTCCATCAATTGTTTGTATACTGATAACAAAACTTCCTGCTGAGCGGATATGGCGTGGTACACATTCGTGATCCGGTATTTCTGAAAATAATCCTGCGCCCCTTTTACAAACGATGCTTCGGGCTGGCTGATCGCTTCGATAAAGCATTTACCATCGCTGTCTGTTACATATACGCTGACGGTTGATCTCTTATCAATGGCTTCGAGGAGGATGGAGAACAATCTGAAAAATATCTGTTGAAAGAATAATCGGTCGGTATGCACCACCAAAGAAGCGGGAAATAAATGTAACTGAATGCCTGTTTCTTTTTCCTCTGCTGATTCCAGGTGTTTGACCACCGCGTTTTCCACTTCGGGAATGATATCGATATGTTCAAAATGATATGCCAGTTGTTGCGCTCCATATCGTTCAAGGTCCGCTGCTTTGAAAGTAAAATCATCCAGTTTATCAACAGGCCCATTTACCGCGCTGAGGAAGATCTTCAGGTCGTCCGTTATGATGTTGATCTCGCGCCTGGTAAAAAGATGTGGCATGGGAATGCGTATAGGTAAGGCAATCTCCCCGTGAATTTAGATTTTTAATCGCGTTTTACATCGTAATTGTCCTTTTTACCGTTCGTCCAGGCAGAACTAAAGCTTATCACTTTTACAGGAAAATCCTAAATAACTGGTTATCTTAGGTGGGAGAAAATTAATTCCTAAACTGAAGATCTATGCAACCTGTTCTCTCGATCAATGGCATTGCCAAAGCCTATGGTCCTATCAAAGCGCTCAAGGGCGTATCGTTCGATGTACCGGAAGGCGCCGTGTTTGGTATACTCGGGCCTAATGGCAGTGGCAAGACCACCATGCTCAGCATCATATTAGATATATTGAAAGCTGACGCAGGCAGCTTCGCCTGGTTCGGCAAACCGGGCGGTCCCGAAACAAGAAAGCAGATAGGGTCTTTACTCGAGACGCCTAATTTTTATCATTATCTCTCTGCCGTAGACAACCTCAACATCACCAACGCGATCAGCGGCCGTGGCGATGCAAAAGATATAGACCGTGTACTTCAGATCGTAAAACTCCTCGAAAGAAAAAAGAGCCGTTTCAGTTCCTATAGTTTGGGGATGAAACAAAGATTGGCCATTGCCGCGGCATTACTGGG
This sequence comes from Bacteroidota bacterium, assembly GCA_040388705.1. Taxonomy (GTDB): domain Bacteria; phylum Bacteroidota; class Bacteroidia; order Chitinophagales; family Chitinophagaceae; genus Sediminibacterium. The sequence continues at coordinate 374,482 of JAZKBI010000007.1, read as the reverse complement.
AGACCCCGATGTGTTGGTATTTGATGAACCGACCAATGGACTTGACCCTGTGGGCATCGCAGAGATCAGGGAACTGATCAAAGAACTCGCGAAACGTGGCAAGACGATCATTATGGCCAGCCATTTATTAGATGAGGTAGAAAAAGTTTGTACGCATGTTGCCATACTCAAAAGAGGCACATTGATCACAGCGGGCCAGGTTGATGAAGTGTTGGCAAATGAAGACATCGTTGAAGTTTCATCCAGCGATCCTGCACAATTATATACGGCATTGCAAAGTTTCCCGGGCTATTCGCAGATCAAACAGAATGGAAAAATGATCCATCTTTTCTTCCCGGTTAACACGGCAAGACTGGAAGATGTGAACCGTTTTTGTTTTGAAAAAGGCATTGCACTTAACTTATTATTAGTGAAAAAGAAAAGCCTTGAAACCAAATTCTTCGAATTAACCAACGACTAACTTTTAAAAAACGCATCATGCTCCCGCTTATAAAAATCGAATGGCTTAAAATAAAAAAGTATCCCGCTTTCTGGTGGATGCTGGGTATTGTGGCATTAACCTATCCTGGCCTCAACATGATCCTGTATTACGCCTATATGCAGGCGGTTACAGGTAAGGAGATGACCAATAATGCGGCAAAATTTTTACTGGGCAACCCTTTTTCTTTTCCGGAAGCCTGGCATACCGTGGCATTTTTCTCCTCCATCTTTGTGTTACTTCCCTCCATTCTTGTGATCATGTTGGTAACGAATGAATACTCATTCAAAACACACAGGCAGAACATAATCGATGGCTGGAGCAGGAGCCAATTTATTACCAGTAAATTATTTGATGTATTGATCGTATCAGTTATTGCTACCCTGGTATATGTATTGGTAGCAGCCAGCTATGGCGTTTATGCAGACAGCAGCAGCGTAAGCCAGTGGAACGATCAACTGCAGTATATCCCTCTTTTCTTATTACAGACCTTTTCGCAATTATCTATCGCATTCCTGTTGGGCTATTTAGTTAAGAAGGCATTTATTGCATTAGGTATTTTTCTTTTTTATTACCTGATCGTGGAAAATATTGCTGCCAGCTACGCGCAATTCAAACTGAATGATATCGGCAGGTTCCTGCCTTTTGAAATGTCTGACCGCCTCATTCCCCGGCCGGCCTTTTTTTCACGATGGGGCAAAGATGCCAAAGCGAGTTATGACCATGCCTTAACCATGATTCCCCAGCACATACTTTTAACGGTACTTTTAACAGCAGTTATCTGGTTGATCTGTTATGCGGTTCATAAAAGGAGAGATCTGTAGTAGTGAACTCTCTGTGAAATTCCGTGTCCTCTGTGTCTCTGTGGTAAAGCCTTCGCTTCGATCTTTTTTCACCACAGAGACACAGAGGACACAGAGATTCACAGAGTTTAGCTGATCAATTCCGCGAATGCTTCTTCAATTGTTGGATAGGAAAATACGAAACCCGTTGATTGCATTTTTTGAGAACTAACGGTCGCACTTTTTAATACTTCAATACTCATTTCCCCCAACGCGATCTTTAAAGCGAAAGAAGGAATATGTATAGGGATGAAAAATTTACCGTGTATTTTTTTTGCAAGTGATAACGTCAATTCTTTATTAGTTACCGGGTCGGGAGCGACTGCGTTGTAAACGCCGACCATGCTTTCCTTTTCTATCGAAGCGATATAGATCCGGCAAAGATCGTCAACATGTATCCAGCTGATCACCTGTTTGCCATCACCGAGAATGGCGGCAACAAAGGCTTTCAGTGGTTTTTTAAATTCCGTCAAAGCGCCACCATCATTGCTTAGCACGATCCCGGTTCTTAGCTTTACTAATCGTTTGCCAAGCTGTTCTACCGGTTGAATGCTTTCTTCCCATAGGCGGCAGGTTTCTCCTAAAAATGCTGTATCGGCTCTCGCATCTTCTGCAAATCCATTTTGTTTGCTCACGGGCGTGTCTGCACCGTACCAGCCAATAGCAGATGCGCTCACTACCGTTTTTATATTGTTAGGAATTTCTTTCAGTGCTTTCACGATCAGCGCACTGCTTTGGGTTCGGCTGTTTACGATCTCCTGTTTTCTTTTATCGCTCCATCTTTTGTCTGCTACACCTGCACCTGCAAGATGAATGACATGATCTGCTTTGGTAATGGCATCCCGATCGATCGTTTGTTTATGTATATCCCAGTTGGCATAGGAAACTGCCGGTAGTGTATGTTTTACTTCCGAAGCATCACGCGTGAGAATGATAACTAAGTAGCCTTTTTCGGTCAACATTTTTGTTAGCCGCGTTCCGACCAACCCGGTCCCGCCTGTGATTAATACTGTTGGCATATGGTTATTTTTAGATATAGATCGGTTATGTACAACAAATATGATTAATAAAGGTTGATTGTAGCATCACATGTGTCCGAACACGACATCGCTTTCCAATGCTTTTTACACACGGGACTGGAAGTCCCTGAATGAAAATCAATGATAATTCCTGGTCCACGCTCTAAAGAGCGTGGCAAGAACAAAAAACCCCCGACTCATCATCGGGGGCCACAACTAAAATCACCAATTTTTAATACACAATTATAGCAAGCAATAATTAGTCTGGTTTTTTACCATCTAAGAATGTATTGATGGTTGAGATCTGTGTTTGATCGTTCTCATCTTTACTCACGGTGTATTTACTATAAAAATTTTCTACCGAAGCGATCGTGTTACCGAACATTTCCATATTCCTGCGAACATAGGCCGGAACTGCATCGAATTCGTTATTCGCATCTGCAGAGTTATTGTTCATGTTATAAGAAAGGTTGCGCAGTTTCTGTATCCTCTCTGCCGCGCGGCGTTTCTGGTCCTCCACCTCGTCCATATAATCATCCTGGAAAGATGCCTGTATTTCCGGCTGCGGAGCAACAGCTACGGTTTCTTCTTTCATCACCATCTGCATTTCCATTTCGGCTTCCGGCTCAACTTTCTTAGCTGGCTGCGGTTCAGGCATTTTCATTTCAACAACAGGCGCTTTTAATTCCTGCACTATCGGCATTTCAGGCTCTGCGTAAATATTGGAAGGCTTACTCAGGAAACTTCCGATCATGGAAACAGGTTGTGCAGATTTTTCATTCACCTGGAAATTAACCAGCTCTTCTCTTTCTGTTTTTGGAACATGCACTTCTGCAACAGGTGTTTCTACTTTCACTTCCTGTGTGATTTCGGTACTCAATTCGAACTGCAATATCTCTGATTCTTTTTCTTCCAACAGTTCTTCATAGATATGAACAGGGTTCGAAGTAAATTCAGGTTTATTAAATACCGTCAGCAAATTCTCGATCGGCATTCTTTCCTGTAAGCTTGGTGCAAGCAGGTCCTTTTCTGTTTCTATCACAGACAAAACTTCTTCTACCGCGGGAGGCGCAGCAACTACTGCTTTTGGCGCTTCTGTTTCCAGCACCATTACTATTTTTTCAGGTTGCGGCTCTGCTTTTTTTACGGCAACCGGTTTTGCAAATGGGTCCTTGTGTTCAAAACCTGTTGCGATCAAAGTGATGCCGATCTTTTTATCCAGTGTTGGATCATACCCCATTCCCACGATCACATCAGTATTCTCCCCAGCCTGCATGCGCAGGTAGTTATTGATGGTTTCGAGTTCATCCATTGTACACTCGTGTTCTCCTTCTGCACTGTTGATATTGATCAGAATCCATTTAGCGCCCTGGATATCATTATCATTAAGCAAAGGTGAAGCCAATGCTTCTTCAATAGCACGTTGTGCTCTCTCTTCACCTTCTACTTCCGCCTTACCTAAGATAGCAACACCCCCGCTTTTCATTACGGTACATACATCCGCAAAATCCACTATAATGTGGCCGCGGCTATTGATGATGTCGGTGATACATTTTGCTGCAGTGGCCAATACATTATCTGCCTTGCCAAATGCCTCTTTCATTTTCAGGTTACCGTACTGCATCCGCAATTTATCATTGCTGATCACCAGTAGGGTATCTACATAAGGCTTCAGTTTCATGATGCCTTCTTCAGCCTGCTGCAAACGGCGCGGTCCTTCAAAACCAAATGGTGTAGTAACAATACCCACAGTGAGAATACCCAGTTCTTTACAGATCTGTGCAATGATGGGCGCTCCACCGGTTCCGGTTCCACCACCCATACCTACGGTGATGAATGCCATTTTGGTATTCACCTCTAATATTCTTTTGATCTCTTCAAGAGACTCTTCGGTTGCTTTCTTGCCAACTTCAGGATTTGCCCCTGCGCCCAAACCCTGTGTAAGGTGTGGCCCAAGCTGAATTTTATTCGGGATGTTGCTTTGCTCGATGGCTTTCGCATCTGTATTACAGATGATGAAATCAACACCTTCGATATTCTGTTCAAACATGAAGTTTACGGCGTTACTTCCTCCACCCCCCACACCCAGTACTTTGATGATGGAAGATTTTTGTTTGGGAAGATCGAAATGAATCATAACTTACTTTTTTGGGGTTAATGGTTTATTGGTTTACTGGTTTATTAGTTTACTCTCGAATTGGCTTTCAGGCTACTATAATCATACCAGTAAACCAATAAACTAATAAACACTCTCTACAAGTCGGATATCCTATAACGGCATTACCAACCCATTTATTTTATAACGTGGTCCTCTTCTTCTTTAAACATGTCGATGAGGTTGTTCTTGAACTTATCCCAGAACTTTCCTTTCCGTGCCGCAACATCCACAGAGGTTGCAACCGCAACAGGCTCAACAGGAGCAGCTACATTCTCAACGGTGAGCTTCTTAGGTACTTCCACTTTCCTGAATTTCTCAGTGAACTCTTTATACCTGTGGTCGTAGTCGCTGTATCCTTTTAAGATGAGGCCGATACAGGTTGAGTACATTGGTTTTTTTAACTCTTCTATATGATTAGGCGCCAGGTGTTCATTCGGCAAACCGATGCGTGCGTTCAATCCTGTTGTATATTCTGTTAACTGGATCAGGTGTTTCAATTGTGAACCTCCACCGGTTAAGATGATACCACCATTCAACATACGGCTATCAAGGCCTACCTGTTTCAAATGGTATGTAACAAAATCAAGGATCTCACTCATTCTTGCCTGGATGATCGCAGCAAGATTTTTCACACTGATTTCTTTGGCAGGCATCCCTTTTAAACCCGGGATAGTGATGTAGGCATTGGTCTTCGCTTCATCAGACAAGGCACTTCCAAACTGCACTTTCATGGCTTCCGCCTGGCTCTTTAATACACCCAATCCCATGCGGATATCATTGGTGATATTCTCACCACCGAATGGAATCACAGCCGTATGTTTCAAAATCCCTTCATAAAAAACAGCAAGGTCACTGGTACCACCACCAATATCAAGGATCGCCACACCGGCTTCCATATCGATCTCACTCATGACAGCACTTGCAGATGCCAATGGCTGCAGCACAAGGTCCTTGGTTGTTAAGCCGCTTCTTTCAACCGAACGGTTAATGTTGCGGATAGCGTTCCTGTCGCCGGTGATAATATGGAAATTTGCACCCACTTTCACACCATTGTATCCAACAGGATCTTTAATATTCTGTATATTATCTACATGAAAATCCTGTGGGATCACATCAATGATCTGGTCGCCGGCCGGAATAAATGTTTTGCGCTGGTTAGCGATCAACAGCTCAATCTCCGGACGTTTGATCTCCGTATCGGGATCATTGCGAACGATATCGCCGCGTGTCTGCAGACTTTTAATATGATGGCCCGCAATACCCACATATACTTCACTGATCTCAAGATCAGGATTGCTCTCGTAGCAGTTTTCCAAAGCCGACTGAATGGCTTTGATGGTTTGGTCGATGTTAAGAACCTGGCCATGCTGCACGCCATTACTATTCGCCCGGCCAAAGCCAAGGATCTCCAGCTTGCCGTACTCATTCTTACGGCCCGCGATGGCAGCTATTTTTGTGGTTCCGATGTCAAGACCAACAATGATTGGTGATTCATTGTGATTCATAGGTGGTGTGTTTTAGTTTGTGATAGATTCTTCTATTTTGCTTAGTTGTGTATTTTGAGTCAATGGTCAATGGTCAATCTTGAATGCGATTAAATTCACTGTTGACTATTCCCTATTCACTTATTTTTTATTAAGAACGGCTTTTGGCTGCCTCACTACTGCCGCCGGTTTCTTTTTTACTCCCTTCTTCACCGCTGATTTTTTCCCCTTCGTTAACGCTTTTTTACCTTGCTTATTGTTTGAAGCGCTAACAGAATTTGTTTTTACAGATGCCTTAACCGGTGGTATGATTGTTGCAGCCGTTGTTCGCTTCACTGCTACCGTATCTGTCCTCGATTTTACATTTGAAATATTCGCGCTACCACTGTCTGTTACATTTATTTGCGATTGTGCCAACAAACTCTGCATCAACTCATGGGCCCGTGCAGAATCAACCATCGCCTTGCCTGTTCCTTTTTTTATAGCCACTACCTGGTTACTGTATTGTACGTCCAGTTTCTCATAGGTATTCATTCCGTTCTGTAACCAGGCCGATTTATAAAATGTATAGAGGTGTTTGAATTTCCTGTCGAGATCTTCTGCATTGCCCAAAACAACAATATGGTCGCCGATCACCGGTATCATTTCAAAATTTGCCTGCGGGGTAATGTCTATCTGCGCCACCTGCGCCATCCAGAATGAGTCGGCGAGAATATATTTACCTACGGCCACAATACTATTCAGCAACACGCTATCGGGTTTTGCCAGTTTGGTTTTGTTGGATGGAAAGCCTGTAAATGATGGCACCCTCGCGGATATTTTTTCGCTCAACGGTAACCGCATGGAGCCACTATCTACATAAAACGAATTTCCATCGAGAGTAAACACCCGCGCCACCGGCTGCCGTTCTTCGATCCTTACCTGTAATACCTGGTTATTGTCAATAAACATTTCCGCATTGCTTACCCAGGGACTTTTTTCAACCATCCTTTCCATCGTACGCAGGTTCAGCACGGATACAGGGCTCCCTTTAACGTTACCGGTGGTATTCAAAAGCTCCTGCACATCTTTTTCATCAATAAACATATGGCGCTCAACACCCGTGATCTCGATCTTAATATCGGTGCACTGTTTCTGGTTCTTCTTCTGCATGGCAGCGCCCAACAGAACGATCGCGCCGATGCCCGCTATCATCCATAAGATGCTGATCAATATTTTTTTCCACTTGTATTTAAGCATACTCACTTATTCGCCAACAGATCTTTTACAGGCTGAACCAGGGCATCAATATCCCCTGCGCCAGCCATTACTATTAATTTGGGCTGATTGTCTGCAACCCATTCTTTCATGGCTTCTTTACTCAATACCTGTTTTTTACTATTATTCATTTTATCAAGAAGCAACTCACTGGTCACGCCTTCCATCGGCAGTTCTCTTGCGGGATAGATGGGAAGGAGTATGATTTCATCCGCCATGTCAAGACTCACCGCAAATTCATCTGCCAGGTCCTTTGTGCGACTAAAAAGATGCGGTTGAAATACCAGCACGAGTTTTTCCTTATCAAAAATGCTCTTCACCCCACTGATCAATGCGCGTAATTCTTCGGGGTGATGGGCATAATCATCTATCAGAACATGTTGTTCATTTTTTAAGGCGTATTCAAATCTTCGCCTGACCCCTTTGAAATCTGCCACTGCTGCCTTGATCTTTTCATCATCGATCCCCAGATATTTAGCGACGGTGATAGCAGCGATGGCATTTTCAATATTATGCAGGCCGCCCATATGCAGCACCACATCTTTGATCGTCCATTCTTTGCTCACCACATCAAACACATAACTTCCATTCTCCACTTTCCTGTTCGCCGCATGCACATCAGCATTTACATTCTCGAAACTGTAGGTATAATGATGCGCGGCATTTAATTCATCGCCACGTTCCAATCCATATTTGGTTACTAAGCAACCGCCGGGTTTTACTTTCTCAGAGAATTGGATAAATGCATTCACTACTTCCTCCGGCGTTCCATAAATATCCAGGTGATCCGGGTCCATCGCAGTAACAACCGCCACATCGGGAACCAGTTTTAGAAAACTGCGGTCGTATTCATCCGCTTCCACCACTACCACATTTCTTTCATTACTCCAGAAATTAGTATTGTAGTTGGCTGCGATACCTCCCAGGAATGCATTACACCCATAACCTGAATGGCGCAGGAGATGAGCGGCCATTGATGTAACCGTTGTTTTCCCGTGCGTTCCGCCTACACAGATATTAAAAGAACTTTCGGTGATCCATTGTAATACATCACTTCTTTTTACCACTGTATAGTTGTGTTCACGATAGTAAACCAGCTCTGCATGTTGCGCGGGAATTGCCGGCGTATACACAACCGCGTCTACCTCTTTGGGAATAAGATCAACCCGTTCTTCGTAATGAATGTCAATACCGCTGGCTTCCAATTCGCGCGTTAATGGTGTCGAGGTCTTATCATAACCACTTACATCCACATTGCGTGATTTGAAATACCGGGCCAGGGCACTCATGCCAATGCCACCGATACCGATGAAGTAGATCTTTTGTATTTCGTTCAGCTTACTCACAGGATATATTTCAGAATTTCTTTTGCGATGATCTCGTCTGCATTGGTAATCGCCAATACATGAATATTTGCCTTCAATGTTTGTTGTAATGTTTCGTCTTTAGATAAACTGATCACGGTATCCACCAATTTCTCTTTTGTTTCACTATCCTTTACAATCAATGCCGCCTGTTTATTCACCAGGTTCATCGCGTTCGATGTCTGGTGATCTTCTGCCGCAAGCGGGTAAGGCACAAACACAGTAGGTTTTCCTGCCACACACAATTCTGTAACAGCCATCGCGCCTGCTCTGCTGATTACGATATCGGCTGCGGCATAACCCATTTCCATGTCCTTAATAAATTCACCCACCCAGATATTTTCTTTTCCTTCGCCCTGGTGTTTGTATTCTGATGCCGTTGTTTTACCGGTTTGCCAGATCAACTGCAGTTCGTTATTTCTAAATTCATCAATGTGGGCAGCAAGTGCTTCATTAATACTACGGGCGCCCAAACTACCTCCTACTGCCAGAATTGTTTTCTTTGACCTGTCTAGCCCAAAAAATTCCTGGCCATCGTTCCTGCTGTGCACCGAATTAACAATGGAGCCACGCACGGGGTTTCCAGTGATCATTATTTTTTCTTTCGGAAAGAATTTTTCCATCCCATCTGAAGCCACAAATATTTTCGTTGCATTTTTACCCAACATCATATTAGCCTTACCCGCGAATGAATTACTCTCGTGAATAAAACTGGGTATGCCCCTTGATTGCGCATAACGCAATACTGGATAGGTTGAATAACCACCAACACCAATCACCGCGTCCGGCTTAAATGATCCAAGTATTGTTCTTACCTGGAAAAAACTTTTGATCAGTTTATAAGGCAGCGTGATATTCTTCAACAAGTTCTGCCTGTTGAAACCTGCGATATCCAATCCTTTGATTTCATATCCCGCCTGCGGAACTTTCTCCATTTCCATTTTGCCCTGCGCACCGATAAATAATATTTCTATAGCCGGATCTTCCCGCTTCAATGCATTGGCAATGGCTATGGCTGGGAAAATATGTCCCCCGGTGCCTCCTCCTGCTATGATTATTTTCACGACACCCCCCCGCCCCCTGAAGGGGGAGTTAGCATTCGCTTCGATATTGGAATTTCGTTCCATTTAATTTTGTTCAGCGGGTTTAACAACTCCCCCTTCAGGGGGCTGGGGGGTCTCTATTTTACCTTCCATCTGTTCAACATTTCTTGCCACACTTAAGATAATTCCGATCGCACCGCAGGTAAACAGGAACGAACTTCCACCCATACTTACTAAGGGGAGTGTAACTCCAGTTACCGGAACCAGGTTCACATTCACCGCCATGTTTGCCACCGCCTGTATCACCAACGTAAAACTCAACCCCAATGCAAGGAATGCACCAAATGCATAGGGGCATCTTCTGAAGATCCTGATGCACCGGAAAAGAAAAACGAGATAAATAAATATCATGAATGCACCACCAAGCAAGCCATATTCCTCTATGATGATGGAATAAATAAAATCGTTGTATGCCTGCGGCAGGAAATTTCTTTGACGGCTGTTGCCCGGACCTAATCCTACCAACACACTGCCGTTGGCAATAGCGATTTTAGCTTGTTGCACCTGGTAAGGTGTTTCATTATCTTTTGCGTACATAAAATCCTGCACACGTTTTACCCAGGTACCCACACGGCCAAACGATTTTGCTTTTTCGGCCATGGCCGACTTGTTTGTATCAGCTTTTTGTTTACCATCATAAGTTGCCACTGCAACAGAAACAATGATAATCACCGGAATCAAGGCAACTCCAATGGTGAGAAAAATATGTTTGAGGCTTATCCTTCCAATGAACATCAGCAACAAAGCAGTAGCGCCGGTTAATAATGCGTTGGATAAATTGGCCGGCATAATCAATGCACAGATCATCAATACCGGTGTAACAACCGGAATAAATCCTTTTTTGAAATCTTTGATCACCTCCTGTTTCTTACTGAGCAAACGGGAGATGTACATGAACAAAGCAAGCTTGGCAAGATCGCTTGTCTGTACGGTCATGTTAATGATCGGCAGTTTGATCCAGCGACTGCCATCGTTGATTTTTGCACCAAACAATAAAGTATATAACAGCAGCGGAATCGATATTAAAAATAATATCGTAGCCACTTTTGAAAAAATAGTATAGTTGATCCGATGCAGGAAATAAATAACCAATAACCCGACCAATGAAAAAGACACCTGTTTAAAAAGATACACGTTCGTATTTCCTTTATACAGTTTATACGCCAATGAGCCTGTGGCGCTATATACGACGAGAATAGAGATCAACGATAGCAATACCACGATACCCCAGATGTATTTATCGCCCCGGGTACGCCGTACCAATTGGCCACGCATCCCATCGATCGTAGGCATTTGTGCAAACAGTGTATCTTTTATCTCACTCATCTCTCTGATTTGATAATGTAGCAATTTGAAAATTTGAAAATGAGCGTTCTCGATTGTGGCATTTTCAAATTGCCACATTATCAAATTTTCAAATTACTTATAGTTCCTTCACTGCATTCTTAAACTGCGTTCCCCTGTCTTCATAGTTCTTGAACAGGTCAAAACTTGCACAAGCAGGGCTTAACAAAACCACATCACCTTTTGCTGCCAGTTTAAATGAAGCATTCACCGCTTTCTTAGCCGAATCAGTCTCTACGATCACCGGAACAATATCTTTAAAAGCCTCTATGATCTTTTTATTGTCCACACCCATACATACGATCGCTTTCACTTTTTCTTTTACGAGTTCGGCGATCAACCCATAGTCGTTCCCTTTATCAGTACCACCCAATACCAATACCGTTGGCTTATTCATACTTTCCAAAGCAAACCAGGTGCTGTTCACATTGGTTGCCTTACTGTCGTTGATGAACTCAACACCCCTTACCATAGCTACAAACTCCATCCGGTGCTCGAGGCTGTGGAAATTCTTCACTGCCTCTCGGATCTTTTCTTTGCGGATGCCGAGCGTTGCGGCTGCGATGCCTGCTGCCATAGTGTTGTAGTTATTGTGTTTACCTTTCAGAGCAAAGTCATAGATACTCATGCTTACTCTTTCTTCCTGGATCCTTAGCATCATCTGGTCGCCCTTGATGTAGCCGCCTTTTTTTACTTCGTGTTTCATAGAGAATGGTAGTGGGTTAGTATGAATGGTTAGTAATGGGATTTTTTGCATGATCACTTCATCGTCTTCGCAGTAAATGAAGAAATCATCTTTTGTCTGGTTCTCTATCACCCTGAACTTACTGTTGATGTAATTCTCGAACTTGTAATCATACCTGTCGAGATGATCTTCAGTAATGTTCAGCAACATGGCTATGTCTGCACGGAACTCTTTGATATCGTCTAATTGAAAAGAACTTATTTCTACTACATACAATTCCTTTGGATCCACCGCCACCTGTTTCGCAAACGAGATCCCGATATTGCCCACCATCGCACAATTCAATCCAGCAGTTTCGCAGATATGATAAGTAAGTGCGGTTGTTGTACTCTTGCCATTGCTGCCCGTAACTGCAACGATCTTACTGTTGCCTTTGAAACGATACGCGAGTTCTATCTCACTGATCACCGGTATTCCTTTCTTTCTGATCTCTTTCACCATTTCATTCTTTTCAGGAATACCCGGACTCTTCATCACTTCATCGGCCGACAATATCTTTTCGGTTGTATGTTGTCCTTCTTCAAATTCAATTCTGTTATCAAAGAGCTCTTGTTTGTAATTTTCTTTTATCTTTCCTCCATCACTTACAAATACTTCATATCCTTCTTTCTTTCCAAGCAGTGCTGCTCCGACCCCGCTTTCGCCCGCACCTAATATGACTAATCTGTGTTTCATTTTCTTTGTGAATGATGAGTGGTGAATAGTGAATGGGTCGTTCTAATTCACCATTCACTTTTCACTATTCACTTATCTTATTTTCAACGTCACCAGCGACATCACCACACACAGTATGGTAATGATCCAGAAACGTATGGCTATCTTATTTTCGTGAAATCCTTTTTTCTGGTAATGGTGGTGAAGCGGGCTCATCAGGAATATGCGTCGCCCCTCTCCATATTTCTTCCTTGTGTACTTGAAATAGCTAACCTGCATTATCACGCTTAAATTCTCAATCAGGAACACACCACAGAAAATCGGGATCAATAATTCTTTTCGCACAATGATGGCGAGTGATGCGATGATTCCACCCAAAGCAAGGCTTCCCGTATCTCCCATAAATACCTGGGCCGGATAGGCATTGTACCAAAGGAACCCGATACATGCTCCAACAAATGCTCCAACAAAAATGGATAGCTCGCCAAGATTGGGTATGTACATCACATCAAAATAATCGGCTAATACATTGTTACCACTGATAAAAACAAATACACCTATACCTGCGCCGATGATCGCACTCACACCGCCTGCCAGTCCATCCAAACCATCGGTCAGGTTGGCACCATTGGATACTGCAGTAATAATGAATGTTACAATGAGGATATAAATGATCCATGTATATTTTTCAGCGCCTGGACCCATCCAGGTAATGAGCCTGCTGTAATTGAACTCATGATTTTTCACAAACGGGATCGTAGTGATCGGTGTTTTTACCTTTACAAATCTTTTCTCAACACCATTTAATTTTCGCACGATCACATTGGTATCTTTTGCAAGGCGCTCTCCTTTTTGCAGCTGTGCCTGCGTGGCTACTATTTCCCTTTCAACAGTTACTGCATTGCTGAAGTAAAGTGTTACACCGATGATAACGCCTAATCCTAACTGACCAATGATCTTCGTTATTCCAGCCAATCCATCACTGTCTTTCTTCTTATAAGTTTCTCCTTTTTCCAACGCTGCCTTTCTTGCACGGATCTTGAACAGGTCATCTAAAAATCCTATTACACCTAACCAAACCGTACACAATACCATTAAACGGATATATACTTTATCAAGATTGGCAAATAATAAGGTTGGGATCAGGATGCTTAACAGGATAATGATGCCTCCCATAGTTGGTGTCCCTTTCTTTTGTGCCTGTCCCTCCAAACCCAGGTCTCGCACACTTTCACCGATCTGTTTTTTCTTAAGAAACTGGATAATGCGTTTACCATACACAGTTGCTATCAACAACGACAAGATTATTGACATAGCAATACGGAAGGTCTGGTACTGGAACAATCCAGCACCGGGTATGTGAAACTCTTTACCTAGCCAGTTAAAAAAATAGTATAGCATAGTTGTTCTTTTAAGCTATGAGCTTCGAGCTATAAGCGCTGAGCTCGAAGCTCATAGCTCATGGCTCGTAGCTTATTTTCCAAGTAACTCAAACATTTCCCTCAACACTTCCTTATCATCAAAAGGATACTTTACCCCATTGATATCCTGGTATTTTTCGTGTCCCTTTCCTGCCACAAGAATGATGTCTTCTTTGTTCGCAAAACTCACCGCTGTCTTAATGGCTTCTTTCCTGTCTTCTATCGAGATATATTTTTTCTTAGCTGCACTTGATAATCCTTCCTGCATATCTCTTAATATCTGCGCCGGGTCTTCTGTTCTTGGGTTATCACTGGTCAGTATTACTTTATCACTCAGATCGCAAGCTGTTTGCGCCATGATGGGGCGTTTGGTTTTATCACGGTCACCACCACAGCCCACTACGGTGATCACCTGCTCATATCCTTTGCGCAATTTTTTGATCGTCATCAGCACATTCTCCAATGCATCCGGTGTATGTGCGTAATCAACGATGCCGATGATCAATCCGCTGCTCATACTATAATCGAACCTTCCTTCTGCACCGGTCAGTAAACTCAATGCAGTTAATACTTTTTCGCTTTCTTCACCCAGGCAAATGGCAGCTCCATAAACTGCGAGAAGATTGTATGCGTTGAACTCGCCGATCAAACGGAAATGCACTTCTTTGTCATTCACCGTCATCACCAATCCCGTCAGCACATTCTCCAATATTTTTCCTTTGAACGCTGCAACTGTTTTCAGGCTGTAGAGATATTTTTTTGCGTTTGTATTCTGCAGCATCACTTCCCCGCGTTTATCATCTGCATTAGAGATGGCGAACGATGATGAAGGCAATTCATCGAAAAATTTTTTCTTCACCCTGATGTATTCATCAAATGTTTTATGATAGTCCAGGTGGTCATGTGTGATATTGCTGAACAGCGCTCCTGTAAAATGCAAACCTGTAATACGATGCTGGTGTATCGCGTGACTGCTGCATTCCATAAACACATGCGTGCAACCTTCATCCAGCATCTGTTTCAACAACGTATTCAGGCTAACAGCATCAGGCGTAGTATGTGTAGCAGGAATGATCTGTTCTGCGATCTGGTTCTGCACCGTGCTGATCAATCCACATTTATATCCTAACTGTGTAAACAGTTTAAATAAAATGGTAGCGATGGTTGTCTTACCATTTGTGCCCGTTACCCCTACCAATTTCATTTTCGTTGATGGCTCACCATAAAACTGGTGCGCCATATAAGCAACAGCCTCATTGCTATTGGTGACCTGTAAATAAGTAACATCTTCTGAAAAAGAAGCCGGCATCTCATCACACACAACTGCTACTGCACCCAATGAAACTGCTTTGTCAATGAACTGGTGGCCGTCAGACTGCGCGCCGCGTATGGCAACAAAAACATCACCGGCTCTCACTTTACGTGAGTCGATCTGTATACCGGTAACAGTAATACCCGTGCTTCCCTGAACCTGCTTCAGGTGCACCTTGTATAATATGTCTTGCAGTATCGCCATACGGTCGGGACGCTATACGTCCATTTTAAATTTCAGTCCGTCACAAGCGGCCTGAACGTTGTACTATTAATTCAATTCAATACTTATCAACTGTCCTTTTGCAACCGGCTGTCCCGCTACAATGGATTGTGCCGCTACTTTTCCTTTTCCTTTTACATTTACTTTCAAACCCATGTTCTCACACAGGTACACCACGTCTTTTAATCCCATTCCTTTTAACAAAGGCATTGTATTTGTATCAACCTGTTTTTTATTCAGTGTGATGAAGGCATCTTTTCCGTTCATGTTGATCCACTCATCTGTTCTTCCTGTTGAATCTGAATAAGCCAATCCCATTTTTTTATTAATAAAAGTGATATCCTGTTTAATACCAGTGTAATTGAACAGGCTGCTGTCTTTCTTAACCAACTGCGCAGTCTGCACTTTGCTTTGTTTGATATAAGTACTATACAACCTGTCAGAGATCTCTTTGAATACGGGCCCCGCCACATCGGCTCCATGATGTTTTACTGCACGTGCTTTGTTTTTAATTACTACAACACATGTATACTGCGGATCATCAGCTGGAAAATATCCCGCAAAAGCTGATTGATAGATCTGGTCAGCATACCCCCTGTTTCCATTCGCTACCAATGCGGTTCCTGTTTTGCCCGCTACTTTATAAGGCGTGCCTTTAAAAAGTGTCGCTGCGGTTCCTTCTATGCAAACACCTTCCAGGCATTCGCGTAGCAAACGAAGTGTTTCATCGCTGCAGATCTTTTCATCAACCACATTCGGTTGAAACTGCTGAAGCAACACACCCTCATCTTTTACAGCACTCACTAAATATGGGCGCATCATTCTTCCATTATTAGCAACCGCGTTGTATAAAACAGCAGTGCGCAACGGTGTGATCAAAAGATTGTAACCAAATGCCATCCATGGTAAAGTGGTTGGTCCCCACAGTTTGCTGCCCGGTTTAAAAACAACGGGCCTGATTTCGCCGGAGAGATCGATCCCGGTAATGGTATCCATTCTCATTTTCGACAAATGATTTAAATATTGCTTCGGGTTATTCGAATAATTGTTCCAGATCAGTTTTGCCATGCCAACGTTTGAACTTTTTTCAAACGCTTTTTTTACCGTTACATCATATTCACCACGTTGTTCTGAATCATATACAGTTTGCCCGTTAATTTTCCATACACCGTTTTCGATATTTACCATATCGGTCAGCCGCACTTTTTTATCTTCTAATAAAGCCATCATCGTTGCCAGCTTAAATGTTGAGCCGGGTTCTGTTGGAGTGATCGCATAGTTGTAGTCCTCACGATAAGTTCCATCGCTCCATTTACCAAGATTTGCGATCGCTTTTACTTTGCCTGTTTTTACTTCCATCACTATCACGCAACCTGTTTGTGCTTCGTTGCCGATCATCATTTTCATCAATGCATTCTCTGCCACATCCTGGATAAACACATCTAGCGTACTTACAATATCTTTTCCTGTTTCAGGTTCTATCTCGTAGGTATCATCTACCGGAACACTCACACCGCCTGCTATCTTTCTTACAAACTGTTTTCCGTTTCTTCCTTTCAATAAACTGTCATAGCGCATTTCCAATCCCACTTTGTTAGAATCACGCGCCAGGCCGATCGTTCTGAAAGCGAGCATCTGGTAAGGATTCAGGCGTATCGTTTTTTCATTGGCGATCAATCCACTCTTATATCTTCCCAATTTGAACAGTGGGAACGTTCTCAGCTGCTCATATTCCCTGAACGATATTTTTTTCTTCAATAAAAAATATCCCTCTTCATCTTTATAACCCTGCGTTAACAACGCTTTGTACCCACCCGCTGATTGATCTTTAAAAAGATCAGCCAAACGCCCACTCAACGAATCAATATTTGTACGGAACAGCAACCCGTTTTTCTGATGCAACGATTCCACCCTGAAATCGATGTATATATCAAACTGCGGAATGCTTGTGCTTAACATCTGTCCATCTTCACTATAGATCGTTCCGCGCTCTGCTTCTATCTCATCTAATTTCTGATGCAGACTATCACTCATACTGCGCCAATGCGATCCCTGCACCTGTTGTATGTATATCGCTTTTCCAAAAATGGCCACACAGGCGATCACCACCAGTATATAACTGAGGTAAACTCTCCATAGTATGTCGCGTTTTACATCCAAGAGGATTAATTATTAATTGGCTTTAGCCTCACCGGTGTTTCCTTCAGCACTTTCAACCCTAATGGTTCCGATGCTTTTACAATTTGTCTCTCTTCACTTTTAAACATCACTTCACTTTTCAGCGTTTTGTATTCGTATTGCAGGTCCTTCAGTTCAACGGTGGTGCTGTTGATCCTGCGAATAGTTTTATCGGCCCTGTGCCCATTCGCGATATACAAAACTGTAAGCGCTGATAAAAACAAAAAAAATGGAATGTTCTTCACGATCCATTGATAATTAAACAGACCTTTTAACGGGTTCTTGTTTGTTTTTTCTGCCTTATCGTTTACTTCTTCCGCCACTTTTGTTTATTATGTTTATTGGTTTACTGGTTTATTTGTTGACCGGTTTATGGAACATCTCCGCACCAATAAACCAGTAAACCAATAAACCAATTACACTTTCTCTGCAACCCTGAGCTTCGCACTTCTACTCCTGCTATTTCTTTTCAACTCCTCTTCACTCGCTGTAACCGGTTTCTTAGTAACTATTTTAAATACTTCTTCTTTCGCAATAGACATAAAGGGGTTATCGGGTGTTTCGTCGAAACTGCCCTGGCGGAAGAAATTCTTCACTACCCTGTCTTCTATGGAATGAAAGGTGATGATGGCAACACGGCCACCCGGTTTTAATACAGCGGGAACCTGCTGTAACATGTCTTTCAACGCACCCATCTCATCGTTCACCTCAATTCGCAAAGCCTGGAATACCTGCGCCAAGTACTTGTTGGGATTTCCTTTCACCACAGGACTGATCAGCGCTTTGAACTGTTCAATAGTTGCCGACTGTAAATGTTTCCGTTCCTGCACAATATGTTTGGCCAATGTTTTTGAATTGGTTACTTCGCCATATTGTTCAAACAGTTTATGCAACTGCTGCTCGTTGTATGTGCGGATGATATCAGAAGCAGTAGAGCCTTGTCTTCTGTCCATGCGCATATCCAGCGGGCCGGAGAAACGAATCGAGAAACCGCGGTCGCCTTCATCAAATTGATGACTGGAGACACCAAGGTCAGCAAGCACGCCATCTACTTCGGTTATCTTGTGTAAACGAAGCATGCGTTGCAGGTGACGAAAATTCTGCGGCACAAAAATCACACGATCATCATCGGGCATATTTTTCTGCGCATCAGCATCCTGGTCAAAAGCGATCAGTTTTCCTTTAGCATTAAGCTGTTCCAATATTCCTTTGCTATGGCCACCTCCTCCAAATGTGCAATCCACATACACACCATCGGGTTGAATGGCTAAGCCTGCTAAGGTTTCATGGAACAAAACAGGAATGTGATACTCAGATGTCATGAAGTTGAAAATTTGAAAATTTGAAAATTGAAGGAGGTACTTCTTTTGAAAATTGATTCCATGTTTTGTTTCATTTTCAAATTTTCAAATTGTCTCATTCTCAAATTTTGTCACTCATCACTTCCTGCGCCAAACTGCTAAAGGCCTCGGGTGAAAAATCCTCAAAGAGCTTCTTGTACTTACTAGCATCCCAGATCTCGAATCTGTCCAGTGCGGCGGCGAGAACAATGTCCTTGCCTAACCCCGCAAATTCCTTTAGTGTTTGGGGCAGCAACATCCTGTTCGCAGAATCCAGTTCCACTTCGGTTGCTCCACCCAAAAACTGACGGCGGAATTCACGTACTTTTGGGTCGAAATCATTCAACTGGCTGATCTTTGAAATAATTTGTTCCCAACTTTTAATCGGATACAACGTGAGGCATTTTTCAAAACCACGGCTGAGGATAAAGCGCGTCTCCCCTTCAGGCAACTGTTTTTTCAGTCCACCCGGAAGCAGGAAGCGACCTTTCGCATCTACCGTAGCCTCATATTCTCCGTGAAATCCGATCATTAGTGAATAAATATTTCCAAGATTACCACTTGTTGACACAAAATAACACTTTTTACCACTTTCAAACCCAAATTGGGCCATTTGTATTTATCCACACAAATGATTGACCTGTAATGCAATGCAGGCAAGACTTTAAAGCCTTTTTTGAATCAAAAAGCCCTAAATCGTGTGAATTTCTGTGGATAACAGGTGCATGGAGGCTACCGGAGTGTGAATTTCGCTATAGAACAAAATGATAACAGATTAAAAATCAATCAGATGGCTACTACGGGCTATTCGGGAACACCCCTTGTGCAAAAGTTAGGAATCAAGCCCGAAATGAAGGTTTTGCTGGTAGGCTCGCCACCAAATTATTTCCAACTACTGGAAACCGATATCCGCAAACAGGTCATAAAAAGCGGGAAAGCGGATTTTGTGCACCTTTTCGTGACTTCGAAAAAAGACCTGGACAAGCAGTTTAACCAATTGATCAAAAAATTGCCGTCTACAGCCATCATCTGGATCTCCTGGTACAAAAAATCGGCAAAAATTCCAACAGATATTACGGAAGACACGATCCGTGAGATCGTTTTGCCTACGGGATGGGTAGATGTAAAAGTTTGTGCGGTGAGTGATGTGTGGAGTGGGTTGAAGATTGTTAAACGCATTTCTAACCGCTGATAAATATGATGAATATGATTTGCGAGATTATTCCGCTATAAGAAAAGATGTATTTAGTTTCGCAACTCATCAGTGAAATCATTGCAATCAAATCAATCAGCGGTTAATGCATCCCAAAGAACTCTCAATAAAAAATTTTACCTATTCTCTCCCCGATGATCGTATCGCTAAATATCCTCTCGCACAAAGAGACCAAAGCAAATTACTGATCTACCACGATCATGAAATAACAGAAGACAAATATTCAAACCTCGCAGATCATTTACCTGCTGATTCTCTATTGGTTTTTAATAATACTAAAGTTGTTGAAGCAAGATTACTCTTTGAAAAAACAAATGGAAGCAGGATCGAAATATTTTGTTTAGAGCCGCATGAAAAATATGGCGATATCACTACTGCCATGCTACAGAAAGGAAAAGTGTGGTGGAAATGTTTGGTGGGCGGTGCAAAGAAATGGAAAGAGGGGCCGTTGATCGCGTTGATCAAAACTGAGTCGAGTGTTATTACATTGACGGCGCAAAAAATAGAACAGTTAGTTGATTCGTATGTGATCGAGCTAAGCTGGGATGCGCCTTACATGAGTTTTGCGGAACTTTTACATGTTGCAGGCTTTCTTCCGCTGCCTCCCTATCTCAACCGCGCTGTTGAAGAATCTGATAAAGTAAGATACCAAACCATTTATGCCAAACACGATGGTTCTGTTGCAGCGCCTACGGCGGGTTTGCATTTTACTGAAAACCTTTTTCATTCACTGGAAAAGAAAAACATACAACATCAATTCGTTACACTCCATGTTGGCGCCGGAACTTTTAAACCGGTGAAGAGTGAAACCATGCTGGATCATGAAATGCATGCGGAGTTCATTGATGTAAGCAAAACATTTATCGAACATCTATTATCACTTCTTACTAAAACGATCATTCCTGTTGGCACTACCTCATTGCGAACGATTGAAAGTTTATATTGGCTGGGCGTGAAAACAAAATTCGATCCGTCCATCGCTACCGAAAATTTACATATTACACAGTGGGAGCCTTATGAATTAGATGCGGATCACATTAGTTCGGAAGAAGCATTGCGTTCATTAATAAAATGGATTGATGATCATCAAGCGGAAAGATTGATCACCAAAACACAGATCATTATCGCGCCGGGTTACCGGTTCAGGATCATTCATGCATTGATCACGAATTTTCACCAGCCACAATCAACATTGTTGTTATTGGTAGCAGCCATTACAGGAGAAGATTGGAAAAAAATATACAACCACGCATTGCAAAATGATTTTCGTTTCTTGAGTTATGGAGATGGAAGTTTGTTGTGGGTTAAATAAGGTATTCAATAAGAATATGGCACATATTTCACGCAAAGGCCGCAAAGGAGCAAAGACGCAAAGGATTTTCTTAGCGCCTTTGCGTGAAACGTAATTCTGAACATAAGTTTGTTTGCGTGAGATATCTACGCGTGTTCCTGTAACAACGGAACATCGATCGTGAATGTACTTCCTTTGCCGAGCGTACTTTCTACTTTTATTTTTCCTTTATGCGCATCGATCACTGTTTTTACATAACTCATTCCCAGGCCAAAACCTTTTACGTTATGTAAGTTACCGGTATGCGCGCGGTAGAATTTTTCGAAGATGCGCTTCACGGATTCTTTGCTCATCCCGATACCATTGTCCTCGATCCTGATCACCAGGTAATTTTTGGTGCTGTGGGTTGATATGACAATGCGCAGTTTATCATTCGAATATTTGATTGCGTTGTCGACAAGGTTGGAAATTAAATTCGAAAAATGCACTTCGTCCGCACTGATCAGGTCATTCTTCGCGTTGAGCATTAACTGTATATCGCTTTCCTTGTCTTTAAGCTGCAACTGGTAATTATCAAGTGTTGACTGTATTACTTCATGCACATGCAATGGAATAAGGTTCAATTGCAGTTCCTGCCTGTCCATCAATGCGGCCTGCAAAATCGTTTCCACATGTTTGTTCATGCGTATATTCTCTTCCTTGATAATATTGCTGAAGTATTTTGTTTTCTCTTTGTCGTTCTGCACTTTTTCATTCCGTAAAGCGTCAACTGCCAATGATATGGTGGCCAGCGGCGTTTTGAATTCGTGCGTCATGTTATTGATAAAATCACTTTTGATCTCGCTCAGTTTTTTCTGGTTGAGCAAGGATTTCACCGTAACAAAGAATGCTGCAATGATGATAATCGTAAAAACGCCTGCCCCTATGAACACCCACCACAAAGAGTCCCAGATCTGCTTGTCATAATCAGGTATAACGATGATGAGGTTTTCGGGCGTACCTATTTCTATATCCTGGTTATTGAGGGGTATCACGGGATAATAGCTGCGCTTATTATTCACAGTGTCCCAGAATTCGTTATAGAATTCTTTGCTGCTCATTTCAATTTCATCGGCAGGATTGGTAACCGCAAATTCAAACTTTAGTTTTTTTAGATTGTATTTATCAAAATACTTCCTGATCTTCTCTTCAACTTCCTGGGGTGTGAATTTTTCTTCTACGGTGATCGGTTTCACAAAATGCGTGTGTGGATCCGAATTAAAGGTCAAACCTCCCCTTCTCGGTAAGCGAAGCGTGGGCCTGTTTGCACTTCCATATAATTCGTCCGCCACTGTCGTTCCCACCTGCGCATAATTATTATCGTATTGATTCCTGGTGGCTTCCAATAGATTCTGGAACCATGAGACCTGCAAGAGAATCAGGCCAAACAGTGAGAGTGAGATCAATATGATAATAGCGGGGAAAGTTCTCTTCATCCTTACAAATATAACAGGAACTCCAGAACACTACAATGGGTGGCACAGCTTTATCAGGATTTTAACGGCGTACCCCGAACAAGGGTTTTTCAGAATAAATTGTTTGACTTATCTTTTACCTATGGCTGATATAGCACCCGGCACATTACTGATATCCGATCCGTTCCTTAAGGATCCCAACTTTGCACGCACAGTGGTGCTCCTATGCGAGCACCGGCTGGAAGGCAGTTTTGGCTTTGTGTTGAACAAAAGCTTTGACCAGGAACTCGGCGACCTCATCAAAAACGCGGATGGTATTCGCTTTCCCGTTTACGATGGCGGCCCTGTTCAAAAAGACACTTTGCATTTTCTGCACCAATGCCCCGATCTTATACCCGGCGGCATAGAAGTGACCGATGGCATTTTCTGGGGCGGCGATTTTGAAGAGGTGCTGTCTCTTTTAAAACTAAACAAGCTGGATAAAAATGATATCCGTTTTTTTCTCGGTTACAGCGGCTGGGGTGAGGGACAATTAACAGGCGAACTTGAACAAAAAAGCTGGATCACAAGGGAAGCGAGTAAACAGTTTGTTTTTAGTATGAATACTCCACAGATCTGGAAGGCAGCGCTGAAAGATCTGGGAGGAGAGTATAGCCAGATGGTCAATTACCCGATAGATCCGCAGTTGAACTGATAGATAACACGAATTAAAAAACGAATTACACGAATTGAAATACGACCACACGAATTGAATTTGGATTTTACTTATGGAGTTGACTGTTAATTAAAATAATCGATCATAAAACGATATCGCCCCGAAACCGGGGCGATTGCTATTAAGCACAGAGTTCTAATTCGTGTAATTCGTTTTTTAATTCGTGTTATAACATAAAACAGCCCCGGATCCGGGGCCATCTTTTATTTGCCTAAGCAGTTAGTTTTGGTAATAGTTGGTACTGGTTGTTATCCGTTAATACGCGGATCCGTAATCAAACAATACGTTATAAAGCAATAGCGCCTTCAACAAGTACAGTTGCTTTGTTATTCAACACCTCTACAAAACCACTTTGTATTGAATAACTTTCAGAAGTTTTATTATTCTTGTCTTTCAGAATTTTCAGCGTTCCGTTCTTTAAAGCACTTACCAATGGCGCGTGTTTGTCTAAGATCTCAAACAAACCCGTGATGCCCGGCAATAATACGCCGTACACTTCGCCGCTGTAGAGCTTTTTTTCGGGAGTTAATATTTCTAAAGTCATGTGAATTTGAAAATTTGTGAATTTGAAAATTTGAAAATTGAAGCGGTGCCTTCATTAGCACATTTTCAAATCTTCAAATTTTCAAATTAATTATTTTGCTGCTTCCATCATCTTCTTTCCTTTCTCAACCGCATCTTCCAAAGTACCTACCAGGTTGAATGCAGCTTCAGGATATTCATCCACTTCACCGTCCATGATAGAATTGAATGCGCGGATGGTATCGTTGATATCTACGAATACACCTTTCAGACCCGTGAACTGCTCAGCCACGTGGAAAGGCTGGCTCAAGAAACGTTGTACTTTACGTGCACGTTGAACGGTCATTTTATCTTCTTCACTCAACTCATCCATACCGAGGATGGCGATGATATCCTGTAATTCTTTATAACGCTGTAAGATCAACTTAACACGGTTAGCACAATCGTAATGCGCTTCACCTACGATCTGAGGAGTCAAAATTCTTGAAGTAGAATCCAATGGATCCACCGCAGGATAGATACCCAAGTCAGCGATCTTACGGCTTAATACCGTTGTTGCATCAAGGTGGGCGAAAGTTGTTGCGGGAGCCGGATCGGTCAAGTCATCCGCCGGTACGTATACCGCCTGCACGGAAGTGATCGAACCATTTTTGGTTGAAGTGATACGTTCCTGCATCAATCCCATTTCAGTTGCCAGTGTTGGCTGGTAACCTACCGCCGATGGCATACGACCCAGCAGGGCTGATACCTCAGAACCGGCCTGTGTGAAACGGAAGATATTATCTACGAAGAATAAGATATCCTTTCCTTTACCTGTACCATCTCCATCACGGAAATATTCAGCAATGGTCAAACCACTCAAGGCAACACGCGCACGCGCTCCCGGAGGTTCGTTCATCTGTCCGAATACGAAAGTGGCTTTTGATTCTTTCAATCCAGCCATATCCACTTTGCTCAGGTCCCATCCACCTTCTTCCATGCTATGTTTGAAATTTTCACCATAGTTCATGATACCTGCTTCGATCATCTCACGCAACAGGTCATTTCCTTCACGTGTACGCTCACCCACACCGGCAAATACTGATAAACCACCATGGCCCTTTGCGATATTGTTGATCAATTCCTGGATCAATACTGTTTTACCTACACCTGCACCACCAAACAGGCCGATCTTACCACCTTTTGCATAAGGCTCGATCAGGTCAATTACTTTGATACCCGTAAACAGGATCTCAGATGCTGTACTCAGGTTTTCGAATAATGGTGGTTTATTGTGAATCGGGCGTCCTCCAACTTTACTTACCTGAGGCAAACCATCAATGGCATCACCGGTAACGTTAAATAAGCGTCCGTAGATATTATCACCGATAGGCATAGCGATCGCAATACCTGTATCGATTACTTCCATTCCGCGCACAAGGCCCTCAGTTCCGTCCATCGCGATGGTACGAACGCTGTCTTCACCTAAGTGCTGCTGCACTTCCAATACGAGTTTTTCGCCGTTATCCCTGGTGATTTCCAGGGCGTTATAAATTTCAGGCAATGTATTATCGGGAAAATGAACATCGACAACCGCACCGATAATCTGTTTGATCTTACCTTTTGTAGCCATATCAGGAGATATATTAGGTTTAAAAATGTACCGTTTTGAGGGGCCGGAAACACTGTTTTCCGACTTGGCGGCAAAGGTAAGGGGATGGGCTCTAAAAATGAGAAAATGTGGAGACTAAATTGGAAAAATGTGATGAACCGGGGGATATTGAAGGGTAAACGAGGAATTTCGAACGTTGGAGTGGAAATGAGGGGATAAGTGTATCCAAACTTGGCTTTACGCCTGAGTAGGATTTATTTTTGCCACAGAAGACACAGATGTGCACAGAAAAACCTGTGGCAACCTGTGTCTTCTTGGTAAATGGCTTGTTTCTAGGAAGTTGCTCTATCAACCTCTTCTTCCATGACGCTCATGAAAGCGCGGCCTTTATCTACCAGGTCGTCGGCGAGATTTTCAAGGTCGTCTTTCATTTTGTCGGCATCTTTTTTGAACCGGCATAAAAGGTCCTTACCCTCCGGGGTATTCAGGAAATGTACTACAGCGGCGCCGATCAACAGACCGGCAATGAATTTTACGCTCATATTGGTTTGTTTAATGGTTTGGGAATGTTTATGGGGAAGGGTATGCAATAATTGTTCCCGGCGCAGGCATTTCGAAAGAGGGATTTTGAATGATGAAATGAGAAACGCCGAGAATTTGTAGGAGATCTTAACGTTGAACGTCATTGCGAGGAACGAAGCAACCTGTGTCCCGAACAACAGGTTAAACGTTAAAACACAGGCTGCTTCGTTCCTCGCAGTGACGTTCAGCCCACTCAGTATTTGCCGGGTTTCTATACTTCGACGTTCAAAATTCCGTGTTCAGTGTTCAATATTCATTTCCCTTTCCACATAGAAAAAAGCAGTTTCATCACACCAAAAAGCCCAACCTGTTTAGCACCGCCTGCAAGCGTTTCTTTCCAGCCGGTGCCGGACTCATCATCGTTGTTTCCTTTTAAAAGATCATAAGCGCCTTTCACTAATTTCCAAACTCCAGACGCTACCTGGTTACCCATAAAAGCAGGAAGTATGGCGGTAACAGATGCTTTAATCGTTTCTTCAGGTAAGCGGTTCCATCTGTCGCTTAGATCGTTCTCCCGTTCTTTGAGGCGCTGTTTTACACTGCGCATTTCGGAGTGAAGATCTTCGAGGTTATTGATATCTGTGTTGTACTGGGTTTTCATTTTTCCTCATTTTTATCAAAGAAGATCCTGATCACAATATTGATGACCTGTTTGCTAATCCATTTTCTGCAAAAAACAAAGGCCAGTAATAACACAAGGTAAAAACCGGCTACGATACCAAAACCCATATAGAGATTATTGGTAGTGGTGGAAAAATACACACCGGCCATTACACTCAAAAATATCAGCACAAAAAAACCGAGCAGCGATATTATCAGCGCAACAAACAGTAGTGCCACCAGTCTTGCTGTTTTTTCGGTTGCCTGCAGTTTTAATAATAACAACCTGTCCTGGATATATTGCTCCAGTTCTTTGCGTGTTTCGGTAAAAAAATTATCGTTTTTCTCCTGCATGTTTTTTTTCTTTAGGATGCCTGTTCTGTTTCATCCATAAATGATCTTCCTTTTTGTACAACATCATCGGCCAGGTCGCCGAGGTCATCTTTGATTTTTTCGGCGCCGTCTTTCAGGTCTTTGATAAGTTCCTTCCCCTTCTCACTATTCAGAAAAAGGACCAGTGCCGTTCCGGCAACTGCGCCGAGTAGTACGCCTGCTATGAATTTATTACTCATACTTAGATTTTATCGTGATTTAATTGTGCTGTTGAGTGAATTATGATTGCCAGGTGCAAAGATGCAAAATTGTTTATCTTCACGACAGACCTTTACATAAGCTACCATGGATACCCAACCCGACCATAAGATAAACAAATATTTCTTCCTGAGCGTGATCGTCATTTTTGCGGTGTTCCTGCTATTTAGCCTGATCGAATTCTTTACGGCTTTTTTGGCGGCGGTAATGTTTTATGTGCTAAGCAAACCTTTCGTGGAGTGGCTGATCAAGAAGAAACGCTGGAAAAAGAGTTGGGCCGCTTTACTGGTGATCTTTATTTCGTTCTTTATTATCTTGGTACCCATCTCTTTATTGGCAACCATGTTGTTTGGAAAAGTGGAGCAGATAGCCGGCAATATGCAGGCAACCATTATCCAGCCACTCAAGAATCTTGATGCGATCTTACAGCAGAAGTTTCATGTGGTGTTGATCTCTGATAAAAACATTGCACAGGCAGAAGGTTATCTCACCAGTTTTATTTCTTCCCTACTGAACCAGGGTTTGAATTTATTGGGTGCGATAACAATGATGTATTTCTTTTTGTATTTCCTCATCACCAATATCAACCGGATGGAAGCGGCCATCGTTTTCTATCTTCCATTTGGAAGGCATAAAATAGAAATGTTCGGCCATGAATTAAAAGCGCAGACATTCAGTAATGCAGTTGGCGTTCCGCTTATTGCAGTGGTGCAGGGTTTCATAGCCTATATCTCGTATGTTATTGCCGGCGTGAGTGAACCAGGTTTCTACGCGGTGCTTACCGGGTTTGCATCTATATTGCCATTGATTGGTACGGGACTGGTGTGGATCCCGATGGCCATTTATTTACTAGCGAATCATTTAACCTGGCAGGGATTATTCATATTAGGATGGGGATTGATCATATTGAGCAGTATGGATAATGTGGTGCGTTTTGTTTTGGCGAAACGCATGGCGGATGTGCATCCAATTGTAACGGTGTTAGGTGTGATCATTGGCGTACAATATTTCGGAATTACCGGCCTTGTGTTCGGCCCCCTGATCATCTCCTACTTTATTATTTTGTTGCGGATCTATTATATCGAATACCAGAAACCGGTGCCGGAAAGAAAACGGAAACCGGTGCCAACCATTTCTTTTAATGTGCCGTTTTTGGGGAATAGGGGGAAGAAGAAATAAACGGTTATTAATTCCAGCAACAATATTCCGGCAGGACAATGTCATATTATAAGAAGGTTTCACGCAAAGACGCAAAGAGGCAAAGGCGCTAAGAAAAATTCGCAGTGACGACCACTTCAAAAATATCCCGCTAGGAATAAAAGCTTTGTAGCAAAAACCCATGGCGAGTTTCGATTGCCCTGTAAGGGCTACCCGCGGCGGGATCGGAAATGCGAAGGGTAGCCACTACGAGGCAAAATAAAAATCAACTATCTAATCCTGTTTTCCATTTTCATAATGATAATGTTCCTAACTCGCCGAAGAAAATTTTACTTATAGCCCAATCATACACAGCCTCATCTACAGGATACAAGGTTAAACTTCCAGATAGTTTATACCGCATTATCTAACCTTTCACATGTTCTTTCCTGGTAAAGACCCCACCCGGGAATTTACTATTCACACCGTTAAAAATCCAAACCATAGAAGATTATTGAGAATACTTATACAATCCACT
The DNA here is from genome assembly GCA_040388705.1 of Bacteroidota bacterium. GTDB lineage: Bacteria > Bacteroidota > Bacteroidia > Chitinophagales > Chitinophagaceae > Sediminibacterium. The sequence continues at coordinate 345,327 of JAZKBI010000007.1, read as the reverse complement.
GATACACCAACGCCGCCAACACCCCACCCGCAATCGGTGCAATAACCGGAATCCAGCTATAACCCCAATCACTACCACCTTTATTCTTCATAGGCAATAATGCATGCATGATACGCGGACCGAGGTCTCTTGTTGGATTGATGGCGTAACCTGTAGGGCCGCCTAAGCTGAGGCCGATACCTAGTACGAGCAAAGCAACAGGCAATGCATCCAATGAACCCAATGAGTTATCTGATTTTACAATGAAGAGAATAGCAAACACAAAAACAAATGTGCCGATCAGTTCAGAAAGAAAATTATCTACCGGTTTGTTAATGGCGGGTGATGTACAGAATACACCCAGTTTGGTGGCTGCATCTTCTGTAGCATTAAAATGCTGGCGGTATGCAACCCACATGATCAGCGCTCCGAGCATGGAACCTAATAACTGTGCGAGCAAATAGGTTGGCACAAGTGACCATTCAAATTTACCGATGCTCGCCAATGCAAGTGTTACTGCTGGATTTAAATGCGCACCACTGCTGGATGCAGTCGCATACACAGCTACAAACACCGCAATGGCCCAGCCAAATGTGATGGCGATCAATCCGCCGTTATAACCTTTGGTTTTGTTGAGGATCACATTGGCAACAACACCGTCGCCAAGAATAATTAATAGTGCACTACCGGCTAGTTCAGCAATGAAAGGGGTCATAGCAATCGTTTTTAGGGGGATAAGATAGGAAAAGTTTGGGAAATGTCAATAGTCAATGGTCAATAGTGAATAGACGATAGCTGATGGTTCATAGCAACTAACAATCAGGCACTATTATTCACTATTCACCACTCACTATTGACTAAAAACCATTCATACGCTCCAGCTCACCGCCGTGTTAATAGCGCGTTTCCAGCCTTCGGATAATTCGTTTCGCCTGGCATCATCCATAGATGGAGAGAATACTCTTTCCATTTGCCATTGCTGTTGTATGTCCTCAGTGCTACTCCAGTAACCAACTGCGAGGCCGGCTAAATAGGCTGCACCCAGTGCGGTGGTTTCTACAACAGTTGGACGTACCACTTTAGTATTTAATAAATCGCTTTGAAACTGCATAAGTAAGTTGTTGGCTGTTGCGCCGCCATCAACGCGTAATTCTTTGATGGCGATACCCGCATCGGCTTCCATGGCTTTTAATACATCCATGGTTTGGTAGGCGATGCTATCTAATGCTGCTCGGGCAAAGTGTGCGCCGGTTGTTCCACGGGTGATGCCTACAATGGTTCCGCGGGCATGCTGGTTCCAGTAAGGCGCACCGAGCCCCGCAAATGCGGGAACAACGTAAACGCCATCGCTGCTTTCTACTTCAGCAGCAAGTGTTTCTACTTCGGCTGATGTGCGAATGATCTTTAATCCATCGCGCAGCCATTGCACTACGGCGCCGGCGATGAATACGCTTCCTTCCAATGCATAATGTGTTATGCCGTTTACTTTCCATGCAACGGTTGTTAATAAATTATTGGTAGATGCGATCGCTTTTTCTCCCGTGTTCATCAGCATAAAACATCCGGTGCCGTAGGTGTTCTTTACCATACCTGGCTGCGTGCACATCTGGCCGAATAATGCGGCCTGCTGGTCCCCTGCAATTCCTGCGATGGGAATAGTATGCGCTGTTAAAATATTCTGTGTATGCCCATATACTTCACTACTGCTGCGAACTTCGGGTAACATAGATGCGGGCACATCAAAGATCTTCAGCAGCTCTTCATCCCACTGTAAAGAATGTATATTGAATAACATCGTTCGCGATGCATTGGATACATCGGTTGCGTGCACCGTTCCGTTGGTGAGTTTCCATAAGAGCCAGCTATCCACTGTACCGAAACATAATTCTCCTTTATTGGCCCTGTCTCTTGCACCATTTACATTATCGAGGATCCATTTTACTTTGGTGGCGGAGAAATAAGCGTCAACCACTAACCCTGTTTTTTGCTGGATGGTTTTATCTGTTCCGTCTTTCAAAGTATCGCAGAAAGCGGCAGTGCGCCTGTCCTGCCAAACAATGGCATTGTGTATAGGTTGACCGGTAGCCCTATCCCATACAACAGTTGTTTCTCTTTGATTGGTGATACCAATGCCCGCAATATTCGCAACAGTCAATCCCGCTTTGGTAATGGCTTCTGCAGCAACACCCAATTGTGTGCTCCAGATCTCATTCGCGTCGTGCTCCACCCATCCCGGCTTGGGAAAGATCTGCGTAAATTCTTTTTGTGCTACTGAAATGATCGCGCCTTTTTTGTCAAATACAATGGCGCGGCTGCTGGTGGTTCCCTGGTCGAAGGAGAGGATGTATTGGTTCATGGTAAGCGATCGTTTGATTGAAGATACACCTACCTCCCCGATTATTTTAGTGGATCTCCCCGATTATTTTAATGACTTCGTCTATTAAAATAACCGTCCCTCCTGGGAGGAGGGATGGAAATATTGATGGAAAATTAAAAGGGTTAAAGAAGTTCGAACCTCTTTAACCCTTTTAACTTTTTTTACCCTACCAATTATTTTAACCGTATCATCTTCGCGGCTTCAACCATGGCTCAGGATTCAAGGGTACGCTTTTATCGTTGCTGATCATAAAAAGCAATACGCCTTCTCCATCAATGGAAGTGCCTGATTTACCAAGAACAGTTCCTGCTTTTACCAACTGGTCCTTTGAAACTGAAACGGAGGAAAGATGATTATAGCCACAGAAATATTTTCCATGCTGTACAATGATCAGGGGTTCGCCATCCACATCGCTCGCATACAATACTTTTCCATCAGCAATTGATTTTACTGTAGAACCCACAGGTAAGGATATCTCAATGCCATCTGTTTTGCGTTTAAGCTTTGTTCCGGGTATGGGTTCGGTACCAAAATGCGCAGTGATCTCGCCTGTGGATACCGGCCATGGCAACCTGCCTTTGTTATTCTCAAAATTGATAGACATTTCCCTCCCATCGGGTGTTGATTCAAGTGGCGTGTAGGTTCTGTCTCTTGCGGTGGTTGTAACACCTGTTACCGGCTCATTAGTTGCCGGTTTAGTGTTTTTTGGTGTATTGGCTGGTGCTGTTGTTGTATTGTTCTTTGCAACATCCAACTTTTCCTGTTTGGCTGCCGCATCTGCTTTCTTCCTTGCATCTTCTATCGCCCTGCGGATAACGGCGGCCGTAGCGGCCTGCACCTTTTGTCTTTGTTTTTCTTTATCACTGATCTGCTTGCCGAGTTCTTTTTCTTTTCCTTTCAAATCATTTACTACCTGGTCCTGCTCTTTTTTATCGGCCTGTAATACTTTTAACTGTTCGCTTTGTGCCAGCAGCGCGGTGAGCCTTTCTTTTTTATTAACACTCAGGTCCTGTATTTTAGTTTGCAATAACTGGTCTGATTTTACAATGGTACTGGCTTGTGTTTCGCGGTTCTGGCGATAGCTCTTGAGGTAAGTGACACGCTTGATGGCATCATTAAAACTACCTGCCGAAAATAAAAAGTTCAGGTACTCATAACTGCTTCGGTTCTTGTAAGCGAATACAATGCTCTTGGCGTATTTCACTTTCAGCGTATCCAGTTCTTTGCGTAAACGGTAAATATCACGTTCATTCAAAAAGATCGTCTCATCCATCTGGCGCACCTGGCGGTTGATGCTGTTCACCAGTTCTTCTCTTTTGTTGATCTTTTTCTTGATGATGGCCAACTGTTTGAGGGAAAGTTTTTTATTACTCTGCGTTTCGTTCAACGACCTGTTAAGATCAGCGATCTCTTTTTGAAGTTCCTGTTCTTTCTTCTGCAACTCTTCCTTTGTCTGGGCAGATGCGCTCACAGCCATTGCCAATACAAGTATGAGTATAGAAAAAAGTTTTTTGAACATGCTGTGTTATTTAATGGATGAACGTGTTTTTCTTTTAAGAACGGCTAAGATGCGTTTAAATTACTTACGCTTGATCTTTTTGGGTACATCGAAATTATATTTTAACGCTTCATTTAGGGCGTACTCCTTAAAATCAAGGTATAAATTGAGTTTCGATTTTTCAGCGATGGAAATGCTGCGCCAGGTAGCAAACTGGTAAGGGCCCATCCGCTCATAACTGCCGAATGTAATATCGCCGGTGCGGTTTCTTTGTATATCTACATCATCCAGTTTGCTGTGCAATGCCTTAAAATCATTGTTATCCAAGGTTAGCAGGTGTTTAAAAAGGTCGCCGATCATTAATACGGATAACTGGTTCGCACCCGCACGATAGGATATAACGTTACTATCAATAAACACCGGATTACCGATGATCAGGTCCTGTATCGTAGAAAAATCAAAAGGGATCTCGATCACTTCTTTCAGGTAACTGATCGGGCGGGTCATTACGTACTTTTCTCCCTGCTGAAAATAAACGGTTATGCTGTCCTTATTGACTTTTGCTTCCAGGCCAACGCCGGGTATGCCAAGGAAACTGCCAACTACTTTCATCAGGATAATGCTGTCCTTTTTCATACCCACATACACCTTAAAATTGTCGCTTTTTTCCGGGCCCTCATAGGTCACTTTTATCGTGGCATTAAAGGTGTTGAAGTCGATCTTTCTTCTTACCACTTTACTCATAATATCTCTTACGATCGCGGCAGAGTCTATCCTGGGTGTTTCTTTGATCACAATGGTTTGCGCGGTATCTTTTTTCGTGATGGCCTGTTGTATCACCACCTGTGTTTTTTTCACAGTCTTACAGGAGAACGCAACAGTTGATAATGCCATAATAAACAGGAAGCAATACTTCATAATGATAGTTTATTTACCTGTGTGCCCAAACCCGCCGGCACCTCTTTCGGTTTCATTAATAGCAGCCACCGGCTGCCAGTTTATTTTTTCTACTTTCTGTAATACTATTTGTGCGATCCTGTCGCCTGAACGGATCGTTTGCGACTCATTGGAAAGATTGATCAGGATCACTTTCAGTTCACCACGATAATCCGCATCCACCGTTCCGGGTGAATTCAGGCAGGTAAGCCCCTGTTTGATCGCGAGTCCGCTTCTCGGCCGCACCTGTACTTCATATCCTTCAGGTAATTCAATAAAGATGCCCGTTGGCACAAGGGTTCGCTCTAATGGCTGAAGAGTGATATCTGCATCCAGCCAGGCGCGCAGGTCCATCCCCGATGATCCCTCCGTTGCGTAATGAGGTAATGGGTTGGGGGAATGATTGATGATATTTACCGGTAAAACGTTTCGCAGCATTCACAAATTTAGTGATTGTGTAAGGAACAGGCTAAAAACTGCGGATCATTCTTTTCTACAGCCTTCCGCGGTGCCCGAAGCCGGAATATCAATTAACGTGTTGTGCTATTAAGAGAAATGAAGTCTTCTGTTTGGTGAGCTCTTTATATGCCATAGGCATAACCGCTTTGTAGCATAATCAACGATGAGCATCTAATGCCCCAGCGGGGCTACCCATAACAATTACGAATTGATCAAATCATTAGCCGCTAAGGGTAGCCCCGCCGCGGCGGGGCATAATGGGGTTACCTGCTATTTTGCTACAAAGCGATTGCCCCGCTGGGGCAGATTGTAGCAGCGTAAACAACACAGCGGTATTTCTAATAGCACAACACGTTATCAATTAGTTATTTCCAATTCGGCCTGGATCATTTTTTCCACTATTGTTTCAAGTGTGTAATTGGCTTTCCAACCCAATATTCTATGTGCTTTAGCGGGGTTGGCCCGGCCTATCATCAGGTCAGTCGGCCTCAGCAGAGAAGGATCGCTGATCACATGATCCCTCCAATCGAGTTTCAGGTAATCAAACACCAGCTGGATATAATATTGCAAAGTATGCGTTACGCCGGTAGCGATCACAAAGTCATCAGGTTTATCCTGTTGAAGCATCAGCCACATGGCATATACATAATCAGGCGCCCAGCCCCAGTCCCTTGCAATATCAATATTTCCGAGGTATAATTTTTCTCTGCTTCCTTTATAGATCCTGCAGGCAGCACAAATGATCTTTCTTGTTACAAAACGTGCCGGCCTGAGTGGGGATTCATGATTGAATAGGATTCCAGTGCAAGCGTGAATATTATAAGCTTCCCTGTAATTGGCCACCTGCCAGTGCGCGGTAGCTTTGGCTATTGCATATGGGCTTCTCGGTTTGAATGGTGTTTCCTCATCAGCAGGCTGGTCTCCCAATTCTCCAAAACACTCACTGGAACCAGCATTATACAGGTGAACCGGATTGTCACCGAACCTGATCGCTTCCAGTAAATTCAATGTGCCTATACTGATACTTTCAAATGTTTCAACAGGTTGGTCAAAAGACAATCCCACGGAGCTTTGTCCCGATAAATTGTAAATCTCATCGGGCCTGATTCGTATGATCGTTTGCAGGGTACTTCTGAAATCAGTGATATTGATCGAAACAAAATGTACGTCATCTTTTATGCCCAGTGACTGTAGATTATTAAATGAATTAGTGGTTGCATCGCGCGAACCTCCAAACACTTCATAACCCTTTTCGAGAAGAAGTTTTGACAGGTAGGCTCCATCCTGTCCCGACACCCCGCATATGAGCACTTTTTTCATAGTAGTTTTTCTATTGGGTGTTTTTCATCAATAAGCATTTTCATCACCTTTTATGAAATTCACGATCGTTTGAAATATGATCTGGCAATCGAGCCAAAAACTCCAGTTCTGGATGTACCAAAGGTCAAAACTTACGCGTTTGCGCATATCATCCGGGTGAACGGTCTCGCCCCTGCTGCCATTAACCTGCGCCCAGCCCGTGATACCGGGTTTTACAAGGTGGCGAAGCATATAGTTCTGCACAAGATCTTTAGATTCTAATGACAAGGGTATAGGATGTGGCCTTGGCCCTACAACAGACATGCTTCCCAGAAAAACATTGATAAATTGGGGGAGTTCATCAAGACTGGTCTTACGCAGGAATTGTCCTACAGCGGTAACCCGTTTATCATTCCTGCTGGCCTGTTTGAAACCGTTGTGGGCCTCATCGGCAGAAGGCATATACATCGTCCGGAACTTATAGCATACGATCTTGTCGTTATTCAATCCCCAGCGTTCCTGTTTAAATAAGATCGGCCCTTTCGAATTAAGTTTGATCAGTAACGCAATGATCGGCCAGAGCCAACTATACACAAGTACCAAAAAGAAAGCGGAAAATAACAGGTCAAATACACGTTTGAAGAAGCGGTTCTCTGCATCATCCAGCGGGATATAACGGATACCCACCACCGGGAAGCCGGCATAGTTGGTTACTTTAAAGGATCCGGAGCTTAGGTGGTTAATATCCTGTATCATATTTACGCGACGCGATATTTTTTCGCAGACATCGATCACATAGTCGATTTTTTCTGTCTCATCGCTTGGCAGCGCAAGAAAAACCTCATCAATATTTTTTTGGTTGAGTATTTCGGTGAGATGATTGATCTGGCCGAGGTATTTACCATTAAAATTATGATGGTCATGATCATCCAGCACACCCACCAGGTTGTACTTGAGGTTATTATGAAGAATATCGGATTTGTAAAAGTTCGCGGCCAGTGTGCCCGCGCCCACTATCAGTATATTTTTTTCATACTTATATTGCCTCCGGATATAGGCTACGATTACGCGGTAGAAATATTTTTCGAACGGAACAGAAGCAAATATCAATAGGTGATAGTATAATAAAAGCGATTTATATTGGTAAAAGTTACTATAAAACAAGAAAAGAAGGAAGATCAGCAGCAAGAGGTGGGTAGCAAGCTGGCGCAGGAAAACAGTCATTTCCTGCGAAAAAGAGAATACGGTTATTTCGCCATATAGTAAAAAAATACGCGCGCCAAAATACCACACAACAATACTCAATGAAATAAAAATTACCAGCGGAGGTCTGATAACGCTGGCAATCGACCTGTTATCAATATAAGAAGCAAGTAAAAAGCAAACCAACAAAACAGATATATCTAACCAAAGTCTTACTAAATAATTTAACCGGTTACCTTTAAACATGGGTTCATGGGTTCATTCACATTGCAATATACCCGAATAGTACTAAAATCCAAATATGCGTGGATCTTGAAACAATTGTTACTATCATTTATCGTTCAGCAGCAATTGATTTTCCAGTATTAAAAATGCGTGTCACAATGATCTTTGTCCTTATGCTGCCGGGTTAATGATCGCTTGTCGGCTTTCATATGAGTGTTACCGGCTTTATCATCAAAGTCCATAGCTCATCCCAATAAAAATACTTTGATCTTTATCGAATTTTCGGAAGTATCCGTTTATGCAAAGCCTGTGCAGGTATTCATACGAAGCAGTAAAAAATAATTCATCCGCTTTACGCTGAAAATCGAAAAGAAAAGGCGGTTGTGTCGATTGAACGTATTGCTGGTTCAGCGTTCCCGGCCCCCCCTTCCTTATATGGGAATAACGCATTTGCAATTTCAATTTTGGCAATGGCGTATATTTTACAAAGCCGGTAAGCCTGTCTGCATTATTACCCATCCAGTCTCCCAAAAGATAACCGGCGTGCGTGTAATTCTGTGCAGGCAGAATATTTCTATATACAAAGGGGCGGATCCGGGTGTATTCAATTCCTGCCGTCAGGTAGGAGATCCCTGCTATATCTGTAACAGAGCCCCCCAGTGTATAGCCAAGCTGGTTACGTTGCTTTTCTTTACTGAAAATTTCAGATAACCTGATCTCATCGATAAACAGCGTTCCATACAAATGTGTTTTACGAAGCTGGTTACGCGAATTCAATTGGAAAAAAAACTGCCCGTTTGATCCTTTTTGCAGGCCCGCTGCCCCGTTATTATTATCTATCGCCTTAAAAAACATGACGGGTATTAAAAAGCCAATATTAAGCCGGTCATTGTAGATGACAGATTCTCCAAGTGTGAAATTCAGCCCTTTCCTGATAGTAAAATCAAGGCTGTGGGAGGCCATGAATTTGGCTATATCCACTTCCCTCACTCCCCCGGACATGCCTGAAGGAATGGTATAGGACCGCAGGGAATCTGTAAGACCGCTTTGCAGCCACGCATGAGTGTAATTGAACCGTAGCCAGGGCAATGGACTATAGTCAAGACGTAGATAAGGATAAGTGGGCGCTTTGTCAGACAGTACAATCCTGTTTTCCCCGTATCCCCAAAGCAGGTAGTCCTGCCCGGCGCTGATCGATCCGTTTTTGAATTCGTAGCTGAGATGCCCGCGGATCTCGATAAAGTTCTGTGAGTTCGTTTTGTAATTATTGATGAGTATCGGACCAGTTGCGGAACCGGCTTCAAACCCTTTATACGAAGTATCGAGGCCTGTTCCATTCAGGTTCACATCATGGAAGGAAAACTGGAAGCCCCATTTTTTCCCGGCATGCCCCCATAAATTAATACCCATGCTGGTAGTCTTTATGTCTTTACCCGAACCTGATAAATACGAGGCCGTTACGATAGGATCGGCCTCTATGCTGAAATCGGTACTGTTTGCTCTTAGAATTCTTTTTCGGGTGCCTTCGGTATATTCTTCGAGATAAAAAGCCAATTCTTTTTTTTCAAGTTCAGAAAGTAACTGGGGATGTGCCGCAATGCTGTCTAAAGCAGTGTGTATTTTTTGTTTGCTTACAGGGCGGATCAGATCATCAAATATGATCACGCCTTTTTGCGCAAAACGGGAAAGAAAATTATATACTTCATTGTTGTGGCGTTCATAAACCACCTGGGAGAACCCGCTGCCAATGGAAAACACGCAAAAAACTAAGATCAGCCTGTATCGCATTTTATTTTTTTAGATGTATGTAAATATACGTCGTCCCCTTTTATTCATATGAATTTCGAGCCGAAATAGTAGACAAGGAATGTGTTGTGCTACTTGTTTGTTGTATTCGGTCTTCTTCTGAAACGAAAGGATCGCCAAAAAAATCGTGATGAAAAGCCGGAACGCAAGGTGCGCCAGGAACCGCAGGGTACGCAAGGAGATTTCGGAACCCTTGCGTTCCTTGCGTAAACTTGGCGGGCTTTGCGTTCCAGCTCTTAATCACGACCTACAACCTGCAAAAATAGAGTTAGAGCTTATCGAATAAGAATACCGATCATTTCAAGTAGCACAACACGTTAGACAAGTAATATATTATGAAAAACGTGTTGTGCTATTAGAAATACCGCTGTGTTGTTTACGCTGCTACAATCTGCCCCAGCGGGGCAATCGCTTTGTAGCAAAATAGCAGGTAACCCCATTATGCCCCGCCGCGGCGGGGCTACCCTTAGCGGCTAATGATTTGATCAATTCGTAATTGTTATGGGTAGCCCCGCTGGGGCATTAGATGCTCATCGTTGATTATGCTACAAAGCGGTTATGCCTATGGCATATAAAGAGCTTACCAAACAGAAGACTTCATTTCTCTTAATAGCACAACACGTTATGAATACTATGATGACATACTTCGGATGGCTAATGAGATGGTTTTACAGGCGGGAATACTTCCAATATTGCAACAAAGACGAATTTGACACATAATACTTTATTTTTGAATTAATGATAATCCAATCTACATATGCCGTTGTTACACCAATGGCTAATGAAGCATTTGACTTTGGCCCTTTTACATCCAGGCTTAGTCAAATTTTAGATAAACATAAAAATGGAACTGTTTATTTTATAGTAGATACTGTATCAAAAGACAGTACACTGGATCTATGTTTACAACTCTCCGAACAGGATTCCCGCTTTAAAACGATCTGGGCCCCTGAAAACAGGAACGTTGTAGATGCTTATCTCAAAGGCTACAGGGAGGCATTGAATAACAATCATGATATTATCATTGAAATGGATGCAGGCATGTCACACGATCCCTGGGCCATTCCCATGTTCCTGCGTGTATTAAATGAAGGAAATGAATGCGCTTTCGGCAGCCGTTTCATCAATGGCGGTTCTATTTCCGACTCCAACTGGCGAAGATATTTTCTGTCCAAAGCAGGTACGCTTCTTTCTAACCTTCTCCTTGGTACCCGCATGTATGATATGACTTCCGGTTTCCAGGGTTTTCATGCGGATGTTGTCAGGAAATTCCTGAAGTACGAACTGCTTTCCACTGCCCATTTTTATCAAACGGAACTGAGATACCTGTTGCGGAAAACAAGATTCGCAGAAGTGCCCATTCATTACAAAGCACCTTCGCCAAGAGTATCGAAAAAGGCAATAAGAAATTCGTTTAAGGTGTTGTTCTATTATTTTAACCAGCGGATATTGTTCAAATCAAAAATCATCAAATAGTATCTTGCAGAATATCTTTTAACCATTTGCTTTATACATGAAGAATAAGATAACAGTTATTGGCTCAGGAATTTCAGGATTAAGCATTGCAAAAATGCTCCGGGAAACCCATACCGTATATGTGCTTGAAAAGAATGATGAGATTGGCGGGCTGATAAAATGTAAACGGGTAAACGGCAATCTTTTCCATCTGGTAGGCGGTCATGTATTCAACAGCCGCAACCAAACTGTAATGGAATGGTTTTGGCAATTCTTTGACCGGGACAATGAATTTTTAAAAGCAACCCGCAATGCGAGGATACTATTAGAAGACAAAGTTATTGGTTATCCAATTGAAAATTATCTTTATCAGCTTTCAACTGACAAAATACAGTGCATTACCAGGGAACTCTTACATATTGCCGCAACGGAAATAGATCCACGCAAGGCTGATGATTTTGAAACATTTCTCAAGAAAAGTTTTGGCGAAACCTTATTCAAAATATATTTTGGTCCGTACAATTATAAAATCTGGAATACCGACCTCAGTAAAATTCCTCTGGAATGGCTGGATGATAAATTACCGATGCCTGCAATTGAAGAAATTTTCATCAACAATATTGCCAAACAGAAAGATACCAGTACGGTACATGCCACCTTCTATTACCCCGTTCGCGACGGTTCCCAATTTATTGTAAACAGGCTTGCGGAGGGTTTGAACATTCAGAGATCCTATGAGGTAAAATCAGTTGCAATCCGGGAGAAAAAAATTCAGTTGAATGGTGAGCATATCGAAACAGATGCGTTGGTCTATTGCGGCGATGTAAGAAGACTGCATGAAATAATTCAAATCAATGATAACGAACTATCTGAAGCATTGAAAGCGGTTAAAACACTTCCTGCCAATGGCACTACCAATGTGCTTTGCGAATGCGATGAGAACGACATTTCCTGGTTATACCTGCCAGAAAATAAATTCAAAGCGCACCGTATTATTTATACAGGAAATTTCAGTGAAACAAATAATAATCCAACCGGTAGAAAAACCTGCGTAGTTGAATATTCAGGTAAGCATGAAATTGATGATATCCGGAAAGAGTTACCATCTTTACCCGGAAACCTTCAGGAAATATCATTCAATTACGAACCTAACTCCTATATCATTCACCGGGTTGATACAAGAAAAAAGATCAGAACCATTAAGACTCTTCTCGAAAAATACAATATTTATTTATTAGGACGGTTTTCAGAGTGGGAATATCATAATATGGATAAGTGTATAGAAAGCGCGATGGAATTACATGCAACGCTATGTAAACAACAATTTCAATAATTATATCAACCGTATCACTAAGTGCAGCTCAGCCAATAATTTTATTACCCCATAGAAAAATAAAATGAATACAAAGATCCAGCCTGCAAAAAACAATAGCTTACCTGGTATCATTTCATTTTGCATTTTCGCAATACTTGTTTTCTTTTATTGTTGGGTTGCTTATACGAGTTTTGGCTACGACGATGAATATTACAATATCAGGGTTGTTTCGGAAAACGGGTTGGGTGATCTGATAAAGCTGGTGCAAACAACAGACATTCATCCGCCACTTCACTACATTATCAACTGGTTGCTCTTTCATGTATTTCACAGTTGGGCGCTCGTTAGGGTATTTTCGGCCCTGCTTTATTTATGCTCGTTATTATTTTTGGTTTCTAAAACCCAAGGGGAAACGAACAAGTTATTGCTCGTTCTTTTGTTGGGATTAAATCCTACCATTCTATTGTGGTGTACAAGTATCAGATGGTATGCTTATGCTACGCCGTTATTATTAATCTTAAGTGTTACGCCTGATTGGAAAAAGAAAGGATACTGGTGGTACTTCTTTTTATTATTTTTAGTTTTATGTTATCTGGGGTATGCTGGTTTTATTCTTTCACTGCCTTATTTTCTGCTTTATTGGCAAAAAGATCTTAGTTCTGTCAAAACTAAAATCAGGCGGATCCTGTTTCCCGCACTAACCTTCGGAATTGCTTATTCATACCAATTGCTTATTTTTCTTAAAGTACATACACAAACAAAACTGTCTCCTGACAATGAGCAATCTTTTGATATAAAGACCAGCCTGTTATCTTTCATTTCATCGGACTTTAGCAACCAGGGTGTGTTCCCAATATCCATAGGGGGAATAATTTCAATACTTGGAAGCGCGATACTTTTTTTGGCATCCTTGTTTTATTTTAAAACTGTAATCAAGAAAAATAACTGGACCGTCTTTTCATTGTCAGCGCTTCTATTTATTGTTATCGGGATCGCGGGTAAGATCAGGAACCTCGTTTTATTGGAGCCTTCAAGAAATTTATTTTTTACCGACCTTCTTTCTGTTAAAAAAAACAAAGTCATTGCAGGAGCTTTATACCTGGTATTAGCGGGAAACCTTATCGGCGTGTACAACATTTTTATGCATGAAGGCACTACCAAAAATGCATGGAACCTGCCCCTTCGTAAAACGATGGACAGATTAAAGGGACTTGAAAAAAAGGGGGACACTGAAATTTATTTCACGCATAACCCAACATTTACTTATTACCTGACAGAAGAAAATAAGAACCTGGTTAGTTTTTACAACACCTTGTACTTTGACAGTGCAAGAATCAAAACGAATATCACCAGGCTTTCAGGCGATAGCCAAACGAATACGAACCTTACTTTTATTCTAACCTATCGCGGCAAGAGTATACCGGTTGAACACTATGCTAAAATGATCAACGCAATGAATGCTATCAAAGCGGATTCAGTTGTAAGGCTAAAACTTGGGCGGGATAAAGATTATACGCTTAAGAAAAGATTCTTTCCCGATTACCCCGAGTTTACTGTTGAAATAATCAAGTTTTACAAGGTGAATACCAATCTCAAGCAATTGGCTTCATGGGAATATGAAAAATAATACCAATTAGACTTTAAAAATGTCTTGGCGTGATTTTCGCTTAGATAGAGATGCCCGCGCCGTCATTGCTGTGAGGCACGAAGCAATCTGAGCTACAAATTGCGGATTCTTCGAATGTTGTACCTCAGATTGCTTCGTGCCTCGCAATGACGGCGCATGCTTTGCTATAAATAATAGCACCCTCTATATTGTATAACTTATACATTTTTAATGTCTAATCGGTATAACATTCTTTTTTGGGGATGGCCGTAAAATGAAAGAGGATTATTGAAATCACTTTCAATAATCCTGTTTTACCCGGTATGCGGTAAAGCGTTTAATACCAATTAGAAATTAAAAATAGTCTGTTGATACTGTTATAAAACGCGCCATTTTAGTCTTTGCAATAAAAGAGAAACGAAGGAAAAAAGTTACCCCGAATTTCGGTGATGCTTATTCTCTTCGTTTCTCTTCTATTGACATTTATTGTACATAGATATGACAACGAATGATTCGATATTTCAAATAAGTGAATGGCCTATTTTAAATGTATAATGGGTATAACAGGCTAACCTGGCTGAATCATACAGCGGCAACTTCGCAAAGTACCTGCTCGCTGATCCATTGATAGGTTTTTTCCAGCCCCTCAGACAATGGCCTGTGTGGTGCCCAGCCTAATTTTTCGGTGATCAGATTATTATCAGAATTTCTGCCCCTCACCCCAATGTGAGATACATTGATATTTTTAATAGATAAGGGTTTATTTGCTATTTTCATTACGATCTCCGCCAATTGGTTAAGTGATACCATTTCTTCAGAGCCAATATTAACCGGGCCACTAAAATCAGATTCCATCAGCCGCTGAACAGCGTCAAGGCATTCGTCTATATATAAAAAAGAACGGGTTTGTTTTCCATCACCCCAAATTTCAATAGATCCGTCATCAGGCGCTTCTGCTACTTTGCGGCAAATGGCGGCTGGTGCCTTTTCTTTGCCGCCTGTCCAGGTGCCTTCGGGCCCGAACACATTATGGAAACGGGCTATTTTAACGTTCATATTATAATTACGGCTGTAGGCAAGATAAAGACGCTCACTAAAAAGTTTTTCCCATCCATAATCGCTATCAGGCTGAGCCGGGTAAGCTGAATCTTCTGAACACTTGGGATTATCGGGGTCTTGTTGATTATAAGAAGGATAGATACATGCTGAAGACGAGTAAAATATTTTTTTAACTCCTGCGATGTTTGCCTGGTTGATCACGTTAAGGTTAATCGTTGCAGAATTGTACATTACATTGGCATCATTCTCGCCGGTAAAAATATATCCGGCCCCCCCCATATCTGCTGCTAACTGGTATACTTCATCAAAAGGCATATTTAATACTTCGCGAACCAGTTCCTGGTCGGTTAGATCACCGATAATAAATTCATCGGCAGGTGAAGGGCTGAACTCATTCATTTTGAGATCCACACCCCGTACCCAACAGCCTTCTCTCTTAAGTTTTTTTACCAGATGCCCCCCTATAAACCCTCCCGCACCACAAACGAGCACTTTCTTCATGTATCAGTTCTTTTTGTTAATGCAAAAATGTAGAAATTCTTTGATATTTAAGTAGATGAACATAGGCACTATCTCAAAATATCTTTTATAGAGGCGCCGGGGTTCGATTAATAGCCTAAAAAACCATTCCAGCCCTATTTTCTGCACCCACCCGGGTGCCTGTCGTACTTTGCCCGTGTAAAAGTCAAATGCCGCGCCAACGGTAATAATAGCCCCGTTACCGATGTGTTTTGCCAGGCGTTTGGCGAATAGCTCCTGTTTAGGCGTACTGATCCCTATCCAGGTTATATGAGTCCCAGATAACTGTATTTGCTGGCCGAGTGCATCCATTTCATCATCAGACATCTCGAAAAACGGTGGGGAAAAGGTTCCTGCTACCTGGTGATTATTAAATTGATGCCTGCTCACTTCCCTAAGCTCTTCTGCCACTCCGGGTTTCCCTCCGCAAAAAAAATGCTTTATGGAAAGACCGGCAGTAGAAAGCATGGTTTCTTTAAAAAAATCGGGGCCGTAACATCGCTGCATGGTATTTGCACCTTTCAATCGCCCCACCCACACACATGGAACGCCATCTGGCAGGTTAATATAGAATTCGTTCAACGTTGTTTTAAATACGCTGTTTTTATATGCTTCTATTACCCCGTGTGCCCCCGTTGCGCTGATACAAACCGGAGACGTTGCATCCTTTTCCGTGATCTTATTTACAACTTCACGGACCGCGGTTGGAATATCTTTATCGTAGAAATTTACATCTAATACCTTTACCATCTTTAACAGACTCAATTTTAAGATACAGGATTCCGGGCAAGGTACAATAAAGCCTACTATTTTCATCGGGTGCCGACCCACGGCCGTTTATTGGATGAATGATACAGCTAAAATTATTATTGCATATGTTTGGGGACCTGGTTTTTTTAGAGGCAGAAGAAGTTATTTAATCCTAAATTCAATGTAATGCTTAAAAAGCAATATGATTACCTTATTGTTGGAGCCGGTTTTTTTGGTTCCGTTTGCGCCTACGAGTTGAAAAAAAAGGGATTTAGCGTTTGTGTGATTGATAGCAGAAGTCATATTGGCGGCAACTGTTACACAGAAAACCGTAATGACATTAATGTTCATATTTACGGTGCACATATTTTTCACACATCTAATCTCCGGGTCTGGAACTGGATCAACCAGTTTGCCGGTTTTAATAACTTTACCCACAGCCCCATAGCAAATTATAAAGGGAGTATTTATTCATTACCTTTTAATATGTGGACATTCTCAAAACTATGGAACATCACCACCCCGGAAGAGGCCGCTAAAATAATTGAGGGCCAGAGTTCGCATATAACATCAGAACCAAAAAATCTAGAGGAACAAGCAATTAAGTTAGTTGGAACTGATGTTTACCATATGCTTATAAAAGGGTACACACAAAAACAATGGGGGAAAGATCCGCGGGAATTACCTGCGAGTATTATAAAGCGGTTACCTGTCCGGTTCACCTACAATAATAATTATTTTAATGATCTGTATCAGGGCATGCCTGTTGGGGGGTATACGCAAATCTTTGAAAAACTACTGGAAGGAATTAATGTTCTTTTAGAAGTTGATTTTTTCAAAGATTCTCTTCCGGCCTATAAAAAAGTAATTTATACGGGGCCCATTGACAGGTATTATGATTACAGGTTTGGCGCTTTGGAATACAAGACTACAAGATTTGATCATATTTTTAAAGACGATATCAAAAATTTTCAGGGAGCTGCAGTAATGAATTTTACTGATGCGGATGTTCCGTATACACGAATTATTGAGCACAAGCATTTTGAGACAAATGATACGCCTCACACCTGGCTCACCTACGAATATCCTGAAGAGTATGTTGCAGGTAAAACGGAAGCTTTTTATCCAGTTAATGATGAGATCAATAATAACCGGTATCAACAATATAAATCTTTGGCTCTTAATGAAGCTGATGTATATTTTGGAGGAAGGCTGGCAGAATATAAATATTATGATATGCACCAAGTGATAGAATCGGCTTTTAATTTTATAAGTGGTATTGAATGAAAAATTTAATTATTGCAGCAGTTGGCGACAATTCCTGTCATCCTGAATGGCTTGCCGGGGAGCCAAATTTTGATCTTTGCCTGATTTATTATGGAAATAATCTTGAAAGATCTGCGGCCTATCAACAACATGCCACTTTTTTCTCACGGTCCAAAGGACAAAAATATCATTTGATAAAAGATTTTGCAGATGCCAACCCCGATCTATTAGCACAATACGAATACATCTGGATGCCTGATGACGACGTATCCATTGAGGCTGAAAAAATCAACAGGCTGTTTCAAGTTGCGAAAGAGAAACAATTATGGTTGTGCCAGCCAAGCATGGTTGGTTATCGTTCACATCCGTTTACAAGACCACGGCTGTTCTCTTTTCTGAGATTCACCAATTTTGTGGAAGTGTTGGCGCCCCTAATGAGTATAGATACTTTGCTGTTATTAAAAGACACCTTTCAATTGAATGAGTCTGCCTGGGGACTGGAATTTGTATGGAGCTATAAATTAAATGTTCCAAAAGACAGGATAGCCATTATTGACAAAATAAAAATGCGGCATACAAGACCTGTCGGAAGGGATTATTCGAGATTTTCTGTGCACCCAATGGAAGAGCTGAGAATCATTAACGACAAATTTAATTTACAATTGAATTTGAACGATTTCAGAAAGAACTTTAAAACATATAAAGTCATCCGTGGTTTATGATGATTTTTTTTCAATTTCTTTATCTTTCGTTGTTAATATTATCGGATCTTTTTTTATGCCAAAAGCTTCATGCGTATATAATAATCCTACAAAAGTCCAGAATGGGAAAGCTCCCATCGGCCCTTCCAGGTATACATCAAATGAAGCATTAAAAATAAAAGTCAGACTGATCACCAACAACATGAGGCTTAACGGGTCAAGTCCCTTCTGCCAGATACGTTTAAAATGCAGAAATATCCAGGCTAGCCAAAGAACAAAAAAAGGCACTCCATACCGGGCAAGTACCGTCATATGAAAGTTGTGCGGCGACCGTAGCTCCCCATCTTCCGATCCTGGAATTTCGTCATCTGATGCGAGGCTCATGCCAAGACCCTTACCTGCCAGAAAATACTCGCCACCAAATGTATAATCAATGATCTTGCCCCACCATACCAGGCGCCAGACCTTATTATCACTCAGCGTTCCTTCTGCGTCCGGGCTGAATACACTTGTGGCATTCTCTTTTAATTGATCCAGGCCTAATTTACGGCCCTGAAAATTTTCCTTCACATTGGTGCCTAGGTAAATCGGCAATGCAATCAATAATATTACAGGAACATATTTCAGATAAGATACTAATTGTTTTTTCATTACCCTGTTTACTGAAAAAAAGTAGAACACGCCAAAAGATATTATATATGCCAGCATACCGGCCCTGCTGTAGGACGACGCGATCAGATACAGGTAAGCGATCAATACCGCATTTATTACCATGAACTTTTTTCCCATTTTGATATAGCCATTCAGCAGTAACATGGTCACGATAAAAAGATGTACCGACAGGTCCCCGTATTTATACAGCAACAGCAATTGGCCGCCAAAAACCTCCAGTTGGGCCAAATAGGGCACATAAGACAGGCATAAAAATGAAATTACCGCCACCAAGGGGAACCATTGGTAGATGACTCCCAATTTTTCCATGAAGTAATCCATATCGTCTTTGAAAAGGAACAGAACAAAAACGAACAGGATATAGTTAAACATAAATGAATCGCGTATCACCTCCATGAAAGGGTATCCGCGAACGCCACGAAAAACAAAAACAGCCGTTACAAGTAAAAAGACAAGCAGGAAAAAAATCCGCTTGTTCCATGGAATTTCCAGCGAACGATAATTCAAAATAAGCAGCACCACCCCTGCCACCAGTAATACTTCAGACAGAAAGCTATACGCAATGCCTTTGTCGAAGTACACATATAGCGCAAGTACCACGAGGTAAAAATTCAGGTAAAGTCTTTTGATACTGTTCATCGCAGAAAACAAATAACACTGTTTTTAATATCCAGGAGCTTCCTGAAAACCGTATCGGCGATACCGTTGATTTTTGGCCGAATATTGCTGTCCATTTCCAAGGTACTGATCAGTTCGGGAACGATACCGCCTATTTTCAAACTGCCGGGTTCAATAAATCTTTTGAACTGGTCAACCGGGTAATGCACCGAACGTGTCCTTTTTAACAGATACGCTGCTGCCTTCCTGTTCAGAGAATATCCGTAGGTACAATAGACTGTTTTGATAAACGGTTCGCCGATCCGGTGCACATCATCAAGTTGTTGCATGGTACTCCGGAGCAATTGCATATGCCCTTCCCATGCACCCCAAAAAAACAGGTCGTATTTACCGGATATTGTATCGAATTCCAGTTCCAGTAACCGTGTGTTACTCAGGTGACTATCGGATTCCAGCACGAGAAAACTTTCATTGTCGTCTGCCGCCTTTCGATTAACCAATTTCCATATTTTTCTATGGCTAAGTAAACAACCCACTTCTCCCGAACGCAGTTCGTGACCGGCTCTATGTTTTGCCGTTTCTTTTATACGGTTGAGGAAAGGCACATGTGTAAAAGCCGGGTAAATGGCTTCCACGGGTTCAATCGCCTGTAGCCTCCCCAATATGTTTTGCACATTCTGCTTCCTGGCTGGTTCGTGAATCGATGTTAGAATAAAACCCTTCATGCTGTTGAATTCGGGAAAAAAGATGAACGTTGATGCAATTCTTCAAAGCTATAGTAATAACCATTGCGCAGGACAAACGGTGTAAAGAACTGTTTCCGCTTATATCTTCTTATATGCCCCGGGTACAGCATATAATGCGGTTTTTCCAGGAACTGGCAGAGGTGCACCGGCATACTGTCTGCGCCTATGATAAGATCTGCCTTATTGATGCAGTTAACCAACTCCTGGAAATCACGGTAAACTATCGACTTGTTTTTAAATCCAACAGGAGCCTCCCGAAAAAAAGCTGTTGTGACTGTTGATCCCGCCACAGCAAAGGAATGATGTATTTTTTCTGTCAATTGCGGATCGATTGACTTATTTTTCATCCTGGCATCTGGTATCAATAACACATGTAAGCCGGGGGTTTGGCTATTGAACACAGCCGGATCTTCTGTTATATGTGTCTGAAAAAAACGGTTATAGGCGTCATAAACGTTTTCTTCGTCAATAATATAGCCGAACCTGTTTCCGGTTATCGCTTCGGCTAACCACGCTCTTTTTTTGTTCTCCAGGAACATGGTATTGAACTCGCTGTTTTCTTTCTTCGTCATTTTTATATATTCCTGTAAAGCACGTAACTCCAACACAGTATCGGTGTGTAACAAATACTTAGTGGTAAAACAGCGCATCAGGCCTTTTTTAATACCAAAATCATGGAACCGCAACCGCAACCCGGCAGGTAATTTTTCCTGCGGAAGCGCATGATATAAAGGCTCAAGATGATTGGAAAGAATCAATTCAACAGAACTCATTCGCGGGCTGTTTCTCATCGATGTTAATGCAATGATACAGTCACCATACGCCCTTAGCAAAAAGATACTGTCCATAAGTAAAGTTAGCGCTTAGCGTTTTGATCTGTCGGCGGAGTAGGTTAAGAGACAATAAGCAAAGCTGAACAACAAACCTGCTATAATACCAAATACAAGGAGAAAGGGGACGTCTTTTTTGTTGTCTTCCAATGGATATTTTGGTGTATCCAATAGCTGGATCACCGGGGTTTGACTGGCAACCGCCATCCTGGTGGCTTCCAGGTTTTTGACCACCTCGGTATAAACAGCATACGCTACCGTTTTATCACGCTGAGAGGATTCCACCGGTACGGCAGAAGATTTGAAAGCCGTATTGGCGTCAAGTACCTGCAATGAGGCAGCCTCGTAAGCTTTATTGTTTATAATTCTCATCAAGGAATCTGCTTTTCTTTCCAGCCGGGCTACATTGGCATTTGCAAAGCCTGTCTTAATTTGAACGTACATGCTTCTTGTTTCATCCAGTAATCGTTCGGTAAACAATTTTGAAAATTCCTGGTTGGTGGAAGTGGTATTAATTTTAATGATAGATCCTTTTTTATTCAATCGTTCTACCGTGATGTGTTTATTGTATAAACGCTTGTAGATGATATTGAGAACACTATCTTGTAAAATCGTATTTGGTTTTCCTGGTACAATGCCGGCAAAAGAAATATTGGCCAGTTGCGGCTTGCCCTGCCATTTTTTTGCAAAACCACCGACATTGATAAACAAGTCAGCAAGTGTTGGACTGTTAGCACCTTTTGTACTATCTACTTTTGACAACAGTACTTTTTCCATGATCACCCGGGATTTTAGAATATCCAGGATGTTATCACCGGAGAACATACCTGAACTTCCGCCGGTGATGCTTCCTATATCAAATCCAAATTGTGAAGCTATATTTGACAGACCTCCTCCCATACTGCTTTTTTCTTCCAGTATAAATGTAACACTGCCTTCATAAGCAGGTTTCTGGAAAAAATAATAGCTAAAGGCAATAAGCACAGTTGCCAATACCGTTACGAATATGATCAGCCATTGTTTAAGCATGTGGCGGATAAAATGTTTTAATCCGTCAATCACATCAATTATTTTGACAGTCTCGGTTTGCTGTACAGGCATGCTGCTGGTTTAATGCTATTTAGAAGTATTGATCAGTACTACGATCAACCCAAGTAATGATGTCAGGCCGGATACAATGCCCACTACTTCACCTGTGCTTAATTTTTTTCCTTCCCGTTTTGCCGGTACGTATAGTTCTGCACCGGGTTTAATGGCAGGGTATTTACGGAAGAAAAGGAAATTCCGGGTATTGCGGACTTCCCCATTCGCGTATACCACATAAGAATTCTTTCTTGAAGCGTTCACACCAAAACCACCCGATTCGTTAATGGCCTGCCTGAACGACAACCCTTCTCGGTAAGAGATCTGTGTAGGCACATTTACCATGCCGAAGGTCTGAATGGTTTGTATGGACTTAGGCACCTTTAATACATCCCCTTCTTCCAGGAATAGATCATACTGAGAACCGGGATTTTGTAAAGCCAGGTCCAATTTTAATCCGACTGGCTTAAGTTGTTCCGATAATTGGTTAAAAAGAGTGCTATCACCGGTATTGGTTGTTGCCGGCGCCTTGCCGCTCTGTGTATTAATTAGATTAGCTTTTGCGTTCACTAAAGAAACATCTGCCTGGGACCTTCCTACATACGTTTTTCTAAACAAAACCGCCCCGGTTGCAAAAGCATTTAATTTAAGTCCACCCGCACGTTTTACCATATCTGATAAACGTTCCTTGTTACCTGATAACGTATATTTTCCCGGATACAACACTTCGCCTTCCACCACCACGCTTATCTGCTCTTTATAAGCAGGGGAACGACGGATGGACACGACATCAAAAGGACTTAAGGGAAAATTCAAATCTGCAGGATTCACAGCACCTGCTTCAAGGTTGATCTCTTTGATCAGGGAATAAACAGCAGTATCCCGATCGGAGATCCTTGTGCGTAATCTCCTGGAAACTTCTATTTTCTGTAAAGCCGCACCATCGGTATAACCGCCCGCCATCAGCACCAGGTCCTGCACTGTCATGTTCTCAAAAAATGCATAAGTACCCGGAGTGTTTACCTCGCCATTTACCACCAGCGTATACTTTTCGCGCAGTTCAGATAACCTGTAAACGTGAACGGAATCTTCTCTTTGCAGTGTTATATTTAACTGACCATTGATTGCGTCCCTGACATTGAAATTGATAATTTCCGGTGTATAGTCTGCTTTCAATCTGCGTAACATGCCGCGTTCAAAATAGGCGTCTTCTTTTGGTTTCGCAAACGTCAACAATTCTTTTAAGGAAGGTACCTGGCCTATACCGTAAGTACCGGGATAGTATACTGAGCCGGTAATACTTACACGATCAACATAAATATTAGCAAGTGTATCTACGGTTAATGTATCACCCGATACCAATTTCAATTGCGCAAGTTGGTTGCCTTTAACAGATATCACTTCCTTATTGGCTGCACCAAATCTTGTTATTCGCACCATGTCTTTATATGCCTGATCCGCAAACCCCCCTGCATATCGCAGGATGTCGCCGGCAAATTCATTGTCTTTTACATCAAAGATGGCCTGTTTTTTAACCGCGCCTTTCAGTGCCACCCTTTTCTGGTAGGGCTTGATCCGGATCACATCCCCATCCTGGAGCAATACGTTTTTGCTGAGGTCGGCACGTAATAAAAAATCGTAGAGATCGAATACTACCACCGTATTACCATTACGTACCAATTCAATATCCCTGTAGGAACCGATATCATTTGGCCCCCCTGAAGCGTATAGGGCATTCATTAATGTAGCCAGGCTCGAGATGGTATAGGTACCCGGCTGGCGGGTCTCACCTATCAATGTTACCTGGATACTCCGGATCTGCCCAATCGACACCTGTACAGACACAGTGCCATTGGCAATACCTGGGTATATTTTAGTAAGCGCCGTTTTTATTTTCGCACGGGCCGCTTCAATAGTAAGGCCGGCCACTTTTATAGGTCCCAGGTTCGGAAGCCGGATATCTCCTTCCGTAGTTACTTTAAGTTTCCTCGTAACATCGGAAATACCATACACATCAATGATCAACTGGTCATTTACGCCAATCACATAATTAGCAGGAGTAGCGATGGTGAGGTTCGGTTCAAAACTCAGCATCGCATTGTCAAAATTATCGGCGCCATACACGTCCAGCTCACCCGGTTTCCGGATTCGCCTTACTGGCGTCGGGGTCTTTATCGCATCGCGTTTGGTATAGGTATCGGCCTTACCGGTACTGGTACCAGAAGCTGCCTGCGTTGCTGAGGCTGGTCCCAGCAAATCCATTCTTTTCTTAAATGCCACCACCTGCTCGGAAGTCAGGCCATAATCTTTGGCTTTTAATTCCAGTTCACTTTCCGTCAATCCTGATAATTGTAACCGGGCTACCAGCTGGGTAAACTGTTCATCCGTTAAATTATCGATATTAACGGGTATCTGGGCGGTAGCAATTACACTGCTTAACAACAGAACCCCTAAAACACAAAACCTGATAAATACCTTCATTAAAATAGTTAATGTGCAAATATAGTAAAGCTACGCAATGTTTGAGGTATACGCGGAGCAGGCAAATAAGTTTTCTGGCTGGAACTGAAACGGATGCCGACAGGAAGACTCTCTACTTCCTCTGCCCGGCGGGCCAAAGATTTACTCAATCCCAGGCTGGGGATCAAATGTCGGCATCTGGTTATCGGAAATTGGTAAGTTTTCGTTTGAAAGTACTAAACAATTCGATGAACAGATAATTCTTTAAAAGAAATAGCTGTGAGAAGATAAAATACAAAACAGAGGAAATAAAAATGGCGATAGAGCGCAACCATATGTCGGTAATGAGTAGTTTGAAAAACAGAATAATTACGACATAGGGTATACAGACACATGCGTTTATAAAAAGCTTTTTAAAGGAAAGATCAAAGCGCACATATTTTCTTACAAAGAAGAATGTAAAACTGCAAATTGCCAGTTCAGCGCATAGATTCGCAATTGCAGCGCCCAATTCTTTGTAAGCAGGTATCAGAAGGCCGCTAAATACCAGGCTAACAATAGCAGCTCCAAATGCCGACAGGGAAAATTGCTTGTCTTTTGACATAGAAGCTAATACGAGGTTACCGAAAATATTTGAGAGGCTGATCAGCAGGCATAACAGGCACAAAACCTGCATTGGGAGAATGGCCCTGGTAAAACTTCTTCCTGCCACAATATAAACGATCTCAGGAGCACATAAAAAAAACCCGATTGCCATCGGTAAACATACAGAAATGATGAGCGTTACGAGCTTGTTAACCATCTGCGTGAAATCTTCCATTTTGCTTTCTGCATACAAACGGGTTAACTGCGGATAGATTACAATGCCGAAAGAGCCGATAATGGAAAGAGCTATGTTATTAATTCTTAAGACTGCGGAATAATAACCTACACTTGAATCGCCCGCGAGAAAACCCAGAATTACTTTATCCAGGGTGATATAGATGTTGATGGCAAAAATGGCCGAAAACAAGTAAATCAAGGGTTTGAAATGGCGGAACAGCCCGGCAAAATTTAACCCTGTAAACGGATTGATGATCCTGAACAGGTAAAACATATTGAATATACCTGTAGCCACTATGGTTAGTGCCATCAGGATAAAATACATGACGTAATCCTTTTCGTTACGCACCAATAAAAAAACAAGGCCCACAAAAAGCATCCTGATCAAAAAAGAGCGAAGTGCGATAAACTTAAACCGGCTGAGCCCTGAAAAAAACCATTCGATAGAAAATAAATTTGAAAAGATCATCAATCCTCCCCACCAGTAAATTTCATGAGACAAACTAAACCTGTCTACAAAAAGGATGCAAAACACATATGCAACCAATATCAGCAGCGTTGTAAGAAAATGAATACAGAATATCTCAGAAAAAACCTTGGCCAGTTTTATTTTTTCATGCGCTACTTTAGAAATTTCCCGGATACCATACACAGGTATTCCCAAAGCCGCTATTAACATTACATATTTACAGAAAGAATCCGCGAAATTGATCGTACCTAATTTTTCCGGACCTAATATTCGGGTAGCGTAGGGAAACGTAACCATGGGAAAAATCACCTGGCTAACGGATAGTAGACCGTTATAGAAAATATTTTTCCGGTTGCTCATTTACCCAGTTTGTATTGCAGGGAAAAAACCACCTGTGTATTCTGTTTATCAGAAAGTAATGAGGGTTCCTGCCAAACACCGTCCAGTTTTGTCCAACGAAAATTCAATGAGCTTGTATAATTGGCAAAAAAAGCAAAAATTAAATTCTTATAATCCCAACGGCCATGTAAACCGACAGACAAATCTGTCCAGTGTTTGTTCTTATAACCTGCATCAATAACTCCATTAAAATAATTATAATAATAAAAATCATTGTTATGCAGCACTCTTTCAAACTGTATACCTATTTTTTTCAGGCCATTTATCCAGCTAACATTAATCGTCTGGCTATTACTTCCCGGGCCAATGGAAGCCCCCAGTAACTGTCCGCGACTTGTATAACCTTGTGATACATAGTCATGTGTATACCAGCTATTTGTTTTAGGCGCGGTGAATGGGTTATTACTATCAAATATCAAACTGGGATCAGGCAATCGCAACTGGGCAATTTCTGCGGCCAATTCAATAAAACTGTTTTCATTACCGGTCTTAACCAGTTTCCGGATCCCGGCCACATAACCGGTAGGTATCGTATCATCAAAAATGTTGAATATGGAAGCCGGCTTGTCTGCCCGGCCATACTCAAAATAGAATTCCGCATGTTCTTCAGGCATGGCATAGCGAAAAAATAATGATCCTAATTTAGCGGCTCTTCGATTCTTACTCAACAGGCCTATCGCATCCTTTTCATTCGCACTGTCTGATCCTGAGTAATAGTTAGATGTACTGGCAAATCCCAGGTACAGGTTTTTGATCCATTTAGGCTGCCAAACCATTGTAATGCCGGCTATCATTCGTGTTGCTGCAGATTTCCGGGCAATCCCACCTGCCCATATATCTTTCATGATCACATTATCAGGATCTTCAAATCCAACGCTATCCAGTCTGCCCAAAATTACCTGCCCCTCAAAGCTGCCGATCGGGGTAATAACCGGCTTTACCGTATTGATCGTAAAATGTGCAAACCCCGGGGCATTATTAGTCATTACCAATGAATTTCGGGTGCCCGGCCCCCACCAGATATTTTCTGTTGACAATCCGGCTGAAACCGATTTATATGTATAGCTGATGCTGGATTGGCCCGGAAACCATTGGGTAATAGGTTTGGTACCAAAACGGCTGTACATATCTATTTTGTTATTGATGTACTGGTAGATATTTGCCCAGAAATTACCGGTAGGTAATTGCCATTGAAAAGGTGCAGGCTCTTTGTTAGCAGCTGTTACAAATTCAGGCTGCAGTTTTAACATGAACCCATTCCATTTTACCGTGCCTCCTACAGTTATTCTTTGCTGGAACCCTACGGACGGGAAAAAGTTTTCATCATTGTCGCCCAATGGTAATTGTGAATTATTTTGAAGGGTATATGAAACATTCGTAAACCCGGCTGTGATCTTACTGGATTTTTTTTCTTGTAATAAGGAGGAGAGTGGTCTTAAACAAAAGGAGATGCCCTGCATTTGAAAACCGGTGTCTGTTAATTGCTGTAGCCTGCTGACATCTGATAATGTGATCTGTTGCAAAAAACCATGCTGCCCCCAACTAATACTATGCAATCCAAGCAAACTGACAAAACAAAAAAGTTTCTTAACGATTACCATAAGTAAATAAAATTTAATAGCCCATACAAATTAAACCTGTTTTCATTGGCCCATGCGTAGTTTTTTGAATTCACGAACTGAATATCCGCATTAATAATAAACTTGTTAGATCTTACCTGGCCAAACAGCCCAATTGCAATATCGTTCCATTTATTTTTACGCAACCCTAATGAAGGAACTGCAGGCTCAACAGTTGCACGTGGATCATGTTGTATCCTTTGAAATCTGAGCCCTAATTTATTCCAGCCGGTTAGAAAAGAGCCGGTAATCGTTTGTACATTGTTACCTAAGCCGCTGCCCGCGCCTAATATTTGATTTTGGTTTGTATATCCCTGGTGAACCTGTGAGTGCACATACCAGTTTCCTCCATCCCGGACCAAATAATCTGATGTTTGTGCCATTTGAGTAATTTCAGCAGTAAAATCAAGCCATTTATTTTTTTCCAATGAAACCATTTTTTTAATGCCTGCGATATAAGCAGCAGAATGCTCGGGATTATTAATCAAATCTCTCATATTGGAAGGATGATCATTATAGCCAAATTCAAAATAAATCTCTGCATTGCTTTTCGGGAATAGCCACCTGGTGAACAGACTAAGTATCTGGTCTCGTTTTTTACTGGTTTCTATATTTTCATTTGATATAAACAAGTCCGATAAAACAGGAATGTATTTTCCAAAAAAACTCTGTCCTTGTAAATCAAGGTCTTTTTCATACATCTGAAACATCCTGGTAACTCCCAAAAACAAACCGGGTACCCATTTTGGTTGATAGGTTAATACAATACCATTTATATAACGTGGGTCATTATTGGATACACCTGCTGGCTTCATGTGAAAATTCTCAAACAACCGGCTTGTATCCTCGTCTAACCTGCCGGCTACCAGTTCCCATTCAAAACTCCCGATGAATGTTTTAATGGGCTTAACTGTATTAAAAGTAAAATGAACAAAACCCGGTGCATTATTGCTCATCAGCAGGGAGCTATACATTCCCGGGCCCCACCACATGTTTTCTGTTGAAATACCCAATGATAAACCTGATACATTTAGCCGTATACTCGATTGCCCGCCATATAACCGGTTAAAAGCGCCTTCGGTGGGCGCTCCATATGCAGCATTATATTCGAAGTTGGTATTCGCGCTGTATACATACTCGGGTTGTAATTGAATACTTAGCGGCCCTAAAGAAGCATGTACCCCGGCACTAACTGAAGCTTGTATGCCTTTTGCAGACAGCATTCCTGCGTCATTCCAGCCATAGGGGTGATGACTATTAAATTTAATCCCGGTTATAACAGGTAATATTTCCAGTTTGCCCTTGTTCCCGGCAAAAAAATGTACGGGTGAACTATAGGAATCGTTGCCATCTATTAACTTATGAAGTTCTTTAACCGTTAAACTGTCTCCATAAAAAAAAGGCCTTGCAGTAAAAGAGATATTTCGGTCTATTTTGCCCTGCAATTGTAAAGATCGTAACGCATCCTCCAATCCGGGCTGCCCCACAAAAACAGTTTGGCACGTGGCTGCATGCCAACCTAACAAAAGAAATAGTTTACCGGTTAATAAAATACATTTGTAATAAGCCTTCATGAAGATTGTTATTTTAGATCTTAACCGGAGTTTCCAAAAATGTATGCCAATGACCGGTAACGGAACAAAAGTATATCATAACTTGAAAATGCCCGAAACATTATAGATCGACAGGCGATTTTATCCTGTTAGGTACTATTGGTTTTAAGTTAATTTTCAATCCGGGTCTTACTTAATTCAGGTGCAATAGCGCAGCATGAAATAATAATTTTCTGTCTTGATAGTTCTCCGGATATCTCCGTCTTTTCTTCAATCTCTCTATAGCCTTTCTTCTATACGTAAATTCAGGGTGATAAGGTAAAAAAAGTAGACAGGCTTGTTTCACCTATATTTTCCGCCCCTTTTCACCGCGTTTGGTTGATGGGTTAGCATTGTCGAAAACAATAGCCGTATGCGCTTTAATCGCGAAGAGAAAATGATCCAACTGTTGCATAAAAAACAAGGGTCGGTTGTGTGTATAAAAAGCATTGTATATCAATCGATTATAGCGATCAGTGTTGTCAAGCATTTGATACAAATTTCCTTGGCCGGTCTATGGCAATGTCTTCATTTTTGTTTTGCGAGCCATAGGAAAAATATGGCTGAGCCTTGCTTAATCAAATTTATAAGCAACCAATGATTTGGTAAGTCCGAAAAAAGTTTCCTGATACATTTTGGCTTGCGGAAAAAGTTGCTGCATTTGTTGCCTCGTAAGTAATTGAACTTCCGCTACCCGTTTCGAAGCATCAACTGGATCGGGAATTCGGCCAATATGCCCGAGATTCAAATTCCGGGTCATCCAAACACGGCATGTAACGGGGAGAAACTGAAAAAAAGGAAAAACCCAGTGGGGTTCTATGGGGAAATAATAGTTCGGTGTTTGAATAAAATAGTTTTTACCCACCCGTCTTACTTCATTGGCCATCTTTAACTGGGCCTCATAAGTAAAAAGGTGTTCGATAACGGAATTTGAATAAACGATATCAAAAGATTGGTCAGCATATGCGGATAAATCAGTAGCATCTCCTTTCACGCTGGTAAAAGAATCGCCGGAGGTGGGTTGTACTTCCAGATTAAGTAATGTAATCCTGATGTCGATATCAGAAAACCCCATCATGTCCCAGTACCCTTGTGTACCGCCGATATCCAATATAGATACCGGTTTTTGCAACCTGTTAAGCAAGGAGCGAAAAAAAAGAAACCGTTTGAAACGGAATTGATACGCTATTGAACGTTGATTGGTGTTATCGGCAAATTTCCATTTCATAATAATGTTCCGGTTCCGTGAAACGAATTTTTCATTTGAGATATTGGGACTGCTCCGCTCCGGCAAACAGCAGCCTGCCTGCAAAAGCGGGCTTCCGTAAAAAAGGATGGATGAAAAAAGAATAGCTCAGATAAATTTACTGTTGGAATCAAGCAAAATAAAAACAATTAATGTCTATTTCCTTAATTAAAAGGCCCTTAATACAAATTATTCAACCACTAATTTGTATTTTTCCTGTAAAGAAAGAATATTCTTAATCAAATGTTAGAGTATTTTTTTATACTTTTGAAACTCATTGACTCCAAACCCCAAAATGGCGTCATGGTTGAAAATTTTCTACTATGTTAGTTATTGGTGTAATTCTCTTTTTGACTGCCTTATTGGGGACAATGATTTGTATTCGTTCTGTAATTTCGATAGCCCGGGCGAAACACCTGTTCGATGAGCCGTCTGAAGAGCGTAAAATTCATGTTTATAAAACGCCCAACCTGGGAGGCGTTGGCATTTATTGTGCTTTTCTTTTCTCTGTTGCTTTAGTAATTCCAGTTACGATCCTGCCCTACTTTCACAGTTTTGTTGCTGCAAGCCTGATCATTTTTGCTATCGGCCTGAAAGATGACCTGGTAGGCCTCGGGCCCACCAAAAAATTCCTGGCCCAAATTGCCGCCGCCGGTATCATGGCTTTTTTAGGCGATATCAGGTTAACCAGTTTTCACGGCTTTTTGGGGATCGGCGAGATCAGTTATCCCCTTAGCATCCTTATTACTATCCTGATAAATATTTTTATTTATAATGCTATTAATCTGATCGACGGGATTGATGGACTTGCCGGTTCTCTTGGTTTATTAGCCAGTATTACCTACGCAGTTTTCTTTTTTATGATAAAAAGCTGGGGCGATTCATTACTGGCGATTGCATTTTCCGGCGCACTGATCGGGTTTCTGTATTACAATATTTCTCCGGCGAAAACTTTTATGGGTGATACCGGGTCTCTTTTTATTGGATTTATGCTTTCATTCTTTTGCATTCGTTTTGTAGAAGTAAACAGTACATCGGGAAATATTTTTACAGCCGGTCCCGCCATTGCATTTTCAACTATTATCATTGCCGTTGTAGATACAGTAAGGGTATTTATGTTCAGGATACTAAGAGGACGTTCTCCATTTGTAGCAGACAGTAACCATTTGCATCACCGTTTTCTTAATATTGGTTTTTCTCATACGCAAACAACTGTGATCCTGTTATCAGGAAATTCTTTATTTATCATTATTGCTTTCTTATTGCAAAAAATAGGCAATTCACAACTGATAAGTTTCTTGATTTTTCTTTCGATTATGATCAATTTCTTTTTCTGGAACCTTTCCAAAAAGGAACACAAGCAGGCTGAAATATTGCCGATGCAGGACAGAGAGATTATGGAAATTCCTTTTGATAAGAACGGATAAGCTAGGTTTGGTTACTACAAAGTTGTGTTCATTTATTTCGCTATAATAGTTCAGGAGTCTTTACCGGTAATGTTTTGAATAGTTCATTGATCAGTTTCGTTTCCGGAAATACAATGGCCCAGGCAGTAAGAAAAAGGATCAGGAAATCAGTTCTGAATGATTGGTTTTCCAAATACCACATTTCAAGCTGTCCTTTGTAAGGAGAGATGACTGTATCATAAAAGACCTTTGGATCACCTTTGTATTCTGACATCAGTTTCTCTTCATCCCTGAAAACTATAGAACCAATACCGGTTATACCTGGCCTTACTTTGTAGATGTTCTGCTTTACGTGCGCTGAATAAGGTGCAAATGTCTTATCTACCAAAGGCCGTGGGCCCACAAAACTCATATCGCCTTTTAGCACATTGAATATCTGGGGTAGCTCATTCATTTTGGTTATCCTCAGAAAATTTCCCATAGGCGTTACCCTCGGATCCTTACGCAAAGTGATCAGCCCTGAACCCATATTCGGACTGTTCTTGAGCATAGTGGCAAATTTGATGATGTTGAACAGTTTGTTCTTATAACCGATCCGCTGCTGGTAATAAAATATATAACCTTCGCCAGTAAAACGAAGCAATGGAAATAATATAATAAATACAGGTATTAATAGAGTAATTACCAACAGGGAAAAAACGATGTCAAAAAAGCGTTTTATGATATTATACATATTGCTTTACATTCATACATGAATTGGCGCAAACTTCCACAAAAAAATCAGCATTTGGAGAGTTGAATAGATTATTTTTTTCAAGCATTCGGAACACCCGCGATAGTGTAATAAAATTTAATGGTGACCAATGGAACCAAACTCGCGTATATTTTTTAATTCTGTCAATTATTGTGCATTTCGTAGCGATCGTTCTATTACTGTAAAAGACAAAAGAGGTACTGATTCCATATCATCAAGAAAAAGTAGCAGTTTATATGTATCCCCCAAGATGAAAAAGAAACTGTGCAATTACGATTACCGGTAATTTCTCCAAAACAAAAGCCTCAATTATTACGTTGAGGCTTTGGTAAACTTGTTTATTGTTCTTCGTTGGACCAACTAAAATACAGATTTAATAGCCTCGACAACCCGTGCCATTTCCTCATCAGTTATCTGTGTTGAACAAGGCACACTCAAACAGGAGTTATATAAAACATCTGACAAGTCATTTTTAGTGTGATATAAGGCGCTGGAGAACATTGGCAATTGGTTCATCGGAACCCAAAATGGCCTTGATTGTAGTTTCGCCTCATTCAATACTTTTAGCAATTTCTTCTGCTCGGCAGAACGGATGGTAAAGAGCCAGTTATTGCAATTAACATCGGCTTCAATGGTTTGAAAACCGATATCTCCTGTTTGTGATAAGTTTTCTTTATAATATCCAGCGATCTGTTTTTTCTTTTCAATAAAAGAAGGCAAAAGTTCCATCTGGGCTACGCCGATCGCCGCAAGAACATTTACCAACCGATAATTATACCCGATCTCGTCATGAAAATATTCAAAGGGATCGCTTTTCGCCTGTGTGGTAAGGTGCTTTGCTCTTTTTGCGAGATCGGCGTCATTGGTAAGGATCATTCCGCCGCCACCGGTAGTGATGATCTTGTTACCATTGAAACTGATACAACCAAGCATACCGAATGTACCGGCGTGTTTCCCTTTATAGGTTGAACCCAACGCTTCCGTTGCATCTTCCACAACCGCAAGGCCGAATTTCTCTGCCAGAGCCATTACACGGTCCATCGCGCAGATATTTCCTAAAATATGCACCGGCATGATAGCCCGGATCACTTTCCTGTCTTCTTTCAAACAACAATTACCGTTGTCATCCAGGAAAGTTCTATCCGTGAAAAATTCTTCCAGCAGATCAAGATCCATTTGCCATGTATCCACATTAATGTCCATGAGTATGGGTCTTGCACCTGTATACGCGATTGTATTCAGGCTCGCAACAAATGTTACATTGGGCACGATAACATAGTCATCCTGTTGAACACCGGCTAATAACAATGAAATATGGAGCGCAGTTGAACCGCTTGAGGTAGCAACCGCGTATTTGGCGCCGGTGTACGATGCCAGGTAGTCTTCAAATTGAGTGACATATGCACCAACTGAAGACACCCAACCGGTATCCAGGCAATCTTTAACATATTTCCATTCGTTTCCTGCAATATTCGGCGCTGAAAGTAATGTCATAGTGCTTATATATTTTTAAATTTCGAGCCATAAGGATCGTTGATCAATTGACTGTCCATTACTTTAATTATTTCTGCGATCCCCGTAGGCACTTTTTTGGTGATGGTAAAACCGAGTATGTTTTTTATTTTATCACAGTTCACACGGTAATCCCTTGGATCTTCCGTCTTATCAACATAAATAGCTTTTGCTGACGGAATCTGTTTTTGTATTTCTTCCATCAACATACGTTTGGAATAATTTTCTGAAGTATCTCCAACATTAAATACATTGGCCCTTACTTTTTCTTCCGGCGCCTCAATAACCTGGATCACTGAGCGTGCCAGATCATCTACATGGCAATACGGGCGGCTAAATTGCGGCCCCCATATTTCCTGCTCGCCTGTAAGGCAAACATTACGTGTGAATTCATTCACGGTCAGATCAAAACGAATACGTGGAGAAAAGCCATATACCGTTGAGAAACGCAAAGCTGTAGCACAGATACGCGCGTCTTTTTTGGTTTCGAGAAGATATTTTTCAAATTTCACTTTCAGTTCTGCGTAGAGCGATACCGGCCTCAGTTCCGATTCTTCCGTTACAAAAGAATTCGGGTCGGCCATTTTACCATAATTACTACAGGTTGATGCAAATACAAAACGTTTTACACCTCCCTTTTCTGCAGCATTAAATAAAGCAATAGCTCCATTCCAATTTGTTTCATTCGCCTCTTGAGAGAATTTGCTACAGGCAGGATCGCCGACAATGGCAGCGAGATGCGCTATTGCATCTATTCCGTCAATAGCTTTTGCAACATCTGCTTCATTACGGATATCTCCTTTCACAAATTCAAAATTCGGGTTCTGCATTACCTCATACAACGCCTCTCCGCCAAATTTCAATGAATCAATTACGCGAACACTATACCCTTTGTCGAGTAATAACCTTACCAATACCGAACCAATATATCCGGCGCCACCTGTTACTAAAATTTTCATCTGTGAATGTGGGTTTTTATTAAAAAAATACAGTCTTATATCAATTCCTACGCAAGATAGTTATTGCTTTTTGTTTTTAGAAACTACCCATACTATCTTTTTAAGATATTCCTCAGCCAATACGATCCGGTCGAACTTCGATTTGGCATATGCGTAGCCACTTTCTCCCTGGTGAACTATCAATTCTGAATTGTCGAGGTACTTGCGTATTACCGTATCGTATTCTTCTGCATTCTCGGGTTCAACATAGGTTCCAGCTCCTGCTTCTTCCACCAGTTTTTTTGAAACACCATCAATGGCCATCAATATAGGCTTTTTACAGGCCATATAATCAAACGTCTTGTTTGAATAAACAGTTTTAAATGCATCTGTTTTTTTAAGGATCGAAGCGCCAATATCAGAAGCCAGAATATATTTGAATACTTCCTGCTTAGATACAGCAGGTAAAAATTCTATGTTAGTAATGTTTTTCTTTTTTGCAGAAAGCATCAGCTCCTCTTTTGCCATGCCATTTCCAATGAGCAGGAACAATACATTTGTGTCGGATAACTTTTCTGCTGCATCAAGTACCTGATCCAATCCATTTGCTACGCCGTGTGCACCAACATACGTTACAACGAACCTGTTGTCCCATCCCAATGATCTGCGGAATGCCTTGCTATCGAAAGTGGCCAGTAATTCATCAGAAAGAGAAAAATCAGCAC
Organism: Bacteroidota bacterium; assembly: GCA_040388705.1. Taxonomy (GTDB): domain Bacteria; phylum Bacteroidota; class Bacteroidia; order Chitinophagales; family Chitinophagaceae; genus Sediminibacterium. Next base: position 308,983 of record JAZKBI010000007.1, on the reverse strand, counting down.
CGTTCGGAATAAAAATAATTTTGTCGGGGTTGATATTTTTTTTTGCGATCAGCTCATCACGGAAGGCAGGGGTGAGAACATTGATGATCACCGCTTTTTTTAAAATGAACGCTTCCACTTTAAAAGAAAGTTTGATAAACATTTTATTGGTGAGAACACCCGTGTCGATGGCCGACTCCAGCCACAGATCCCTGATCTCAAAAATGTAAGGCACACGTTTTACCCTCGATAATACATAAGCGGTTATTCCCACAAACAATGGAGGTGATGTTACCAGGATAATATCAAAATTCTTTTTGGTCCTGAACAGGCCGGCCCACATGGCTGAAAACATAAAAGTAAAATAACCCCAGAACCTGCCGATAAAATTTTTATTGTATGATTCCGAAACATGACAGCGCCATACATTAACAGCGCCCTGTTGCTTATTCACAAAATATTTCCCTTTATATTCCTCTCCTTTGGCTGTTCCATTGTAGTGCATCATGCCGGCAAGCACCGTTATTTCATGACCCATTGCACTCCATACTTTGGTCATTTCATTGAACCTTGACCCACCTGGGTCATTTTCCTCTAAAAAATCTTTATGAATAAGTAAGATTCGCATTACGGCTATAAACTAAAAGTGGTGATAATTTTATTGCTGTTACTACTAAAAACAATTTGGGGATTTATTTCCTTCTGACCATACTTGCCGGAATAAAATCCATTTTCCTTTTGCGGAACGATGCTTCCGGAATCTCCATCTCTTGCATGTATCTGTACAGAACCAGGTAAAACATCTTTGTTCAGGTGCCAATATTGTTTCATCATTGCCTGCGCGGGTTTCCCGGAAATAATATCTTCCACTATCCATACATCCGAATTCTTTTTGGTACTTACTATTCTTGTGTGCAGAATATTTTTACCGACCTGGTGAAAAGCGGAGATTGTGCCTTTGAAAAGATAGCTGTCTCCTGTTTCTTCCACCGTTGCCGAAACGCACTGTGTCCAGTAATACCAGATAAACCTTGCTCCTTTTACCATCTGGTCATTGTCATCAAGCATCACTGTATTATGTGACTCGGTGCCCATGAAATATTTAAGCGTTTTTGTATCAGTATTATATTTATAACTGCCGCCATCTATTAAAATATTCCTGCCGTTTGCCCAGATATCTATATGCAAATTGTCGGCATGAGAAGGACGGTCCTTGTGGTCACCACACCTGATAAACGTAAAATTATGCTGTTCTCTTATTAAATAGTAACCACCGTCCCTGAATTGCGTACATCCGTATCTTTTCTTTAGTAGCGGGAAATATTTCCTACTGTCATCCGTGTTCATTCCTGTCCAGCACTGATCTTCTTTCCATGTGTTTCCTTCTGCATAGAGTGTTTGCCCGCAAAGTAAATGGTGCAAGGCATTTAGTTGCGGCCGGAAATCCCTAAAAGCACAATTGTTAAGCGGGAAGAACAAAGCGCCGTCATTAGCTCCATAGTTAGGCAGGTATCCATTCGTTTCCTCCTGGCACTGGAATAAAAAATTTACAGAATTATAGGCACGTTCATATACAACCTGAGAAAACGATTCTTTATTTTTTTCTGCAATACAGATCGCCCAGGTAAAAAGCTGTACTACAACGCGGTGGTAATTCATGCTGAACTGGAGGAAGGTACCGTCTTCATACACCTGGTAGGCCACTTCTTCCTCGAACCATTTTTTTCCATGCACTTTCCACCCGGCGCTGTCTTTCATTTGCGGGAACAAAGTTCCGACAAGATACAGGGCCAATGATTCTGTGATCGCGTGATTATTACGAACCGCTATCCTTGAGAAATTGATGTTATGGTACACATGGTGCATCTGCCAGTAAACGGCATTCATTATTTTTTGCCACCTCTGTTCGTTAACAATATCCTGTCCGCTGTAATAGTATAAAGCAAAGATCCAGTTAAGCACCCGTATCGAAATCTCCTGGCTGCATTTATAATTGGGGCCGCGGTTAACAGGATTTTTATCGATCCAGCTTTCGATCTCATTAAAAATAAATTCGCCGTGGTGATTCTGGTTGTGTTGTTCATCGCGTATCAACGTATATAAAAATGAGAAGCGCGATTTTTCCCATACAAATTTTATATCCCCTGAAGTTTCTGAATAGTCATTGATGTCTATCCAATGTTTATTGATATCGTACTTATAACCCGATTCAGGATTGCTGACCCAGTCGTATGATACACCCAGATCGAATTGTGTTCCACTAAAAAATAATATTTTACCAGCTCGTATGTCAACAGCTTTAGTAGCCAAAGCTTCGTTTGGAGAAGGAACCAGTCCAAGAGTGGCAGCATCAGAAAAGAAAAAAGGCGCTTTGGAGCCTTTCCATTCTGAATAAGCAATCATTGTGATTGTTGCCGGATCAACAGGAAACTGCTTTTTAATAAGGCCAGTTTTCTTTTTGAGAACGAACCCGATCCTGAAAAAAAAATACCGCAAACCCATATTGGAAATTATCTGCGATACCTGTTGTATTTTATTCAAATGATGGTTATGCTAGTTTAAGTAAATGATCGATAATTCTTTCTGCTGTGTGTCCATCCCATAAATCGGGAATACCGCCTTTTTTCCAGTTACCGTCGAAAAGTTTTTTCATCGCGGGCTCAACTGCCCTGGGGTCAACACCGATCAATTCATTGGTTCCTTTCGTAACCGTTTCGGGCCGTTCGGTACTGTCGCGTAAAGTGATGCATGGAACATTCATTACAGTAGTTTCTTCGGTAATTCCACCGCTGTCGGTGATAACGCATTTGGCGTTCTTAACGAGGTAATTGAATTCCAGGTAACTCATCGGGTCCACCCTGTACAAGTTATCTGCAGAAATGCCCAGCGATTCTATATTTTTTGCTGTTCTCGGATGAATAGGAAATACAATAGGCAATCTGCGTGATGACTTTATTATTTCATCCATCAGGGATTTTAGTTTTTCTTTCCCATCCACATTGGCCGGGCGGTGAAGTGTGAGTACTATGTAATTTTTCTTTGTAAGTGATGCCTGTTCCCAAACCTTAGGCTGAATAAACCTGGGCATATTTTTCAGAAGGGTATCGATCATTGTGTTACCAACGAAAAATATTTTACCGGCGGCTACCCCTGATGTCAATAAACAATTATTAGCAATCTCTGTAGTGGTAAAAAAATAATCTGTGATACTGTCTGTCACAACGCGGTTGATCTCTTCAGGCATGGTCATATCACCGCTACGAATCCCTGCTTCTACATGCGCAACATCGATACAAAGTTTCTTGGCAACTATGGAGCAGGCCATGGTGGAGGTTACATCACCTACAACCATTACCAGATCTGCTGGATTGGCGATAAGTTCTTTTTCAAACCGGATCATGATATTCGCCGTTTGCTCAGCCTGTGTTCCTCCACCACTTTCCAGGTTAACATGAGGCTCGGGCATTCCCAATTGCTCGAAAAAGCTATCGCTCATGTTTTTGTCGAAATGTTGCCCGGTATGCACAAGCCTGTATGTAATATTCTTACCCTTTTTTTGTGCTTTGTCAATAGCTTCCATAATGGGTGCTATCTTCATAAAATTGGGTCTTGCACCTGCTATTAATGTTATCCGCATATTATTGAATGATTATCCATGATTTTTTTTGTAAACTTTCTATTGCTGCAAAACTTGCTTTTGTCGTATTGATCAATTCTTCAAAAGGTATCAATGGTTCTTCGCCCTGTTTTATCATTTTGATCAAACGGGTGAATTGCGATTGATGCCCCTTGTCTATTCTTCCGCTCATAGATGTGAACCCTTTGAATCCATACCCGGTCAACTTACGGAAATTATCCACCACCAGTATCCTTCCCTGGGAGTACACTTCAATACGTTCTTTTTCATATGCTTTACTGCCATTGGCAAAGTAGTTGATCACACCCTGTGAACCATTGGCAAACTTCAGTGTAACAATCGCATTATCAGTATTCTCTATGGGGTTTTCGCCCATCGCACTCATGCTTACTTCTTTCACCAGGCTTCCTGTTAAGAATACCATGAGATCTATAAAGTGGCAGGCTTCTCCGATGATCCTTCCCCCACCGATCTTCATATTATGTATCCAAACATCTGCAGGGATCATGCCGGCATTCATGGTAGCTATGATGTTCATGGGCAGATTGCCATTGCCTATTAACTGTTTTGCTTTCTGAATTGCAGGTGAGAACCGCCTGTTAAATCCTACACTCAATGAAACAGGCTCTTTTGCATTTAGATAAGCTGTTGTTATATTATCAAGTTCTTCATGGCTCAGTGCCAATGGCTTTTCTACAAATGTGTGTTTTCCTGCCTGTAAAGATTCAACAACCATTGCGGCATGAAGGTTGTGACGCGTCGTGATCATTACCAGGTCAACATCCTGGTCAGCTAATATCTCTTTATAATCAGTTGTTGAAAATGCAAATCCATATTTACTTGCCAGTGATTTTGCTGTCAATCCACCCGCGCTCGAAATATATTTATAATGTGCCCCTGATCTTTTTAAAGCAGGCATCACTGTCATCTTGGTAAAATTACCCGCACCGATAATTCCCAACACACCCTTGGATGGCTGATTTGTATATTCTTTTACTGCAACTTTTGTATTGGTATGTACGGCAGTAGCGGGATATTCAAGAATAGAAGCGATCGAATTACCGCCCATCGCACCATAAATAGCCAGGTAATTTTCTAACGCAACTTTTTCAGTAATTAAATGTTGTACATGCAACTGCTGTTTTGAAATAGCATGCAGGATCGTTTCGAAATTTCTTTTTTCTGTCCATCTTACATAACCTATCGGATAATCGACACCTTGTATTTCATACGCTTCATCATACCTGCCTGGTCCATAAGAGCACGACACCTGGAAGCTGAGTTCTTTCTTAAAAAAATCTCCACGCTGAATATCAAGCCCTATCACACCTACCAAGACGATCCTCCCTTTCTTCCGGCACATTTGTGCGGCTTGGCTGATAAGTTCATTGCTTTTTGTAGATGCGGTAATCAAAACGGCGTCACTGCCGATGTTATCGGTTAGTTCTTCAACTGTCTTCACGGGGTCACAATCGGACGAAACAAATGCCTGTATACCTGTATTATTGGCGATAGCCACTTTACGTGCATCCACATCGAACCCGATCACTTTACAACCGTTTGCCAGCAATAATTCTGAGGTGAGCAGCCCTATCAAACCTAATCCAATCACAACCACCGTTTCACCCATAGTTGGATTGGCCAGGCGTATTCCCTGCAACCCAATGGAACCAATTACAGTAAAGGAAGCTTCTTCATAGCTCACATTATCTGGAATTTTAGCTGCCAGGTTCTTAGGTATGCAAACAATTTCGGCGTGTGCACCATTACTCGCAACCCTATCGCCTACATTGAATTCAGACACTCCTTCACCTATCGCTATCACTTCCCCTGCGTTACAATAGCCGAGGGGTAATGGTTCATCCAGTTTATTAAATACGGCTTCAAGTGTAGGCATGAGTCCTTCCGTTTTGATCTTATTCAAAACAACCTTCACTTTTTCCGGCTGCTGACGGGCTTTGGCAATAAGATTGCTTTTGCCGAATTCAACCAACATTTTTTCTGTACCAAGGCTCACCAGGCTCCGGTGCGTCTTGATGAGAATATGCCCTTTCCGAACCAATGGTGCAGGAATTTCTTCCAACCTGGTGTCTCCTTTTCTAAGATCCTGAACGATCTGCTTCATGCTTCTTTTTTAAAACGATAAACATTACAATCTTCAGGTCCTGCATCCTGAAAAGATTCACTAATCTTTCATAAGCGATCCCCACCATATAAGACAGGAAATTTATGCGCAAGTATTCTGGCCTTCCTTCAATCATACGTATTTGTTCTACCTCAAACCCATTTTCTCTGGCCAGTTTTTTTATCATTTTCCGGCTGTTCATCCGGTAAAATGTCGGAAATGTATCTATAGCGGGCCTGCCTTTTAATTTATGATAATAGTTATGCAGGCTATCCGGAAGCATGGTTGCCAATACCGGCATATAATGCAATTTGTTTGGCGTTTTAGCGATAAGTACACCCCCCGGTTTCAGTACCCGGCTTACCTCAAACAGAAAGCTCTCCGGCTTCTCAATATGTTCCAGCACATTGTTTGAAGTAACAATATCAAATTGTTCATTTTCAAAAAAAGGCATATTGTTTGCAAACCCAACAAAAGCCGCATCCAGGTAAGGATTTCCCAACACTGCATCTTCTGGGTCTACGCCACAAACTTTGGCAACAAGTCCTTTAAAATTCATTTGTGGCAATGCGCCTCTTCCCGCTCCAACATCCAGCAAAATTTTTTCTTTGCTGATATAAGTAAGAACCATTTCTCTGAAAATTGTATTGTCCCAATTTGCAGCAAATCCCGGATATACTTTTTTATCGAGCCATGTCACTAAGTTTCTCTTCATTAAAACATTTTGATCTGTGATTAAATAAAAAACAGGCGCATTCTTAAATGCGGTATGCGGATTTGGCGAAGATCTTTGTTTTTTCTTCGCGTTTGGGATAGTTGATCAATACGGCTTTATAGACACCTTTAAAAACAAACAGACTGCCTGCCGATGCACCAATGATACCAAATTCTTTAATGAGTTCTTCGATATCATCAAGTTTTCCCGCGCCACCCAATGCCGTCATAGGTACTGTAACCGCTTCTCGTATTTTTTTAATAAGCGCTGTGTCATATCCTTTCATAACACCATCCCGGTCAATCGAATTGATCGTAAGTTCACCCACGCCAAGGTTCTCCATTTTTGCAGCGAAAGTCACGGGATCCAGTCCTGTATTCTTTTTACCGTTGTGGGTCCATATTTCAAAAACACCCGTCTTGGTATTTTTTTTTACATCCAATACAACCACCACACTTTGACTGCCTACTCTTTCTGCTATTTCGGCAACCAGGCTTGGATTGGCAACAGCACTGGCGCTGATCGCAATTTTCTCAACGCCCATCTTAATAATCTTTACAGCCTGGTCCGCTGTTTTTACGCCACCGCCATAACAAAACGGCATGCGGCATTCAGCGGCAAGATTCTGGATCATTTTATAATCCGGTTCGACATTATTGGCTGACGCATCAATATCCAGAACGATCAATTCATCGACTTCCTTTTCGTTAAATATTTTAACGGCATTGATCGGATCGCCTACATATTTCGGGTCACCAAAATTTACCGTTTTTACCAACCCCCTGTTATGTACAAGCAGGCAAGGGATGATTCTGGGTCTTAACATTATTTGAAATTTGCAAAATTCTTAAGTAATTGTATTCCTGCGAGGTGGCTTTTTTCAGGATGAAACTGAACGCCATAAATATTCTCCCTGTTTACTGCAGATGTGAATTTATTGCCGTAATCTGTAACGGATAGAATATCCTGATCATCGTTACATGAAAAATAAAATGAATGGAGAAAATAATAACCCGAAGTAAGATCTACATCCGTAAACAAACCATTTGGTTTTGCCGGTTCAACATTATTCCAACCCATATGGGGCAAATGTGTTGCCTGGTGAAAACTGGCATGATCAAATTTTTTTACTGTTGCATTAATCCATGATAAACCAGTCAATACCCCTTCTTCACTGTTTTTTGCCAGGAGCTGCATTCCTACGCAAATTCCAAGAACCGGTTTTTTTTGTTGCAGTACATGCTCATCAAGCGATTGTTTCATGCCGGATCTTTCAAGTTCACCAATAGCCTGATCAAAAGCCCCAACGCCTGGGAGAATAATTTTCTCTGCTTTTTCCAGATCTTCGGGATGTGAAGCAATGATAAACGGAATATTCAATTTATCATAGATATTACCCAGTGCCTGTATATTGCCGGACCCATAATTGACAATTGCGATCATCGTTTTACATTTTTTTCAAGCCCCAACACTTTCATGATTTTTGAGCCGATGGCAAAAGTATTCTGTTGCGATTTATAATCTTTATAGGATTTATTGGGTGCATCCATGTAACTCTGCAATTCATCAACAGAGATATTTAATTTGGTTGCGATATACTCAAAATCCTGCGCTATCGTAGATTCATCATAAGGCGGTTTGGATAACTTTTCAAGTGCTTCCTCACGTGTCATTTGTTTAGTCAGGATCAGGCTGGAGTATTGCACTTTCCTCGTATCATATCCAAATTTTTTCGGCATCCAGTATCCTTCATAGAATTTAGTAAATCGTGATTCAAAATGTTTTTGAGGATATGTTTGCCATCCATAGTTGTCAGCAAGAAATTGTACGGCTTCTTTTTTGATGTACGGTACATAATTCAATGGTGTTACAACCTGAATGCCTCGCAGGTATCTTAAGTATATCTTATGCCTCAGGATATTAGTAAGCGGGAATTTAACAAGAGGTTTCTGTCCGAACTTGTCATGAATATCTTTCAATTGAACTAGATCACTACCGAAATAAATCCATTCAAGTGGATTACGCACACATTCTGTAGAATAGTTAGCACCGGTTAATATATATTTAATATTATGTTTGTCCGCAAAATTATACATAGTAGCAAAGAAAGCATGGTCCTGCGGGACATCGATATGTGGAACACCGGCTTTAAAAAAAGCAAGCTGCAGATCACGCATTTCTTCCCAATCGATTACTTCTGTATACAGATCAAGACCCAGTTTATCTACTAACTTCTCAATATTGTTCACCGCCTCCTGGGAGTTCCAACCGGCGTCAACGTGAAACACCAACGGCCTTAATCCCAGTTTTTCTTTTGCTACATAAGTAAGATATGAGCTATCAACGCCGCCGCTCATTCCCATAATGCAATCAAAATCCTTGCCTTCTCCTTCTTTTTTGATTTTTTCTACAACTTTCATCAGCTCTTTCATACCAGTCTCATCAGTATGCCAGTTGGGTAGTACGTTCTTATAGAAATTATTGCAGTGGTCACATATTCCATTCTCATCAAACCGGATCTGAGAATCCGTTGTGTCCATGACACAATTGGTGCATATTCTGTATTCCATGTGGTTTCCAGGTAATTGTTTGTTTTTCAAAATATTATTTTTTAGCTCTAACTATGATGGTTCTATAAGGAGAAGTATACGGCATTCGAATTGTTACCGAGCGACCTAACAGTTTCTTTACAACATTCTTTAATAAATTGACAAAGGTATCTCTTCTATAGGCTTTAGTGCTGATAACTTTAAAACCGGCCTGCTCCAAAAATCCAACGATGTGTTTTTCACCAGCAAAAATCAAATGGTCGGGAAGGTCCAGTTCAGTAGGCACTTCTGCACTTGATGTCAAATCTCCGATATTTCCAGTTTCCATAATAATCTCGCCTTGTACATCCAGAACATTATAACAGTTCTTAATGAACTCGCTTATATTCGGTATATGTGAAAAAACATTGATCACCGATACAAAATCAAATTTTTGTTTTATATCATCGACGTATCCATGAACCACATTGATGCCTTTCGATCTGGCCGTTTCAGCTTTGGCAATCATAGGCTCTACCCCCATTATATAGCTTCCTTCCGGTGCAAAAGACATAACGGCCTGAACAACTTCCCCAAAACCGGCACCAACATCTAACCATTTTATGGGTTTACGTTGTTTCGACAGTTCGGGACACATCATCCGGAATATTTTACTATACAGATTTATTTTACTGTTCATCCGATGGGTAATCTTCGAGCGAGGCTTACTTAAATAGGCGTGAACTCCCTCTTTTACCGATTCTTTTATAAAGGATTGTTGCGGTCGTGGGTTTACATATACAAAACCGCAATCATTGCACTTTACCGCAACATAGCCATTTTCCTTCGCCCAGGGGGTACTTTCATTGGAATGGCAGTATGGACAGTCAACTTGTTCGTTCATGATTTATAATAATTAATTAAAAAGATGATCAATGGTTTCTTTAAGTTCCAGATCTTCTCTTGTGTATACGAAGATATCGGGAGGCAAAGACAGGATATTATTTTGCCATATATTAAAATTGTCATTGGTAATAGTAGCAATTTTACCGCTGGTTATTTCGGGATCAGAGTCATCAATCAGGTACCCGATATTCAACTTCTTCACTTCAAAGGCATCCTGACAACCGTTTCTTGTAAACAAAGGTTTACCAAAAAAACAGCTTTCATAAAATCTATTCGGTCTCGCCCATCTGAGGTTGTAATCATTCTCTTCAAAAGGTTGGTAGCAGGCCCAGATCATATCAACATTTGCATAAATCGCAGAAAGGTCATCTGGCGACTTGTACAATCCAAGATAACTTGTATTGTCAAGCGCAACTATTTCATCATGTTCATTTTGGTGCGTAATTAAACCTGCAAGCACAACCTCGAATCGATCTCCGTAATTTTTTACAAGCTGTGTAAGAACTTTTAGGGACCATTTGCATCGTAAAAGACCAAAATAGCCTATTCGTATTTTTTCTCCAACTGGTTTCTGCTGTGGCAAAAATGTTTCACGGATCGAAAGATCCATGTCAAGTTTATTCTCTAAAACCAATCCCTTAATCTTATAACTATGATATCCATGAAAATATTCGGAGAGGAATGCAGAGGATGTAACTACAACCAAATGCGTACGCTTCAAAAACCAATTTTCAATCTTCCGGTATATTTTTCCTTTCCAGCTTTTGTCAACCTGTATTTCCCTTATATCTCCGACTTCTACAACCTGTTTCTTTTTAAGGAACAAACTGGATATAACAGACAAAAACAACATATCCAGGCCTGAACTATAAACCAGGTCGTTCTGTTTTACAAGCCGGCGCAACTTCGGAATTGCCTGAAGAAAAACCCGCAAACGACGACCATAATCGCCGTGTGAGATATTACCCAATACCGTATAAGCTGTATGTATCTCCCTTGGTTTATAATTGTCACGATCAAAAACCGCCACTTCCACGTTATATCCATTTTTTTGCAGCATAGACAACCGCTTAGAATCTCTCGGATGTCCTAAAATTGATAGTAAAATTAAAATTCTTGGTTGTTTATTCATGTATCAGGCCATCTGTTGTCTGTATAATTCATTATAGGACCGAATCATATCAGCATTGTTAAATCTCTCACTAATGGTTTTGCGTGCATTTTGGCCCAAAAATATAAGTCGTTCTTTGTTCCGCAACGCATGCGCCCCGATGAGTTCGTTTAATATTTCATAGAGTTCCTCATTCGTATCAAAGAGGATACCGTTGTATTCATGAGTAATTAACTCTGGCATACCTCCTACACGACGTGCAATGACAGTTTTCTGAAGGAACATTCCTTCCATCGCTACATTAGAAACACCTTCACTATAACTGGGTATCACCACTATATCTGTTTTAGACATCAATGCAAGTAGGTCAGTATGAGAAAGATAGTCATACTCCGCAACTTTACTTTCGTGGATAAGTGACTGATACTGGTTTTTGTATTGAGCAATATTGGGCCCGGATAAATGAAGCTTGAACCCGCCAAGTCTGGATAAAATTTCCAGTAGCGATACCCCTCCTTTATAGTCATACTTCCGTACACCTTCAAGTTCATGATACTTCACGGGAAAACCACCTGCATATAAAATCTCAATTGGATCGTTTGGCTCAGCTTTTGGTTGAAAATGATAAATAGGATTGTTAACATCAAGTCCCCTATAAATCACTGCTGAAGGCTGAAAATTGAAAAAATTTAAAGAGTACTGTGCATTTGCTGTTAAAAAAACATTGCTCCGATCTTTTTTCACATACAATTCTGTATTCCCAATATCACTACCGATTATTTGCAAAACGAATTTGACCTGCAGTTGCAGCGAAATATTATATCCAATCTCTGTGAAATATCCTATCTGATGCACAAGGCCTATTTTAATGCCCATCACCTTTCTCAGGTATAAAACAGAGATAAAAGAAGATAATTTATTAACCAGTTCCAGGAAATAGCTATCCATCCTGTTAGGTTTATAATAAACTGAACCTTCTATAACATCATAAGCGCCAAATGCGTTTCTTTTATATAGTTTTCTTTTGAAACTGAAATTCCTTGGATAAAAGACGACTACTTTATTGTTCTTTGCTATTTTTTTAATAAACAGCTCATTAAAGGGACTTATTTGCGATGAAGTATCCGTTCTGTGACTGGCAATTATTAATATTGTACTCATCGAAATTTTATTTTATCGATTTTCCATAACACGAGAACAATAATAATGGATAAAAATGCATCCCTGCTAAAAACACGCACATCTCCATTAATAAAATACGAAGCTATTGTAAGCAATAAAATCGATGTCCACAAAATTGCAAAAGGATTATTGTGTCGATACCTCATGTAAAACACATTGAGCCTGGCAGTTATAAACCCCATTGCCAAAGAACCAAGGATGATACCCGAAATGCCGAGAGAATAATACAAAAATCCAAGGTAGCCTGGAGGATAACTAGCAGCATCATACCCATCAAAAAGTCTGGCAGTATTTATCCTGCTAACACTTGGATATAGGTCAATATTTACATTGAATACCCGTTCAGGTACATAGTCCCGAATTGCATCCCACACATCACGAAAATATAGAAAATCAAAATCGCCATTTTTAAAAAGAGAATCTAGAGTATAATAGCCTTGTCCATATTCCTTTACCAGATTAGAAAGAATATTATAATCGCTTAAATTATTTAGTTCGCGATACGTTTCATAGTTATTGATGATTTCAGCGAAGTCCATTTTGATGATAAAAGGCAGAACCGTAAAAAATGATTTCCCATACAAAGCGAATAGCACTAAAAATCCAAAAGTAATCCCTGCAATCCCGATTTTTTTAAGATTAAATCGGATCCTATGGGTTTTTGCATAAAGAAAATAAGCAATAACAACCGTTATAACAGGCGTTACAATTGCTGATCGACCGGCTGTACTTAACGTCCAAAAAAGAAAAAGCAATACATATATAACCAAAAGCACTGTATGGGATCGAGTGTGCAGTACAACTTTGTCATACACTAAAAAAATCATGATCGTGGTTGTAATAGGCAGCATTCGTATCGCCACACCTTGTGCGCCAAGGTCGAGATCCCCCGAACGTATTTCGAACCCACTTGATAAGGAGCCAATAAATCCAACACTGGATATATAAAATCCATATAAAACCAGTGAAAGAATAAGCACAATCACATACATATTTGTTGAAAAAACAAGTTTTTTCCTGTTATCGAAAATTTGGATCTTTTTCCAAAAAAAAGCCACATAAAAACTGGTATTCAAAAAAAGGTATACGGCTACAATAGCAATATAATATTCCAACTGAGGCGGCTCTTTAATACCCCGATATGAAACCAGTTCAAACTTATTATATCCAGTATAATAAATGATATAGGGAAGGAACAAGTATGAAAATACAAGTAGGACATTCAATATACTGATGAAATACAATTTTCTGAATATCCCGAAAGCGATAACTTCAAAACATAGAATAACAACTATCGTCAATATCAGGCCCATTATCCCATGAATTTTCTGTACCATTTCTGAAACACAAGAAACGACCAAAGAACATATCCGTCCGTTTCTTTATTATTCATCAGATTGCTGTACTCGTTTTCCAGAAATGAAATATTAAAAATTCCTTGAGTGTTTAGAAAGGAAGTGTCTGAAATTTCCCTTTTTAAGGCCGAATTCAAATATGTTTTTAAATAACTTTTAATGGGCACGGAAAACCCTTTCTTGGGACGTTCGATCAGCCTTTGAGGAATATAATTATTTAAAATATTTTTCAATTTTGTCTTACTTTCAAATTTGGCATCAGGTGCAGTAGTTGCATTGATGTAATGAAACAAATCCTGGTTGAGGAAAGGTGTACGTAGCTCCAGACCGTAATACATTGATGCCCTGTCGGTTTTAACGAGCAACTCATCTGGTAAATAAGAAATAAGATCGATCTCCCTTGCAAGGAAAAGGCCACGTTGATAAATATTGATTTGTTTTGCGGATGAAAGTGAAGTATCGTTGCTGTTTGCAATTAGAGAGGGCATAAACAAAGCAGACAGCTTTTTATTCCGCGCAATAACATAGTCGTAAAACCATCCTTTATCTCCCATTACAAAGAAATCAAAAGCTGCCTTCAATTTTGTTGGTTGTGACGAATGTAAGATTTCCTTCGATCCCTTTGTTGATCTGACTAGTGAAAAACGGGACCTTTTGTCAAAAAGATCATATCTTGGGTATCCAAAAACCAGCTCATCTCCGCCATCTCCGGTTAGTGCAACTTTGTACCGTCCTTTCAGATTCTTGCACAAAAAAACTGTTGGTATTTGTGATGAGTCACAAAAGGGTTCATCATAAATATCTGCCATGTTATCAAATATGTTCACAACTTCATTATGATTCATTTTAAATACCTCATTATGAAGACCAATTTCTTTGGCCACCTGCACGGCATAACCAGATTCATCGAACTCCTTTTCATCAAAACCCATTGAAAAAGTATCAAGCTCAATCCCGAGTTCTTTTTTCGCTATCGCTACTGTAAGCGAAGAATCGATGCCTCCTGACAGAAATGCGCAAACAGGAACGTCAGAAATACATCTTTTTCTAACGCTTTCAATAAGCATCTCTTTAAAATATGTCGCATTAAAAGTGAGAGATTTATTATCGTCACATGTAGTTGTCATTCCCTTGTCGAGCATCCAGGAATCCAATACAGTAAATGTAGTATAATTGAATTTTATGCATTCCCCATTTCTGAGTTTATTTACTTTTTCATAAATAGTGAGTGGTGCCGGTATATAACTATACTTAAAATAATTATAGATAGCTTGCTGGCACAAAGTAAGTTCAGGTTTAACAAGTTTAATTGCTTTAGGCTGCGATGAAAATATCAGCTCGTCACCAGAAAGAAAGTAATACAATGGTTTTTCACCAAACCTGTCACGGGCAAGTATGATCTCTTTTGTTCCCAAGTTCAAAAACGCGAATGCATACATTCCATCTACAAGATTCAACATTTCGGTAACACCCCAGTGGTTCATACCTTTTAAAAGAACTTCTGTATCAGTATCCGAATCGAACGCCACTCCTTCTGCTTGCAGTTTCACTTTCAACTCGAGATAATTATATATCTCACCATTGAATACAATTATAGTATCGGATGCTCTATCCTGGCGGGGTTGGTTACCATTTTCAGACAGATCAATTATCGATAGCCTTGCATGCCGTAAAGAAATATAGCATCCGTCACTTTCAATATTGAGTTCACCTTGTGCATCAGGGCCCCGGTGACCAATCACTTGGATCATCTCATCGGCTAATTGCCGGGGATCTCTTTTTTTAGTTAAATTTATAATTCCGGAAAAACCGCACATGTTCGATTATTTAGTTAGTTGTTCTACCGTTTTCAATGCTTCGTCTACCAGGTAATGTTTGAACCATTGATATGACCCAATACCCAATTCCTCAAATTCAGAAGGATTTGCCAAAAGTTTACGAAGATGTTCCACCACATGTTCGACTGTATTTGCGAACAACATTGGGTAAATCTCTTCAAATTCGTTTTTGAAGTCCTCCTTCTTACAACTGTGCATGATCGGCTTTCGGCTAACCATTGATTCGTATACCACTCCGTATGTCAAAAAACTATCGCACAATTCTCCCACAACAAGGTCGGATGCCTGAATAGCAGCCATAATCTCAAGTCTTGTACTTCTGGGTTGCCAGTACACTGATTCTTCTATCTTAAGGTCACCAATCAGTTTTTTCGTTTCTTTAACATCAAGGCCATACTCGAATGTTATGACAGAAATATTGATTTGGGGGTCCATTTCTTTTAACTTGGCAATGGCTCTGTATAGAATATCATTTCCGGAATTTGACCATTTGGCGGGAATATTTTTCCAGTTATGCCGGCATGGATGCACCAGCACTAAATGTCCTTTTTCTTTCAAGCTGGTTACTAATTGATGAATATTGCAAGAATGTTTAAACTCACTAAATTTTTGATCATAATATAATTTCCAATATAACATTGGAACACCACAACGATGCATTCGTCCTTTAAATCCTAGTTGCCCGACATATTTTTCGAACTTACCACCCGTCGGTGTTAAAAAAATATTTCTGGCTTCCGCAATTCCTTTTTTTTGCCAGTAAGCCCGCTTGATCATCGTAACTAAATTACGCGGCTTTACCAGATTATAATACGGAAGGCTGTATAGATCACTACCATAGGGAATAAAAATATCAATAGTTATCCCCGCTTTTCGCAAAAAAGCGGGAGAACTGCCGCATCCTATAATGAAATGAAACGGTTCAAATTCCTTTTTTACTTTCTTAGTGTCAAAGTCATTAAAGCTTTTGTCATCACCCCAGTTGAGCCAGCTTGTATATAATTTCCATTCGTCGTCGAGACTGTCGTTTTGTGGCAAAAAATGAGATTGTTCATTATTAAATAGAAACAATTGTGCAGCATACCCTTCATCCCTGAGGTATCGTGTAAAGGAAAAAAAATTATTATTCATGTTGCCAATTAATGCAACCCTGATCAGTCTGTTCATTTAAATATAGAGAATGAAAGATATGCGATTATAAAAAGAAAAGAAATTATCACAAATTTCTTATTGTAACCAAAACGATAAAATTTTTCAGAATAATACATGTATGCAAACGAACTGATTGCTGCAGAAACCAGTGTTACAAGTGCTACGGTCTTAAAACCAACAATACCATTAAATATTAAAAATAGCAGCAGAATTAATATAATGCTTAATAGTGTTATATATGAAATATAAGCCGTTTTACGTTTCACCGAAAAGCCAATACCATTTAATTGATTCAACCCATTAATCATAACTGATAATACGATACATGGCATGATAATATGCGCTTGCTCAAATTTGTTTCCACCAAAGATCTTAATTACTTGCGATGAGAATAGGGCAAGCAAAGGTGTAATAACAACTAAGAACGCCACATAAAGATGAACAAGTAAACGGCCGATTTTTTGCCCCTCGGGCTTATCATAATTCATATAAATCACCGGGTGAAAACTACGCATACCAATTCCCATAATAAAACCTGGAATTTGAGCGATTCTGTACGCTAACCCATATAAACCAATTTCTGTGATACCATAAAAAGTACCAAGTAATACCCTATCCACAATCTGCATCACATACCCCCCGATATTGTTTATGAAGAAGGGAATAGATAGTTTGAAAATATCTTTCGAGAAATCATTCCACACAAATCGAAAATTCCAGTCAAGATATTCGCGAACTAGGTAAAGGCAGATTAGTAATCCTGCTATATTACCAATAATAATACCTGTTGTATAGTAATATATCTCATGCTTTTTAGCTAAAAAAATAATTACGATACCAAATATAGTTCCGAGGAATGAGGTAATAAAGCTTACAAAGGAGGCAACTTTTGCATTACCTACCCACCGGAGGAAATTGAAAATATTATAAATTACCTGGTATAAAAGAGCATAGCCAATAATACTAAAAAGCAGCCATTTAGGAAAGCCATTTAAAAAACCTAATCGCAAAGCGACAATCAAAAAAAACGATGTTACTAACCAAAGAAAAATATTAACAACAAGCACAAAAGTGAATATATGACTCAATATTTTCTTGTCATTGAGATTCTCCGTAATTTTTATTACAATTCCTGAATCCATCCCTATACTGAAAACCATACCAAGCAATCCCGACGCAAGAATGAAAGTATCGTAATACCCAAAATCCTGGACTGATATAAGCCTTGCCAAGATCGGTATAACAAGAAAGTTGAGAAACTTGATCCCGAATTGATTCAATGCATAGTAATTGCTATCCAGAATGGCCTTCTTCAACAGGGGGTTTTTCCAAATTCGTTGAATTATTTTTTTCAAAAAGATTGCACTGAGTTAACTGAAAATTCTAATTATAAAGAGCGACGGCGTTTTACTATGACAGCCTGGGTACCTATTCATTAATCAATGATTTCAGTTTATTGTTCAACTTAACAAAATCCTTTAATTCTCTGGCAGGATTACCAGTTTGAACCTGATCATCACTTATGGACTTCGTAACAACAGATCCCATACCTACTGTTACGTTGTTTCCAATTGCAATAGCATCACGCAATGAACTTGAGGGAGCGATCCATGAGTTTTCTCCGATAGTAGTGCTTCCACCAACCATAGCATTTGCAATAACCATTGTATTTTCACCCACAACGACATTATGCGCAATATGAACGAGGTTGTCAATTTTTGCGCCTTTTTTAATAATTGTATTTGACAGTGAACCTCTGTCGATAGAAGTGTTGGAACCGATATCAACATTGTCTTCGATAATCACACCACCGATATGAGGAAACTGAATCGCTTCATTGCTTTTATTTCTATTATACCCAAATCCCTCGGCCCCAATAACAGTACCGGCATTGATCGTGACATTGGAACCGATGACAGTGTTATCGTAAATAAATACATTTCCGTATATCACTGAATTCGCTCCTACCTTAACTTTTCCGAGAGAACAATTCGGGCCAATATAAGCAGTTGGGTGGATGTCTGCGTCCTGATCTATCGAAGACGTGGGGTGTATAAACCCATCGGGGTTTCGCACAAACAGGGCATTTCCCACAATCGAAAAAAACAATTTTGGATCGCCAACTTTGATCAGACATTTTTTACTGTTACTTATCAGTGATTCATCAACATTATGATCGCAGATAATTATATTTGATAAAGTCTTGGTAATCAGTTCTGCTTTATCTTTTCTATCTGTACTTACAAAAACCAATGTTTTTTCAGATCCAGGCAATGTTGTTCCAAGCGAATCAAAAGAATACATCGGGTCATAATTTACAATTTTAATATCAACCTCTTCTGCAAATTTGACAATATCATCAATGGAAAAAAAGGGCTTATTTTTCATTGTCGTAGAAATTTGATTTGTAATAGGTATCTGGATGAACTAATAAATGTATTAATGGTCTATTGTCTGCTGTATGCTCAGAAGGAGAACGATGATCACCTTCCATTTTTACACCCTTATCATAGCATTTCCAACGAACCCATTCAGAATCGGAAACATAAAAGGCTTCCTGGAAAATATTATAAGCATGTTCTTTATCATATCCTTCATACAGCAGGTTAAATTCTGCAGGTATCCTGTTTTTCCAAAAATCAAGGTTATTTAAGCCAGTCATTCCACCATGACTCGCCACCCCCCGGATAGTGACCCCAAACATGGTATTAAATACGGCAATATCCCTAACCAAACAGTCCTCTGCATTTTCATTCCAGATATGTGCCTCGTCTATCACCTCTGAATGATAACCAATCTCATGGCCTAATCTAATCATTTCTTTGACAATCCTATAGTTCTCAAACGAGAACGGGTTGTACTCAGGTGCATGAAGCCTTATAAAAAATGTAGCTTTTATGTTCAATTTGCTAAATATATTTAGCAATCTTTCTGCTTTTTTTAATGAAAGATCAACATCTACCCTAAGGACAATTGTTTTGGGAGCCAGTGTACCTGCTTTTTTATAATGCAAATAGTCGATACAACTAATAATAGCATACCCTGCATCGATCATCGCAGCAAGCTCCGTATTCAGATACTCATAAGTAAATTCAATTCTTTTCATGAATCAAGGTGCTTTGAAGGTTATCCCTGTCAGGGAAATTAACTAAAACGCCCATTTCTTTTTGTTGATATACAACCATACTTCCTAAACAGACTGCAGATGCATTTCCTTGTTTTACCGCTTCCTCAATATGATGAATACTACCAGCACCTCCGTTAGCTATGACGGGAACAGTTACAGCATTTGAAATTTTTTTGATGAGTTCTACATCAAAACCACTCCATGTTCCATCTTTATCCATTGATGTGATAAGCAATTCACCAACACCTAAACTTTCCAATTGCATTGCCCATTTTACAGGATCAACCTCTTGCTTTTTAGTTCCATCATGCGAATAAACCTGGTATTTGCCAAACAGGTTTTTCTTTACATCGATCGATCCTATTATGCTCTGATTTCCAGAATAATTTGCTATTTCAGTTACTAAGGAAGGGGTTTCAAATATTACTGTGTTCAGCAATATTTTTTCGAACCCTATAGAAAGTATTTTTTTTGCAGTAGCAGCATCTCTAACACCTCCGCCATAACTTAAAGGCATAAAGCATTCGTCGGCAATTTCATGAAGTATTTTAAAGTTAGGAGGACGTTTTTCAACGGTCGCTCTTATATCTAAAAAACAGAGTTCGTCAACTTCCAGTTCATTAAAAATTCGAACTGTATTAATCGGATCACCAATATACGAGTGTTTACCGAATTTAACAGTCTTTACAAGTGATTCGTCAATCAATTGCAGGCAAGGAATAACTCTTGTTCTTAACATTATATTTTTGCGAAATTTTCAAATAGTGTCATACCAAATTTGTGACTTTTCTCCGGATGAAATTGGGCTCCAAAGATGTTGTCTTTCACAATGGCGGAATCAAATGTCAATCCATAATTTGTTTTCATCATTGAATTTGACTCATCATCCACCTGAACAAAATAGGAATGAACAAAATAGAACCTGATCTCTCCCTGGTATCGTTTTGTAATAGCTGTGTTTTGTTCAATTTCGGCAATGTTCCAGCCCATGTGAGGAATTTTCAATTCATTATTAATTCTGCCACTAAAATTATACGTTTTGGCATTGATCCAACCCAGGCCGGGTAACACCCCTTCTTCGCTTCCGGCTGTTAACAATTGCATTCCCAAACAAATACCCAACACGGGTACTTTCTCCTTCAAGGCTTTATAATTCAAAACCTCATTCATTCCTGCATCATTGATCCTATTCATTGCGGTGTCAAATGCACCAACTCCGGGCAACAATATTTTCGATGCTTTATTTATTTCTTCCAGATCAGAAGATACTTTGGCTTGGGCTCCTACTTTTTTGAACATATTTGCTACGGAACCTAAATTTCCCATCCCATAGTCAACAATGATAATCATTTAGATTTCAGATTTTGACGTATACTTAATATAGAAACTCATAGGAACGAGGTTCGCCTTGGCCAGTAAAAAAAACAATGGACGTAATCTTTCAAATCTTTTTTTATACGTTTTATAGTCCCTGAAATTCTTTCGTGGGCCATTCATAATAGCAGTATATTCTTCATCACTGAATCCCAACCTTTTTTTGAAATACTCTACCAACTCTGGTTCGATATGAGGAGGGGTTTTATATTCTTCAATAGCTGCTTCGCGTGTTTTTAAACCAGCCCGTACAACTGCTGATAAAGTATTGTTCCGCTGATCTATTTTGAATTTCTGAGGAAAATAAATGGAATGATTAAATGCCGTCATCCTATTTTCCAAATGATGCCCGCCATAGTCCTGCCAGCCATAATCCTTCATCAGCATTACCTTCGCTTCTTGTTTTGAATAGTTGATATACCAAAGTGGCCTGATCTTCTTGATCCTGAAAAATAAAATCCATTTCATAAACGCCGCAAAGGTCATGTTAGGGAATGTCTTCATTCTTATTTTACCGAATTTTTCGTGAATATTCCTAATATATCCTCCGTCGACATAAGCCGTACTTAAAGGAGAAACGCCTTCAGCAATAAAAGAATGTCCTTCTAAAACATATTTGACCTTATATTTTGCGGCGGCTCTGTACATAGTTTCTGCCAAAGCAATGTCCGTTGGCCCATCTATTTCTGGAACATTTGCCAAAAAAAACGATCTAAAAATATCATCAGATTCTTTATTATCAACCACATGTGTATATAAATCAACTTTTAACTTTCCCAGTATTTTCCTGATGTTTTCAGTAGCGATTGCGGTATTCCATGTATTATCATAGTGCACTGCCAATGGGCGTAAGCCCCATTCAACAGCTTTAACGATCATATATGAAGAATCGGTTCCTCCACTTACACCTACCACACAATCATACTTCTTTCCCTTACCGTCTTTACGGATCTGTTCGACAATTTCAGCAAACTTTTCTTCACCAGCCGGCGTTCCTGTATGATACTGGCTTTTCAAATCATCGATCATCTTACAATAATTGCATACACCATTCTCATCAAAAGCTATTTTGGGAACTTTGGTATCATAAATACAGCGTGTACAAATACGATAAGTTTCAGAAACTTTATCAGACATATTATTCAAATTTTCTTTTTTTCTTAAATCTATCCGTATAAAGAGGCCCTTCTTCGATAAGGATTTTAACGGGTATTTTAAATGGTTGTAACCTTTCTTTACAATATTTTTTAACCTCTCTTATAAATTCTTTGTGTTCTGCTGGTTGGGCCAATGCTATTTTTGCGCAAACAATATTCCCCATCATCACATGCTTTTCCCCATAGACCGTTGCTTCCAAAACATTATCCATTCCTAAAATAATGTTTTCTACTTCCTGGGGATATACTTTATCACCTCCGACATTTATTATCTCTGATTTTCTCCCTAGGATCTTATAGTATTCGCTGTCAACTTCTACCTCATCTCCCGTGATGAAATATCCATCATCGGTAAAAGGGCTCGGGGCATTTAAATAACCCAGCATTGCAGATTCAGCTTTAATCTGCAGAATATTATCTACGACTCTCAGATCATACCCTTCTCCCCCTAATTTCACCCAAAGTGAATCATCACTTTTCGATTTTGCCCTTAAAACACCCAGTTCAATTAGCCCATATGTTTGTTGGAATATTGCGTGTGGAAATATTTCTTTGGCTCGTTTCAAAGTATTTTCTGGCATAGGCTCCGTACCATATGTAATTACTTTTAAAGTATCAAGCTTGAATTTCCTGTATGTTTCGCTTAGTATTAATAAATTAAGGAAGCTCGGTGAAACAGGCAATAATTCAATTTGATATTTATCTACAAATTCGCATACAGCATCTGGTTTCCTGGTCCTAAGTGCGAGAACTACACCGCAATTGGATAGTGTATGAAATAACGTATTCAATCCACCCCAATGATCAAACAATAAAAAATTCACTGTCCGCAATGATTTTCGCGTGGTAATGAATTTTTTCAATAGTTTGTCAAAATCATGCACTGCTCCTTTGGGGAAACCCGATGTTCCGGATGTAAACAAAACCAATCCGGGAGCCTGACGCTCCCTTATAACTTCATAAAAAGGGTGGGTAGCTTTATTTTCATGGACAACAAAACCATACGTATCTTTTTCGATATCAACTAAAATTTCATATTCTACTTCAGCAATTGTGAACTTTATATGTTCAGACTCTTTAATAGGTGAATTAAAAGGAACGACTATATTTTTATTATCGATCAAAGCAATTAAAACAGCGATCGCATTAGGCGTAAAATCTCCATTCAAGGCTACGACTTTACCAGGAAGGATACTGTTTTGTGAAATAAAGTTTTTCGCATCATTATACTTATTTAGCAGATCAGCATAGGTTATTATGCTGTCATTCCAAATAATTGCGGGCTTATTTGAAGATTCCTTAAATCTCTCAATCAAAAATTTTATCATTTAGCTAAAAAATTAAAACTTTAAAATAATTGTACCCCAGGATAGCCCTACCCCAAACCCTGAAATTAAAATCAGATCTCCACGCATTAATTTCTTTGCTTCAATTGCATCTTTAAGCAGTATAGGAATTGAAGCAGACACCGTATTTCCAATGCGATCCAGATTATTAAAGCTTTTTTGGGGATCAATCTTTAAGGCTTTGATCAGTGAATCCAATGTTAATTTACTGGCCTGGTGAAATCCGAAAAAATTGATATCCGAAATAGAGATTTTATTTTTTCCCAATATATCAATGATCTGTTGCGGAACTATTTTTGAAATAAATTTCCAAACTGCAAATCCGTTCATATGGATATTTTCCAATGTTTTTTGATTACCACTGTAATCAGTCACAAGTTCTTTGGTTTTATAACCCTGAGGTAATCTGCAACCACCTGCTGGGATATAAAATGATTCATATTCAGAGCCAGCCGTTGCTAAGGTAATATCGATAATTGCACTATTTTCCATTTCAGAAATGATCGATACAGCGGCCCCATCACCAAAAAGAACGCTCGTGGCTTTGTCATTTTCATTTATGTATTTGGAATAAGTATCTGCATTTATCAACATTACATTTTTTGCCATTCCACTCATAATCATTCCCCTTGCAATACTGATACCATATATATATCCTGAACAAGCCAAATTATAATCAAACGACCATACACTTGTTTTAAAATCAAATTTTTTATGTATCAAAAAAGCATTAGAGGGCATGATATAGTCAGGACTTTGCGTACAAAAAATGATGCCGTCTATGTCATTTTTATTTATATCCTGCTCTAAGATCTTTGCAACTGCTACTACTGCCAGATCATATGCTGTTTCGTTTTTACTTGCAATATGTCGATTATAAATACCGGATTTTTCTGCTATTTTTTTTATATCCCAATCGGAGTGTCGATTCTGAAGATCGTCATTCGAAACAATTGTTTCGGGAAGATGATACCGGATATGTTTAATACCTATGTTCATAGTAATTTTTCTTGAAAAACCCGAATGGCATCATCTGTCAAGATAAACGCATCACCGTGTCCGGGGTAAATAACAAAATTTTTAAAATTTCTGATCACATAATTAACAGAAGAAAATAATTTTTCTTTGTTCCCTCCCGGCAAATCAGTTCTTCCTACGGTGTTTTCAAATAACAGGTCGCCAACTATCAAATTATTACCTATTTCAAAAGCAACGCTTCCTTCCGTGTGACCGGGAATATGATGTATTCTAATAATTTGGCTTCCTATGCTTATCGGATCCAAATCGTCTAAATAAACATCGATCGCGGGGGTAGGATAAATAGTGGCATCACCAGCCATTTTCCTATATAAATTAGCTTGTGAAACCAGCCGCTTATCTTTTGAATGAATATAAAAGGGAATCTTATGCGTTTCCTGAAATTGTCTTACGGCACCTAAGTGATCAAAATGGCCATGCGTGTTAATGATGCCAACAAATGTCCTGTTTCCAAAAAAAGCGACTAGCTCATCAAAATTTTCTCCGGGGTCGATGATCCAACTCTTGCCTTCGAAAGTCAGCAAATAAGAATTTTCTTTCCAGACACCTACAGTTTTATAAATAATTTCAATCTCGCTATGCCCCACCTAAATAGATTATTTGGCCTGTTATAGAATGGCTTTCATCTTTTATTAAAAAATCTACAGCATTACTGACATCTTCAAAATTCCCGTACTCGTGAATAGCATTCCTGGATAAGACTTCTTGCAAGGCTTCCTGATTTATTTTTGCAGACAATGCTGTTTTAATTGCAGACGGAGCCAATATATTAACAGTTATATTGGATCGCGCAACCTCTTTTGCGAGGACTCTGGTATAACCAATAATTGCTGATTTTGTTGCAGTATACAGTGCTTCTCCAGGAACTTCATGACGAGTAGCCATAGAGCCGAAATTAATAATGCGTCCGGATTTGTTTCTCAGCATCAACTTAACAGCTTCTCTGCAAAACACCATTGTAGCAAAAACATTGGTCTTAAAAACGTTTTCTATTGTTACAGAAGGTAAAATTGCAGCGCTTATTATTGCCGGGTTTATAGCAGCATTATTGATCAATACGTCAATACGTTTATAGCGCGTTTTGATTTCACGAAACATCCCCATCACATCCGATTCGTTTGAAATGTCTATTTCAAAATGTAAATAGTTCGGATGATTGAAATCGCTTTTAGACCTGCTACACCCAATAACGAAATAATCAAGTTTAGCATAATACTCAGCTATAAATCGTCCAATTCCTTTACTTGAACCTGTGATCAGAAAAATTTTCTGGTTTGCAGGATTACTCATTGATCAAGTCAGTGATATAATTTTTCAGTGTTCCGATCGTTTTAAAAGGACTTGCTTCCATCGACATTGCCCGCTCATCGGCTATCGAAATAAACCTTCCTGTTTTTTTCTCCAACTTCTCTTCAATAATAGTGATCAGGTTTACCAGCCCCATGGAATCTAATTTGCTATCAGGTCCGAATATTGTAGCTTCTTCATTTTTTTCCAGTTGTTCTCCGGGCTCTAAATCTTGGTTCAGGTCGTCGATTCCTTCATAAATAATTTCTAATACATTCATAATGATACTTTTTATTTTAATAGAGTATTTCTCGCTTTGTCTATTTCCCAACTTGACAAAATGTTTTCAGGGACATTAATTTTATCAAGCATCCTAGGCGGATTACCTAATACAAAAGTTCCCGCGGTGACATTTCTTAAGACTAGGCTACCCATTCCAATTTGAGCACCAGGTCCGATTTCAACATTTTCACCAATTGACGTGCTGGAACCGATAAAACTAAATGATCCTACTTTGACTCCTGTTGTAGTTGTAATATTTGAGCCAAATAAAGCACCTCTGCCTACATAATTTCCTACAGCAATAACGCAGTTTGCTGCAATAACACTAAAAGCATCTATTATCGTATGATTAAAGATCACAGTACCATAGTGTATGATGCATCCATTCTTTACAATAGACGTTGAAAATATTTTAGCGGTAGGATGAATTAATGTCACAAACCGCTCTTCAGGAATATTCAGTCTATCCAATATTTGCGATCGTATAATTCTGGTTCGAAATGAGCCAATAGCAAAAACAAATTTTACATCATTCGGGTAATTTCCGGCTAGTTCAACGGGGCCTTTCACTATAAGGCTATTGTAATTTTTTCCATGCAATGATGTGTTATCGTCCAACACATCGATGATTTGATAAGTTGGCACTATTGCATTGATATCTTTGATCAACTCATCGATTTCCCAAAAAGCGTGACTCCCTCCAATAATAACTATTTTTTGCATAGGGTTATTCGAACTTTTCACCATTTAAAAATATCCTGCACCACCATTCAAAATTCATTAACGACCATAGCAATAGACGGTGATTAATCCTTTTATCCATATGCTCATGAATAATATGTTCTATATAGGATGGATTAATGAAATCATATGAAACAGTTTTTTTACTTAACAATAATTTTTTAATATACTCGGCATTTTCTCCCCGGTACCATGATTCATCAGGGGCAGAAAAACCCTGTTTTTTTCTATTAATAATCTTCGCTGGCAAGAAATCCGACATAGCCTTTCGCAATACATTTTTCCCATCATCAAACTCCTGGTATATTTTTGATTTCATCCTGAACTCATTCTCATCAATCCGTTTCATATTCTCAAGGTTTCCAAGTTTATAGCGAACAGGAATTTTTTGTGCCAAGTCAACTAAATCATTATCAAGAAAAGGAAATCGCTCTTCCAAACCATTTGCCATTGAAAGCTTATCACCAACCAACAGCAGTCCCGGTAAAAATGTTTTTATTTCAAAGTACAAGCTATTTTCAATGTGGTGTTCAGGATTATCATACTTAAGGTCTTTATTGAACGTGAACACTCTTTCAAATACTTCTCGTGGAGACTGTACATTTATCTTCGAATAAACATCCGCGGCAAAAAGTTTTAATTTGTCGTCATCAGAAACAAGCCGTTGCCAGAATCCATAGTAATTATTAAAAAATTCAGATTGATCCAGGGATCGGAAAATGCGATAATATCTCCAGGGATAACCACCGTACAATTCATCTCCACCTGTACCCTGTAAACATACTTTTACAAATTTGGATGCAAGGCGGCTGATATAATAGTTAGGATAACTCATTCCAACCCTGAGATCCTCCAGGTGCCAAACCAAACGCGGTAAAGACCAGCTTAGATCGCCTGCATTAATCACCTGTTCGTAATGTTCAGTTTTAAAGTAATTTGCCATTAACTCGGCATCGCGGCGTTCGTCATAATTTGCCTCAACGCCCGTTACTTCCGACATATCAAAACCCGCCGTAAATGTAGTTAGCCTTTTGACATGTTTTGATACAATGGAAGTGATCGAACCGGAATCCATTCCCCCCGACAAATACGACCCGATGGGTACATCTGAAACCATCTGGCGCGTAACAGCTCTCTCGAAATATTGTTTTGTAAGATCAGTAGCATCTTCAAAACTCATGGTTTGATCAGGATTTGTAAAATTGAAATCCCACCATGAGTAATGAATAACAGCACTTGACTGTGCATTGATCTTTACTGTATTTGCCGGAGGCAGCATGGTCACCCCTTTGAATAAAGTATTATACGTAAATACGTTCTGAAAAGTAAAATATTGGTTTAACGCGTCATGGTCAACATCTATACTGTAATCCGGATGTTTAATTATTGCTTTTATTTCAGATGCAAATACAATGGTTTTTTTATTGAACCAATAGTATAAGGGTTTAATTCCAAACCGGTCGCGACTCAAATAAAGGGTGTTCTCAGATTTATGCCAGGCTGCAATAGCGAACATACCGTTCAATCTCTCAAAAAAAACAGGCCCATATTCCGCAAGGCCTTCTGATATTATTTCGGTGTCTGTAGTGGAGTTGAAAGAATGTCCTTTTGATCTCAATTCCTGTTTAAGCTCCAGGTAGTTGTAGATACAACCATTAAAACTTATCACCCAATCACCATCATGAGATGACATGGGTTGTGCACCCCGTTCAGAAACATCCAGAATGGCCAATCTCCGGTGAGCTAACGCGATATTACAATCAACATAAAAGCCTTCGCCATCAGGCCCACGATGAGCCATAGTAACAGCCATTTTTTTAATGGTTTGCTGCGCTATGGGTTCGCCATTCAAATTATATATTCCTGCTATGCCACACATCAGATCGCTTTTATTGCTTCAATTATATAATCGAAATCTTCTTTAACCATTTTGTTATGCATCGGAATGCTCATTGAATACTGGTCGGCTTTAAATGCACCGGGAAAATCCTGCGGTTTAATATCGTACATGTCGGCGTATACATTCAGCATATGTACGGCATGGGTACCCGGCCTTGTAGCAATTCCTTTTTGCTGTAAAAGCTCCATAATATCGTTTCTTTTCATCGGCGCCATACTCTCGTCTACATAAGTTACATAACTCTGCCAGCCATGCTTATACCCTTCCGGTACAACCGGAATCGAGAGCCACGGAATATCTTTCAGTCCCGCAGCATAATAGTCTGCCCACTGCTGGCGCTCATTGATAAATTTATCGAGCTTGCCGAGTTGAACCACTCCGATCGCTCCCTGGATATCAGTCATACGATAATTGTACCCCACCATTTCAAAAGCAGGCAGAATATATGGCTTAGGGCCATGATGCCTTTGTTCTTCTGAAACAGATGCGCCATGATTTCTCAGGCGATCTACACGAACGGCGATCTCGTCATCATTTGTCGTAATCATCCCACCTTCTCCTGTGGTAACGCTTTTTCGCGGATGGAAAGAGAAACAGCCTACATCTCCCAGTCCTCCGGCGGGCTGGCCATCCAAAGCACTGCCTGCGGCACATGCACCATCTTCCACAATTTTCAATTGAGGGAATTTTTCTTTGATCGCTGCAACATCTGCGCACAAACCAAATAAGTGGACCGGTATAATGGCTTTGGTTTTAGCCGTTATCTTCTCACGAATTTTATTTATGTCAATATTATAAGTAGCAAGGTCGATGTCTACAAAAACCGGTGTTGCATTACAATATTTTACTGCATTGGCAGTAGATACCCAGGTAAATGCCGGAACGAGTACTTCATCTCCTTCCGTAACGCCGCATGCAAGTAAAGCAAGATGCAGGGCAGTGGTACAATTACTTACAGCAAAAGCATGCTTTACCTGGTGGCGTTTTGCAAAATTAATTTCAAACTCTTTAACTTTTGGGCCTTGGGTGATCCATCCGCTTTCTATAGGTAGCCTGCAAGCCTCCCATTCTTCAACGCCCATACTGGGCAGTCCGATAGGTATGTTTCTTTTTTCCATTGGTATGTTTATGGATGGGTAATGTATTCTTTAATAATATAATCTGCAATTGCAAGAGAAGCAGTTGCACCGGGGGATGGTGCATTTAAAACGTGAACCTGCCTTCCTATTCTGATCACTCTAAAATCCATGATGAGTTTACCAGCATTATCCATTGCCTGTGCTCTCACACCGGCTGTTCCTTTTACCAGGTCCTTCCCTTCGAGCTCAGGAACTAATTTTTTGGCTTTTTTCAAGAACAAGGATTTAAACAAGGAACTTCCCAGTTCTTCCATGGAGAATGTAAAGTTATGCCTGATAAAATTTAAAAAACCTTTATAGGTCAGCGACTCAGCCGTGTCTTTGAACGAAAAATCTTTATTGGTATATCCTTCACGTTTGAATGCGAACACTGCATTTGGACCAACTTCCCGCTCTCCAGAAATCATTCGGGTAAAATGTACACCTAAGAACGGATATTCAGGATCTGGAACCGGATAGATCAAATGATTACAAAGTTTTTCTGCATCAGGCAACAACTTATAATATTCGCCCCGGAAAGGAATAATTTTGATTGGGCTCTGGTTTTGATGCGTTAGCGTTTTAAAACTCCTGTCTGCATGCAACCCTGAACAACTTACCAATAAGTCCAAAGCCCATTCTTTCCGGCCGTCTGAAACGATCATTTTATCGTTTTTTTCTTCTGATTTAATGATCTTAGTCCCTAAAATAATCTCGCCATCTTTTTCACTAATCAATTTACCAAGCGTGTGCATTACCTGCTTATAATCAACAATACCTTCCTCCGGTACTAATAATGCTTCTTTAGCTGCAAGGTATGGTTCGCGAATTTTTAGTTCTGCGCCGGTCAAAGTTTGCAGACCTGTTAATCCATTTGCTTTTCCCCTCAGAGCGAGATTATGTAAGAATGTGATCTCACGTTCATTAGATGCAGCTACTACCTTTCCACATATTTCATGATTGATCTCATGTGCCCTGCAAAATTCAGTCATTTGCTGAATTCCTGAAACTGCGAGTTTAGCTTTTAATGAGCCTGGTTCATAGTATAGTCCACAATGCAATACACCTGAATTTCTACCGGATTGGTGGATACCCAATTCATGTTCCTTCTCAAAAAGATAGATCTTGGCTGAAGGATATTGTAGTTGTAACTTATACGCACAAGCGAGCCCAACGATTCCGCCGCCAACAATACCAATAGTTGAATACATCTATTTAAACGAATTATTATTTCTCCATTCAATAAGTTTCAACAATCCTTCTTCTAAAGAATACTTGTACAAGAATCCTATTTCTTCCTCAGCTTTTTTCCTGCTTCCGATCCTGTTTTGTACCAATTGCCTTGCATCATCCGCTGAATAAGGTTTGTATGTTACTTTCAAATCGGATTTTTTTAAAGCTAAGATCACATCACAAAGTTCACGTATGGAAGTTTGAATTTCCGTTCCAACATTATAGAATCCATGGTCAATATCGCTTTTTAAAGCGTCCACATTACAGCGGGCAACGTCTTCAACATAAATGAAATCATAGGCCTGGCTTCCGTCTCCATTAATAACTGGCGTTTCGTTTGCGTCAATTTTATTAAGCATAATTGGTATAACTCCCGTATACGCAGCAGTTTGATCCTGGTGAGGGCCATACACGTTCATATATCTCAATCCAATCACTTTGAGGCCATAGCGGTCGTTAAAAGCAGTTGCCATAGCTTCTCCCGCGATTTTGGTTGCTCCATAAAAATTTTTATTATTAAACGGATGCTCCTCTGTCATTGGCAATTGTACTGCATCGCCATATACTGACGCAGATGAAGACCAAACCAATTTCTTTACATTATTTTTTACACAGGCTTCGAGTACATTAAATGTACCGGCAATATTTACATCGAAAGCTGTACGCGGATAATCTTTGCAATGCAATAGCCACATAGCGGCAAGGCAAAAGACATAGTCAATGTCTTTCATAGCATCATTTAATATATCGATCTCCCTGATATCTCCACCCACCGGATATATTTTACATCGCGAATCCTGAAGCGAATCAGTTAAATATGATTTTTTGCCCCTTGCAAAATTGTCATATACAATTACTTCTTTTACATCTTCTTTTAAAAGTTCAGCAACTACAAAGCTGCCAATAAATCCGGCACCTCCAATAACTAATACCCTACTGTCATTTAGTTCCATAAATTAACTATTATATATGCGTTCAATAATATCTACAATTTTCAAACCTTCCAGGGCGTTGGTTGTGATCACAGACTTACGTTTAAGTACATCAATTACGTTTTCGATCACATAATTATGATTTTGTGCCGACCCTTTGTACGCACCATAGTCGTTACCTGGATTAGTGGGAGCCAGTTCCGGCATTTCATAATCTTTGATATGGCATAGTTCAACTTTATCCATATACTGACCTCCTATTTTAACTGAACCATTTTCAGCAATAATGGTCATACTGCTTTCCAAATTTTTATCCCAAATGGAAGTGGAAAAATTGATGGATCCTGTACCTCCATTAGTAAAATCAAAACTGACAAAACCCGAATCTTCAAAATCAGTCAAATGTTTATGATTGAAATTTCTGATACGCGAGTTTATATTGTTTATATCACCAAACAGCCAATACAGGATATCGATAAAATGACTAAACTGTGTGAAAAGCGTTCCTCCATCCAGGTCTTTTTTGCCATGCCAGCTATCCGGTTTATAATATCTATCATCACGATTCCAATAGCAATTTAATTGCACCATATAGATCTCGCCCAATTTACCAGTGCTGATCAATTCTTTTATCCAGACAGATGGAGGTGAATACCTGTTTTGCATAACTGCAAATACATGCTTATTAACCTGGAGCGCCTTGAAAATCACCTGTTCAGCATCTGCTTTCCTTAAGGCCATAGGCTTTTCAACCACGATATGTTTACGCGCGTCTAATGCTTTTAGAGACTGAGATACATGCAAACCATTAGGTGTACAGATATTGATCACATCAATATCTATATTTGACTCAAATAATGTCTCCAATGACGTGAATAAAGGCAATTCGTTTTCACTGATACCAAGTTCAGACTCAGATTTAAGATCTACTAAGGCAACCAGTTCTGCTTCGGGATTTCGGGTTATCATCTCAGCATGGCGTTTGCCGATATGCCCATATCCAACTACAGCGAATTTTATTCTTTCTTTTTGCGAGATCATTATAATTTGTTAACTGCTTTGTTTTCTAATCTATACTGATCCCCGCTTTCAATACAGGTGGCCACTCCTTCAGAATTAAATTCTAGACGGTGCCCAAACTCACTCATCCACCCAATTTGTTTTGCAGGATTACCTACAACCAGTGCATATGCAGGAATTGTTTTAGTAACTACAGATCCTGCGCCTATAAATGCATATGGCCCTATATCATGTCCACATACAATAGTAGCATTTGCTCCTATGCTTGCTCCCTTTCCAACATGTGTTCTGCTATATTGTCCTTTCCTGTTAATTGCGCTACGCGGGTTAGTTACGTTAGTAAACACCATTGAAGGCCCTAAAAAAACATCGTCGTCGCAAACCACTCCTTCATATATAGATACATTATTTTGAATTTTCACATTACACCCCAATATTACACCAGGAGACACAACAACGTTCTGACCTATATTACAGTTTTTACCAATTTTGCAACCTGACATAATATGGCTAAAGTGCCATATTTTAGTTCCTGTTGCTATTTCAGCCCCGTCATCTATCACAGCAGTTTCATGAACAAAAAAATCTTTACTCATTTAAAAATAGGCTTTAATGGAAGTTGTAATATACTCTTGTTCCTGTTCGTTCATTTCTGTGTGAATCGGAAGAGAAAGTACTTTTTGGCAAAGGCTTTCTGAAACAGGAAAATCACCTTGTTTATACCCATATTGTTCATATCCTTTTTGCATGTGAACAGGTATCGGGTAATAAATCATAGAAGGTATTTTCTTTCCCTCTAAATATTTTTTTAAACCGTCTCTTGATGCATTCTCTATTTTGATGGTATATTGGTGAAAAACGTGACTCGAAAAAGGTGCACGTGCCGGTATCGAAATATTCACATTCCCTTTGAAGGCCGTATCATACCTATCGGCAACTATATTTCGTGCTTTACTGTAACTATCCAGGTGCTTTAATTTGATACGTAAAACAGCAGCCTGTATCGTATCTAATCGCGAGTTGATCCCAATACAATCATGGACGTATTTTTGCGCCTGACCATGATTAGCGATCATTGCCATTTTTTTTGCCAGATTGTCGTCATTGGTAAAAATAGCTCCGCCATCTCCATAGCAACCGAGATTTTTAGAAGGGAAAAACGAAGTCGTCCCAATATCTCCTATTGTTCCGGCCTTTTTAACTTCACCATTTTTAAAAGTATAATCGGCCCCTATTGCCTGGGCTGTATCTTCGATTATCTTAAGGTTGTGGGTTTTGGCAAATTCTATAATCGCCTCCATATTGGAGCATTGTCCATACAAATGAACAGGAACAATAGCAACTGTTTTAGAAGAAAGTTTGCTTTTCAATTGAGCAATATCCAATTCAAAGGTACCCGTCAATACATCAATAAATATGACTTTTAAATTCAATAAGGCGATGACCTCAACTGTAGCCACATATGTAAATGCCGGCACTATAACTTCATCTCCTGCTTTAAAGCCAAAAGCCATCATCGCAATCTGCAATGCATCTGTGCCATTGGCGCAGGGAATGACATGTTTAACAGAATTATATTCCGCTAATTCTTTAGTGAATTTTTTTACATCAGCGCCATTTATGAAAGAAGTGTCTTCAATCACATTTAAAATAGCCGAATCTATTTCGTCCTTGATATTATGATATTGACCTCTTAAGTCAACCATTTGAATGTTACTTACCATACTTTTCTTTATACCAATTGTGCGTGATCTGTAATCCTTCCTGGACTGAATAGACTGGCTGATATCCTATATATTTTTTTGCTTTTGTTATATCTGCGAAACTATCCCGGATATCTCCTACACGGTTTTCTCTATAAACCGCTTTTATAGATGTTCCTGAAAGTTCATTGATTTTATCCCACAAAGTGTTTAATGAAGTACGCTCTCCATTAGCAATATTTAAAACGTCGTGACCTTTTATATCTGCGAATAGAGCACAAATATTTGCCTGCACGGCATTTTCAATAAAAGTAAAGTCACGTGTCTGCTCGCCATCTCCGTTTATAAAAGGGCTGTTGCTCTCCAATGCATTTTTCATAAATAGTGGAATAACCGCAGCATATTGTCCTTCAGGATCCTGTTTAGGTCCGAATACATTGAAATACCTTAATCCAACTGCGGAAATTTGATATAGATCTGCAAACACCTGCGCATACAATTCATTAACATATTTGGTGACTGCGTATGGAGACAGTGGGCGGCCAATTGTGTTCTCAACTTTTGGTAGTTTTTGGCTGTCCCCGTAGGTTGAAGAAGATGCGGCATAAACAAATTTCTTGAGGTTCGCACCGCATGAAGCTGAAAGCATATTTAAGAACCCCCCAATATTTACATCATTTGTTGTAATCGGATCAGTTATTGAACGGGGTACTGATCCTAATGCAGCCTGATGGAAAACGTAATCAATTGAGTGGACGGCTTTTTTACAAGTTTCTAAATCCCGGATATCACCTGTAATCAATTCGAAATTATCACAATTAAAAAAATCTTGGATATTCTCTTTTCTACCAGTTGAAAAATTATCCAGTACCCGAACATTGCATGCTTGATTTTTAAGCAGGTATTCAACAATATGGGATCCTATAAAACCTGCGCCGCCAGTTATTAAAAACGAAGACTCGCTAAGATTATTAGTTCCATGATAAATCTCACTCATAATCTGGCATCAACTTTTTTTCTGTCCATAACGGATTTGACATCATAAAAGACATTCTTATCTTCTACAATGAGGTCATAGTCAATATCCAGGAATTCATTATGGGAAACTGCCAAAACAATGGCATTAAATTTATCTGTAATCGTATCAAGTTTATTTATACAATCTATCCCATACTCGTGTAGAACCTCATCAGAATTGGCCCAGGGATCAACAACTGTTATATTAATTTCATAGGTTTTTAATACTTTGATAATATCAATTACTTTAGTATTTCTTACATCGGGACAATTTTCTTTAAAGGTGATACCTAAAATAAGGACTTTACTATTCCTTATCGAAATATCTTTTTTGATCATTAGTTTAATCAACTCATGGGCAATATATTCTCCCATGCCATCATTGATACGCCTTCCAGCCAAAATGATTTCAGGATGATATCCAACTTCCTGCGCTTTCTGAGCAAGATAATAAGGATCAACGCCTATGCAGTGCCCGCCAACCAAGCCAGGTTTGAATTTTAAAAAATTCCATTTGGTTCCGGCAGCGCGAAGAACGTCATCCGTATCAATTCCTAAAAGATTAAATATCTTAGACAATTCATTTACAAAAGCGATATTAATGTCACGCTGTGAGTTTTCAATAACTTTCGCAGCTTCCGCTACTTTAATTGAAGGCGCTTTATGCGTTCCTGCGATAATTACACTTTGATAAAGACCATCTACAACATCCGCAATAAATGGGGTGGAGCCAGATGTGACTTTCAGGATTTTACTTACTGTATGTTCTTTATCACCGGGATTAATCCTCTCCGGCGAATAACCTACGAAAAAATCTTCATTGAATTTTAAATTCGATACTTTTTCAAGCACGGGAACGCATTCATCTTCTGTAACGCCAGGATAAACGGTAGATTCGTAAATAACAATATCGCCTTTCTGCAAAACATTACCAACGGTTGCGCTGGCTTTATAAAGCGGGGTTAGATCCGGCCTGTTATTTTTATCCGTAGGAGTAGGAACAGTAATAATATATATATTGCAATTCCGTATATCCTCTATGTTATCCGAAAAAAATATGCCTGTCGAAGCTGCATCTGAAATATGCTCTTTTTTAACTGCAATTAAAGCTTCTTCGTTAATTTCAAACGTATTATCTACCCCATTTAAAAGTTCACTGATGCGCTTTTTGTTTATGTCAAATCCCACAACTGAGTATTTCTTTGCGAATTCAACAGCCAGCGGCAATCCTACATATCCTAATCCTATAACTCCAATTTTTTTTCCGGTTACCATTTTACTCGATAATTTTTTTATAAAATAAATTAATACATAAACTGAATACGATCAAAAAGCCCCCGATAAAGCCACCCAAAATGATTGCCTTGAGCTTACCTAACTTCTCTTTAGGTAGTGGCATTATAGGTGCATCGATTACCTGAATCAAGGGGGTTTCTTTTCGCAAAGCTACCCTAGCTAGTTCAAGGTTTTTAACCAATTCGGTTAAAATGGCTGTATTGGCCTGAATATCTACCTGACGTCTTGATGAAGGTGTTCTATTAATATTCAACGCAGGATTAAGGTTATAGGTATTATCGTTAGCAATTGCTACGCCCATAATGGCACTATTTAATTCTGAACGTACTGAATCAGACTGTAATTTCAAAATGGACACATTCATTTTGGCTTTCTTACTCCTGGTTTCAATGTAAAATGTTGAAACTTCTCTTACTAGTGCCTCACAAAAAAATTTGGCAAACAGCTCATTTATGGATTTCTCATCAATGGTGATAATAGATATTTTTTTATCTTTTTGATTGATGTTAAGTTCATTTTTATTTATATTACTGTATATAATTCCCAGAACGCTGTCTTCTGTCCTGGTAAATGCCGATCTGTTAGCAGAAATTTCAAAATGCATTTGGCTTAATTCAGGTTTTTTGCTCCATTCTTTACGCAGGTCATGCACCGTAATATAGTAGTCAGCCAGAGACATTTTTTTATTTTCTACCGTAATTTCAGACAACAATGTTTTTTCAATAAGTGATCTGGAACGCATCAGTTCGATAAGGTTCATCCCTCCAAATGCTCCGCTTGCACTTCCTCCTAAATCCAATCCTAACGAACTGGCCAATCCTAAAGCTCCACTTAATCCACCGCCGCTTGCTTTATCGTCCTCTACAGCATAAGTAAGCGTAGCTGTATAAACGATTTTCTGGGAAAGTGCGTATAAAAAGGCGATACCGCTACCTAATAAAACAACAAATAAGATCAGTTTCCATTTTTTAAGCAAATAATGAATACCTGATCTGAGTTTAAAGAACAGTTCCTTAAGAGTTACTTCTTCTGTTAACTGATTTTGATTTTCGAAAGATTGAGACATGAAGATTTGTTTATAAACGTAAGATTGCGATCACTACACCTGCCAGACTTGCCAAAGCACTTGCAATACCAATAACTTCGCCGGTATTCGCCTTTTGCCTTTCCGGTTTTGGCGGAACTTTTACAGTACTGCCAGGTAACACTTTCGGGTAAAACTTGAAAAATAAAAAATGGGATGTTATTGCTGCTTTGCCATTGGCGTAGACCACGTAAGCTTTTTTGCGCCAGGCATTTCCGCTAAATCCGCCTGCATCATTTATATAATCCTTCAAATTATTGTTCTTTTGATAAGGTACCTGCGTTACCATAAGTACTGATCCATCCACTTTCACCTGCCCATCAAATTTCGGTATGAACAACTCATCCCTTGACCGTACAATAAGGTCTTCAATCGATCCCGTTGCGTTTAGAATTGAAGGAAGGTCTAATGGGATCTGGTCATATTCCCTTACCTTATCTTCTTCACTAATGGAAGAAGTATCATTTATAATTTTAGAGAGCTTCTTTTCTATGCGGGCATCTTGTTGTAATTTTAATTTTTCAGCATCCGTTTTATACCGTTTCAGGAATGCACCTTCAGGATAAGCATCTGGTGTATAACCACCCGCACGTTTTAATAGATCACTAACGTGCTCACTCCCGCTGATTAATGCATATGGACCAGGGTGTTGCACCTGGCCGGCAACGATAACTGTTTCTGGTAATGTGTATCCTGCTTTCCGGCGGATGGTGATAACATCGAAAGGCTGCAAAGAAATATTAGCGGAAGAGGTAGTAAGATCACCATTAATCTCAGTGTTGATGATAGTACTGGCGCGATTATCTGTAGAAGCTATGCTATCCCTTTTGATTAGTCTGGCTATTTCGATACTTCTGGTAGCCGCATCAGTGAAACCACCTGCCTGTAAAATCAAATCTTTCAAGGTTAAGTTATCAACATAATCGTATTGTCCCGATACGCGCACTTCACCCTGGATCGTTACTTTGTAAAAATCCCGTAGATCAAATACAGAACTGATTATTACCTCATCTTCTCTTTGCAAAAGAGGATTGTCAGGTGCATTGCCTGCCAATGCTTTTTTTATATCAAAAGGAACAATCGATTTTGTCAGGTCTTCCTGTAAACGGATGATCTGGCCCCTGCCGGTGAAAGCATCTTCTTTTAATCCGTTAGCTTTCCTGATGAGGTCAGCCACTCTTAAGCCAGAGGCCAGTTCGTATACATCGGGCCTGAATACCGCACCCGCAATCCGAACCCTGTTTTGAAAACGGTCCAATATCTTTGAAACGACAAAAACATCCCCACTTTTCGGATGGTAAGTATTGAAGGCTGGAGATTCGAGATCCTCCATTTTTCGCTCTTTATCGCTAAGCTGAAATACTTTTACTGATGCCTGGTAAGCAGTATCTGTAAATCCAGAAGCAAAATTCAGGATGTTGGCGAAACTTTCACCTGGAAGTACTTCAAAAATACCCGGTCGTTTTACCTGTCCCTGCAATTCTACCCTATTTTTATACGAAGGTATACGAATCACATCATTATCCTTTAAACCAACATTATCGGACTGATCCCCTGTTACCATTACCCGATATAAGTCTATTTTTCTCTCAAGTTTATTATTGCGCCATAATTCGATCTCCCGGAAACTACCAAAAGCGGAAGGGCCCCCTGTTAAGTATAAGGCATTAAAAACGGTAGACAAGGAGGAAAGATTAAAATCACCAGGTCGATTACTTCCCATAACCGTTACTTTGATAGTACGAATGTTTCCGAGCGAAACTGATAATTTGCTTGCGCCTGATTTAAGTGTTGAATAAACAGAGTTACCCATGAGCGAACGCAACTTTTGGGTAACAGCTTCTATCGTCATACCCGCAACTTTTACCTGCCCAATATTTGGAATGAAGATGCTCCCTTCTGCTGAAACTAGCAGGTCGCCCGTATATTCCTGAACCCCGTATACAGAAATCTGTAATTGATCATCAGGACCCAAGACATAATTCAAGGGGGTGGGCATTTTCATATTAGGTTCAAAACTGGGCGAAAAGGAGGTGTATAATT
Source organism: Bacteroidota bacterium (assembly GCA_040388705.1). Lineage (GTDB taxonomy): Bacteria > Bacteroidota > Bacteroidia > Chitinophagales > Chitinophagaceae > Sediminibacterium. The sequence continues at coordinate 268,757 of JAZKBI010000007.1, read as the reverse complement.
CAGAACCGAAGATCAATGGATTTATCAGAGGCGGGCCTGTTTTTTCTGTCTTCTCAGAACCACTATTAACTCGTTCTGCTGAAGATGCTGTTTTTGGCCTTCCTGTTTCTGACTTATTACCAGTACCTATTGATGTTAATCTCAATTTTAATTTCGCTACCTCAGTCGATGACATTCCTTTTGCTAAAGCCATTTGCTCAGCCTGATCAATGGTTATGCCTGAAGCTGCCATTTGTGTTTTAAGCTTTGCAATATCCGCATCACTAATTTGATCCACTCTAATCTGGCTAAGATCTTTTCCTTTTAACAAATCCTGGGCTTGTAATGTCTGGCTACCCAAAAACAAGAAAAAGCTTAGAAAAATACCTTTTATGAAATGATGTTTATGCATATATGAATCAAGTATTATAGAAAGGGTTTATTTGTTAAGCATTGAAAATAATAAATATCAGTAATTAAAATCTTTAAGGTTCCATCAAATTAATCATTACATCCAGATCTTTCATGTGTTCCCCGGTAAATTCACCAACGGTAAACAAACCTACACGGATCTTTTTGCCAATAAGAGGTTCTACCTTTTCAATTAGTTTATAGAGATAGTTCTTATCAATATCTCCAATAATCACTAAATCAATAAAAGTAGAATTTTTGCCTCGTGCGAGATCACCTGTGAGGTATACCTGGTTTACATTTCCCAATTTGTGAATGATCTGTTCAACAATTTGGTCAAGGCCAACGTATTTCAGAATGATACCCCGCAAAGAGGCAAAAAGAGGATGTTGCGTGTTGACTACATAATGCTTCACTTTAGCATTAATGTCTTCTTCCTGAATCTTAATCAGGTGCATTTCGGAAAGCTTATTCAGTTCTAGCCTCACTGTATTGCTGCTCACCCCCATGTCCCGTTCCAGTCCACGCAAATATACCTTACTGGCTGGGTTAAGTAATAGCTTGGTCAGTAACCTGACCCTGATTTTACCTGAAAAAAAATTATCTAAGAGCAAAATAGTTTAATAAGATTAAATAACGGGAACGGCTTCGCCACTCTGAGTCACATTATGATGCAGTAAATGACTCAATATTGAGTAGCAATATTACAGCATTTTATAGTATTTAAAAATCTTTTAATGCTAATTAATAATTATGTCCATGAGGATAGTGAACCGACCTGCATAGGAAAAAGTCTTCAGCACCAATGAATAAGGTAATTTTCTATTTGCCATTTGTGCCTGTATTTCTTCATCCAGGCACTTTCTTTTTTGAAGGGTGTTTCTAGGCTTATTTAAGTGATGGGAAGATTTCAAAAAGCAGGGCAGCGCTTTTTGTTGGGATACGTTCCAGTTTTTGTCCGTTTAAAAAGTACATACCTGCACTAGGTAAGTATTTCTATCCTGGATTCTCCATTGATTATCTTAATTTGATTCTCATATTCCCTTGGTTCTTTTTTGATAGTGGCGGAGTTTGTTATTTCTGCCTGTCTTAAACACGTACGTAATAATTGAACAGCCTTTATAATATGTTTCACCACATGGAACTCATCGGCTGCAACCCTCTTCGGCTACATTAGACTGGCTGGGATGAGGAATAATCTTTTTCACCAAGGTTACTTATAGTACCCGGTTTATTAATTAACCCAAGTTGCTAGTTAAGGGGATAAAATAAGTGATCATAAAAGAGAGTTTAAGAGTTACCACACTTCTAAATCCAATTTACATGCTCACAGAGGATAGAATTATAGGGATTTACTGTATTGTCGATGATATTTTAAAAGGGATAGGCCATCAAGAGGATTCCCGTCGAAAAGTAAGTGATAGTGAGATAATTACGACAACATTGGCGTCAGCTCCTTATTTTGGCGGTCATATGGACAATGGTCGCGGTTTTATGAAGATGACAAAACTAGTTCCGTGTATGTCGGATAAGAGTCGATTTAATTGTCGCATCCATCAGTTGTCGGAACTACTTTTTTCGATGTTCTATCAGATAGGTCATTGGTTCAAGAGTATGTCTGGAGCAGCGGAGTATATAATTGATTCATTTCCAGCAGCTGTTTGTGATAACATCAGGATCAGTCGTTGCAAGTTACTCAAGGGGAAACAATGGCGCGGCAAGCAGAGTAGTATGCGTCGTTATTTTTATGGTGTAAAAGTTCAAATGATGGTAACGGCCCAAGGCATACCAGTTGAGTTTGGTTTTGTTCCTGGATGTGAGGCAGATGTTCAGGCACTTAAAAAGCTGCCTTTGGCAGTAGCGGCGGAGAGTAAAATATATGGTGATTCTGCTTATACGGATTATCAGATAGAGGATGATTTGAAAGAGGCTGACCATATTAATTTAATGATTCAGCGCAGAAGTAATTCGCTTAGGAAAGATGAACCCTGGATCAGATTTATCAACGAACAAATGAGAAAAGGAATAGAAACAGCCTTTAGTGAAATTAAAGCGCTGTTTCTCAGAAAAATACACGCAGTAACCTTCAAAGGGTTCCTGCTCAAACTGGTGTTCTGTATTTTGGCACTTACTCTTAATAAACTCACTTATTAACTGGCAACTTGAATTAATTAGCTGTTTTCTAACGAAATACTTTTTTGCTGTTGGGTCAGCTATTGAATACCTCTTTGTTGTTTGTAAAAGTAACTTCAATTATTGAACTACATGATAAGTTATTTTATAAGTCCCGCCACCTACTGTATTATACACCGCCGCTCCGACCTTAATATCAAACGTTCCTGTTGCGCTATTTACATAGGCCCTTGATAGCAGATTAGATGTTTCTCCCGAACCAATATTGGAAGCGGAATTTGTAAGTGTGACGTAAGGAGGGGATGAATATGCGGAATTAAACGTGACTGTTAGCATAGTCCCTACCGCTATACTATTATTACTTGTTGTGAAAGTTATTTCCCCGGCCAAATCAGTTCCTACAATAGACGCCGATGTGTTTGCGACCCCGTTAGTAGAAACGGTCGGGACAGAACCGTAACCCTTAATTTTGCCTGTTGATGTTGTTCCTGATACACTTAAATTAGTTAGCGTTCCAACACTTGTTATATTAGGTTGGGCTGCTGTAGAAAGTATTGCAGATAAAGGAGCAAGATACGACACTGCACCAGTTGTATAATTGACAATTGAATAAACTCCAAATCCTCTTGCGTATCGTTCAAGATTGTTGCCATTTAAATAATCAACGTATCTATTATTCCCATTAGTTCCATCTGAAGAGATGACCATTTGTTTTGCATTTATTCCATCAGCGCCCAAAACATCAATCTGGCCTCCGAAAGTAGAAGTTGAACCGTCATCATTTATTATTGGCAATTTTGAATTACCAATTACTGTAATATTTGCTTGCGCTCCTAAACTTGTTATATTAGGTTGTGCGTTTGTAGAAAGTGTTGCAGACAAGGGAACAATATACGACACAGCTCCTGTTGTGTAATTGACAATTGAATAAATTCCAAATCCCCTTGCGTACCGTTCAAGATTGTTGCCATTTAGATAATCAACATACCTATTATTCGCATTAGTTCCATCTGAAGAGATAACCATTTGTTTTGTATTTATTCCATTAACACCTAAAACATCAATATGACCTCCCACAGTAGAAGTTGTACCGTCCATATTTATATTAGGTAATTTTGAATTCCCAATTACTGTAAGATTTTGTAATCCTGCAATGCTTGTGATATTCGCTAATGCGGAACTTAATGAACCTGCTGCTACAGTTCCAGATACATTTAATCCCCCCATCTGTGTTTCGGTTTGTTGGTTTATTATGTTCGTCAAATCTTCAAACCTTAGTGGATAGAACCATGAGGTACCATTTATTAGACTATTACCAGTTATGACCATTGAGTCTACATAATCATAGAAGCCAGGTTCGTTGTAGGCAGGCCATTCGGTCCTTTGGCAAGAGTCGAATATATTACCCGATACATTAATATTTCCAAGTTTTGAAAATGGCCGTACAACAGCACGCGGTAAAATGTTCGCAAATATTTTATTGTAATTCCGAAAGTAATTGCCGGCTATAATTATATTCCTGGTAGCCAACTGATAATCACCACCGCCTGCTTCTATATCATATAAATCCCCATATACAGAGTTTTTCCCATTAGAGAACCTGCAACCGATAACTGTGACAAACCCACCTGAAGACGAACTTTCAATAACTCCGCGCGAGTGACGAGAATACACACCACTCAAAAATAAATTAGAACTGTCACCGGTACAATTAGAAATAATCGTTCCTATTGTATGTTTTAATACTGCAAACGTAACATGGTTTAAAAGTGTACCCGACAAATGAACGAATGAATTGTTCAAATTCTTGTAGTTGCATTTATCTACTATTAAACCATGCCCGTCGATACAATCATTAGGTATATTTACGAAAGTGCAGCCGCTAATAATTGCTTTTTTTTCTCCAAACCCAAATATGGTTTGATTTACATACCAGGATACATTATCTCCTGTCAAAGCCTTGTCTCCATCAAATGTGCCTCCTTCAATATAAAAAGGGTAAATCTCATCATTGGTAATACCTGTTAACTCTGGAATAGTCGTTGCGTCTAAAGTAGTGACGAGCGGAAAAACTTTTTTAACTTTCACACCTATCGCATAAGAAGTTGCTGAATTGTAAGCTCCTAATCCTAATGCATTACTTAGTGTAATTGTCGTTCCTGAAATGCCTGTTATAATACGTGTATCAACTGTACCACCTGTAGATGAGCTATCGACATAAAAATAAATGTGATCACCCAACTGCCATGATGAAGGCACGGAAGACACACTAACGGTGAGTTGTGCCGATGTTGCGACGGCAGTTAAAGTAACTACCGTTTCTGATGCCCGTTTTAATGTAACTCCATACATTAACCATGTTTGCTCAGGCTTGATTCGAAGATAATCATCGATAGTATAAATTGTGCCTGGATTAAATATTAAAGTGCCTGAATCTCCAGCTGCTGTTATTGCTGACCTTATTGATGCTACTGATGTACCGTAATCATTAACATAAACTATTTTAGGAGATGGCTGGCCAAATGAAAAGGTGGCAATCAATAGAAAGCCACAAATAACCGAAAGTCTTTTATTCAAATTTATCTAATTTAATTATAGTTTATCCCACCCGCCTTTCCAGGTAAGCAACTAACACCTGGATATACTAAATTGCTTGGCAATACTAAGTATAACAAATATTCCTAATGCGAATACATGTAAAACATCTCTTTCATAAACAACCGAGATACACCACAAACGAAAAGAAGGATAGATCAGACATGCGAAATATGTTGCTTCTGACCGGGGAAGAGACAATAGAACTGATTATTCTGCGGCATCGCAGTTATAACTCTCAGCCGGAGGTCGTTAAGAAGCAATTAACCACTAAGGGACAATTTAGAAATCATTCTGAGAATACGTACTCCAAAACACTCTGTAATGGTCGGATATTAAAAAGCCCCACAACGGCCCAAAAAAATGTATACAAACGTGGAGCAGCGGTACGATATAAATCTGATAACAAATTGCGGTTTTCTGATCAGCAACTGACGGAGTTAGGCTTTATAAACCGATTTGTGCCGCTATATTTATCTATTACGTTTGACCAATACAACACTTCCATCAAGCAAAGCAGGGGCGATATAGGCGGTGTCTATGGTTTGATTAAAAGAGCGTAGTTGCCTACAGTTTTTATAGAACATTATTTAAGATTGGGCTATACAATGTGATAAAACGTATAAACACAGACTAGAAAATGCAATATTTTTGCGGGATGCAATTAAAGAGAACGAAGTATTAAAAATATTTTAATTTACTTAACTACAGGGTTAGTTGACTAACAGTCAAAGCTATTTATCGAATCTTACAATAGTAGCACCCCATGAATAGCCTACTCCAAAACCAGCCAATAACACATGGCCTTTCGCCTTACCCTGTTGAATCGCCTCATACAAAGCAATAGGAATGGTTGAAGAGACCGTGTTACCACAATTTTCCAGGAAATAAAAAAATTTGTCTTCCTCAATTCCCACTTTTTTTCGGAGATGGTTTAACATAAATTTATTTGCCTGGTGGAATACAAAAAGATCTACGTCTTCTATCGTGAGATTATGCTTTATCAAAGTTCTGTTTACGAGGCCGGGTACTGCCTCTGCAGTAAAATTGAATATTTCGCTGCCATTCATATACAAATTATCGTCATTACTGATATTACCATACGCATCCTCTTTTTCATTATTCTCGCTCAGCCGGTTACGTATACCGCCATTTCGTACGATCAGGTTTTCTGCTCCCCTGCCGTCGGTTCCCAATTCAAATTCCAGTATTTCTGCACCCCCATCAACAGAGATCAAGGTGGCCGCAGCCGCATCACCGAAAATGGTTCGGTTACTTTTATCCCGTGGATGAATGAATTTGCTGTAAGTCTCTGATGTAATAAGCAGTACGTTCCTGGCTACTTTCGACAGGATCAATCCTTTGGCGAGACCAAGCCCATATACAAAACCAGAGCAACCCAAATTAAAGTCAATTGCGCCGCATGCAGTTGGGATACCAAGTTTATCCTGCAATATGCACGCTGTTGTAGGGAGGAAATAATCAGGGCTTTGCGTACATAGTAAAATAAAATCAATCTCAGATGGAGAAATGGTATGTTCTTCAAACAGTTTTTCTGCAGCTGATAATGCCATATCAGAGGAAAACTCGTTTTCCGCAGAAATATGACGCCTATAAATACCTGTCTTCTGTGATATTTTATCTGCCGACCATTCGGGAAACTGCTTATTAATCTGGCTATTTTCCAACACTGCATCAGGTAAGTAGTAAGAAATTGCTTTTATTTTTGCAGTCATCCCTAGTAAGATTTTGTTTTTGCTTTAACTGTGCAAACTGTACCCGCCGTCGATCTTGATATCCGTGCCGGTCATCCAACGACTGGCATTGCTAAGCATGTAGATGACAAGATGGCCGATATCCTCTGGCGTTCCGTAGCCGAGCGGATATTTACTTTCATGAACTGCTAAATTAGTAACATCGTCTCCAATATGCGTCCCCGTTTTTACTATGCCTGGAGATATGCTGTTCGACCTAATTCCTTGAATGGCGAGTTCGGATGCAGTGATCCTTGCATATGCATTTAAAGCAGCCTTAGATGCCGCATAAAGGGCGGTGCCCTGAACTCCAAGTTGGGAAGACACTGAAGAAACGAATACCAATGATGCGTTTTTATTCAGTCGCTTGTTCTTTATGAACAGGCCATTTAAAAGTACGATTGCTGTAAAATTAATATCGAATATTTTATTGAATTTAGCCTGGTTGATAAATTTGACCGGGGTGTAGTCAATCACACCCGCGTTATATACTACTCCATCGAACTTATGCCCGCTACTAGAAAGCTGCAAAATACTTTCTTCATTGGTCAGGTCCATTGGGAACAAATCGTGTTCATTTGCTTTCATATGGTTTCTTACTATATTGAGTTTTTCCATCGAGCGTCCCGTTAAGGTAACGCATGCGCCGAATTCAGCAGCCATAATAGCAATCTTTGCGCCAATGCCTGAAGAAGCACCCGTTATCAGTATTTTTTTTCCTTCCAGGGAGAACACTTTCAATTATTTTTTTTATGCACAACTAATTCAAACAGATCTGTTATATGCTCGGCACCTTCAATTTCTTTACCCGAAATCATAACGCCATATTCATCATCGATCATCGCTATTACAGAAAGTGCTGTGAGGGAGCTCCATTCTTCCAGTTCTTTAAAAACTATTTCAGGTGTAAATACATCAGCATCCGTTTCATCGAATTGCTGCGAAAATTTTTCGATAAATTTATTAATATCCATAATTTATAATTTAGGCTTGCAGTACAAAAAACGCGTCCTATGGAGATACACTTTGTTTACGTTACCCAATGTTGACAGACTTGCCTGGCAATCCGATTAACCAACATTTTGCGGGATAGCACCCCGCCAAGGAGCAAAAATAGAATGTTGGGTATTCTGAATTTTTTTTTCTTTGGCATGCGAATGCCCCTTCTACCACCCTTTGCTACTTACGCCGAGATCGCACCCCGTTAGGGGACATACGTTTTACCTGCAGGATTGAGCAGAACTTAATCAATCATCTGACACTAATCGTATCTAAAAACCTGTTGGCAACAAAAAATGGATTTAATCTATTGCCGGATTGGAACGGCTTCGCCATTCTGAGTCACATTATGATGCAGCAAAATGACTCAACATTGAGTAGCAATATTAGATGATAATATTAGCAAAAAAAAATTATGCAGAGTTTTATCAGGCATTTTTTAACCGGATCAAATGATTATTTTGCCTGGCACACATAAGGCAGCCGCTAAACATTCCGAATGTGGCATATTGAAATAAATTTTTCCTCCCATTTATAAACCGCGGGAATGCGCCACAAATGAAAAGACAAGTAGATCAAACAGCCGATCCATAATGCGGTTGCATATAACACAATAGGCGTAAAATGCCAGCGAAGCGACCCCGGCAACGCAAACAGGGATTCTTTAACCACAAATTTGCGCATCAGGTTACACAGATGAATGATGCCAAGTTGCCTCACCCGATGGCGACTTTATCACCAACGGCTGGCATATTGAAGTAGGCGGGAAAAGCAAAACAGCCAGGCAGGTGAAACAACAGAAAAATTACCTGATTGCCTCCGATGATATTGAAACTGGAATAGGTGCTAAAACTCTTTTATGGCTTTTTGGTTTTTTGTATTGAGGGCAAGCCATGAGCTTTGAGCCAGGCGAAGTAATCGGATATTCTAATGGAGAATGAAAGACAGGTTTGCCGAGGTGGGGGTGCAAAGAAAGCTATGAACTATGAGCCGGCACAGCTCGCGGCTCACAGCTTGCCTTAAAACACCGTATCCTTAATCCCTCTATACACCCTCCCAATCCCATCTTCCAACCCAATAGAAGCTTTCCAGCCCAAAGCTGTTAATTTCCCAGTATCCATCAGTTTCCTCAGGGTTCCATCCGGTTTAGTTTTGTCCAGAACAATACGGCCCTGATAGCCAGTTATTTTTTTAATCAGTTCCGCCAGCTCCATTATGGTGATATCCAGCCCCATACCGATATTCACCAGCCCTTTTTCATGATAAGCACTCATTAAGAAAATACAGGCCTCAGCTAGATCATCAACATGCAAAAATTCGCGTCTTGGCATACCTGTTCCCCATAAAACGACTTCCGCAGCATTGTTTTGTTTGGCCATTATGAACTTACGAAGCAGGGCCGGCAATACATGTGATTTCTCGGGGTCATAATTATCATTGGGACCGTACAAATTAGTAGGCATGGCTGAAATGAAATTGCACCCATACTGCGCCCTATAGGCATCGCATAATTCAATGCCCGCAATCTTCGCAATGGCGTAAGGTTGATTGGTAGCCTCCAGGTAACCTGATAAAATATATTCTTCTTTTAAAGGCTGTGGCGCCAGTTTGGGATAGATACAGGAAGAACCTAAAAATAATAATTTGGATACTTTATTTATATAGGATGCATGGATGATATTGGCTTCAATCATCAAATTATCATAGATGAATTCTGCACGATAGGTATCATTCGCCAGTATGCCACCAACTTTTGCGGCTGCGAGAAAAACATAAACAGGCTGTTCCTGGAAAAAAAAATCATTTACAGATTGCTGGTTACGCAGATCCAACTCCTCTGAGGTTCTGGTGATGATGTTTTGAAAACCTTCTTTGGCTAGCTTTCTTACAATTGCACTTCCCACCATACCCCTGTGCCCGGCCACATATATTTTTGCTTCTTTTTCCATGATAACGTATACCCGTTGGCTTTTTTTTGTCACAGAATACACAGATTTCCACAGATTAATTTCTGTGATGATCTGCGTATTCTATGGCAATTGTTTCTAATCTGTAAATTTTCGGCGAGATAAATGGCCTGATTTGCATAGTCTTTATTCAAATTCATTTTTTACCTCAAACCCACTGTTTTTCAGGAACTGCTGGCGGGAAAATATTGCCAGGTCGCCGGCTACCATTTCTGTTACCATCTCCTGTAAAGTATGCACAGGAGCCCATCCCAATTTTTCTTTGGCTTTGGAAGCGTCCCCTATCAGGAGATCTACCTCGGTGGGGCGATAATAACGGGCGTCTACTTTTACCACTACCTTGCCTTCGGGTATCGAATACTTCCCATTACAGGAAACAACTCTCGCTATTTCGTTTACCCCTTCATTTTCAAAAGCCAGTTCAATATTTATTTCAGCAAACGCCATTTTTACAAAATCACGTATCATCGTTGTCACACCCGTTGCAAGAACAAAATCTTCGGCCACTTCCTGTTGAAGCATCCGCCACATGCCTTCCACATAATCTCTGGCGTGGCCCCAGTCCCGCTTTGCATCAAGGTTTCCCAGGTATAAGGTATCCTGTAAGCCCAACGCTATTTTAGCAACGGCGCGTGTAATTTTACGGGTAACAAAAGTTTCTCCACGCAAAGGGGATTCATGATTAAACAGAATACCATTGCAGGCAAACATTCCATAGGCTTCCCGGTAGTTTACTGTGATCCAATAGGCATATAGCTTCGCAACCGCATACGGCGAACGGGGATAGAAAGGCGTTTTTTCGTTCTGAGGCACTTCCTGAACCAATCCATATAATTCCGAAGTAGATGCCTGGTATACTTTCGTTTTTTCAACAAGACCTAGCAAACGGACCGCTTCCAATATCCGCAGAGTACCAATACCGTCAGCATTAGCAGTATATTCCGGTATTTCAAAACTTACCTGAACATGGCTCATGGCAGCGAGATTATAGATCTCATCCGGTTGCACTTCCTGTATAATGCGTATTAGGTTGGTAGAGTCTGTAAGATCGCCGTAATGAAGTATCAGATGCCTGCCGGTAATGTGGGGGTCCTCGTAAAAATGATCGATCCTTGCTGTATTTAATAAAGAACTTCTTCGTTTGATACCATGTACCTCATAACCTTTCTTCAACAATAATTCTGCTAAATATGCACCATCCTGGCCAGTAATGCCGGTAATTAACGCTTTCTTCATCTTATTTTATTAAAACAGCTTGAAAAGATTTGCAAAGTAAAGATTTTACTAAGGATATTCACATGTAAAATTCCTTTACCTTAAAGAAGGTTGGTCGAGGCTTTCAAACACAGAGTTATTACTCAAATACTCCGGTATCATCTTCTTCATTGCCTTAACGATCTCTATTTCAGTTCCTGCGGAACCGATAAGCTATATTAAGGCTGTAATATCTTTTTCCACTGCCGCATAATCATATTCCTGAACCCCCGCTATCAATATTTGGCCGTGATAAATTGGAATTGTATTTTCTTCAGTTGTAAGGAGTTCTTCATGTATTTTTTCACCGGGCCGCAACCCTGTAATTTAATATCAATATCTACGCCAGGTGTAAGTCCCGACAATGGTATCATTTTATTTGCCAGGTCGGTGATCTTAACCAGCTTGCCCATATTGAATACAAAGATCGCACCGCTTTTTCCCATGCTTCCGGCTTCCAACACCAGATGACAGGCTTTGGGTATCGTTATAAAATACCGGCGGATGTCGGGATGGGTTACAGTAACAGGCTCACCCTGCGTTATCTGTGTCTTGAATCCTGGTATCACTGGGCCATTCGATCCCAATACATTTCAGAAACAGTCAGCGATAAATCTTGTTACGACGCTATTTATTGCGCTTTGTTAACACCGGAAACTTGCCGATAAGAAAGACAGGCCATTGCGGTTTTCCCAATTATATAGAGAAGCAAAGCTGATTTGTACTTTAGGAACACCTTCTTTAAGCCGGGTTAAAAAATTTATAAAAGAAGACAGTTTAAAAAATAATTTTTCTCACTGCCGCCTTTTCCAGATAAACAACCAACACCTCGATGAACTAAACGGGATAGCAATACCCAGCATAACAGCCATCCCTAAAGTGAGCACAAACAACTCAATGAGAATATCCCATTTATAAACCGCGGGAATGCGCCACAAATAAAACGACAGGTAGATCAAACAGCCGAGCCATAATGCGGTTGCATATAACACAATAGGCGTAAAGCGCCAGCGAAGCCACCTGGGCAGAGCAAACAGGGATTCTTTCACCACAAATTTGCGCATCAGGTTACACAGATGAATGAAGCCAAGTTCAATAAGCACAATAGTAGCCTGCTGTACCTTATTCAGCCTGCCAAAGGGTTCGATTGAATCAGCAATAACGGCAGGTATGATGAAATGCAAGGTTACCGCCATGAGCCAGGCAGAGAGGGTAAGGGCCGCGAGCAGGCAAATAAGGTATAGCCAGTGTTTGAGAATCATGGGATTAATGTACGAAAACAAAGGGGGTTTAAAGAAAGTCTGGAGACAGGAGTTAGAAGACTGGAGACTGGGTTGCCGGAGTTTTTGAATCAACGGGAAATTGCAGTCAACAGTCTCCAGACTTCTAACTCCAGACCAAGAAATATAAACGGGTAAGAAAGTCTGGAGACAGGAGTTAGAAGACTGGAGACTGGGTTGCCGGAGTTTTTGAATCAACGGCAATTGCAGCGATAGTCTCCAGTCTTCTAACTCCAGGCTAAAAAATTACAAGCGGTTTTTTCACTAATCGTTTTATTATTCAATATTAAATGAGAATCCATTTACTTCATCAGTTATAAATTGCTTTATCTCATTCCAGGAAGGAAAATCCTGTATGGATTCCGGCGGGTCCTGATGATCTGCATCTTCAAAATATTGAAGGCTCCGGAGCGCCATCCATGAATTATCTGAATTAAATTTATAATCATAAAATGCCAGCATTTCTTTTAAAGAAAATTGCTGAAGCAGGAAATAGATATCATAAAAGTCTTTCCTGCTACCTCTGCCGCAAATGGCATGAAACTTCATTGCCGCAACATCTTCTATCGAAAACAGCCGGATGCCTTCTTTTGTTTCTATTGGTTTTACAAGCCGGTGAGTTGAGTGGTTTATAAAATCGCACTTTACAGAATTTATATTGCAAAAAATAAAAGCATTACTTGTTGTCCTGATTTGAATATCCGTAAATGAATTTTCCAGTATAAGGATTATTTCGTTCATATTCACTGTGTCAAATCCAAAGAGTGCATTTCAAATTTTCGCGACTCCTATGTGAGAACCTAAGTTTCCTACTGTACTATGTGGTAAAAAACTTTGAACCACATAGTACATAGAACATATAGGATAACACATAGTGGATTAAAATAAATCAGACAGAGGCGAAAATTTGAAATGCGGCCAATACAAACATGTCGATGTCCATGCTTTTTCTATGGCCCAATTGTAACGATAGCGAAGTGCCACCTGCTAATGGTCTCCGCAAGTGTCTCCCGCCTGGAATGGCACGCGGATGACGCGGATTAAACGGATTGGCACAGATCTGATCAGCGAAAATCTGCTTAATCCGCGTCATCCGCGTGCTATTTTGTCTCTCACAGGTTGTCACCCTTAGAAGACAAACCCACATTATTAATCTGCCTCATCATCAGTTGCGGAAAGAGCAGGGTGTTCCCCGGGTCTCTCCGCCTTAGGCGGATGACCCGGCGGTTCCCGCATAATAACGGACGGGAGATTTGTCGAAAGTGAAAATTACCTTTTTCATTATCTGCAACGGTCTTCATTTTTTGTCTCCACAGGTCCCGTCGGAGACGGAAAAGTGCGGAGCGTTCGCCGCGAATGTCTCCCGACTGAATGGCACACGGATGACGCGGATTAAGCAGATTTTCGCTGATCAGATCTGTGCCAACCTGCCTATCGGCAGACAGGTCCGTTTAATCCGCGTGCTATTTTGTCTCTCACAGGTTGTTCCATCGGAACAATTGGTGGGTAGAAACAATTTGGGCCGGCTAAGGCAGGCCCCTCTCGTCCATTGCGGATCCCGCTTTGCTAATGGATCCGTGGTGGCTCCGGGGATAATGATAATTAGGCCACGCAAAATGGCCTAATTAATGTAAATTGCGCCAGTTAATAAGCCTAATTTACAAAAATGGATATTCCAAGAATCGTTCAAAAGAAGATAGAAGCCAAACTTGGCCTGCAAAAAGTAATCATGTTATATGGTACACGTCGTACCGGTAAGACAACCATTATTGAAAACATTGTTCAAAAATATGGCGACCAGGCGTTGTTACTCCAGGGAGAGGACATGCAGGTAGCGGAAATTTTACAGAAAAGAACGGTTGTTAATTATAAACAGTTAACCGAGGGGAAGAAAATCATTGTATTGGATGAAGCACAGGCGGTACAGGATATTGGAAAAATTCTAAAACTGCTCATCGATTCCGTTAAAGGGATAACAGTGATCGCAACAGGCAGTAGCAGCTTTGACCTGGTTTCTTCAACCGGCGAACCAATTGTTGGGCGCAACCTGGTTTATTATCTGTACCCCATCGCCCAGGCAGAGCTTGCGGCTACACAAGATTATCTCACTACGGCAAGGAACCTCGAACAAAGGTTGATCTTCGGAAGCTATCCGGAGTTATGGCATATCGATAATAAACAAGAGCAGGAAAATTATTTAAAACAATTGGTGAACAGTTATCTGTTGAAGGACCTGTTGACAATGGAGAACATAAAGGGCGCTGATGTTCTTTATAGGCTGCTGCAATTGCTTGCCTGGCAGGTTGGGAGCCAGGTTAGTACAGTTGAATTAGGTAAAACGCTTCAACTGAGTAAAGGAACGGTAGAACGATACCTGGACTTGTTAAGTAAAGTATTTATCATCTATCCGCTAACTGGGTATAGCAATAACCTGCGCAAAGAAATTACGAAAAGCAAAAAATGGTATTTTTTTGATAATGGAATCCGCAATGCCTTGATTGGCAATTTCAGTCCCCCGGAACTCCGTAACGACATTGGCCAGTTATGGGAACAATATGTATTAAGCGAACGGATTAAATACAATAGCTACCGGGACTATCAGCCGCAGTATTTTTTTTGGAGAACCTACGACGGCCAGGAAATTGATTTACTTGAATTGAACAATGGACAACTACAAGCATTAGAATGCAAATGGAAGGCAGGTAAAACAAAAAAACCAGTAGCCTTTGGGAAAGCATATCCCGAAGCTCAATTTGCAGTTATCGATCAGGAAAATTACCTGGAATGGATAACGGATAAAATTTAATTATTGCATGAACCCTTACAGGGCAATAATACCCGGCCCAGACTTCTAACTCCAGACTTTTGACAGGGTGTCATCCTTAGAAGACAAACACACATTATTAATCTGCCTCATCATCCCGTTGCGGAAAGAGCAGAGTGTTCCCCGCCGGGTCTCTCCGCCTTAGGCGGATGACCCGGCGGTTCCCGCATAAAGACGGACGGGAGAAATACAACAGGTGTAAACCGCAATAAACTGTTTTGATTTTCAAAATATCTTGCACTCATCAATGAGCGTAAGAAAGAAGATAATGCCTGATGTAAAGCAGTATTGCAATGAACGCCAAGAATCGCAGGGAGCGCTAAGAGGTCTGTCGGGTAGGCCTTAGTTTTTCAAAAAATTTTCTCACTTAATTCCCTGGTAAAGAACCCATTAGCGCGGAAGGAGTTCTCCACTATTGCAAAAATGTTTTTAGCGTAATATATTGGTCTCAAATATCCTGCTTATGGAAAAGAAACCAAGCTTATCCTCAGTAAACGAAATGATCACGCTGGCTGTTATCGCACCGGGCAGCCACCAGGCACTCAATGAAGAAGAAAGAGAGGCAATTTTGAAAGAAGCGGAACGCTTACCGCTTTACTGGCTCAAATCCACGTACAAAAAATCAAAAAAAATTTCGCTGGATTGTATGGTGCAACTGGCGCAGAAAAGCACCGTGTTTTTTCTAAACCAGTTGTATGGCGATGCCGGTGAATCGGCGTCGGGATTTAAAACCGGCCTGGAAGAAAGCCTTACCCGGTTTATTCATTACCTGCAATCCAGTTTCAGGGATCATTTCGACTTTAACAGCCCCATGCCGAGGAACCTATGGGAGCCAATGCGGGCTACCATCCTCGAAGCATTACTGCCGGGCGAAAAATGCAGCCTGCAGGAAACGGATGAAGAATTGACGGCGCTGATTCACGATCAATACAGGATAGCGACAGAAAAACAAATACCCGACTTTGCCATAGGCTATTATTGGGAAAAACTGGCAGACGCCTTCCACCGGTCGCTGCCTGTAAACGATGCCACTTTACGAACCATTTATACAATGGTTTCCTGCAATTTCAACCACGCGGTTTTTGTAAAATATGTAATGGACCATTACGGCAAAGGCCTTCCGGCCAATACAGATGCAACAGACTTGTGGCGCGAACATTTATTTCAGCTTAACAGGATTGCAGAAATACCCGGGCTGGCCCTCGAACCCAGGTTGCCGCATTGCAAAAAAATGCTGTACACCGAGATCAATAATGAAATACAGGCATACGTTTACATAAAAAATGCAGATAAATTAATAACCGCTACACAACATCTTCAAACCAACTTAAACATAGCGCAGTTGGCGCTGTTTTACCGTTTACAGGTAGATGCGAATATCCTGGTTGCAAATAATAAAAGCGCCTTATTGCACCAGGTGGCACAACTGTATCAAATTCCCGACGGCAATCTTTCTCATGAGCAGTTATACAGCAAGTATTTCAAGATCGACCCCGGCACCATCAAAAGTGTGCAAGCATATATTGTTGCCATGCTCAACTTACTAAGGGGCATGGGGAAATAATTCTTTGTACTTGCCAGACATTCCCATGAGTCAGCAGAAATGTTCTGCCAGTCAGCCGGACAGTTCCGTCAGTCACCCGAATAATTCCGCCAGTCAGCCGGAGAATTCTGCCAGTCAACCGGACAGTTCCGCCAGCAAGCCGAACAATTCTGCCAGTCAACCGAACACTTCCGCCAGTCAGCTGGAAAGTTCCGCCAGTCGGCCGGAGAGTTCCGCCAGTCAGCCGGACAGTTCCACCAGTCGGCCGGTGAGTTCCGCCAGTCAGCCGGACTGTTCCGCCAGTCGGCCGGAGAGTTCCGCCAGTCGGCCGGAGAGTTCCGCCAGTCAGCTGGACAGTTCCACCAGTCGGCCGGAGAGTTCCGCCAGTCAGCCGGAGAGTTCCGCCAGTCGGCCAGAAAGTTCCGCCAGTCAGCCGGACAGTTCCGCCAGTCAGCCGGACAGTTCCGCCAGTCGGCCGAGCAGTTCTGCCAGTCAGCCGGACAGTTCCGCCAGTCAGCCGGACAGTTCCGCCAGTCAGCCGGGCTGTTCCGCCAGTCAGCCGAACTATTCTGTCAGTGAGCTGGACATTTCTGCCAGTCAGCTGAAATTATGCTGTAATAGCAAGCCAAAATCGAAGATTATTTTTGATTATATGGATTGATAACCAATCTATTCCTAACAGCCATAGGGTGGTTAGGGTGGTAAAGCAATTGTTTGCATTGATAGCTTTGTTCCCGTTGACAAACCACCGGTGGGCCCGACTGCAGCGGGCAATCGACGAAACAAAATTTAATCATTTTTAAAAACAAAATTTATGAAAGTATTTGCATCATACATACCCAAGACAGACGGAAACTTAGCAGTCTGGGCGGGTACGTACAAAGAAAAATTAGGCTCTCTGGGTGAAAGCCTCGGACTGACGCAAACCGAGATCGAAGAACAGCAGGACGCTGCCCAATCAATCATTGATAGCATTAACAAGTCGGACCTAAAGAAGGCAGAGATGAAAGAAGCCACTACTGCCAAGGAACTTGTTAAGCAGGGTAACCTGCAACTGATCCGTGCTATGGTACTTCGTATGAAAATGCGCCCTGGCTATACTGCTAATGCAGGTAAAGAACTGGGTGTTATTTCTTCGGGGCAAACGGTAGACACTAATGGTCTGAAACCGACCATTACGGCCGCCTCTTTTCGTGGTTATGTAAGTATCAGCTTTAACAAGCAAGGAATGTTTGGCATTAGCTTGTACAGCAGGTTAAAAGGACAGCAGGAATGGCAGTCATTAGGTACTGCTAAAGGAGGTCCGTTTGTTGATTACTCTGCATTAACTGAAGTGGACAGGCCCGAGACCCGCGAGTATATGGCGCTTTGCTATGATGGCCTGGAAGAAACGGGCTATCCAAGCGATATTGTCACCATCGTTCACGGAGGGTAGAACCCGGTAACTATTCTTTAACCAGAAAACATCTTTTATGAAAGAGGTTATCAAACGGGCATCATCGCCCACCCCTTCATTCTTTGTAAAACTGCGTAACATAGGATTGGGACTGGCCAGTGTATCTGCCGCCATTCTTACCGCCCCGGTAACCTTGCCCGGCGCAATTATAACCGTTGCAGGTTATGCCGCTGTGATTGGTTCTGTTATTGGCGCTGTTAGCCAGTTAGTGAAGAAGGAAGAGTAAGTTAGAAAGCGCGCTCCGGAAACGGGGCGCGCTTTTTTATTCCGGCTATGAGCTGCGAGCCTTGAGCTATGGGCCGGCATAGCTCGCGGCTCACAGCTTTACGGGTTCTACAAAAAATAAGAACGAATAATGAACCACCTACGATGCACAACTTGTCCCGCCAAAGGCGTGATGGATACATAGGCTGTCACATAATTTTTATTATTTCATTCTCCACGCCCTTGTTGGTCGCCCGACGACAACTATTCGGAGGATTAAAATACAACACACGCGGGGTTGGAAACCCCCAGAGGGAAAAGGTAGAGTTTCATTCTTTGCCCACGCTCTAAAGAGCGTGGCAAAGAATTCTGCCAGCTTTGCCACGCTCTTTAGAGCGTGGGCAGAGGTGATATAGATCTTCTTTTCCGGGACTTCCAGTCCCGAGTGTAATGAAATAACACAAACTGTTCCGAACACCTGTGGTCTCTGGACGAATGGATGATATTATAAAGCAACTTGTTTTATAACCTTCTAACCTTAGTAGCAAACGAATGCAATCAGAAATCAACCTTATTGACCTAAAAATGGCACGCGGATATTGCGGAAAGAACGGATGGGCGCGGATCAGGTGACCAAAAATGGCACGCGGATAACGCGGAAAGAACGGATGAGCACGGATCAGGGAAAACACAAATCCGTTAAAATCAGTCCTTTCCGCGTTATCCGCGTGCCATTGCTCACAGCTCGCGGCTCACAGCTCATAGCTTAAAAAAACCTCATGCTGAAATCAAAGTAACATGTCTTTTACAAAAGTCATTTACCCTGCTTTAAAGGCTGATCAAGGATTTCATATACCGAGTTATTACTCAGGTACTCCGGTATCATCTTCTTCATCATCTTAACGATCTCCGTTTCACTTTTAAATGATCCGATAAGGCCAATAAGGATATTGATATCTTTTTCCACTTCTTCATAATCATATTCACGCACGCGGGCTATCAATATCTGGTCGTGATAGGTAGGAATTGTATTCTCTTCCGTTGTCAGCAATTCTTCATGCAGTTTTTCACCGGGACGCAGACCTGTGAATTTAATATCAATATCCACGCCTGGTGTTAGTCCTGACAGCCGTATCATTTTCCTGGCGAGATCGGTGATCTTAACCAATTTGCCCATATTGAATACAAAGATCTCACCGCCTTTTCCCATGCTTCCGGCTTCCAGTACCAGTTGACAGGCTTCGGGTATCGTCATAAAATACCGGCTGATGTCTGGGTGGGTTACTGTAACGGGGCCGCCTTGTGTTATCTGCGTCCGGAATCTTGGTATTACCGAGCCATTTGATCCCAGCACATTTCCGAAACGGGTAGTAATAAATTTTGTGACTGCATTTATTTTTTCTGCTTTGTTGCTGTCGGGAATGTTTTCGTTATTAATCTCTTTTATCTTATGGTTATACAATGACTGTACGTAGATCTCGGCAATGCGTTTGGTAGCTCCCATCACATTGGTAGGGTTCACTGATTTGTCTGAAGATATCATTACGAATTTCTGAACACCATATTTTAATGCGAGGTCGGCTACATTTTTTGTACCGATCACATTGGTTGCCACAGCTTCGTAGGGATGAAGTTCCATTAAGGGAACATGTTTGTAGGCTGCAGCATGGTAAACATAATGCGGCATGCATTCCTTGAAAATACTTTCCATCCTGCCGTAATCGCGTACGTCCGCAATAAAATACCTGAAAACATTATCTGAAAAATGTTCACTGTAGATAAGCTCAGATTCGTACAAAGCAGTTTCGCCCATATCAACAAGGATAATGGCTGAAGGATTGAAGCGGGACAACTGCCGTACAATTTCATTGCCGATAGAACCTGAAGCGCCGGTAACCAATATTCTTTTATTCCTTATCTGGGTATCAATGATCTCATTGTGAATCTGAATCGGTTCGCGGCCCAACAGTTCTTCGATCCTGATATCATGGATCTGTCTTACGGATAATTGTCCATTGATCCATTCCTTTACAGGTGGCGTGAGCATTACCTTTATTCCTTTGTCGAGACAGATATCAACTATCTCATTTTTCTTTTCTGTTGACAACACGGTAGTGGCAATAATCAATTCATCTACATGTTCATTCTGTATCAGGAATAAAAAATCAGAGGAATGAAAGATCCGGGCGCCGTCTATCGACTTTCTTGTTTTAGCTATATCATCGTCAATAAAAGCAACGATACGGTTTTGTGTTTTAAGATCTAACTCCAATGTACGCTTGGTTGTAATACCTTCCTCACTCGCTCCATATATTACGATGTCTTTACTCTCAACCTTTAGGTTTTTAAAATAAGAAAAGAAATGTTTGATGGCCAGCCTGTATACGACAAGTAATACGAATTCGACAAACCCATTGATCACAAGCGTTGTAATAGATATGAATGATTTGTGAAAAAAAACGGATGCTATGAAGTAGATAGCAATGAATCCGGAATTGATCAGTGTAACGGCGATAAAGATCTTAAATGTATCCTGTATGGTTGTTAACCGTATGATACCTGCATATGTTTTTAAAAGAATAAAAACCGGCGTACAAATGCATACGAGAATAAAAGCATTTTTGAGGAAGATACTTTTATTAATCAATGTAAAACTAAGATCGCCTTTTACGAGGTAGGCAATAAAGAGGGAGATGATACAGATGAATATATCAATAAAAAAAATCGCCCACTGTGGAAGTATGTTAATTCTTCTGAACATAATTTAGAAGCTGTTTGAGTTATTGTTAATGGCACGCGGATGACGC
>JAZKBI010000007.1:137252-247451 GCA_040388705.1 Bacteroidota bacterium | reverse complement strand
GGATTGAGCAGATGTAAGCGGATTTGATCCGTGAAAATCCGTTCAATCCGCGTCAATGGCACGCGGATGACGCGGATTGAGCAGATGTAAGCGGATTTGATCCGTGAAAATCCGTTCAATCCGCGTCATCCGCGTGCTATTTCCCCGATCTTTCCTAATACTCTTTCAATATCTTCCGCCAAAAGATTAGAACCTGATGGAAGGCATAACCCCTGTTCAAATAATTTTTCAGAAACACCATTGAGAAAACGCGGTGCTTCTGCAAAAACAGGTTGCATATGCATGGGTTTCCATAAAGGCCGGGATTCGATATTGTCCTTTTCAAGATGCAGCCTGATATCTTCTCTTGTAATCCCATTCGTTTGGGAGGGGTCTACTAAAATACAGGTTAACCAACGGTTGCTGAAGCTACCCGGCATCTCCGGTTGGAATCGAATGCCTGGTATATTTTTTAATGACTCACTATACAATACATAATTTTTTCTTCGTTGCATTACCCTGTCCGGCAATACCTGCATCTGACCGCGTCCTATGCCAGCCAGTACATTACTCATGCGGTAATTATAGCCAATCTGACTATGCTGGTAATGAGGTGCAGGGTCTCTTGCCTGCGTTGCGAGGAATCGCGCTTTTTTTATCCATTCTACATTTGCAGAAATTAAGGCGCCACCGCTTGAAGTTGTAATGATCTTGTTCCCGTTAAAACTCAGTATACCCATATCGCCAAAAGAACCGCATGGCTTATTGTGATAAGTTGAACCCAATGCTTCTGCCGCGTCTTCAATAACGGGTATATTATATTGCTTCGCAATTCTCGTGATCTCATCCAGTTTAGCGGGCATTCCATAGAGGTGAACAGGAATGATGGCTTTAGGTTTTTTTCCAATAGAGAGATAATGTTGAATAGATTCTTCAAGCAAAACCGGATCCATGTTCCAGGTATCTTCTTCCGAGTCGATGAACACAGGTGTAGCGCCGAGATATACGATGGGGTTTGCAGATGCTGAGAAGGTAAAACTCTGGCAAAGAACAATATCGTCTTTCTGTACACCTAATATAATAAGCGCAAGGTGTATGGCAGATGTACCGGAACTTAACACAGCGGTGTTTGCAACGCCGGTATATTTTGAAAGATCCGTCTCAAACCCATCTACATTAGGTCCTAAGGGAGCCACCCAATTGGTAGTAAATGCTTCTTCTACAAATTGCTTCTCCGTATTTCCCATATGGGGTGATGATAACCAGATCCTGTTTGCCATGTGTTACTCGTGGTTAAATTTGATGATATTCCCTGGAACACCTACCACAACTGCATAATCTGGTATGTCGTCAATAACCACCGTTCCCGCACCGATCGTTACCCATTTCCCTATAGTAATATTCGGTATGATACTGCTGCCCACCCCTACCTGTGTGCCTTCACCAATGCTAACCGTACCTGCTATGGAACTGCCTGGTGCTATGTGTACAAAATCGCCGATCACACAATCATGATCTACTGATGCATTTGTGTTGATGATACAATGTTTGCCAATCACCGCGTTTGAATTGATTGTAACGCCCGCCATTACCACAGTGCCTTCACCGATGCTACATCTTTTAGACAGGTTTGTTTTAGGATGAATTGCTGTTGCGAAAGCATTTGTAAGTTCTGTTGCGATCCTTTTTCTTATTTTATTGCTTCCTACAGAAATGATCACAGGGATATTCTGTGCCGGCATATCTGTCGTAACGCTGTATCCATGTAAGTTCGACAGAACCGGATTGTTGTCATTGATCATTTCAATGTCTTCACCCATTTCTTCAAGGATCTCTATGATCACTTTAGCATGTCCACCGGCGCCAATTAACGCAATTTTCCTTTTCATATTCTTATGATTCTGTGTTACCAGAAAATTTTTGCATGGTTACCTGTTCGCCTGCATTGATCCCTTCCCTGATAAATACTTTTCTAATGGTGAGCATTATTATCTTCAGATCAAGTGCAAAGCTTATATGATCCACGTACCATACATCATATTCAAATTTCTCTTTCCAGCTGATCGTATTCCGTCCATTTACCTGCGCCCATCCTGTAATGCCGGGCAGTACTTCGTGCCTCCGCGACTGAAAATTACTATATAAAGGAAGATATTCAACCAAAAGCGGGCGCGGGCCTATTAAACTCATATCACCTGCCAATACATTCAACAATTGCGGTATTTCATCTAGAGATGTTTTACGCAGGAATGACCCGATGCGGGTAAGGCGTTCTGCATCGGGTAATAGCTGCCCGTCTGCATCCTTTTTTTCGTTCATACTTTTGAATTTGATCAACCTGAATAATTTTCCATTTCTACCGGGGCGCACCTGGGAGAAAAAAGGGTTTCCCTTTGTTGCAAAAGCCAATAAAATGATGATCAGTAAAAATATCGGTAACAGCAATATAAAAAGTACCAATGCAACTATGATATCAATGATCCTCTTCAGAAAACTTTTATACATATTATTTGCAATAACCCAAAATGATCAATAAGAACAATAAAATGCGATGGGTCCATTTACGCCGGTACTTGTGCACCGCAAAAGCCATGCGGAATCTTGAAAGGATAGAACCGGGTTTGTAATTTTTTACTGCTGCCATAAAATCCGGATGTATACCGGTGTTATTATAGAGATTGTCAATCATCAATATATGCATCCTGTATCTCCCGGAAGTGAACCATTCAAGCATCTTGTTGAT
The DNA here is from genome assembly GCA_040388705.1 of Bacteroidota bacterium. Taxonomy (GTDB): domain Bacteria; phylum Bacteroidota; class Bacteroidia; order Chitinophagales; family Chitinophagaceae; genus Sediminibacterium. The sequence continues at coordinate 244,729 of JAZKBI010000007.1, read as the reverse complement.
CCCGCCAAAACCAATATTTGCACCATACGCATTCTCTGCATGTTGCCTGTAAATGATATAGGAATGTTCATCTATATACCATTTGAAACCTCCAATGCGGGTGATGGCATAAGTGGACCAGTCGTGCGAGGTATCCGACGGAATGGTGTCATAAATTTCCTGTACGCGCTTTTGAAAATACTGTGCTGCTTTTTTACTCAGAACAAGGGTACATCCTGCAGATGCCGCTTCAAAATAATGGTCATATAAGGTCTGCCTTGATGATTTGCGGTTAAATAAATATTGTATCAACCTTTTCAGCCATGTTCCTTCACGCATGATCCTGCCTTCCGTATCGCCACGTAATAAATTAGAAGCATAGGCATCAGAATGGCTATTGGTAAGGGCATTGATCGCAGCATCCATTTTGGCAGGAAGCCATACATCATCCTGGTCGCTATAGGCCATGAAGTCTGCATCAGAAAGATCGACTTCTTTAACTATGCTGTAGAAATTTTTTGTGACGCGAAGTTGTGCCGGTTTCCGAGCTAATAAAAATACTTTGCCAGTGCGCTCAGCATATTCATTTATTATGCTGACCGTTGTATCGGAAGAATGATCATCCCTCACAAATACGGATACATCCACATTTTGCTGTGCCAATATTGAATCCATTTGCTGGCGCAGGTATTTTTCTCCATTATAAGTGGCCATCAAAACCGCAACCTTAGGTAAGCCGACGCTCAGTACTTCCATTTTTGATTAGGCAAAGTCTTATTCAATTACCGGTTAATTAATTGTTAAACGTATTGTGCTGTTGAAAATCCTCTGTGAAACTCCGTGCCCTCTGTGTCTCTGTGGTGAAGTCTTCGCTTCGATATTTTTTTTCACCACGGAGACACAGAGGGCACAGAGTTTCACAGAGGATGCCTTTAATTTACTACAGTTTAACAGCACAGGTTAGTTTCTTAAAAAGAGTATATTCTTCACATGCTTCAACAATGAGAATACTAAAAAGAAAGGGATCGCAGGATACAACCTGTTTCGCTTACAGTAATCGATATACATTTTCATTTCGCCTTTGCGCATTTTCCACCTGTTGTCGCTGATGCCACCGGGTGTTAAGGGTAAACGGTGCAGCGAACATAAAGGCATATCAAGATACCAGATGCCAAATTTTTCTGCGGTGCGCAGGATAAAATCATGATCCTCTGCAAATTCCATTTGTTCATTGAACCAGATACCGTTTTGAATATGCACGGCCAATGATGGTGTGACCATTGGATTTTTTAAAAGGACATCATCAGCTGAAAATCTTTTTACTTTCATTTTTGATGTAAACAACTTATCAGTATCCCGTAAAGAAACCTTTCCCTCTATATTAAATGAATGGCCTATTGCGTGAATAGTGTTGTTTTGTGATATGCAATAACTGATGATCTCTATTTTACGTGGGTGGAAAATATCATCCGCGTCTAAAAAAAATATCCATGGACAAACTGCTAACTGCATACCGCGGTTCCTGCTGAAAGACGGGCCGCGGTTCTCATTATTGCGTTCATATTTTATCGATGGGGAATTAAAAGCATGTACTATCCTCGCAGTATCGTCATCACTCGCATCATCGATAACAATAATCTCATTGGGCAGTACTGTTTGCTGAAGACAACTTTCTATGGCTTTGGCAATAAATGCACCGCCATTATACACCGGTATCACAACCGAAAAACGGTCAGTTGTTTCGATCATATCTTATCATGCCCGTTTAATACCTGCATACCGATCTTATCTTTATACTCTACCCGTTGAATAAACACGACTTCGTATTCTGCAAAACATTTCATATAAAAAAAGCCGCCACTGCGGTCCATTGATCAATTTGAGAAAATGTCTTCTGATAGAGATCACCTTGTTTACTGCTTTACTGTCAAATTCCGGTACCGGCTCTTCAATAAACGCCTTTACACTTGTTGCCACCCATGAACGTGTACCCATCCGTGAGCGGTAATATGAGTGAAAAACATCTTCGCAATAAGCTTTGCCCGTAAATGGGAAAAAATCATCCGTTACAAGATCCTCTTTATAGGAAAGAACACAACCACCAGGCAACCAGTCAGTTTGTGTAAGATCATCTGTACAAAATTGATCATCCACACCATAGTTGATGCCGAGGCTTGTAACCACACCCATTTTTTTTACATCCCATGGCGCCGCGCAGACTATACTGTCGAAAATGTTTTTTACAACACCTCTCTGCAGTTCGTGAATGCAGCGGCCGGTAGTTTGTCCATAGTAAATGGGGCCAACCACATTGCCTTTCCCTAATTCTAAAATATGCTGCGTCAATGTATACAATGCCTCTTTCTCAAGAAGTATGTCATCATCCAGTTGCAATACCAGGTCGCCCTTTACCTGTGTAAAACCGAAAGCGCGTTGTTTTACCTGGCCCTTTACTTCAGTTGCAATTATTCTTGTTGTAGTTGATGCGAGCCCTGCAACTTTATGTGAGTGGTCAACAGGAATGCAGATCAATATTTCATCAGGAATTTTTGAACCGCTCATCAGCGAATCGATCGTTCCGCTCAATGAGGGGCCACCGAGTGTAGCTATCACCACTGATAATGTAAGATTATTGCCAGCTCCCGTTCCGTTCATTTATAATAGTTCAGTGCTGTTAGGATTTGTACAGAAGAACAGGCTCTGGTAACCAAATAAGCCTTTGAAAAGCCTCGTGACCCCATAAAATAATTGAAGGATCCATCTGAAAATAGTTAGCCGTAAAAAAGGGAAAACGATTGCAAGCGGAATAGCGGTTATATTTTTACCGATGATCTTCCAACCCGTTTTAGCGAGCATGGAGGAAGCCGTGCTGATGGTGTAAAAGTGCAGGTGTGTTTTATCAAACAACCCTTTTGAATGATAATTGAATTGCCCGAATAGCAAACTCATTCTTACATAAATATTAGCCACATTCGGTAGTGAGACAACAAGTAAGCCATCCTTTTTCAGATTAGTTTTTAGTTTTGACAATACGTATTCGGGATCAATCAAATGTTCCAGTATGTCCGCCGCCACTATAATGTCATAATCTGTGTCAAGGTTAAGTGTTTCAATTTTATCAAGGTCGCCACTGTATATTCTCTCACAAAATGGTTCTGCCTGTTCAATGTACACTTTGTCAAACTCAACACCATCAATCACTGCGCCATTTGCTTTTAAACGCTTAGTGAGTGATGCATCGCCCACTCCGAGTTCAAGGATTTTCTTTCCTTTTACCCCGTGTTCAAGTAAATATTTGTAAATAATTGAATGGCTCGAATAAGGATCATCAAACTTATCAAAATATCGTTGGCCTTTCAGGTTCACATCATACTTACGGCTGTAATAGATACCACGCCTGTATAACAGGAAACCGAAAGAAGTTATCACGCAGTTAAATGCATAGCTCATGCCATTTACCCTGCAGATCTCATCCCCATAATAAGTTGGAATCGCAAATTCTTTGATACGTGCTTTTACCTGGTAGTTCTGCAACAGGATTTGAGTATCAAAATGCCATTCGTTTGAATTTTCCCAGAAAGGAATGCTCTTGAGAAATTTTACACGATATGCCCTGTATCCCGAATGATATTCCGATAATTTCAAACCTGTTAATGCGATCTGCATTTTGGTAAGTATGATATTGCCGTAATATTTATACTTCGGCATACCGCCAAGCAGCGCCGTTTTTTGTGTCATCATTCTCGAGCCGATCACTACATCCGCTTCATTGTTCATAATCGGCGTGTACATCTGCTCAAGAAATTCAGGTGCGTATTGGCCATCAGCATGCAACATCACTACAATATCTAATTGTTGATCGATGGCCCATTGATACCCAAGTTTCTGGTTACCGCCATACCGAAGATTGACGCGGTTCCTGATCACAACAATTTTACCAGTATGTTCATTGTTAAAACTGAGCGCTTTCAATGTAGTATCATCAGAGCTGCAGTCATCAATAATATATACAACTGTCAGCATGTTCCACACAGCTTCGGGTATGCGGCTAAGCGTTTTTTCAATGTGGCTCTCAGCATTGTATGCGATCACAAAAATACCGATGCGGCAATTCGGACTATTAGGGTTGGTTGGAATGATTGTCATTAATTAGAACAGTATGAACTGAATTTTGAAAATTATATTTTAGCGAGCTTCCCACTAAACCATGCAGGCAAACAAGTAGTAAGCAGGATAAGATAAGGGACGCCCTGGATAAAATACCTGTCGTTCTCTCCGCCAACCAAACAGGAATATACACCGGCAATACAAAGCACAGGAATTGATAATAACAGGAAATGATTGATCACTCCAGTTTTTTTTCCGGACCTCGCATTTTTCAACAGTTTCCATATAGTTAAGGGTATATTGAGAAGTACCAACAGATAGGTAATGAATATTAACAAGGCATAAAGCAATGTTGTCATCACAAATAATGGTTGCAAAGGAAGCGGATCGTGCAATGTGCGCAAACCACTTCTTGCCAGCAAAGATTGTTTTACTTGTGTTGTATTATACAGAAATAAAGGCCCATACAGTGAAAAGATACCTTGTTGCTCTATAAAAGCCTTACCCATTCCCAAGGGATTTTTTTTGATGGTTGTAAAGAATATTTTTTTGGATATATCTCCATACACACCGATCCAGCGCGGACTCAATTCAAATGAGAACCCTGCAAAGCGATAGGGCTTGTGTACTGCATCATCTGCATCTGCTTTTACAAAAGTTAATAATGTAGTGTGCCCATTTTGTTGCAGGTATTGGCTTAGCGGATTAAAATTAAATTGCCATGGATTATTGTTTGACCGGCCATCTGGCGTAAAAAAACAAATACCAAATGCCTGTGCAAGATTGATCCAGTGTTCTGCCTGTTTGCCTGTTACTGAATCAACAGGTGGTGTGGCATGGTCGTAGGTCCAGAGCCACCAGTTGGGTGCGCCGGCATCCTGTGCAGCCTGTCGCACTTTGACCACATCATATTTATACGCGCGCTGAACAACCATCATCATGGCCGGTCCCGCTTTATTACTGGTGAGTCCTTCCTGTCCTTCGGCTTTATTTTTCCGACTGATAATTATTAATACAACTGCCGGTAACAAAAGACTGATGAATATTGCAAAAAACAATTTGCCAAATTGCTTTTTGGGCAGGTATAAGAAAAAAAGGATCAGCAAAACAGAAACCGGCACTATCGCAGAATTTGTTGCAGATTGGGAAACCAGCAAAGCGCCTGTGAAAGAAAGCCAGAGCATATTACCCGTATCCGGTTTTTTTACCAGTTTTACCAATGCCCATGCAAAAAAAGAAGTAAAGAAAAAAGTAAGGTGATCATAATGCATTCCATCGCGCCACAATTCAAAAGGTATAAGAGCGATAGAAAAAAGCAGCATAATAAAAAAAGAAGTTCGTTGGCCCGCACCCAACCTGTTTGCTGTTCTAAACAAAAGCAGGATAGCTATCACGTCAAGCAATGAGACCAGTATAAGAATGGCACGGATACTTATGGCTGTTTTTGCACCGGTAACAGCAAAAACAAAAGCATCAATAATAAAAGTAGCGGGCGGGATATTGGTTGTAAAAGAAAGATAGTCGCCAAAATGTTCCGTTAATGCAGAGATATAAAGTGCTGATGTATTGCCATATCTTCCGAGATCGTCAGAAACGGGTAAAAGAAAATACACAATTACCCTAACGACAATGCTGCTGATAACAAGCAGGGATGCAGGTGATACTAATCTATTTTTCAAATCGATCAATGAAATTTATATAACAGTGTATGATTATTTCTGCGATTCCCATTTATTACTCATCTGCTGCAAGCGGGGGTCAGACACGATGAGGTGCCAAACCAGAGCCTGGAACGATTCTGTATGTGGTGTGATATACTCTTTATTAACAGTAGGAACGATCACACAGGCATCGGCAACTTTTGCTGTGTAGCCGCCATCCCTACCAACCACACCGATGATTTTGCTGCCAACTTCTTTGCCGAGTTTCAGCGCATTTACAATATTGGCACTGATATTTCTTTCTGCATCGCCTCCACCAACGGAGAAAACAAATACCATATCGTTTGAAGAGAGGTTGCTTACTTTCAACCACGCAGAATAAGTAGTATCCCATCCTTCATCATTGGTTCTCGCGGTTAACTCGCTCACATTATCACTCGGCGAGTAGGATTCAATACCGGCTATTTTCCGAAAATCATTTACAGCATGGCTCGCGTGACCCGCACCGCCACCCACGCCTATTAAAAAGAGGCGGCCTTTAGATGCACGGAGATCTACTAATAAAGTTGTCATTTTTTCTATCGCTGCAACGTCCATCTGTTCTATTACCTGTTGTGCTTCCTGCAAATAATTTGTTGCAAATAAATTGGTCGTGCTCATTGTAGTTATTTTTTTAAAAGAATGGTATGATAAAACATATTTTCATCTGGTAGCTGCAGGTAGTCATCACAGAAAGATCGGGCCGACTCGTACATTTCTTTCTTTGCTAAGACAGGGGCATTTTTATGTGAGCCAACTGCATCCATAAAATCATCTTCATTTTGTACAGTCATGCGCCAATTGCCGAGTTGGTATAATGGATCAATTGATATTTCATTGGGCAAGGCATAATAAACCGGTCGTAAACCCTGCATTACTGCGTACATGCAAACAGATGATCCGCGATACAATAAAAAATCAGACTTTTTAAAATCCTCGTTGATGTCGGGGCTATTTGATAAACTGCAATTGGCGGGTAGCTTAGCAAATCTTTTATACTTTTTTGAAAGCATATCGTAAGGCAGTACCGGATGATTCCTAAAAACAAAATTGATGGCCGGGGATTGCGCTGCCAGCTGTATGGCCAGGTCAAAAAGCAATACACATTCTGACTCGATGCCTTCGGGTGTTACAAGGCATTGAAAATCGCTTTCAATCCGCTCCGGGTTTTGATCTGGCGACATGGAAAGGCGGTAAGATCCATACACCGTGATGTCGGTACCCTTCAACTCATCCGCAGAACGTAATATGTCAGCTGTTTTTTTTCCGATCGTGAAAATAGCGTCGGGGTCATATTCTTTACCCAAACTTTTCTTAAGCGCATGGGACGAAGCAAGCAGGATCGTGTGTTGGTATCCCACACAACGAACCGAATGGTCAAGTGATCTCGCCGCATGGATCGCCATCCTTTCCCAGGAACGACCTTCCCATGTAAACACCAAATTGGTTGCTGCAGTCTGCTCTAACAATTGACGGATGTGTTCACGTATCCGTAATGCGGTAAGTGTTTCTGGTGTCATGGCATGCAAAGCCGCTTCACGGAAAATATTTTTACTTACACTGTCTTTTTCTTTGTTTCCGGCGCCGGCGAGTTTGGTAAAGGATGAAAAGCATTTGACAGCAAACCCGATCTCGCTTGCAAACGACATTGTTTTTGAGAAAACGATCCTTTGCGGCTCGCCTTCTTCCTTTCTCGCGCGTATCTTAATATTGTTTTGCGACGGTGTGTGATTGATAAGCCCTATTGCTGCTGACAATCCGGTTGCCCGGTGCAAATGGGAAGGCAGTGTAGCAAAATAAAAATCTTTTTCATTCAACGACAAGCTTACGAGGTGTGAGATAAAAAGCACATCCGCGTTTGCCAGTTCACCATCAACATTTATTTTATTTGTTCTGAATAAAACCAGTGACTGCAACAGCTTAAAAAAAATATAAACCAGGTTAGATAGTAACAATGCCACAGCAGAAAAAAAACTTCGTCTTTTAAAAGCATGTGCATATTGCCCGATACTATTGGGGTGACCATTCAATACATGCAGCCACGGAATGGCAACCACGGCGTGATCTGAAGAGAAGCGCTGAAGTATCCTGTCGCATGTACCGGTCAGGTCGTCAAATTCTTTTTGATCCACTTAAATTACTTTCTCGTTTGGTTCTAACTGGTTACGCAAAAAACGCAACGCCTTATCAACAGCTTCCAATTCCATAGCAACCCTTGTTTCAACAGGCATGGTAGCCGAATGTGGTGTAAGGATCACATTTTCAAGATCACAAAGTGGGCCATTGTATGGCTCTGTGCCGAATACATCTAACCCGGCCCCTGCTAAATGCTTTGACTGTAATGCCTCCAGCAATCCATCTTCATCTATCATGCCACCACGTGAAAGATTCACGAGCAACGCGCCTTTTTTCATTTTGGCATAATCAGTTTTCCCAATGATCAGGTTGTCTGATTTGGATGCATGAATGGAAATGATATCTGCTTCTTTCAATAATGTTTCTTTATCAACCCATGTTGCATTAACTTGTTCAACGGTTTCTTTTGATATAAAAGGATCTTGTACCAGTATCCGTACACCAAAAGGTTTACAGAATTCAGCGATCTTTCTTCCGATCCGACCAAAACCAATGATACCAATGGTTTTACCACTCAGCAAATGCGATTCCAGGCGTTCCCATTTTTTATGACCCATGCTGTTTGCCTGTACACGCAAATTCCTGCTTAACGAAAAATAAAGTGCCAGTGCCAGTTCGGCTACGGCTATTGTGGGAACATCAGGTGTATTCAATACTGTGATGTTTTTTTCTTTAGCGGCGATAAGATCTACTGCGTCTACACCAACTCCGCAACGAACAATGCATTTCAAATTTGTTAAGGCCGACAATACTTCAACATCATAAGGCTCTACACCAGCGATAATTACTGTAGCATCTTTTGCATTTGTCAATAACTCGGCTTTTGTAATTCGCTTCCCTGTTGAATGTACTTGATAAGGAACACCGGATGCTTTCAATACATCCATTGGTTTACTATCAAATTCCGCGAAAGTGGATAATGCTACTAAAATATTTTCCATAAAACTTTTCTCAATTTGCAAAGGAAGCTGCAAGCCCTTCGAGATCATCTATTACAATAGCCGGTTGTGGATCTTCAAAACCTAATCCGCTGTTCCGCCCGATAAAATGAATACCTGTTTCCTGCGCGGCTCTTTGGTCTCCATAAGAATCACCGATCAAAACGGTATTCGTTGGTAGCATATTTTCTTTTTGCAAGATATCCATGATCGCGCCTGGCTTGGTCCATGGTGGACATCCATACACATTTTTAAAATAAGCCCGGATCTGTAAATGATCCAATATGACCTCCAGGTCATTGATCGGCGTAACAGAAGCAAGGTATAAAGGAAAGCAGCCATGTATTTCTTTTAAAAAATCTTTGGCGCCGGTTACAAAAGCAACCGCTTTCATTTTTTCCAACGTGATAGAGGAAAAATCATCAAGCAGTTTATCTTTTAATTCGGTATTACCGGGTTCACCTATCAGTTCTAATAAGTGATCAAACTTCTGGTATCTTGGAACGGAAACATTTGTTCGGTGATATTGTAACGCATTTTCATACTGCGCCGGATAACGGCTGAATATTTCCTGGAAGACCTTATCCTTTATATTATTCGATTCAACGATCACACCATCAAAATCCAGGATGACAAGCCTGATCTTCACTTCAAAAAACATCACCCTATTGATTTTTGCAGGTCGGCCTTCAGTTTGCGGGCGCTATCTCCTAAGAATAAAATATCTGTTCCTACAGCTACAAATGTATATCCTTCCTTTACTGCCGCTTCACAATCACTCAATGCTGTTGAAGGTTGTACCATATGAATACCTGCTGCCAGCCCTTTTTGCAAAACAGCTTTCAGTACTTTTTGTTTTGCTTCCACTACTGTAGGATGCGATAACTGTCCTGGAATACCCAGCGACATTGAAAGGTCATACGGGCCGATAAAAGTTCCATCAATACCGGGTACCGAAAGGATCTCGTCTATATTGTTCACTGCCTCAATATGTTCTATCTGAACGATCACTAGTGTATTCTCGTTTGCATTTTTTACATAGTTGTCAAAATCCACACCATATCCCTGCGCCCTCGCCAAACCAACACCGCGCTTACCCATGGGTGGGTACTTGCACATAGCAACTGCGAGTTCCGCTTCTTTTTTAGTATTTACCATTGGTACAATCACTCCTGCAGCACCTGAGTCTAATACAGCTTTTGCCTGCACCGGATCTACAGATGCCAGTCTCACCAATGGAATGGATCCACGTTGTTCGATCGCAATGATCAGCCGTAATGCTTCAGATACATCGATAGCGGTATGCTCTGTTTCAATTACCACCCAATCAAAACCTGCCATTGCCAGTATTTCGGCGATAGAGGGATGTGCCATTGACATCCAGGTACCGATAGAAGGTTTTTTGTCTTTTAATTTCTGTTTGATCTTTTTTGCAAGCATGATCATTTATTTATTTTCTTCTCTGCGCAATACAATACGCGCAAAAGAAGAAAGTCGTTGAGATTGTAAATATTCCGTGAACATAGCAATACCCTGCTTGTCTATTGCATCCACTAATGCATGTAATGACCGTGGCCATATTTGATCCGGATATTGTGACATGGTTTGTTTTACCACATCCACATCAAACATTCCTGGTGTACTGAGTTCCAGTATTTTCCATTTCCCATTGCTTGTAAAAAGATCAATTAATCCTTTTACAGAAGGAAGGTTTAATTTATCGGGAGGAATGATAGAGGGTGATCTTTCCCATAAAGATTGTATCTCAAATCCACTGGCCACGGGACAAGTAGCAAAAATGAGTCCGCCCGGCTTTACGGTTGTTTCCATTTGCCTGAGGAAAAAATCGATGCTGGACAATCTTTCCAGTACATCGATCGCTACCATAACATCGGTTGTTTGTAATCCGTAAAAATCATCAATAGAACCGATCGTATTTTTCTGAACAGTGCCTGGCTGGTATTGGACCTCACCATCCGTTAACCCTGCTGAAACGATGGATATACCATTGGCATACGCAGCGATCTTTTCAACCAATGCTTTTCCAAAAAAAGAAATATCGGTCAAATGAATCTTATTAAATGGAGTACCCGATAAATATTCCGATAAGCCATCTACTACCCAGTTAGCGCGGGGTTCGATGATCTTGGCATCACGTGATTCGGCGCTTGATTGTAGTAATTGTTTTTTCCAGAAAGCAGTTGAACCTGAGCCAGTGTACCACCAACCCATTTCATTCGCCGAAGGACGGGTTTGTGCGTACAGGGTTTTGCAATGGTTACATTCAACATACGCAAAACCGGATTTATTAAATGCCGTTACCGGTTCATCCTTTGAGCAAACAGGGCAGGAAACTTTTATCCAACTGCTCTTGTCGGCCCAATGTGTAGACATCTCATGCTCTACCAAACGCTTCCACTCGGCCAGTTCGGCTTTGGGTTTTATTTCAAACTCCGAGATCTCATTTACTGATACAACTGTTTTCATACCTGGTTATTTCTTTTATCAGAAGGAATGATCGGTGACTGGTATACTTTATCTATGATCTCCATTACTTTCAATGCATCGGTAGAGGTTCCCTTTTCAATTGGCTTATCTGCGATTATGCATTCAGCAAAATGAGCGATCTCTATGTTCCATGAAGGATCATGATCGTAATAACTGGTTTCTTCGCGTGGGTTACCAACCGCTATTTTTTCATTGGGCGATGGGCGTCTGCCGATCACCAAAGTTTCGCGGCCATAACTACCTGTTTTTGATAAAAGACCGGAGATAACTGCGTATCCTTTTTCGCATCCTATTTCCAAACGGAAAGTATGTTTCCATGAAGTAGCTGAAGAATGCAACTGCCCCAGTTGTCCAGCTGCTGTTCTGAGAATTACAATGGCGTTATCCTCTACTTCAATATCAAAGGCAGTGATCGCACGCATACCATGTACTTCTATGAAGTCACCCACAAAATAACGGAAGAGATCGAGCATGTGAATACCCTGGTCGAGGAGGATACCACCACCTGAAACTGCTTCATCATTTCTCCATGAAGCATGGTAATCATATCCACCACCTTTACCATAGACACCTCTTAATGTGAGTATCCTGCCTAATGAACCCGAATCGATTATGGCTTTTGCATCTGTGATACCCGGATGATGCCTATGATTAAAACCAAAAATTAATTTAACGCCGGGATTAGCTATTTCAGCGGCGCGTATGGATTGGATGTCTGCATAATTACGGCCGGGAGGTTTTTCGCAAAAAGCGTGCTTACCATTGTTCATTGCATAAACCGCTACTTCCGGTATTGCAAAATTGGGTGTGCAAACGATCACGGCATCAACATCTTTCACCAGGTTCTTCCAGTCTTTATATACTGTAATACCTTTGGCGCTGATCGCTGCTTCGCGGTTAGGATCGCAGATTCCTACGATCTCCATATCGGGATGGTCGCTGATATTACGCAGCCGGATCTCGCCCATATAACCAAAGCCAACAATGCCTGTTTTAATTTTTGCGCTCATCTATATTACCGGGTAATTAATTTATATAATTCCTGCTGAACGGCATCCGAATCAATTACTGATTCAACCAATGGAACATCCGAGGGCCTGTCTACACCAATCGTAGGATAATCTGCTACAACACCTGCTATGCGCATACCATGTTCTATCGCACGAAGCATATCAACTGATTCTGCTTTTTCCAAAGCTGTAGCAGGTAAGGCACTAAAATGATTGAGTCCTGTTTTCCTGAATGCCATGATACCTGTTTGCCTGTATACTGGTACATCTAATTGCTGCCTGAAAAAAGGAATGGAGGCGCGTGTAAAAAAGATCACATCTCCATTTAGTTTACAAACTGCTTTTACAATATTGGGGTTTTCATAATCTTCTTTTGATTGCAAAGGAGATAATAAATTTACGATGGGCAATGCAGGGTCTGCCAGCAATGGTGCTACTACTGCATTGATCGCTTCTGGCATTAGCAAAGGTTCATCGCCTTGTACCATTACTACGATATCACCGGGCAAACTTTCCATCGCTTCTTCTATGCGGTCGGTACATCTTTCGTGTGTGTCTTTTGTCATCACCGCCATACCACCGGCTTTTTCTACCGCTTCTTTTATTTCTCTATCGCAGGTTGCTACCACCACAAGTCCGGAACCCTTTGCCAATAAAGCCCTTCTACGAACATGTTCAACGAGTGGCAATCCTGCAATGTGCACCAATGGTTTTCCGGGGTAACGGGAGGAGGCCATTCGGGCAGGGATCACTATTGTTATATTATCAGACATTCTTTGTTTGGAGTTTGGGGTTTGTTGTTTAGTTAACTATTGAGGAAGTACGCCACAGTCTACATTGATACATTGTCCTGTAATGGCACCGGCCCCTTTTGATGCAAGGAATACACAGGTATCTGCTACCTGTTGCTCGGTTGGTAAAACACCCAAGGCCGTTTGTGTTTTGGCGAATTCATCCAGGTAGGCGGTAAGGTCATTTCCCTTTGAAGGAGAATCTTTTTCATTCAATGCTTCTTCCAGTCCTTCTGTTCGTAAATAAACAGGACAAACCGCGTTAACACGGATGCCACGTGATCCAAGTTCTTTGGCGAGTGATTGTGTGATACCATTTACGCCAAATTTACTGGCGCAATAAACTGCATTATTTGCACTGCCTCTTTTACCTGCTAAACTTGATATATTAACAATGGATGCGCCTTGCTGCATGTTTGCAGCCGCGGCTTGTGAGGCAAATAGCACCCCTTTCAAATTCGTTGCGATCATAGTATCCCAAAAATCTTCCTCTATCATTTCCAATGGCTTCCATCCTGAGTAACCGGCATTATTGACCAATACATCAATGCGGCCTCTCCATTTGATCACTTCTTCGAAAGCCTTTTTTATTTCTGCGGGTTTACTGATGTCTGTTTTGATAAAACGTGCACGTTCACCCAATTGACTGGTAAGACCTGTATCGTTTCTTGATAAGATGGCCACATGATCCCCGGCTGCATGAAATGCAGTTGAGATAACGGCCCCTAACCCTTTTGATCCCCCTGTGATAATAACTGTGCGACTCATAGTTTACTATTTTATATGGTCATGGCAGTAAAGCCGCCATCAACAGCGATCTCTGCGCCTGTTACAAAACCTGCGGCATCTGAGAAGAGCCACATCACTGCTCCCAAAAGTTCTGATGGTTTCCCGTAACGCTTCATACCCGTATGTCCGAGAATAGCCGCTTCCCGTTCGGGTGTGATGAAATGTTTCATTGACCATTCTGTTGGAAAGAATCCCGGGCGCAATGCGTTTACCCTTACCCCGGCTGTGCCCCATTCGCGCGCAATATTCTGCGTTAAATTCTTCACACCTGATTTGGCAACGGAATACGCAAACGCTTTAGACAATGGCGGGCCTGATGAAGCAGAACTGATGTTGACGATAGAACCAGTTCCTCTTTCAACCATGTGTTTACCAAATACCTGGCAGGATAACATAGTACCTGTTAGCTGTACCGCGATGATATCGTTCCATTCTTCCAGTGGGATCTCAAGAAAAGGTGTTGGTGCATTTCCACCTGCACCATTTAATACACAATCAACCTGCCCAAAATGTTTGATGGCTGTATCCAATGCATTCTGCAAATCTCTTACATCTCTTACATCTACTCTTACCGCAACAGCCTCACCTCCATTTGTTTTAATTTCATCCACTACTTTTTGCGCGGCATCAAGGTTATTGTCGCAGCAAACTATTTTCATTCCTGCTTTGGCAAGACCGCGTGACAACTCTCCCACAATATGTCCACCTGCGCCGGTAAGCAATACTGTTTTCCCTTCAAGGTTAAATGTTGTTTCTAAAAAACTTTTCATGTTCATTCTTATTTTTTTATCGCGATCGCACGCAGCCACCAGGATGGTTGATCCTGGTTCTTATGTGCCATAAATGGTTTTATAACGGCTCTTTCAAGTGGGTCAGCAACTTTCTCCAAACCACTTTCGCTGATGGAGAAAGGGAAACGCACGCCATTTCCTAATAAAAAATTTCTGCCTTTGCTATAGATCCTGATGAACAGTGATCTCGTTTTTTTCAGATCGGTGATCGTGTTGCCATGGTAGGAAAGTTGCACATCATTAAATGCGCGGTCAGTTAAGAATCTTTGCATCGGTTCTTTATCAAAGAAAAGAAGATGTGGTTCATCAAGATCCTTGTGTTCATAATCCTTACATGGAACTTCGATGAATAAGATACCACCGGGCGATAAATATTTTGTGCAATGATCAATAAAAGAACCTGGATGAGAAGTATGTTCCAATACATGCGAGATCACAACAAGATCATACTGTTGCGCCACAGGTAACTCATCTACTGAGGTAAATACTTTTACACCTGTTGCTACGAGATTGGGGTGGCAAATTTTATCAGATTCTACGCCTGTATAATTTCCCGTATCGGAATGTCTGGTCAACCAATGTTTGGCAAACTGCCCACCGCCGGGCCCGATCTCCAAAACATTCTTTACTGTTTTCTTTTGCTTCGCAATATAATCCTCGACATGTATTACCCTAAGCAGGTTTATGGCTGATAAAAATGCTGCTGTCAATTTATTCGTGTTCACACCCCCATGCGCATTATCAAAATAGCCGGCATTGTATGCAATAAGTTCCGCTTCTGCCGGCATAGGATCGGCAAAAACCATCCTGCATGTATTGCACTCTACAATGGAACAGGCGGCAAATACTTTACTATGATATCGATATTGCCTTATCAAGGAAATATCTCCAGAACCGCAAACAGGGCAAACAGAATGATTATTCAAGTAGTAATTATATTAAATATTGTATGCGGCTATTTTTTGATCCAGATCTGGTTATACGTAAAATTACTTACCGATTCTATATCAGCATCCACAGATCTTTTTTCAAGTAATACAAATCCGGTAGTAAGCAGCACCTTTTCAACTTCAGCTGCCAGCTCAACGAAACTATCATTCACTTCGATCAATACAGAACGGCAATCCGGGTGGGCCAATACTTTTCGAGCACCACGCAGGATCAGGTGTTCAATTCCATCAACATCTATTTTAATAATAGCCGGAATTTCCGGTATCATTTTTTGTTCAACAAGATAATCCAGTGAAAAGCCCAGTGTTTTATAAGAAACCTGCGTATTCAGTTTCTTCCCGTCATGTCCATAGTCGACACCAAAAGAAGAAAGCGCTCCGCCTTCATCGGTACTTTGTAAATTGAAATCAGCGAATGAATTTTCTGATGTAAGCGGGTTAGTAATTATCCTGATCCTCTCCGTACAGTTATTGAGATTTATATTTTTAACCAACAGCTTTACATTAAAAACTGATGGTTCAAAAGAATAGGTGATTCCTTTTTTACTTTTTGCATAATAAATAGAGTACAAACCAATATTAGCACCGATGTCGAAAAAGGTATCTCCTTCTTTTGCATATTGGTCTATCCATTCAAGTGTTTCCGGCTCTTTTGTTGAAAAAGTTTTCGCTCTATAAAGGTTCAGTGTATTCGGTGTATAGAAAGAAAAAGATACAGGCTCCCCTTTTAATAAGTGTGTGATTGTTGTTTTTTTACTATCGACATATTTTACACACAGCTCGTTCCATCGTATTCCAATTGAGGGTATTAATTTAGTAACCAGCAACCCAAGGAAAACAGAACAGCGGTGAAGTGCTGACAAACAGGCAGAAAAAAGTTTTTTAACAAAAGTCATTTACAAAGAGAATAAATCTATGGTGGAATAAAATATTTTAGTACGTAATGGTAAACCCCGCTTTCACTGCATCGTTCCTGAACATTTGTACTGTTTCCAAAGAATATTCGTTCAGGTCTTTGCCAACCAATGAAAGTTTGTTTAAAAGATCATTAGCTACTGTAATGATCTGCACCCCTGCTTCATTGGCCTGGAAAATATTAAAGAGTTCTCTCGGGCTTGCCCAGATGATCTCTGTATTGGGCCGTTGCATTGAAATTTTTGCCGCGGCGGCCATTACAGGCATCGGGTCTCTTCCTGTATCTGCTATCCTTCCTGCAAAAACAGAAATATAAGCGGGTGCATCACCTCTTAAACAATGCATCACTTCATTTACCTGTTCAAGTGTCATCAACGCAGTTACATTTACGAATATGCCTTTTTCAGATAACCGGGTAATGAGATTGCCCGAAGATTCATTCTTTGTATTGGTAATAGGCACTTTAATATTTACATTCTTACCCCATGAAGCTATCTCCATTGCCTGTGTATACATTTCTTCAAAATCATCTGAAAAAACCTCGAAAGAAATAGGCCTGTCGGGAACTGCAGCAATCACCTCCAATGCAAACTTTTTATAATCGGAGATACCGGCTTTGCGCATCAATGTTGGGTTGGTAGTAAACCCTTTTATTAAAGGGTTTTTAGCCATTTCAATAATGCCATTCAACTCAGCGCCATCGGCGTATATCTTTATTGCAAGATCAGCGGTATTCATAAAACTCAGTTTGTATGTTGATTGCTAAAATTTCTATTCTTTTCAAGACCGAATGTGCTGACGATCTTTTGTTTTAATTCTTTTTTCCCTGAAACAAAAGAGATATTCTCTGTAACTGCATAATTATTGATCAAAGATTCAGAAAAATCGTACACCACAGCCGGTTTATTCAGCCTGCCCGCAATGATGGATGTGGAAGAAAAAGGTATCGTAACAGACATTCCGGTTTTCGAGATTAATGAATAAATATCCTCCTTTGGATCGATCAGCCCCGATAGTTTTCCTGAATCCACAAGTTTATTGATAAAATCCGGGTATGTTTTGTCGTGCATCTCACCCATTGTTCTTTTGTGTTTCAAAAAGAGACGTACACTAATCCCATATTGTTCGTTGATCTCAGCACAGGTTTGTATGATGTCATTGATATATAAAAAAAGGTTTTCAGTTGAATAAAAATTATTGATAACCCCATATTCAAGTTCTGCCTTTTTATTGATTGGCGTAATATCGAAAATGATAATATCGAAATTCTCCATTTTTTCAACCGTTGCCGGCAAATACCACAGAACAGGGCCCGTTACATGTATCGTTCCTTCAAAACCAAGTTCGCGCAGGTAATTGCCTATGTCTTCGGTCCATACCCACATTTCATCAACCTTCATATGCTTGTATGCCGGATAATCGCCGGCAATTGGGTCCTGCCGGAAAATCAATGGCTTAATGTTTTGCGAATAATATACCTGGTGAACCCTGAAATTCTTTTCAGTTGCCCGCATCCAGGTGTATTGTTGAAAATTAGCATTGCTGATGATCACATGATCGATAGCTCTCCAGCCATCCATTTTTTTTATAACAGAAGAATAAGCAGCGTCTGAATATAAGACCGCCAACAACGGATGCCTTATCACTGTAAAAAGAAAAACAAAAAATGCGATACTGTGTTCCTTCAGTAACGATAACAGTTGAAAAAAACCAAAGGAGCCATTTCTGATCAACGCCTCTACCGGCAGCGGATGATAAAGAACATTTTTGTCGCTTTGGCTCTGCTGTTTTTTTGTGTAGTAAACTATCCGGTTCCCCGATCCTGTTACCGGTGTAATGGGACCGGAATTGAGGTAGGTAATGAAGCGTTTATCAGAATCGTTATAAAAAATACTTTCTGCCAGTACTCCATACATCAAAGTCGTTGGCTTTTTTTTCGAAGATCCTGAAAATCTTATCGAAGAAATGATATACCAGAATAGCCGCAACCAGAGAAAACAGAATTTTAAAAAACAATTGCAGAAAAAAGAAATCGAAATTTTCAGTTGACCGGTTTCCTGGTCAACGCGCAAACCGGAAAGTTTTAAAACCCGTTCACGCGGTAAAGGGTCTTCCGCATGCGCGTAACGTGTGAAACACAATTTGGAATAATCGTAAAAACATACTTCCACAAAACGTTGCGCCAAACGTTCACGGATAATCTTTTCGGAAAAAGAAAAAAAGAAAAAATTCTCTTTAGCCAAATGCCTTGCTACTATTGTTTCTACTTCCGCAAAAGCCGCAAAAACCCTGTTATTGTTCCAATAAACTGAAGCCATTGTTTTTATTAAAATTGATCCATCGCAGGCGCCTGGGGCTGCAGGAAAGGAAACATGATCTTTAGTATGACCTTTTCTTTTTTACTGATCGGGAAATCTTTAACAAGTTTTTCTGCATCCACCACACCAAAAACAAGTTTCTGCCAAAACAGCATCTGGGTAATATTAAAATCATCGTGTTGGGGCAAGACATCTATTTTTAAAACACCATCCAATATTATTAGCCGCACATTCACAATGCTAATATCAGCATCCGCCATTCCTGCCTCAGTTAGCCGGTTTTGCAGAACGGGTTTTATCCTCTCCAGGAACCGCGCAAGTGTGTTGATCTTAATAATATGCCCGCCGTTCCATGCAAAACGTGTTTCAAGGGAATGGGAATACTGATCTGCAATAAAACTGTTGAGTGGATGCGTAATACCTATTTGAAAATGAAGTTGCTTTACCTGTTGGCCATCCTGTTTCAGTGTTCTGCAGAGCAATGAAAGAAAGGGTCGATAGTGTGCGGATGAAAGAGCAAGTTCTTCAATTATATTCCCGTTGCGGATTATGTAACCGACAATAGCTTCGCCGGGATCTTTTATCGTTTCTATTACAGGCCCATATCTTTTTATCCTTGCCAGGATGTATTGCCAATCTTCTTCGGATCTTTCCAGTGACAAGAAAAGATTTGAATAAGATGCACTGTGTAGTTTCCGCAAAAAGGGAACATCATCTGTTGAGCACTCCGCTACCGATAACGATGTATCAAGCGAAGAAATATGTTTGCATTCAACCGTTATCTTTCCAAAATTGGTGAACCCTAAAAATCCATAGCGGTACCAGAATCCATCCATTTTCTTTCTCGCAAATCCAAGCATCAGGTCCGCATCATCACTAACCAGTTTAAATACACCCTCAATGAGCATGTCTTTAACCGAAGGGTCGGTGCAGGTTTTGTCTATCGCCATATAGGACATGCCTGCCACTTTGCATGCAATACCGAAATAGTGAACCTCTTTATCAAGCAGGCTAAGTACCGCAACGATCTTTCCTTCCGTACGGACTATTGTATATTTTTTGAAGCGGCCATCTTCCAGGAAAAATCGGAAATGCGCTTTCCCTTCTTCGCTGTTCATGTCAAATGAATCAGTAAAAAGACAGATAAGTTGTTCTTTCTCTTCTTCCGAAAGATGTGTCAGTAATTCAAATTGCGAGCCCATTATTTTATAATCCCCCATGTATATCTATCAAAGCACCGTTTACGTATTCGGAATCCATCAAAAAGTATATCGCATTGATGATATTGCTGGTCTTTCCTAATTTTTGTGAAGGAATATCTTTTATGATCTTTTCACGGTCACTATCATTTAAATGATTGATCAGCCCAACTTCAAAATAACCGAGGTTAAGAATATTGGATGTGATATTAAACCTGCCGTATTCTTTCGACAAGGACCTGCTCCATCCTTCAAGCGCCGTTTTTGAAGCGCTGTACGCAGCGGCGCCTTTCATTCCATTTTTTCCCACAACAGAAGAAATATGAATGATGCGGCCCCAGTTACCTGCTATCATCAACGGTAACAGGTTAGAGGTAAGAAGGAAATTTCCATTCACATTTACATCCATTATTTTCTTCCAGTCGGCAAAATCAAAGGTCATCACCAAGCCATCAATATTAACTGTAGCAAAATGCACTAATGTAATATTCTTAAATTGCGCACGATGATCCGAAATAAATTTTTTCACATCGGCTTCATTGGTAATATCCAGTTGTACCGGTTCTGTGCGATCATTTTTAAAAAGATCTGCCGGTTTGGATGAATGGTACAGGCAAAGAATGGTGTCCCGCTTTGAGAGCTCCTCAATAATGGAATTGCCTATTCCGCCACTTGCGCCTGTTATAATGATCATGAGTTGTATTTTATGATGCAGGAACCCCACGAATAGCCCACGCCAAATCCTACCAGCATAATTGTGTGGCCTTTTTTAGCGATGCCTGCATCGGCAGCTTGTTTCAATGCAATTGGAATTGTTGCCGATACCGTGTTACCGATATTTTCAATGTTGTTGAATATTTTATTATCCGGTATCTGGAGCCTTCGCTGAATATTTGACAGCACGAGGAAACTTGCCTGGTGAAAAATAAACAGATCAATATCACCCATGGATTTGCCGGAAGCCGATAACAATGCTGATACAGACTTAGGCACCATATCCATTGTAAACATAAATACCTCTGAACCATTCATGAATAAATGACCGGCAGTATTGCCATCGTTGTTTTCGCTTTCATGCCTGGCCCCGCTGTTTTTAACGATGAGGTTTGCCGCACCGGTTCCATCCGTACCAAAATCAAACGGGCCAATATTATCTTCTGTAGAGCCTGTAACCAGTATTGCGGACGCGCCATCACTAAAAACAGGCCGGGAAGTTCTGTCGTGTTTATCAATATACTTGGTATATGTTTCACTGCATAACAACAAAACAGTACCGGCTGTTTTTGATTCTACCAATGAAGCGGCCAATGCGAGTCCCACTATAAATCCCGAACATCCCTGGTTAACATCAAATCCCAGGCAATTTTTCTTTAACCCCAGTTGTTCCTGTACAATACAGGCAGAAGCGGGAAGTACATAATCGGGTGATTGCGTAACCAGTATCAAACAGTCAATTGCGTTTTTTTCTTCTTCCGTGGCAAATAATTTTACTGCAGCTTTCACTGCCATATCAACTGCCGTTTCTGTTGATGCGCTGATATATCTTTTTTTGATCCCGGTTTTTTTTTCAATGTCCTCTGTGCGCCAATCGGGATTGTCGTGAAGAAGATCAGCGGCTGTTTCTGTTTTAAGCGGAAGGTAATATTCTATCCTGGAAATAGCAGCTTTCATTAACCGGCAATTAATTGATTTTCATTCAAAGCATCAATGATCTCTTTAACGGATCTGCTTCCCGCCAGTTTTTTGATAGAAGCGGCCCTGCCATCAAGTTCTACGTCCAGCGCCACGAGTATTCCGAGATGAACAAGTGAATCCCAATCCTGCACCGTATCCATAGAACTGTCTTCTGCAATCACTACCTGAGCATCTTCAAATTGTTTTTTAACGATCTGTATTACCTGCTCCCTTGTTAACTTCTCCATGATGTATTGATTAGTTGTGAATATATTTTTTATTAATTATGTGCCATATATATATCCGTGGTCCATGTAAATATTCCGAATTTTTCTTCAAAGCTGATCACTCCTTTCTCTTTCATTTCTAAAAGCATATCCATATGCGGTTTCAGGTCATTCGGCAATGGCCAGGTCTTCCTTTTTAACAGTTTTACAGCTTTAAAAAAAATGTTTGCTTCTTCAAGGATCACCCGTGTATTGGATAACGAGATGACCGGGAAGAAAAGTTTGCCGTTCTCAGTAAGAAATGCTGAGGCCCGGCTGATCACTTCGCGCGTTAGTATGCTGCCATCATAACCTGATTCACAGGAAACATTTTTAAACCAGTCCGAAACCGCTGCAATATCTTCTGCAATCCCACTTACATCATCTACAATATAATCAAAGCGATAACCGCTCCAGGGTTCAAATACTTTTCCGGCTTTGGCAACTACTTCGCAGCTATTCTGCCGGGCGTTGAGCTCAGTCAACTTCACCGCCTCTTCGCTGATATCGGAAGCGTACAATGGTGAAGATGCCAATTTATATTTTGCGAGTGCAATGCCAACCACACCAATGCCACATCCAAGATCAAGAAGCCTGCCCGGTTGCTCAATATTTTCTTTTACACTTTCAAGCAGAAGTGTGGTTGTACCTGTTGGCTTAAACACAGCATCATGTGTTTCAAAAGAAAGTGTTTCTGTATGTTCGTTCTTTAACTGATACATTATTTTATCTGCTCCACTGTTTTATGTAACTGCACTATAGAAAACGACTGGTGTATGGGTACCGGCAATACGCGTATCAATGATCTCGATCCATCATCTCCTATTTTTTCCATCATCCGGTAGCCATGCAGTATTCCCAGGCGCCAGGCTTCTTCTTCACTGATCGTTGCTGAAACCGGCACAAGCGTTGGCAGCCTGTCTGATGGTTGAGGCAAACCACTGACTGCATATTTCCATATGAGCTGTAGTTTATTTTTCCGGTCCGCTACAAATGCATCCCATTGTAAAATGGCTGACCATATCTCGCCGGTTTGCCATAACGATACTTTCCTGTATTTGCTTTCTGCGCCCTGCCAGTAATCCAATAATTTTTCAAAACGGTACATCAACAAACGAAGCATCCATTGAAATGTACTGCCACTGCCGTTATCTCTTTTCTGGCGAATAGAGTTAGCCGTATTTTCATCGCGGCACCACAGAACACCACCTGAAGTGGTGCCAAGTATTTTGGGCAGCGACCATATTTCAAAGGATCCGCCCCCGGGAAAAAGGGCTGTCCCTGGAACACAGAGTGTATCTACACAATCTTCGATAACATTTGCAGGAAGAGATCTTTCCTGCACATAACCCCATTGATGATACACAACACGTAAATCAGCCGATACAGATGTAGGGCCCATTAAAGGAGTAGCGACCCGTGCAATGGCATCCAGCACACAATGATTGGCATAGGGAAAAGCGCCGACCATATCCTTTCGTGATACATTACTTTCTTTGAGCGCGATAAAAAGCGCAACGCGCCCGCTTGTACATAATACGGGATAACCCGTAGGAAACATACTTTGCAATTTACTTTCTATATGTGCAACTGTCACACGCTTATATGCATTACGTATTCCACGGAACCCGTTTTTTACTGGCCAAAGAAAATTAAGCGTGTTCTCTTTACTCTTCATTGTTTGCGTTGCCGCCCTCTTTATTAACTGTGTGCAGCAGCATATATCTTGGAAACATATCTGAAGCAAAGCCTTGTTTGAACTTGCCTATGTTTATTTCTTTTTCTGAGGGAGAAGGCATTTGAGAAGCAAAGGGAAGTATCCCTAACTTATACCAACTTACACCTCTTTTTTTAAGTTCCTGTATGGCATGATATTGAACCAGGTGCCCGACAGGTTTATCAAAAAGTGAGCGGTCATATGCAGCGCTTGCATATAGCCCTTCATCACGCGTGGTATTAAATAACCCTGCTCCAATCATTGCATCATCACTGTTACGCAGGTAAATAAGAAATGACCGTTTGTTTTCGATATCAGTGAGATGAATATCCCAGCTTTTATCTGACCTCGTTTTACGGCCGGCTGCGCGTGCATGCAGGCCTATGAATTCGTTCCACACAGTTTCATCTGATGCGTCGTCCATCAATCCCGTGGTCCATAACTTTTGTGAAGAATTGATCAATGATTTATAACTTTTCCGGAAAAGCGCTTTTATCTCCGGCCATTCAAGTTGCATATTGATAAACAATTCATACTGGATCGAGGAACTTGCTCCCATGGCCATTGATTGCGAGTGCCAGGTGCTTATGCCTTTCGTATCTGTAAAAATTTCAGTGCTGTTCCATGCCGGGATATTTCTGCTCATTGCAAGCCGGTTTACCAACTGCAGACATTGTTTTACTATTTTTTTTTCTACCGCTTCAGAACAGCTGCTTATCGTAAGCGGTGGAAGTACGCAATTATCATACCCGTTTATTACAGCCGCCTGGTTGTGCATGGATAAAAACAAGGGCCATAGTGCAACAGGCTTATTGTCCCAAAAAATGATCACCGACAGATCATAGATCTCAATGCCATTTCCTTTTTGAATCTCAAAAAGGAAATCAAGATTCATATTTGAATAAGCAACAGGTGCATAACGGCACTCCTGTAATGTATGTTCCCATTCCGCTTTGCTCTCACCACGTGCCATTACTGAAAGACCGGATAAGACATATGATTCCCTGATGTTAACAGGGGTCAGATCCGCAAGGTCGAAAAAGCTATCTTGGTTTATTCCGGTCATGGAAAATACGGGTAACAGTATTTTAGTTGTTACATGGTTGATATAATTATTCAACAAGGTTCCATTGCAATGGCGTTCCTTTCTTCACATCTGTATTGATCTTTCTTCCCAATAACTCTGTATAGTACTTGGGCGCCAACCCTTTTGCAGGGCGCACACATCGCATGTTTTCTGCAGTAATAATTTCGCCGGCTTTCATATCCTGTGAAATATATAGGGACCTTCTGAAAACAAGCGACCCTTCTTCCGCTTTGGTAGGGCCGTATTTTATTTCACCCAATGATTGCCATGCACGTTCTGTTTCTATTACCAGTGAAGCCATTTCAGCAGGTTCGAGAGAGAACGCGCTGTCTACACCACCATCAGCACGGCTTAGGGTAAAATGTTTTTCTATCACAACCGCGCCAAGCGTAACCGCGGCCACCGATACCCCTACGCCCATGGTATGATCCGATAGGCCGATCTCGCAGCCAAACATTTTGCGCATATCAGGAAGGGTGTTGATATTGCTATTAATAGGTAATGCAGGATATGTACTGGTGCATTTTAATAAAACCAACTCTTTACAACCCGCATCCCGTGCAGTGTTAACGGCATCATGCAATTCTTCAAGACTTGCCATGCCCGTTGAAATGATTAGCGGCTTGCCGGTAGCTGCTGCTTTTTTAATCAATGGCAAATGATTGTTCTCAAACGATGCGATCTTATAAGCAGGCACATTAAGCGTTTCCAAAAAATCAACCGCCGATTCATCAAACGGGCTGCTGAAGCAGATCAGCCCCAATTCTTTCGCGCGGTCCATGATGGGTTTATGCCATTCCCATGGTGTGTAGGCTTCTCCATATAATTTGTGTAATGTTTTTCCGTTCCACAAATTATTTTCATCCTGGATCTTAAATTCATTTTCTTCTACGTCCAGCGTGATGGTATCTGCCGTATAGGTCTGCAGTTTAAGCGCATGTGCGCCTGTTTTTGCAGCAGCATCTACAATAGCCAGTGCCCTGTCGAGCGACTGGTTGTGGTTACCACTCATTTCTGCAATAATAAAAGGCGTTGCCCCTGAACCAATAATATGTTTTCCTATTTGCATGGCCCGATCGAATTCGTCATTAAAATCTCTACTTTATTTTGCGGCAAAAAAAACTCGCCATTTTACTTTTGTAAAAGCCTTGCCGGTATAACACTACTTTATCTACATCATAACAAACATCATCTATCGTAAGTTCATCTTTCAACGTTTTTTCTTTGGTATAACCGAAAGATGTGTTCATTTTTATAGCAGTGGTATTGTTTGAAAGTACCGTTCCGTAAACTTTGTCGAGCTGCAATTGCTCAAATCCGTAATTGAGTAACAGGTAATAAGCTTCCATTCCTGCGAATGAATTCCTTTGTTCTTTTATCCCGATATACAATCCCGGTTCTGCGTGATGGTTCTCTCTGTCTATTTTTGTTAAGCTGGCTAATCCGATCTTTTGCCCGTTCTTCATTACAATGATCCAATAAATACAAGCGGGATCATCCTTAATACTATTATACCAATTCTCCTGTTGTTCTTTTGTGATTATTGTTCTCGACAACATAAACTCCGCCACTTCTTTCGAATTGCGCCATTCCCTTACCTGCTCAATATCTGAGGCATCCATTAATTGCAGATTCACCATTTTGCCTTGTATCACAGGTATTATACGCGTGTTTTTTTTAACCTGTCACCATATTGGAGCTGTTTATCGATGATCACTTTCACAGGAATTTTATATGAAGCCAGCCTGCTGCGGCAAAATGATTTAAGTCTTGTATTAAATTCTTTTTTATCCTCTTCTTCAAACAAGCGAACCTGCGCAACAACGATCATGCCCATGATCGGGCTTTTCTCGCCGTATATTCTAACTTCCGCAACATTGGGCATTTCCTGTATTACGCTTTCGATCTCGGAAGGATATACTTTTTCTCCACCCACATTGATCAGCTCCGATTTTCGTCCAAGTATTCTGAAATATTCACCTTCTACTTCAACCGCATCACCTGTTTTAAACCAGCCATCTTCTGTAAACGGACTGGCGGCATTTAAATAACCCAACATGGCAGATTCCGCTTTGATCTCAAGCAACCCATTCACCACACGCAGTTGATAACCATTACCGCCCAGCTTTACCCACAAAGATTCATCGCTTTGCGATTTGGAATTTAATACGCCCAACTCTATCAGTCCATATGTCTGCAACAGTTTCACATTTGGAAAAATTATTTTCAAACGCTCGAGTGTGGAGGGCAACATCGGTTCTGTTCCATAAGAAATAATGCGAAGGCTGTTAAGGTCGAAATTTTTATATGCTTCGCCAAGTAACAATAAATTCAAAAAAGTGGGCGATGCAGGAAGTAGTTCTATTGTATATTTTTCAATCAGCCTGCAGATATTCTGCGGCGACCTGTCTTTAGTAGAAATGACCACGCCATTGTTTGATAAAATATGCAGCATCGTATTCAATCCACCCCAATGGTCGAATAACAAAAAATTAAGCGTTCGTAATGCAGTTTTTTGCTCTGTAAATTTTTTAAGCAGTCTTGAGAAATCGTGAACCGCACATTTCGGCTCGCCTGATGTGCCGGATGAAAATAATACCAAACCCGGATGGCCATTCTGTTCTATAAACTGATACAAATCGTTGGTGCTTTGTTTTCCTATATGCTGCAGATTGAATCCATCCTCGTTATCCATTGAAAATAAAAACTCAACACCGGCTATCTGTAAAAGTTTTTCTTCATTTTTCACAGCCGTTGTCAACGGAACAATTATACAGGCATTAACTGTTAATGCCAGGAATAATGCTATTGAGTTAGGTGTAAAATCTCCTTTCAACGCAACAACCGAAGCAGGTTGTATATGGTTTTCTTTTATAAACACATCAAAATACCCGATCCGTTCATTCAACCATCCATAACTGTAAACCTGTTCATTCCATATGATCGCTTCGTGATCTTTGTTTCTGCCGAAGCGTTCAACCAGGAATGCAATAGCGTTTTCCTTCATCACATTTGTATTAGAACTGTGCCATAAGCTAAACCCACCCCGAATCCTGATAACAGCATTTTGTTTCCTTTTTGTAACCTGCCGCTATCCATCGCATCTTTTACCGCTATGGGTATGGATGCTGAAACAGTATTGCCTATGTTTTGAATATTGATAAAAACTTTATTTGTATCGAGTTTTAATTTTTTAACAAGCGAATCTATCGTGAGCATACTCGCCTGGTGAAAAATTACAAGATCAATGTCTTTCATTTGCAAACCGTTTCTCTTTAGCAAAATATCTATCTGCCCGGGCACTTTTGAATTGATAAAGGACCAGACAGCCAATCCATCCATATGTATGTCCTGTTGGCTCTTTACATTTCCCGCATCGTCTTTTACTTCCTTTGCTGTTTCGCCGGAGAGGGGGAGTCTTGTTCCGCCCGCGGGTATCATAAATTTATCATACCCTTCACCATAGGTAGCAATCTCCATGTCTATTACACCTATTGCTTCTGTTGTGCCTTCCATGATAGATGCTGCGGCCGCATCGCCAAATAAAACGCGGGTTGACCTGTCCTGCGGATTAATGTATTTGGAATAGGTATCTGCATTTATCAACAGCAGGCGCGATGCCATCTCTGATCTTATGAACGACTGTGCCATCATCAACCCATAAATATAGCCTGTGCATGCATGGTTGAAATCGAAAGCAAATGCTTTTTCACTGAGCCCAAAATGTTTTTGCAAAAGGAATGAATTGGATGGCATGATATAATCAGGGCTTTGTGTACAATAGATGATACCATCTATCGCATCCTTATCATACTGTGCAAATAATTTTTCACATGCTTTAATTGAAAGGTCAAGCGCTGTTTCTTTTTTTGCCGCAATATGCCTTTCCCGGACACCGGTTTTTTTTTCAACCTTGTCAACATCCCAATGCGGAAATTCCGCCTGCAGATCAGCGTTCGTCACCACCTGTTCCGGCAAATAATATTCTATCGATCTTATGAACGCATTCATCTGATTAAATTAAGTAAGGGTTCATTCGAGCTGTATTCCTCTGCCAATGAACTCGTTTCACCGTGACCGGGATAAATAACCAGGTTTCCGGGAAGCTTCGACAATGTGTGCAATGAGTTTACCAGTTTTTCTTTGTTACCCCCGGGAAGGTCTATTCTTCCCAATTCACCTTTCATTAGTGTATCACCGGTAAATAAATGTTCTCCGATCAAAAAGCAAACGCTGCCATCAGTATGTCCGGGTGTGTGAAACACTTCTATGGAGAGATCATTTAATACCAGTGGAAGGGTTGTCTTATCTAACCAAATATCCACTTTAGGTACGGTAATGGGTTCTTCGCCCAGGAAAAGTGCCATATATAAGTTCGCTGAACGAAGAAGCCTTGCATCACCTGAATGTAAATGGAACGGACAATTGTAAAAGTTTGCGAGTTCTGCGACCGCAACAATATGATCAAAATGTGCGTGAGTATTGATAATGGCTACTACCTGCAATGAATGATCTTCGACATATTTTTTTATAAGTTCCGTATTACCTCCCGGGTCAACGATCACTGCACTTGTATTACTGGAAACGATATAACAGTTCTCCACCCATTTCCCGTTGATAATGCGTTCGATTTTCATGCTACTGTTATACACCGCCGAGATAAATATTTTGTCCGGTTATTTTATTACTGTCTTTATCGATCAGCCAGTTCAATGTATGAATGAGTTCCGCCGCTGTCCCAAGCTCCGGTATTGCATTTCTCTTTAACACCTGTTGAAGCGCCTCTTTGTCAATAGGCTCAAGCATATCGGTTTGTATGGCTGATGGCGATACCACATTACAGGTAATGCCATAGTCATACACTTCCTTAGCGAGTACTTTAGTAAATGCGATCACTGCGGCTTTGGATGCGGTATAGATAGCTTCTCCTTTTTCTTCATGCTTTACCGCCATGCTTCCCATGTTGATGATACGGCCGAAAGAATTTTTCATCATGATCTTGACTCCTTCTCTTGCCATAAGAAAAGATCCAAGAAAATTTGTTCGCATCGTATTCTCTGCAGCCGATAGTGAAACAAGTATCGCCGGAGAAAGTGTTTGATTTATCGCGGCATTGTTGATCAGCACATCAAGCCTGCCATATTTTTTCCTGATATCACCGAACATCGATCTCACCGATTTCTCATCAGTTATGTCCAATACATAATGGAAATAATTTTCCATAGTGAGGCTGCTTTCACCACGGCTGCAACCGATCACAGTGTACCCGTTGCCTGCATAATGAGTGGCAAGTTCATAGCCAATCCCTTTGCGGGTTCCGGTAATGAGCATTACTCCTTTTGTATTCATTTATTTTCTTTAACGAGCATTTCAATATAATCACTGATCGAGCCAACGGTTTTAAAGGGGCTAACTGATTGACTCATGGCGCGGTCATCTGCAAGAATGACTGAAACATTCCAGTCATCTTCCAGTGTTTGTTCCAGTGCTACAATAAAAGTTACGAGGTCAACAGAATCGAAGGGGCTGTCAAGCCCCATGATCGCAACATCCGGCGTAAGTTCTCCATCAAAAGATTTTTCATTATCTGTTATTACCTGTTTAAAAGTCTCGGCAACAACCTGGTTTATCTCTTCTCGTGTCATTAGTAATTATTTATTGTCTTCAGTAAATGATCCACTACATTCAATGAGCCACGTCCGCTGATCGTTTGCTTCATTTTATCATGCAGGTTTTGTCTTGTTGTATGGCTGGATAATATTTTGAGTTGATCGAGTATCTTTTTTTCCAACTGCGCATCATCTGAACATATCGGTTCCTGTATCAATCCTTTCTTATGAAAATGTCCGATGCTGAACCATTGGTTATCTGCAGTAACAAGCGCTATGAAAGGTGTTCCTATCCTGCATAGTTCATAAGTAGTTTGGCCCGATGCCGTGACCGCGATGTCGGATTCCATCATCACGGTTTTCATTTCATCTGCATCAAGTTCCGTTAAAACGGTTGCATGTTCTTTAATATAAGAAAACTTATCCATCTCCCTGTTCTTTAAAATGACCTTAATATGTAATGATGGATAATTTTCAACAAGTGTTTTTACTATCTGATAAGAGAACCCGTTTTCATCATTACCGCCGCAGCTGACCATTACAGAATGCAGTTCAGCGTTGATCTGTTTTTCAGGCACGTTCCAAAACTCCTTTCGTAAAAAAGAATATTCTTTGCCAAGTAAATAGGTAAGCCCTTTTTTAAGAGGATAGTTTAATTCAGATGCATTCAACACACCATTGATCACTATCCCTTCGGGATAATCGATCCTTAACGTATCATCAATATATGCCGCCACAGAAACCACTGCTGCAATTTTTTGATAAATGTGTTGCGGGCAGATATATGAATCAATAATAACAAGATCGGCCTGGTTAGTCATTGATAAGATCTCCTCTTCTTTAGTGATCCAATCAAGTTCTTCGGCATTTGTTGCTGCGAGTATCCCGGCATCTATTCCTTCTCCGTTAATGACCATCGCTGATGCAAACCCATATTCAGTAAATGCCTGCGACAAAGACAAACACCGGGATATATGGCCCAGTCCTTTACTTCCTCCACCTTCTGTAAGAATATAAATTCTTTTAGCACTCAATGGCTTCCTTGTATGTTTTAGGCAGGTTATTAATATCCATTATCGTTTTGATGCGCGTATCCGCCGAAGCAGGGGGACGCGAAGTGAATCCGAGTAATTTTTTCTGTGTATCGTTCAGTTTATTAAATATTGCCTCGCCGCATTTTGTATAGTCAAAAGAAGGTTTCATCCACCATCTGCGGTATTGCAATATCAATCCCCAACGCCTCGTATTATCTACATTCAATCCGATCTGGTGCCAGGTTTGACCAAGAAACATCACCAGCGTACCGCGCGGCGCGGAAAGTACTACCGGCTGCGGCATCTGCTCTTTGTACCAATCGGTTCCATGTATGCGGATGCCGGTTTTATGACTCAACGGCCACACCTTAGTAGATCCGTTTGTTTCTGTAAAAGGATCAAGGCAGATAAGCATCTGCACATCGGTGGTTTGTGCAAAATCAGAGATAGGTAAATGCCCGTCTATATGCGGACCAAACTTTCCTTCCGCTACACTTGAACGGCTTCCTGCGCAGGTATCAAGAATAAAATTCGGGCCGAGTACTTTTTCTACAACGGCTAACACTTCCGGTATATCGATCATCGGAAGAAAAAGATCGGGGTCTTCGAGGTGTGCATTGTAAATAACGGTTTGCCCACCTGGTGTGTACAGGTTTCCTGCATCTCTTCTTTTTTTTTCAATTTCATCGAATCTGTCCGCAAGTATTGCACATGTTTCTTCAGAAACGATATTGTTGATTTTAGTATAGCCAAATAGCTCCAGCTCTTTTGCAGCGTCCATGGAGTAATATTTTGTTAGTTAATTATAAAAATTTTCTGAATACCGCTTTGGCTGGTTCTCCCACAAGATATTTTTCTACGCCCTCTGCCAATGCTTTTTTATAAACGGTTACTGTCTGTTCAAAAGCTTCGCAAAAATAATTGACATCTTCTTCCGTATGACTGAAACAGGGATAGAAAAGCCCCTGGAAAAGAACGCCCCTTCGGATCATTTCCTGTAGCGCTAATGTTCTGAAAAAAGAATTTGCTTTTTTATCCTCACCCGAAAATCCAAATGCAACCAGCCAGTTACACGGTATCACCTGTATATATTCTTCCAATGCATGATTGCTGAGTATTTGCTGGCATTTTTTGATTACTATGTCGCCCAGTGCATGGTTGTGTTCGATCACCTGTTGTGTCGCATAAATGTCAATAGCTTTAATAGCAGCGGCCAGTGTGTGTGTTTCACCACCATGCGTGGTAGAAATAAGAAATACTTTTTCTTCTCCTTTATTCCTGATACCGCCGAGTTCCATTACTTCTTTTGTTCCGGTAAGTGCACAGAATGAAAAACCGTTGGCAGTACCTTTTCCCCATGTTGCCATATCCGGTTTCAATCCATATTTTGTCATGGACCCGGGAAACCCTGCTTTAAATCCACTCACCATTTCATCTGCAATAAATAAGGCGCCATTTACGTGACACAGTTCGATCGCTTTCGATAAAAATGTTTTTGGATCGCCTTTGCAGCTACAATCTTTGGTACTGCATTGGCTTTTTTCCGGCTCAGTAATTACACAGGCGATCTGGCCGGGATATTTTTTAAACAATTCTTCCAGTGATTCAATATTGCATGATTGAAAAGTAACAGAGAGATCACTGAATTCTTCCGGTACACCTTTGTTACAGGCTGTTGTTCCGATAAACCAATCATCATAAGAATAAAAAGGATGATCACCGGGAAAGGCAACTAATTTTCTTCCTGTAAAGGCCCTTGCTAATTTTACTGCTGCTGTTGTTACGATCGATCCATTTTTTGCAAACTTGATCATATCGTGCGGTGGCACCAATGCCAGGAATTTTTCCGCCATTTCCATTTCCAATACTGACGGGCGCTGGAAATTCACCCCGTTCTCCAATTCTTTTCTAACTGCATCAAGTATAGGTTCATACGCATGCCCTAAACTCACGCTGGTTAAACCCATTGAACAATCAAGGTATTCATTCCCATCGAGATCCCAAACATGCGATCCTTTTCCATGCGTAATCGCAGCAGGTGAAAGTGCAGGGAACTGGTCATCACCTTTTGAATACGTGTGCGCGCCACCGGGAATCAGGTCGTGTATTTTTTTGCGGTACGCATCCGATTTATCAAATTGGGTAATATTTCTAATGATAGAACCTGACATATGATGCATCAGTTAAATTGTTAACAATGGAAAGGATCGCGGGATGTTGATCCATAAATTGGATAAGATCCTTATAGGAAATCGGTTCACGGTCTCCAAAATGATCAATGATCTTCCGGCAGAGGATCAGGTCTTCGGGATAGTCGATCGTTAAACGGTAATCCGGGCGTTGTAATTCTTTTTCGATATCGAGTATATTAAAAACATACCCGGCTCTATGCTCATTTAAATACAAACTGCATAATTCGCTTCGATGGCGCGCCTCTCCTTTTTCATGGGAATCTTTCAAAGCCTGCAGGCTCAGTAATTCAAACGCAACACCATCCGGCAACTGAGCGATGGTGGTATAATCTGCTTTTTTTTCTTTGTGAGATAACAACGCGTTCTCCAGGCCTTCGAGGTACGTAAAAGGAGATTCTGTTGTTACGCGAAATACCATATCGCCGCCGCCTTTTTCACAGGCCGTAATTAAACGTCCCAGTACATCCGTATCATCACCGAAAATATATTGTATGCCATGTTTCTCTGCAATATCCGCATACATTTCATTGCCTTTCAAATTGCTGATGGCAAGAACGATCTCATCAATAGCTGAATGTTTTTTCAGGTTGCGGATCATGTATTCAATAACAGACTCACTGCCCATTAATTGTAATGGCTTTGCATATAAGCGCCTGCTGTTGTTCCGGCAGGCTAATGTGGCAACCAGTTTACTCATACAATATCCTGTTGTTTCAATGTATCACCGGCCTGTAAAGTGCGGTTTACTTTTTTACCTACAACTTCGTTCATATCAAAAAAATCTCCTTTCTCTGCCGTGCGAAGCAGTGTAATATTATTTGCTGTTACTATATCTCCCGCATTCATTCCCGTTGTTACTACAATGCTTCTTTTAGTTCTTCCGCGATAAGCAGCTTCTCTTTCACTTAACTTATATTCATTCGTAACAGGCAGTTGTTCAACATCCCTTATCAGGGCGACCATTTTTTTAAATTCTTCGGGATCAAGTGCTGACACATAATCTTCCAGTTGCAGATTATCCCGATCAACCGTTAAATGTTTTTCTATGATCGTTGCGCCTTTCATGACAGCAACTGCAGGCAAGGCAGTAGCTAAAGCGGAAGCGGGATCCACATGATCAGCATAGCCTACTGGAATATGAAAGGTTTTTACCAATTGATCGATTTTATCAAGCTCAAGATCCTCCAATATATTTGGCTCCGCCTGGAAGCCGGATAACAAGGCAATACCCTCTGTTCCTGTAATGGCCAATGCGTTGGCAATTTCCTCTTTTGAACTTCCGCCTACTGCGAGATAGATCATGAGGCCCGTTTGCTTTACCTTCTCCAGCAAAGGGTAATTCATGATATCGGTGGAATGAATCTTAACACCTTTTATGCCTGCTTTCGATATCCAGTCCAATGTTTCCGCTCCGTATATATCGCTCAGGAAATCGATGTTGATACTATTCGCATGATCGATCAGTTCTTTCCATATGGCCGGTTCTATTTCGAGAGATTTGAAAAGATCGTAGTATGGATAATCTGTAGTGGCCAGTTCATCTGCGCGAAAGATCTGGAACTTAACGGCATCCGCACCACATCTTTTGGCGAGGTCGATGTATTTTTTGCAGAGCCATGGGTTGCCTTCAAATCCCTGCGCTATCTCAGCTATGATAAATGTTTTTGTATGCATGCTATTTCCAGTTGTAAGGGTACAACAGTTCAGTTTCCTTAACGTGTATATTGTTTATTATTTCTAACGCTTCTTTTTCTATCGGTTTGTTGATTACTTCCATGTTGCGCTGCAATTGTTCTTTGGTATCCACGCCGATAATGATTTCATCGATATCCGGTTGTGCATTTACATATTGCAAAGACAAAGATTCAATGGAGTTGCCGGTTTCCTTTACAATAGCCGCCAGTTTTTTAAGATAGGGTTTTAGCGGATGAAGTACTGCCGGAAGCAATTCAATCTTTCTAAAGAACAGTCCCTGGAGAAAAACAGACCGCACCTGGATAAATTTATTTGCCTGTTTTGCCTTTTGCAATAAAAAGCCACGCTGACTAATATTATCCAGTAAATTAAACGGTAATTGTATTGTATCGACCGCTTTGCTATTAATTACATGTTCAAGCTCCTTATTGGTATAAACAGAAACACCAATATTATCCACCAGTTTATTTTTTTTTAATTCTTCTATGTCATTAAGTAAACCTGGATTCGATTCATACTCAGCATAAGTATGGTAAAATAATGTATGGATGTTTTTGATATTTAATTTCTTCAATCTCTCTTCTATTATATTTTCAATAGACTGCCCGGTAACTCCGTTAAATTTAGTGTTTATACGAAAGCTCAGATCCGTATCGATGTGAAACGACCCGATCATTTCTTCTGCATCTCCATAGGCTTGTGCCGTATCAAGCGTTGAGATACCTGATTGGTAAGCATAGTTAAGTATCTCAAAAACGTTTTCTTTACCTGGCTTACCCGAAACATTATTGATCCCGTAATCAAGTCCAAACTGCACAGTGCCGAGAATAATATCCGCCATTATTTTACACTCACGTGTTTATGATGATGTTTTAGTTTTAATATCGGTCGCTCTACTACGCGGTAACATACAAAAGCCGTTACTATCGTTGCAGGTACAAGCAACAGAATTTCTGTATCAAGCAGGGGAACATATTTCGCCAGGTAAGGATGCCAGGCATAAATGCCATATGAAATAACGCCCAGCAAGGTAAATATGCGCAACAGTACATTATTCTGCGAAACAATTCTGTCTTTTAATTTTGTATGTAAAATGACCGCTGCCAATATAGTCATATCAAGTAAAACGGAACCAAGCGACCAGTACAATTTTATAGCATGTTCGTAAATATAATTACTGAATAAAATGGTCGCAAGGATAAGCGTAACCAATAAATAATTGTTCGCTTTTATTGGCTTGTTCTCAAGAACATATTTGCACCCCACCATGCCAATATAAAAATGCGAAAGGTTAGATAAAAGATTTCTTCCATCAAAACCCCATCCCAAAAAATAAAAACTAAACGGCACCCAGGCCACCAGAACCAGGTAAACGATCACATGCAGTAGGTAACTTCTTCCGGAGCTTTTCATCAGCCAAAAAGCCAGCAAGGGAGCAAACAGGTAAAACTGCGATTCGATTCCTAACGTCCAGAATACACCGCTTAAAACATACTCATGATCAAACTGCAACATAAAGATCTGTGCGGGAATATCGGGTCAACCGAATCTTCAAAACCACTTTTGATATTCATACCCGCCTTGTATTCATTAAATTCTTTTCTGAAAGAATAAAAGGAACCCAGCATTTTTCGCAGCACCGGAACTTTGGTAAACGAAGGCAACTTGCTCAGCTTAAAATCCCCATTCGGTTCGAGGTAAAAATGTGGGCCAAATACCCATTCACATAATTACTCAGTACACGGTGAACGGCGGGTATTGTTCGATCACAATAATCTTCGGGTTGTACTTTGCCGTCCGCTGCATGATGGATAAACAAACCTGTGCCAGGCCCAAACTGCAATGGCCCATGTTCACTGTTTTCATACCGGTTTCTGCTGTAAGAAAATCCGGGTAACGCGAATCCTGTTGTACCGCTGCGCCCCAGGTATGCGAACCACCCATACACACAATCGTTTTTTCGTTTTGACTGAGTGTGATTTCTTTGTCGCGGTTGCCATCCGAATTGTGTTTGATCAACACAGGCACATCAGGGTCTTGCGGAAAACAAACAGCCTTTTCTATTCCTGGAATTCCCCAGAAACCCATTTGTGCATCGAACTCGTAAAAGACCGTGTGCCCGTTGGCCAGCTTTTGTATTTTTTTTGCATTACTCATTGTATGATGATCCTTTCTTTTCTGGTTTGTTTCATTTTCAAAACCGGCTGTTCCACCAGTTTGTAAGATACGAATGCTGCAACGATGGTTATCACCAAGGTGAGCAATATGCTATTGTTGATCCCATAGCGAACACCAAACTGAACAGTACCTACGATAATATTAGTCATTATGGTATCCCCACGCCTTTATTCTTGGGTTGAAACAATGACCTTAATTCCATATCGTTCAGTATTTCTGATATCAGTCTATGAGAAACAACCGATGCACCATTTGTATTGATATGATCAATGTTCCTGTACAACGAACTATCCATTTTTAATGAAGAAATATTAAAAAATTTAAACGCTGTCTTAAGTTTCGCTTCTGCCTGAATGTAATCCGACATATATGCAGAACTGAAAAAACTATTTGCTTTATTTCCGGGCAAAGAAAAAAACGCTACGGTAATGCCTTTCAATTTTAATGCCGTAGCAAGCTCTTGCAGGTAAACAAATTCACTTTCCCTGAACTTCTGGAATTTCCAATCTACATATAGCACCATTTCTTTTTTCTCTTTTTCACCGGAAGTTTGTTCATCAGACCTGTAAAATCCCTTGTCTTTTACTTCGTCAGCAACAGTGGTTATGGAAGCTTTTGGCCTGAATAAAAGATTCTTAATTCCCTTTTGAAAACTTTTGACCACTAATGAAGGATATGTTTTCCATTCTGAATACGTTTGAACGATCTTCTCATTACTGATAGGCGGGTTGAGATATCGGTGAATACCTATTTCGTTAAAATCATCCACCATCGCTGAAAAAGTAGTTGGCATGACCAATAAAAAAACGGTTGTTGGTTTCTTCTTTACGGACCGCAGATAGTTATTGATCAGTAATTCATAAAATCTAGGTCCTGCAGCAGCCACGCTTAGGTTATACGTTTTAAGTCCAGCGCTATCAAAAAAGGCGGGATTAACACCACTATATGATGCCGAACTACCCACAAATAAAATATCAAGGCTGTCAAAGCGATCTGCATTAACAATTCTAATGATATTGGGGTTAGTGCTTCTCTCCCTGTCTATATTATCAAAGCAGCCTACTATTTTTGCAATAACCAGAAATATAACTCCAAAGATCAATATCTTAATTCCGAGCCTACGCATCAAACTATTTTAGATAAAGAGGTGAGTAGTTTCATTCTACCAAACTAAAATTGTTTGTAGATAAATCCTGCGCCTGACGAAACACCATAAACAATAATCACCGATAAAAATAAATAGTAAATCGGCCAGCGAATCCATATTGGAGAATGTACGATCCATTCTGATAATCCTTTTGCTTCAACAAAAAACATACATGGGATAGTTAAAATAGCGATCACATAATCACTCATTGCCAATGCATGGCTTTGCAGTGAAACCTTTAATGATGCAAGGTTTTCTACACCTGAAAATAAATGCCTGATAAAATAGAGTGCATCAGCCACACCGCCTGACCTAAAAAAAATACACGAGAAACTAAAGATCACAAACATGTATATCATCCCTGCGATATTGTTGATCTGTACTGGTATGTTTTTTCGCAAACGTTTCCTTGCTTTGCTTGTAAAAAGTTCTAATGCAATAAAAAATCCCTGTATACCGCCAAAAATCACATAAGTCCAATTAGGCCCGTGCCAGAGGCCAAGGATCAAAAAGGTAGTCATTGATGCACATACCACGCTCCATTTCCCCAAATCGCGTTTTTTGATCACAATGGGTGTGTAGAAATAATCGTTGAACCAGGCTGATAATGATATATGCCATTTTCTCCAAAGCTCAACAATTGATTTTGCTGAAAAAGGTTGATTAAAGTTTGGCTGAAGATCATACCCCAAAATTTTTGCGAGCCCCAACGCCATATCTGTATATCCTGAAAAATCAGCATACAATTGAATAGGAAACAAAATAGCAGCGATCAATAATGAATATCCTGTATTATGATGAACATCTGCATATACACTATTCACAAATAATCCCAACCTGTCGGCAATAAGCAATTTTTTGAAAAGTCCCCAGCCAAATTGTTTCATTCCGGAAGAGATCCTATCGTAATCAAATATTATCGTTGGTTTGATCTGCGGCAAAAAATGCGCTGCTCGTTCAACCGGCCCGGCTATGAGTTTTGGGAAAAAAAGTAAATAGCCTGCAAGAACACCAACGTTCTTTTCAGCCTCTATCGTTCCACGGTTGACCTCTATTAAGTAACCGATCGATTGAAAAGTTAAATAAGATATTCCTAACGGTATTGCCAGCGAAGCAAAGAAGTAACTAGTCGCCGAAAGATTTGTATCCGGATAACCGGAACCAAAGAGACTAATCAGTTCCGCAATGCTGGTAATGAAAAAATAAACATATTTGAAAAATACAAGCAGCCCGATGTTCAAAGCAATGCTAAAAACAAAAGCTGCCCTCTTTTTTCTTTCGGAAACATCTTTTCGCTTAATATAGTTACCAGTAAGGTAGACAATCAAAATAATAAACAAAGGGGTTATAATAGTAAGGGGGTTGCCCCATATGTAAAACAGTATACTAGCAAATAATAATATTCGCCATTGCCATTTTCCCACGATGTTGTAATAAACGATCACCAACAGTGAAAAAAAAATGTAGAAACTTATCGTATCAAACCTTTCCATCCAATTATATTGTTGTGCCGCCGCTCTGGCCGTTAATTTGTTTAGCCGCAATTGACTGAACCATTTCTCCTACATTTTTCCACCCCTGTATTTCTTTTGAAGTAAAGCGGATTTTGAAATATTTTTCTATTGCAACTACCAGTTGAATATGCGTTAATGAATCCCATTCTTCAATATCTTCGGCGGTTGTTCCATTTGTCAGGACAACAGTTGCGTTATCCAGGATATTGATAAAAATACCAGTCAGTTGTTCTAAAATATCATCGTTAGGCATGGTCAGCTATCTTTTTTCAATTAAATAAAAGTGATTGCACGGTGTTAGGTTCATAGCCATGTAACTATGAGAGATTTTTTCCTTGTAGATGATTTCACAACCCATTTCTACAATCGCTTTATCCAACACTGAATGATCGGGGTTGAAATTATACAAATGATCAAATTGTGGCATATCTGTAGCGGTGGTGAATACAATTCTTGCGCCTTTCTTTAACGACGAACTACAAGTAGTTAATAATGCGAATGGATCGACAACATGTTCAAGTAACTCGATCATATAAATCGTGTCAAAATAATCTTCCTGCTGACCAGTATATAATTTTGTTTTAAACAACACATCGGGAAATTCAGAATAAAGGAACTTACTTACCGTAATATCATAACCGTGGCGTTCTGAGTGCTTTTTTTCTGTCAACAAAATTTCTATCCCTGATCCCAACCCGATAAATAAAGCTTTTCCACTTGTGTCTGCATTCGCAACAAGTTGCATAAGCCTAAAACGATGCGATGTAAAAAGTATTGACATTAAAAGTATAACATCATACCCCTCTCGTGTAATCTCAAAACTATTATCCCCATTCTCCCATGGATACTTCCCAGTTTTGGAAAATTGTTTACAATGTTTATTATATGCACCGATGTAATTTGTATAGACCTGTATAGCGGCTTCTGTATCAATATGATTGAATGCTGTATACTTTTGAAGAAACCTGTCTACAACTCTGTAAACCACATCAGCTTTTATGCTTTCTGCAAGATTATCATAGAGAACTGTAAGCAACCTGCTTTCTTGTAACAACTGTTCCCTAAACGCGCTCACTGATAAATGTTTTTTTGGGTAAATACTTTGAGGCCTTCAGCAACCAATATCCGTTCTCATTTTCAAAGCCGAGGTTTGTGTAATGATCTTTTACCAATTCATTCTTTGCAGTAAGAATAAATTCGCCTTTAATACAATCAAACGCATTTTTTTGTGCAAAGGCGGCTATGGTATTGCATACAAACTGTTCCATTCCACGCTTCAAAACGCGACAACTCATAAACCATGTATCGATGAAAAGAGTTTCATCATTTTCTTTTTTTAAAATAACCACGCACACAAGGCCGTTGTCGCCAAACTTATCTTCCAGTGTAAAAGTGAATGGATAAACATCTTTCGATCCTGATAAGTTTTTAATGTCATCTTCAGAATAGCGAATAGTACGCAGATTAAACTGGTTGGAGCGTTGCGATAATTGTGCTACCCTGGGTGTATTGAATTTAGTAAACCCTTCCACTTTTGAAATCATATGCAGGTTCTGCAAAAAAGCATCTTCATCAACAAATGTTTTCTGCAACAAATTCCTTTTCTTTTCTACCTGGTATTGTTCGGTTCGTTTTTGATCTTCTTCAGATAAGGATACAGTTTCGAAAAGATTCAGCGAGTACAGGTATTCAAGAAAATCCGCAGGATCTTCAGGTAACTCAGGAACGGTGATGCCGGGAATATTTTCCTTTACGATGTTTCTTTCAAACGGATTGTCATCTAAAAAAACCATCGAATCAAACCCGATATTCAATATGCTTTGTACCTGACGGATATTGTCTGCTTTATTTTTCCAGTTGGCGATAAATACACCGATATCATCCAAACGGAGAATCATGTCAGGATGATTTTCAAAAGCTTCCTTTGCAATGGATTCTGTATTCTTACTGCATACGGCGAGAATAATACCCCTCTCCTTTAATTTTTTTAACCAATACTGTAGCTCGGTAAATGCTTTGCCAATTCCGAGACTTCCCACCTGGATATTTTCCAGGCCATCATCGCCAATAACACCGCCCCAAAGCGTATTATCAAGATCAAGTATCAAACATTTTTTTATTCCTCCCTGCATTGCATGCAGCAGAGCAACTGTGCGCTCTGCAACGGCAGGCAACACATCGATGCTGATCACCATCTCTGTACTAACGTACACAGAGGCAGGGAACATATTCTTTCTGCCATACAAATTCTGAACAGAAGAAAGATCGCAAACATGCAGATCCGCATGTTGCGAAGCAAGGTTCATTAAATCATAATTCAATTTGCGCAACTGGAACAAAAAAGACGAGGCCAGTTTGTTTGCGTAATTACCAAAAACAGCATCATCGATCTCGGGGTAATTATAGAATATAACTTTTGCTTTCAGCTTGGCGGTCATCGCATGATACATATCATCGATAAGCGCAAGTTCCGTTTCTGCAAGTGTGGTTTGTATTTTTA
Source organism: Bacteroidota bacterium (assembly GCA_040388705.1). Lineage (GTDB taxonomy): Bacteria > Bacteroidota > Bacteroidia > Chitinophagales > Chitinophagaceae > Sediminibacterium. The sequence continues at coordinate 201,985 of JAZKBI010000007.1, read as the reverse complement.
CTGACTTATTGTATTTAGCGAGTAACTTATGCGATGACTGAAAAACAATAACTACTTCAGGCCCGAACGCATACAACTCCGATGAGTCATCAAACACCTGGCGTTCTACCTGATTAAATTCCGCTTCCCATATTTCTAACGCAAGGCCGCTATCAAAACCACTTCCACACAGGGCTTGTGTAAGGAATTGCGTGGCGCTATCACCTAATACAGCCACTCTCATAGGCAACAGCCCTGAAAAATCTTTTTTTAAATTTCTTTTTAACTCTGTGAATGTTTTCAGTTGTCCCAATCCTTGCTGTATTAAAAAATATTCTGGAAACCTTTAGGTGTATCATCTACAGGAAGCGCTTCAATCTGGCCATTGATCACCATCGCAACAAACTCCTGTTGTTCTATCGTTAAGGTCGGGAACATAGGTAAACTGATCGCTTCTTCGTAATAAGATTCAGCTTGCGGAAAATCTTCTTTTTGAAAACCCATCTTCTGATAAAAAGGCTGGCGATACACAGGTATGTAATGCAGGTTAACAAGTATGCCTGCCTTACGTAATTTCTCAAACAAACTCAAATGGTCAATTACGCCATTATTTTTTTTAACCCGTATAATGTACAGATGATATCCCGAATACGTATCAGCATGTTGCCATGGAAGTGTGAGCCAGTTTTGCGTTAATGTTTCATTATATCTTTTTGCGATGGCGTGACGTTTTTCAACAAATTCATCCAGGCGTTTTAGCTGGCTCAATCCCAATGCAGCTTGTATATCTGTCATTCGATAATTATAACCCAGGTCAATCTGTTCATAATACCATGGGCCATCCGGTGCATGTGTCATCTCGTGTTCGTATCGCACAATGCCATGACTTCTGAAATGCGCCATACTGAGGCCAAGGGCCTGATCGTTGGTCATCGCCATTCCTCCCTCTCCTGTTGTTATGATCTTTACCGGATGAAAACTAAAAACGGTAATGGAACTATAACGGCAATTACCGATCGGTTCATTTTTATATTTACCGCCAATGCAATGAGAGGCATCTTCAATTATTTTGAAACCGTATTTTTTGCTTAACTCATGGATAGATTCCATCTTGCAGGATTGGCCTGAAAGATGAACGGGAATAACTACTTTAGGAAGTTTTCCTTCTCGTTTTGCTTTCTCAAGTTTTATTTTTAATGCCTCTACAGACATGTTATACGTAAGAGGATCCACGTCAACAAAATCAACAGACGCACCACAGTACACGGCACAATTTGCTGACGCAACAAAAGTAATAGGGCTTGTCCAGACAATATCGCCTTTACCTACACCTAATGAGAGACAGGCAATATGCAATGCTGAAGTTGCACTGTTCACAGCAACACCAAAATCAACACCGCAATAGGTTGCAACTGCTTTTTCAAAAGCAGGAACAACCGGACCTTGTGTTAGCCAATCTGATCGCAGTACATCTACTACGGCCTGTATGTCCTGTTCAGAAATATCCTGTCTTCCATATGGAATCATGCTGGTTACTTTTTTATAAGATCCATTTTGTTCCTGCCGATAAAGCTGCTCAATACCTTCGTTAACATCACCAAACGTTCTATTCAACAGGGTAGACGTTTTTTGATTGGAGAGACTTAGATCAATCGGCCGTATGATGAGATCCTTACGATCGGAAAATTTAATGCTCTTTATCAGTTCCGTATTCAACGCGAAACGTTTCGCCAACCTGGTACCAAATTCAAATTTGGAGATCCTTTCATTCCCTACAACATTGAAAGTGCCACTTGCATTTATTGACAATAACTGCATAACAACATTTGCGAGTTCTTCGATCAATATCGGTGTATAAAAAAAATCAGTGAACAGCGAAATACTTTGACCTTTCCTGAGATTAGAAATGATAAAATCACTAAATGAATCACGATAGCTACTGCCCCAACCGTAAAAATTGGTACGGATAGCCAGGCTTTCTTCGGAAATAGAGAGTATCCTTTTCTCTGCTTCAGATTTTGTTTGCGCATACATGTTCATTGGGGAAACAGGCTCTTCTTCCCTTACCAATGGCTTCTTTCCTGAAACAAGATGGTCCGTTGAAATATAGACCAGTTTTACATTTTTCTCTTTACAGGCTATCGCGACATTTACAGCCAAATCCACATTTGCATGTTGAGCAAGTTGCGGATCGGTCTCACATTTTTCAACATTCGTTAAACCGGCACAGTGAATAACAATATCCGGCTGTATTTTTTCAAGCGATACTGCAAAAGCATTACTGCTTTCCATATCTATCCACGTAGTTCGGGTTCCCGGCACTGAAATATTCCGGTGATGCAGGCCGAGTACTACATCAAACTCATCTGCAATACACAAAGCCCAGTTGATCGCGAGCAATCCTGAACCGCCTGTGAATAGTACTGTTTTCCTCATTTCAGATCCCCGTCATCTTTATTTGATTCTTTTCGATCCAGCTTTTAAGCTCGCTTACTTCCATCCATTCAGAATTGGTATCGGATGAGTACACAAAATCATCCGCTACTCTTTTCCCGTCTTTAATTCTTAACGGGTCGTTCGACCAGTTGTGTATGGTAGGAAGGATCTTGTAATAGTCATCATACTCATAAGTATTCGGCGCGTCTTCAAAACCAATCATCTGTTCGTGAATTTTTTCCCCTGAACGGATACCGATCATTTTATGCTGTGCATCCGGCGCCACTGCTTTTGCAATATCCAGTATGTTCATGGATGGGATCTTCTTTACATAGATCTCGCCGCCGTGCATATCTTCAAATGCTTTCCATACCAGTTCAACCCCCTGCTCAAGCGTGATCATAAAACGCGTCATGCGCGCATCAGTGATAGGTAATGTATTGGTTGATGCCTGCGACATAAAAAATGGAATAACAGATCCGCGGGAGCCCATCACATTACCATAACGTACAACCGAGAAACGTGTCTCGTGTGTTCCTGCATATGCATTGCCCGCTACAAATAATTTATCAGACGCCAATTTGGTAGCGCCATATAAATTAACGGGGTTGCTCGCTTTATCGGTAGACAAAGCAACAACACGTTTAATGCCATGATCGATACATGCGTCGATAATATTCATCGCGCCGATAATATTTGTTTTTACGCATTCAAAGGGATTGTATTCGGCGGTAGGTACTATCTTGGTTGCAGCTGCGTGTACTACATAATCTATTCCATCAAGCGCGCGACTCAGCCTGTCTTTGTCGCGCACATCGCCGATAATAAAACTGACACGTGGATCGTTTTGAAATTTCAACGCCATATCCCATTGTTTCATCTCATCGCGGGAGTAGATGACCAACCTTTTTGGATTGTACTTTTTTAATGTCATGGGTATGAACGTATTCCCGAAAGAACCCGTACCGCCCGTAATTAAAATGTTTGCATCCTGTAACATGTAAAATATTTTATTGATTAACCAGTTCTTCCAGTTTTCCTTTGGCAATGATATTCCCGTTCTGCATTTTATACACCACATCGCAAAAATGAAGTGTTGAATAGCGGTGCGCCACCAGTATAATGGTAAGTTTCCCTTTCAGGTGAGCAACGGATTCCATGATATAATTTTCTGTTTCTGTATCCAGGGCACTGGTGCCTTCGTCAAGGATCAGAATTTCGGGTTTATTGTATAATGCGCGTGCGATACCGATCCTTTGCCTTTGACCACCGGATAATTTTATTCCGCGTTCACCAACTATCGAGTTTACTCCCTCTGTTAATTGATCAACTACAAGATTTAATTGGGCAGCTTCTATCACGTTTAACAACCTTGCTTCATCAATTTCTTCGTCAGGTATGCCGAATGCGATATTTCTTTTCAGCGTATCATCGATCAGGAAAATATATTGCGGCACATAGCCAATGAATTTCTGAAGTTCATAAATAGAATGGGTGATATCATGTTCATCAATCAATATCTTTCCGGATGATGCTTTCAGCAACCCTGTTAATATGTTCACCAATGTTGTTTTACCCGAACCGCTTTGACCGATGATACCCACAACAGAACCCACATTGATCGTGAGATCGATCGAATCCAATGCCTTCTGTGAAGCCGACGGGTATGTATAATCCAGGTTTTCAACCCTGATCGCTGAATGTATCTTACTGATCTTTGAAGAAAGAGGCGGCTGTTCTTCTGTTTTGAATATGGCAAACTCCTCATACACAAGATCCACGCCCGGCTTTGTGAAACGCATACCCTGTAAATTCGAGATCACCCTGTTGGCCGATGGCAGCAAGCGCAAAGAAGCAAAAAGAAATAAACTCAATGAAGGCAATATTGATGCGATCTCCTTGCCCTGCAATATCACCACCAGCGCCATAAGAACAATGCTTACGATCAGGACCAATTCAAGATAAAATCTTTGTACCTGCTGAATAAATTGAACCCTGCGCTGCGAATCATAAAAAGATCTGTTGAACCTGTCGTATTTATCAAGAAAGAAATTTTCTTTGTGAAAGAGTTTCAATTCAGATATTCCTGTTAACCCCTGCGATAAATTTTTTGTGCGCAACGCATCATATTTCTGCCTGTCTTTTCCCCACAAGGTCACTTTCCGCTTAGAGAAACTGAAGAGTACATAACTCGTTCCTCCTACAAAAAGAAAAACAATAATCGCACCTAAAGGCTGCAGGTAAAGCAGCGTAGCCACAATACCCACCAATACCGATACTTCTGTTTGCAGAAACATGAATGCCTGTACAAAAGCCGTGAACGCGCTGATCTCTGAGATCACATTCTTCAGTAAGATACCCGAGTTCTTATCGAGAAAAAACGTGTAAGGTTGAAACAGGTAGCCTTTATACAAACGCGTAGAAACATTGCGCGATAACCCCTGTGTAAATTCAGATTGTTTATAAACCAGGAAAGAGAGAAAAATGGTTTTGATGATATAAAAGAAAACAAAACATCCCAGTACAATGAATACCAATTGCTGGTTACTGATATTACCCGTAACATTTTTTATTCCCCGGATAAAGGCGTTTTTTTCAGATGCCTGGGGATCCATGATCACATCTACTATGGGAATAATCAGGCCCAAACCCACCGATTCGAACAATACACCGATCACCAGGTAAACCTGCAGAATGGCCGCCTTTTTTTTAAAGGGCCGTTCAAGGATAAAGAGTAATTTTTTTAGGGTGGTGCGATCCATTAAAATGGGGTGCTAAAATGCGTTGTTGCGTATCAAAAACTGATGGATAATTTGCTTCGTGGCTTTCCTGGTCATTTGTGCACATGGCTCTGCCTATCTCGCTCACAATGAGCTCACTATAATTTCGTCAAATTTAACTTTAATATGGTATGGTAAGATAATATTTATTCAACTAATGTTAATGCAGTACCGCTATTCAAAAAACGATCACAGGCATTCTCATTTTTATACTGATTTTTTGACTGGAACCCCGACTTAAAAACAATCAACAGTGAAAATGGTTGAATGGAATTGGATGGTTACACAACGAATTTTACGGGAAGGATATTGCCTTTCGGCTAGGCGGGCTGGTCTAAATCAACTAAGATTGTATCAAACAGGTAGCATGCGCAACCAATCCTTCTTTTCTACCCACAAAACCCATGGTCTCAGTAGTAGTGGCTTTAATGGAAATATCTTTTACAGAAATGCCTAATATGCCTGCGATCACTTCCTGCATCTGGGCCACGAAAGGCTTGATCTTAGGGGCTTCCAGGCAAAGCGTTGAATCGATATTGATGATGGAATAACCTTCGTTTTTGATGAGTGCAAATGTTTTTGCGAGCAGGATCTTACTGTCTATATTTTTGAATTCAGCCGATGTATCCGGGAAGTGCACTCCTATATCCCCTAAACAGGCCGCACCAAGCAATGCATCACAGATCGCATGAAGCAAAACATCAGCATCACTGTGGCCAAGTGCCCCTTTTTCATGCGGGATCTTAACACCGCCAATGAACAGGTCCCTGCCCGTTACCAATTGATGAAAGTCTATGCCGTAGCCGATTCGTAAACCCATTTTCTTAGTTAATAATTGATAGTTAATTGCGAGGTGAGCCACGAGCTTCGAGCCATGAGCTTTTGGCCTCTGTCGGCAAAGTTAAGCTGTTAAAAATGGCGAACAACCATTCATGTTACGCAGTGCTAGCTCGCAGCTCATAGCTCAAGGCTCGAAGCAAATTAACTTGATTACTGCCCTTCGGCTGCGCCGAGATTGAATACAATTCCAAAACGGAGTGTATTGGATAGTGGATTTCTTGTTACCCCGCTTCCCGAAGGTACGAGATAAGAGAAGTTAATATTTAACTGGTCGATATTGAACCCCGCACCAACTGAAAAGAATTTGCGGTTACCGCGGTTTTTGTTCTCATAAAAATACCCGGCACGCACAAAGAACTGGTCGTTGTATCCATACTCTGCACCGAGCGATGCCTGCAGCGAATTCAACTGGTTGGTTCCATCGCTGAAAGATTTGAACCAGCTTGATATAAGGCTGGTTGAACGGTAATCGCTCAGGTGTGCGGAATCTAGTGCGTAATTACCCGTGGCTGTGGGTGCCGTTGGTACCAGTAATTTGTTGATGTCTAAACCAAAAGTGATCTTATTGCTTTCGTTGATGGCGGTTGCATAAGTGGCACCGATACCCAGGTTAGCCGGAATGAAATCCTTGTTTTGTGAATCATTCGTGTACCCTATTTTACTTCCAAGATTCGACAATACAATTCCCCAGTTTAATCCTTCACCCGCATCATTCACACCGTGATAGAACAACGATATATCGCCCGCCACTGAATTACCTGCTTTGTATACAACGCCGGTTCCCACATCACCCACTACCAATCTTGAGTTGATATAACGCATGGCAACACCGATGCTCATTTTATCATTGATCAATCTTGAATAACCTGCATCAATCGAGAATTCGCTGGGCTTTACAGTGTTCAGGATATTTCCTGAATAGTCGGTCAACTGGATATTACCAAGGCTGAAATACCTGAGTGAAGTGGACAAAGCACTTTGATCATCCAGTTTATAATAAGCTGCAAGGCTTGCGAGGTACACATCTGTAAGGCCCAGATCTTTTAGCCATGGTGTATAATTCACCGCTATCGCCGAGTTCTTTTTGGCAAACGGTATTTTAGCAAGATTCCAGAAAGGGGCATTGGCATCGGGGGATGTAGCGATAGCCAGGTCACCCATACCGCCGGCGCGCGCATCAGGCGATATCCGCAGGAAAGGCACGGCTGTAGAGACAATATTTATAGAATCGGTCTGTGCCTGAATAGATCCCGCCAGGCAGATGGCTGCAAACCCTGTAAACATTTTTTTCGCGATCGGAGTCATCAAAATTGATTTGATTTAAAATTTAATAAAGACAGCTATGAGCTATGAGCCTCGAGCTATGAGTCAGATCACCAGGCTCATAGCTCACGGCTCGCAGCTCGTGGCTGATTTTCTAATAGAGCATTAATTTACCTCAACCGCTTGCCGGGAAGGAAAAGATTACGAAACCTTTCTCTTTCAGCAGCGGGCTTTATTCAGGCCCGGCGTTTTCGCCATCCGGGGTAATACAATGATATTAAATAAAAAAACAGTAACGAAAAGAACCATTAAATGAGTAGAGATCAAATCATTCAGACTTTTTTAGAAAAGGATCAGTTGTTGGGTTTTTTCGGTCCTATTGCCACCCGCAACAACTATTATCTTGTAAATATAAATACCTTTTGCCAGTTTTGCGCCTGATTGATCGTCACCTTTCCAAATTACCTGGCAGTTGCGGGTTCCTCCCGTATTCAGGAGCTTTCTGATCTGCTTCACCAGGGCCCCGGCCTCATTGTATATGTTAATGTTTACGTCCAGATCGGTATTCGGTTGGTTATGCTCAAAGGCAAACGTGGTTGAAACGCTGAATGGATTTGGGAAATTGCGGACATTGGCTATCTCGATCCTTACCTGTTTTACAACAACGAATTCCAATGTTACTACACTGGAATTATTAGCCACATCCCAGGCTTTTATCCGGATCGTATGTTTTCCTTCGGCCAGGGTAGGTAGCTGAAACAGTACCTCTCCCTGCTGGTAACTATCCTGGTAAGCGGTATAAAAATCATTCAGTACCAATATATTGCGTTCCACTCCATCGATCACCGCTGTAATATCATGCCCGATGCCGTTTCCGGATGTGCTGATGCCGGAAGAATCATAGAGTTTTACCAGCAAAACGGGGTTCTCATTCGTTAAACCTCCATTCATAAATTTATCATCATTCAGATAAGGCTTGATGGTGGGGCCGGTATTGTCCGCAAATATCCCATTGCCTGTTCCTCCCACATAAAAAGATGTGTTTACGCCGTTGGCATCGGTTACACCATTATCCGCATACAAACTGATGCGGCCACGGCCGGATTGGTAGTTGATATCTTTCGGAACGATGAACGTAAAACTGAATTTACCATCCGCCACAGTTGCATTGCCTTTATACAATACGCTTGACTGCTGATTAAAGCCCGTTACAATGCTTGCGGGATCATTACCCAGTGTTTTTACCACCTGCGACTTATCGTAGACAGTCGGGTGCACCGTTCCATTAAAATTTGTAACCGGGTTTCCTGAACCGTCCGTCACGATCCCGTTAAAAGTATATTTCTGCAGGGCGCGCAAAGTATCCGATCCCGTTATTGGCCCACCATTGATACCGGTGAGCTGCATGCGTAATTCCGGAAATGCAAGACGCATAGCTGGATCGCCCAGTAAAGTGAATTTTCGGTTGTTTAGTATATCGCCGGAGTTGAGTGATGTGAAGTTTTTTGCCTGCCGCACCGACTCGCCTAATGTCAGGTATTGCCCGTTGGATAAAGGCTTCAACGCGATCTGCAGGTAGTTGTCATTGATCACGCGGTTACTAAATGCAAATACCAAACGGGTAGTCGTCAGTAAGGCGATCGCCCCATTGGAATTGCCGGTCAGGATCCCTGCACCCAAAGAATTTTTAGCGGGATCATCATGCGGTGCGAAATCGCAGCTGGCGGTAATGAACAGGGGTAATTTATTGGGATTATTAAAACGGTTCAATTCTTCCTGCGCAAGAACGGTTTCTTCTGCCAGGCGCTGGTAACTGCCGTGCCCGCTGTAATTAAAAATAAGCGAGCCATTAAAAACCTGGTTCACTATCGCATCATTCACCGCAGGATACCTTGCGCCTCCACTGCTGCTTACAATGGGGTAGGCATCGAGGTATATTTTGTACTGATTCAGCAATGGATTGGAAACATTTGCATCTGCAGAAACAGTTTCTGCATCATTTAAATGCAGGTTCTGGTCCTGGTCATCCGCCACATACACAGATTGATTGCGCCATGCACCCAGGCTTGCTTTATCGTGATAGCGTATGATCTTATCTACCATGGTTTTTGCTTCTGCGATATTACGTGCGGGTATTCTTCCGATACCGATATCTATGTTGCTGTTGGGGTTGTTCTGGTTGATGTCATCCGCATCGTCCAGCAACCCGAAAAAATCATCAGAAGTATAGGATAATAAAGGATCCAGTGAGTTGGTACTTTCATAACCCGGCACCAGGTTGGCGTTGCCGGTGATTCGGTTACGGTAATCATAGGAAGCACTGCCAAATAACAAAAGATATTTGGGACGTTTAGACAGGTCGCTTCCAGCCTTATCAAAATACATTTTAACCATGTCACGTAATGCTGACGGATCGGGTGAACCGCCTGAAAATTCCTGGTATACCTCGCCGGCTGTTACCACAACCGTTCTGTATCTATCATGCTGCAAATGAAACTGGGCAAGCCTTTGCGCTTCTGGTAATAAAGAAGCGCTTGTGACAACAATAAGATCTGCTGTTGTAGAATTATGAAGGTTCTGGTTGCTGATCTTTCCCAATGAAAACGGAACCAGGGCACTCGCAGAAGTAAATGCCGCATACTCCCGCAACCGAGAGGCATTATTGCTGAAATTGGTTTGCGATGCATTTGTTATGGCGTTCATTTTAACAGGCTGCAAAGGATCTGTGATCTCCCAAACCGTTAACGATGAACCGTTATTCGCAATCGCATAATTGGCCGTTGCATTCTGGGCCACCGATTGCCAATCGCGGAAAAATAAACTTGTATTGGCGGTAGTAGAAAGACTTCTCCGTCCATGCAATTCAAACCAGTTCAACCAGCCTTGTGCGCCGCTCGCGCTTGGTGCATAGGTAAAAGCTACTCCTAATGAACTTTGTGAAACAGATGCCGTATTACGTTGGGCTACTCCGGTTGCAAATGCATCCAGGAAAGAGCCGGATACGCCCGGAAGATTTACGGTCTGTACCAACTGCCCATTGATCCTGGCGGAAAAACTGCTGGTGCCACCCACCGCCCGACTGGCAAAACTGCTTACAAGGGTGATGGACTGCCCCGTGATCAATCCTGGCCAGTCAACAGTGAACGAGCGAGTACTGTTGCCCCCCAGGTTCATATTAAATTCTTCACCATACCATTCTTTACCACTGTTGAGTAGGTTCACAAGGTCATTTTCGTAGAAATAGTGATCATTGTAACTATTTACATTAGTAGTGGCCGGCCCCGCGGGTGATTGAAGGGGTATCCGTTTGCCTGTTCCGCCGACTGTGATATAGTAAAAACAAGTATCTGAATACAGGTTTTTCTGGTGCCTGAAAGCCTGGTTGAGGCTGTCTTTCAACCACTTGTTCGGACCGGGGGCATAAAAGAGGAAATAATCTGCGCCATTAAAGATCCCATCGCCCCCATCGTTTATCTCGATCGGATTTTCAAAGAGGTCGTCGGGCCTTGCGGAAGCGTTATTCTCGTCCAGCATCCCTCCCCCGTTACCGTATAGCCTGAGGGACGACGAACTAAGGTTAGTGGTGGTGATGCCCAAAGCCGTTAACATGGCCAGATCCACCTTGTAAATGCCCTCCTGTTTGATGCCTATTTTATACCAGTTCCCGCTGGAAAGTACCGAACTAGGGGCATAATTGCGTTGCGCCACTGCCTGTATGGAACAGGCTGTTATCAAACAAAAAAAAGGTCCCCACCACTTCATATAGATAGTAAGATCGTAAATAAATGAGGCAGCAAAAGCGCCCGATCCGGAATCCTGTTTAAAATTAGGCTTTTGCTAACATCAAAGGAGCTAACGAGATTAGCAGAAATCTTCTATATTCGCATAGACTAATACAAATATCTGGAGAAAACTCTACTTCACATTCAATCCAATACGATGCATTTATTGAAAACGACCAGGAATTTTGTATTTCTTCTGGCAGTGGCCGGCTCTGTAGCCTCTTGTAGTGTATTCAAGAAAAAGAAAGAAAAATCTACTGCAACAGGTTGGAATTACAATGATAAGGATCAGGGCAATTTTACAGTTGCCAAGCCTAAAGATGTGGCCACGGCACCGGGGCTGGTCTTTGTTCAGGGTGGTACTTTCACTATGGGCGCTGCGCAGGAAGATGTAATGGGCGACTGGAACAATATCCCGCGCCGCGTAACGATCAACTCTTTCTTTATTGATAAGACGGAAGTTGCCAACGTGCACTACAAAGAATATTTGTACTGGCTGGAAAACGTATTTGGGCAGGCCGGCATGGATTCAGTTGTTGACCAGGCAAAACCTGATACCCTCGTATGGAGAAGTGAGCTCGCGTTTAATGAGCCATATGTGGAATACTATTTCCGCCACCCTTCTTATAATTATTATCCCGTGGTAGGAGTAAGCTGGAAACAGGCAACTGAATATTGCATCTGGCGCACTGACCGTGTTAATGAGATTGAGCTGATGAAAAAAGGCTTTCTTGATAGCAAAAGCCAGATCAAAAGAGAATTGAATGGGGCGGGCCAGGATAATTTTAATACAAAATCTTACCTGATGGGTGAATACCAGGCAACCCCGGGCAAGCAAGCAACTTCAAAAAGCAATCCTTTAAAAGATGCGCAGGGCAGGCCGAGAACCACTGTAAAACTGGAAGATGGTTATACCTTCGGCGATTACCGCCTGCCAACAGAAGCAGAATGGGAATATGCGGCTTATGGATACATCATGCAGAACCCGCAGAAAAAACAGAAAAAAGGAACACGTGGAGAAGAAGTGATTTCGAACAAACAGATCTATGCATGGAAGAATGATGGCTTTGACAATATGCGTTACACCAAGAAAAGCGCTTTCCAGGGAGCTTTTTTAGCCAACTTTAAACGCGGTGCGGGTGATAACATGGGAGTAGCCGGTGGATTGAATGATAATGCGGCGATCCCTGCAGAAGTAACTTCGTTTATTCCAAATGGTTTTGGCATATATAATATGAGCGGAAACGTGAATGAGTGGGTGGCAGATGTATATCGCCCGATCACCACTGCGGGTGATGATGATTTTAACCCATATCGTGGTAACGTTTTCCAGAAAGTAGATATGACAGGTGGTGCAGGAAACCTGAGAGATGAGAAGGGCCGTATTAAAATGGTTCCCGAAGAAGATTCAGCTTTACGTAACAGGAGGAATTACCAGAAATCATACGCAGTCAATTACCTTGATGGTGATTCTACAAGTAATGTTTTTTATGGTTATGGTGTAACCACGCTCATCTCAGATAAATCAAAAGTTTATAAAGGTGGAAGCTGGAACGACAGGGCGTATTGGTTAGCTCCCGGTGCACGTCGTTTCCTGGAAGAGGACCTGAGCACAAGCACGTTGGGTTTCCGTTGCGCCATGAGTCATTTTGGTGCGGCAGAATCCACATCGCGTAAAGCGCAGAATGGTACTTTCTTCCCTGCGCGCCGTAACAAACGATAAAGGAAAAGGTAGAAATACAGCAAAAGAGCCATCCCTGAATAAGGGGTGGTTTTTTTTGTGTGGACACGAATTATGAGAACACGAATTACACGAATTACACGAATTACACGAATTGTACGAATTGGGCCGCGAACGATTGTTCATACACCTATCTAGAAACTAATACCGGTTTTATCCATGTTCAATTCATGTTTATCTAATTCGAGCTAAATTCGTGTAATTCGTGTTCTTAATTCGTGTTCTTAATTCGTGTTCTTAATTCGTGTTTTTAAATTCGTATTTATTTAATTCGCACTTAATAAATCAATCGTGAATATTCAGGAAATATATAAGTTATTCATTCAACACCCATCTGTTCAAACCGATACGCGGAAAATAAAACAGGGTGATATTTTCTTTGCATTGAAGGGCCCCAATTTTAACGGTAACCATTTTGCTTTACAGGCATTGGAAACTGGGGCGGCGTATGCAGTGGTTGATGAAAAGATCGCTGGTGATGATACTAGAATCATTACTGTAACACACACCCTCGAAACATTACAGGCGCTCGCAAAATATCACCGTGAACAATTTACAATTCCTTTTATCGCCATTACAGGAAGCAATGGCAAAACAACCAGTAAGGAGCTGATCTTTACAGTACTCTCATCGCATTATAAAACATATACAACACAGGGCAACCTTAATAACCATATTGGTGTGCCATTGACATTGTTAAGTGTGAAGGCTGATGCTGAAATGGCTGTGATTGAAATGGGTGCGAATCACCAGAAAGAAATAGAAGGGTATTGTGTGTATACCCAACCCACGCACGGCGTGATCACCAATGCAGGCAAGGCGCACCTGGAAGGTTTTGGTGGCATAGAAGGTGTTCGGAAAGGCAAGGCAGAGTTATACGACTACCTGGGTGCGCATGATGGGACGGCTTTTATTTTTGATGACTATGATTATCTATGGGAGATGGCTAAACAGGTGCAACACTTTGTTCCCTATAGCACACCGGGATTACAGGGAATTGTACAGGGAAAAATTATTTCCGGCGAACCTTTTCTGCTCGTTGCTATTACGAATGGTTTGAAAGAAAACCTCACCATTCAAACGCAACTGGTGGGTGATTATAATCTCCCGAATGTTTTATGTGCTGTTGCGATCGGGAAATATTTTGATGTACCGGAAGAAAAAATCAAAATGGCGATTGAAAATTATACACCCTCCAACAGTCGTTCCCAGTTATTACATAAGGATAGCAACACCATCATCCTCGACGCCTACAATGCGAACCCTACCAGCATGAAAGCAGCGATCGAAAATTTTGCGCATTTACATGCCGTTAAAAAAATATTAATGCTTGGCGGGATGATGGAACTCGGTGCAGAAAGCATTGCCGAACATGAAAACATCATTTCACTTATAAAAAAATACCAATGGCAGGATGTCGTGCTGGTCGGCGGTGATTTTGCGAAGATTGATCACGGCTTTACTTTCTTTCCTGATTCTCTGAAAGCGCAAGAATGGTTTGCGCACCAAGGATTTGAGCATACGCATTTCTTGATTAAGGGGTCACGAAGTATGCAGATGGAGAGGATTTTGGAATTTTGATCCCGCAAAGGCGGGACTGCAATTCCAAAATCAATTAAGTACCTTTGCACCCTCATCAACCTCCCTCTCCCATGCCCGATACGAAGAAAAGAAGTTATTTGTGGAGTACATTGACAAACCGTTGTCCCAGGTGCCGGGAGGGTAAGCTGTATTTGAAAGACAATGCCTACAAAAAGAACAGCATTGAAATGCACGAACGCTGTCCTGTTTGCGGGCAACCCACAGAAATTGAGGTAGGGTTTTATTATGGCACAGGCTATGTTAGTTATGCTTTAAGTATTGCCGTACTTGCTGCCAGTTTTGTTGCCTGGAAAGTTTTGATCGGTGTTTCTTTTTCAGTTGATGATAACCGCATCTTTTACTGGATGGGCACTTCCTTCACACTATTATTCGCGTTGCAACCGGTGCTGATGCGTCTTTCAAGAACATTATGGCTAAGCTGGTTCGTGAGTTATGATCCCAATTGGAAAGAGAACCCAGTAGATACACATGAAAGGGTGGTGAAGGAGCAGATGAAGAATTGGTGAGGCGGGATACTGGATGCTTGATACTTGCTGCTTGATACTTGATGCTTGATGCTTGATACTTGATGCTTGTTGCTTGATGCTTGATGCTTGATACTTGATACTTGATACTTGATGCTTGATGCTTGATACTTGATGCTTGATGCTTGATGCTTGATACTTGTTGCTTGATACTTGATACTTGATACTTTATTCTTTTAACTACTTTCTTCCTTTCTTATTGAACTGCGTTGTGTCGAACGTATACCTTGTTCCGTTGGAGAAGTCATAGCGGCTGCGAACGAGGAATAGGCTGAACGGGAGCATTTTTTTTGCCACAATCTGCTTTCTGTCTGGGTAAGTAATTCTCAGGTTGTTTTTATCAAGGCGCATAAACTCGTAATTGGTTGAATCTGCGCCGGCAACCGTCCAAACGGTACGCACATCACTTGCACTGAACAAGATAAGTTTTTGGTTATTAAAGGTCCATGTTACCTGGTCACCCTCTGTTTGCATCAAACGATGCTTCACTTTTGCTGAATCGCCCTTTTCCAGGTTGTACTCATATGTATTTACCTGAAAATTGCCCAACCTGCTAAAGTAAAAATAGCTGCTGTCCTTTTTATTTATTAATAACCAGTTGTCATTAGTAAATAATTGTTCCAATGCATTATAGTCATTCAAAAATGATTGGGGAGGACGCGTTACAACTGCTTCTGTTTTTACTGTCGTATCTTTTTTTTGTTCTTCCGCTTTTTTTTCGTCCTGTGTTCCACAGGCAAAAACAAAATTTACCAATACCAGTAAAAAAGTCACTCTTCTTTTCATGCGCTTTAATTATACTGTAAAAATATTAAAAAAAGCCGCCTGCATTTCTGCAGGCGGCTCGGATATAAACAAACAATTTACTTATAAGAGGTCCATGTTTTCCACCATGTGTCGCCAACCGCGCAAGCTCCTTTGTAAGTTACAGAAGTAAAATCAGGTTTACCACTTGTACTTGTCATCAGTTTCGCACTGGTAAAAGCAGCACCTGATGCAGCCACTGCACCTGTTGTAGGGTTAAAATCAGGAGCCGTATAGTTAAATGGCGCAGTTAAACCTACGTCTGTGTTATTTGGCACCATTGTATTGGCATACGCAGTTGTGTTAACCCATGCCGTGATGCTTGCAGTGGTTGCGCCTGTAGCAGGTACTGCTGCAGCATAACTAACCGCATTTGCAGTTGGGCCGGCAATGATATTGTTTTTAAAATTCAATCCCCCTGCAGGATCTAAATTTTTATCAGTAGCCGTTCCTTTACTTGCATCGATCAATAAGGTGTTTACAGCACCACCGGACCATCCAAGGAACACAGAATTGAAAATGCTGATCTCACTGTTCCTGCGTATCTGCGCAGCAGCAAGGAACAAACTATTACCGTTTGATGTTGCAGTAGCTTTGGGCCCAAGAATAGTCATATTACTGAATACCGCACTTGTTTTAACAGGAACGACCGCAACTGGATTATTAGCACTTACAGGAATAGAAGCCAGGAAAGTTAACCTGTCAGAACCATTTGCGTCATTATCGCTTTCAAAAGCTTCACTTTTTGAAATATCTGCGATAGAAGAATCACGCAAAGAGATACCAAACTGTACTTTCCCACTATAACCATTATCGGTATCAAAATCATCATCGAGCGTACGGTAAGAGATCAGGTGTTTGCAGTTAACAGAACCACCAAACCACTCGAATGAATCATCATTCGCATATGAAACCTGTACGTAGTCGACAATCGTATTGTTACCTACACCACCAAAAGTTAAACCATTGATCTCCTTATCCGGAAGGAACGCGTAACCTGCATATTCAATACGCACATAACGTAGGATACCGCTGTTATCTGCAATGTTACTTGATGTTGCACCCAATCCATATAGGCCCAGGCCATCGCTGTTGTTAACACCGCCTTCAACCTCACCAATACCATCTACTCCATTGTATGAAGAGTTGTTCGGTGCCTGTCCTAATATTACAACGCCCGCCCAGTCACCACGCTGTGGTGTTGCAGCTTCTGAAGTAAATACAATAGGTTTATCTGAAGTTCCATCAGCAATGATCTTTGCGCCACGGGTAATGATCAAGGCACCATTTTTTCCGTTTTCACCAACGATCTTTGTACCTGGCTCAATAGTAAGAATAGCACCACTGGTAACATATACCAATCCACGTAATTTATACGTGTAAGCGGCTTTCAATGTAAGATTCGTAATGATCCTTCCTTCCAGAATGGTATTTTCTGTAGGGGTAGTTGGTGGAGTAACTACCGTCGTTGTACCGCCATCTACTTCGATTTTACGACAACTGCTCGCGATCATACCAACCGATGCAACCAGAATGAGTAACTTTTTCATATTCGCGTTTTTATAAATTTTACTGTTTGTTTATTTGATATTATAAGAGAAAGAAAGGCTTACATTAGTTCCATACTTACGCGCAATGGAAATGGCGTCTTTGGCTTTTTCAAACTTGCCATTGTTATCCAGGTCATGATAGTAATACGCTACCTGGTTCAACAGATCCGATACGTTCAATTTGAATTCGCCTTTTCTTTTCAATACTTTTTTTGCGATCTGGAAATCAAGTAATGGACGTGGGTTTTCCCATACCGGCGGATAGTCGCTGCTACCCACATATAAAATGCGGCGGCCGATCTGGTTAAATAATAAGGTTGTGTTCAACCCCAGTTTCTCTACATCATATTGTATTGTGGCATTAACGAGGTAAGGGCTCTGTCCCTGCATGGGCCTGTCGAGATTGGTACCGGCACTTGTTACACGGTTGTAGATATAAGAGAAATTACCCTGGAAAGTGAAATTGCGCAAGCCATTAGAAATAACATCCAGCTTCTTTCTGAATTCCATTTCAACACCATAACCCGATGCTTTATCTGCATTGATATAGTTGAAAGTGCTTGAACTTCCGGCGCCTGTCTGGTTGAAGAATAATTCGATAGGTTTATCAAAATATTTATAGAAAACGCCTAACGTGAACAATTCACCTGCTCTTGGATACAATTCATAACGCAGGTCTGCATTCGTAACTTTTGTACGGAGCAAAGCTTTGTTTCCTGTGGTGGTAGCGCCTAAATCAAAATCAAAGAATGCGAACGGACTCAATTCACGGAACTCAGGCCTGATCACTGTTTGTGAACCTAATAAACGCAGGTTGGTCTTATCATTTGATTTGAATGTAAGATTTACACCGGGAAGGAAATCATCTACCAATGTATGTACATGGCGCGGATCTTTTTCTCTCATGCTACCAACCACCTGGTCAAAATTCTCCCAACGCAATCCCCAGGTAGCTCTTACCTTTTGTGAGAACTGGTTATCGAATTGCAGAAAGCTACCGTTCAAGATAGTATTGGCAACATAGCGGTATTGATCGCCGAAGATCTCGTTAAAAGCGAATTTGTTATCGAAGCCGGTTCCGAAATTTTCAGGACTGAAAACAACATCTTCGCTCAGCAAACGCAGTGAAGGATTGTCTGAAGGAAGATAGATAGAGAAAGGCCTTGAATCAAACAAACGATCTTTTACCTGGAGCATATAACCCAACTTTATCGATTGGTTCAATCCGCCCATCGTAAATGTCTTGGTTATATCGCCACCACCCGTATAAATATAATCACTCAAAAATCCATAGTAGCGGCTGCCGCTTCTCTGTGAAGTCTTAGAAGCTGATATAAGTAATAAATAAGGAGAGCCCGGTACGATTACGTTCTGGTTGTATTGAATACGTCTTTGATCAGGAATATACTGATCAAGTATATTGAAACTTCCATACCAATGCAGTTTTGTTTTAAGCGATGGTAAATTATGATCGCCTGCGATTTGTGTTGTAAAAAATGTATTTGATTTTAAAGCCAATTCTGTAGCGCGGATATTCTCACCATTGATCGGATCATTCTCAAAATCTTTACCGCTACGTTTTGTTGTATAATCTGTTGAGTTGACATTGAGAATGGTTTTCCATGAAAGCTTATTATTGTTTCCCAATTGCAGGGTTACATTACCTAAAGCGCCCAATAGCACATCCTGGCTGTATTTATCATTGTGGTAGTCGAAATTCAAACTGGCTATACTATTGGTAATTGAGTAGAGACGGTTATCAAAATTTGTTCTTTTAAAACTCTGGTTATAAGTAAGAGCCAATACAACACCCAATTTGCTTGTCGCGCTTAGTTTGGCATTAAAGCCGCCATTCAGTTGAAATGTTTTATTGGTAACAGGGAAAAAGTTTGAACTGTTTTTGGTTGTTCCCCAAACATTCTCAAATTGTTTTCCGTAATTAGTTTTTTGTCCCTGGTCAAGGCTGTTAAAATCAGATTTGGTAGGGAACCCATCAGGCAAAGAGCGTTTGCCATCATCAATTCCTAACCAATCCAGTTTACCGCCCTGGTATTGGTAAAAATCACTACCTGCAGTTTGTGTGTTAAACCCTGTTCCCAATTGTATATTGAAAAAGTTGCTGGAAGGCACGTCTTTGGTGTTCACCTGTATCAAACCACCGGCCCACTCACCTGGTAATTCAGGAACAAATGCTTTGTTGATGATGATATTATCGATCATCGGTGCGGGAAACACATCAAAAGAAAATGTTTTTCTGTCGGGCTCTGTGCTGGTTAAGAGTATACCATTTAACATGGCCTGGTTATAACGGTCAGCCAACCCACGTACAACGAGGTATTTGCCTTCCTGTATAGAAGTGCCCGGAACTCTTTTCAGAACCTCACTTGTATTTTTATCGGGTGATCTCCTGATAGCTTCGCCGGAAACTACCTGTGCTACTGCAGATGTATTTTTTTGATAGGATATCAGTGCGTTGATGGTTTCTGCCCTTGCACCGCTTCTCGAAGATGATTTTACGATTACACTTTCAAGCGCTTTGCCGCCTTCTTCCATAATGATACTGAGTTGCTCTTCCTCGTTTGCATTGCTGATACTGATATCATCAATTGTCTTTTCCTTATACCCAACATAAGAAAGCGTGATGCTGTATTTCTTTCCGAATTCCGCGTTAAAAGAGAAATGGCCATCCACATCTGATTTTACAAAACCGGTGGCAGCGCCTGAAATTTTAATGGTAACACCGGCAAGTCCTTCGTTCTTACCGTTGGAGATCTTTCCTGCCACTTTTCCTTTTTGAGCATACACCGAAAAAGTAAACAAACCGAGGATGATCAAGCAAACTATTTTCTTCACGCAGAGTTATTTTTATAGCAGCAAAGGTGTCCACGGTATGTTACCAAATTGTTACCGCAAGGTTACCTGCTTGTTAACAAAGCTTGTTATTGACCGGTTACTGCTTTACCTTCAGGCTGAAAAGACCCACTTAACTATGGAGACCCATTTACACCATCATCATCATGATCACCCGGAAGAGCACATGGCCAGTTCCGAAATCCTCAAAGACATTGTGATCGGGATGTCTGATGGCCTGACTGTTCCTTTCGCTTTGGCAGCGGGTTTAAGTGGCGCGGTAAAGGATGTGCATCTTATTGTAATTGCCGGTATTGCCGAAATAGCAGCGGGCTCCATTGCCATGGGATTGGGCGGATATCTTGCCGGTAAAACGGAACAGGATCATTATGTGAGTGAATTAAGAAGAGAATATGATGAGATCGAACGCCTGCCCGAGGCAGAAAAAGAAGAAGTGCGTGTTTTCTTTGAAGGATTGGGATTGAGTAAAAATGTACAGGACCAGGCGGTAGCCGAACTCATCAAAGACAAGGACCGCTGGGCAGACTTTATGATGAAGCATGAATTGGGCCTCGAGAAACCCGATCCCAAAAGAGCAGGAAAGAGCGCATTCAATATTGGTGTATCTTATATTGTTGGCGGACTCATTCCACTCAGTCCTTATTTTTTCGTAGAGGATGGTATCACAGGTTTGAAGATCTCGGCAGCGGTAACATTGCTTTGTCTTTTTGTATTTGGGTATTTCAAAAGCAAGCTTACTGGTACCAACCCCTTGAATGGCGCGTTGAAAGTGGCGTTCATTGGAGCGATGGCGGCGGGATGTGCGTTTGCGATTGCCAAATTAATTGGAGCCTAATATAATTTTGGATTTTGGAATTGGGAAATTTTGGAATTGTACGACAGGCGTGCATCGTAAAAAAATTTCCCAATCTCCCAATTCCAAAATTTCAAAATTCGAGCGGTTGATGAAATTGAAATCAGATCCTATAACCTTAAAAGACATCGCCAAGGCACTTGGCATGTCTATATCAACTGTGTCTAAGGCGCTCAGGGATAGTCATGAGATCAGTGATTCTACCAAGGACCTGGTGAATGAGTATGCAAAAAAACACAATTACCGGCCCAACCTGATGGCGCAAATGCTGCGGCATAAGAACGGAAGAAGCATTGGTGTGATCATTGGCGCCATCCCTAATAATTTTTTTAGCGATGTATTGAATGGGATGGAATCGGTTACTTACCAGAAAGATTATCATATTATCATCACGCAGAGTCTTGAATCGGTTGAGCGTGAGAAGAAAAATCTTGAGCACCTTACCTGGAGAGCGGTTGATGGATTATTGGTCTCACTATCTGCGGAAACAACCTCCATCGATCATTTTAAAAAAGTACACGAGTCGGGAATACCGATCGTTTTTTACGACAGGGTAACGGATGAAATCAAAACGCACCAGGTAGTATCAGATAATGTTGGCGGTACCTACAACGCCACGATGCACCTCATCAGTAATCAATATACGCGGATCGGGCATATCACCAGTTCCCGCGAATTATCCATTACGCACGAACGATTGGAGGGATATGAAAAAGCGTTAAAGGATCAAGGCATACCCATTAACCAGGATTATATAAAGTACTGCAACCACGGCGGAAAAGACCTTGATGAAATAGAAACCGCAATCGATTCTCTTTTGCAAATGGAGATCCCGCCAGACGCGATCATTACTGCGTCTGACAGGATCACGATAGGTGCGTTAGCTATTTTAAAGAAGAAAAAAATAATGATCCCGGATCAGCTGGCCATTGTTGGTTACAGTAACTTCAGCGCGCCTGAAATTTTTCAACCCGAGTTAACTACGATCAAGCAACCGGCTTTTGAAATAGGAAAAGCTGCTGCTGAATTGTTGATCAAACTGATCGAGACCAAACGCCCACCTTCTAAATTTGAGAGGAGGATATTACCCAGCGAACTGCATGTACGTGATTCATCGAAGGCGAGAAAGATATAATTCTATTGCCCCTTTTTTCGCCGCTAATATCCCCGTTTTATTTAAGAAAAATGTTCGCCGTCCTGTTTATTCTAAAATAATCTGTTTTAGTTTGTCAGGGCGGAGTGTCTTAATTCCTCATAATTTCCACAATTTAAAAGGCCGATATCAATTTTGTAGAATTTTCTGCACAACCATTTAGCCGGTTCAACCTGTTTGTCAAATGGCACAAATTTGGTGTTATACACCTTGCAAGTTTATTCACTTATGACAGGGTATCCCGCCGAAGGCGGGACAAAACCCCGCTAAGTTTCAACTGCCTAAAACCAGTTAAGAAATGTCATAACTGAAATGAATGGTCCCGCCAAAAGGCGGGACTTTTTCTTTTGTGGAGGAGATGGCACGCGGATGACGCGGAAAAAACGGATCTAGTACGGACTTCTTATCCGCCCTTATCCGTTTTTTCCGCGTCATCCGCGTGCTATTATTTCGGTTTTGTTTTTTTGGTTTTATCAGGCAACCTTTTCGCCTGTTTTAAACTCTGGCTCAGCATCCATTCGATCTGGCCGTTCACACTACGGAACTCATCAGCCGCCCATTTTTCAATGGCGCTCATGGTCTCTGCGTCTACCCGCAATGCAAATGGTTTTTTTTCTGACACTGATTATTGATTTAAAGTACCGGTATTGATCACAGGCTTGGTTTCACTATCGCCGCAGAGAACCACCATTAAATTGCTTACCATGGTCGCTTTCCTGTCTTCATCAAATTCAATGATCTCTTTATCAGCCAATAATTTCAAAGCACTTTCAACCATGCCGACGGCGCCTTCAACAATTTTATGTCTTGCAGCCACTACTGCCGAAGCCTGTTGTCTTCTCAACATCGAGTGCGCAATTTCAGGAGCGTAGGCAAGATATCCGATACGTGATTCAACAACATCGATACCCGCAATTTCAAGCCGTTCTGTTACCTCGCGTTCGAGCGCTTTGTTTACATCGTCAAAATTGGTGCTCAGTGTAACCGTTGCTCTTTCATCTTCAAAATGATCATATGGAAAAGAACCGGCAAGTTTTCTTACTGCTGAGTCTGTCTGTATCTTGATAAAGTTCTCATAATTATCAACTTCAAATGTGGATTTGAATGTGTCTTTCACCCTCCACACAAGAATAACGCTGATCATAATAGGATTACCCATTTTATCATTCACTTTGATCTTTTCACTTTCAAAGTTTCTTGCGCGTAACGATAAGGTTGTTCTGCTGTAGAATGGGTTTGTCCAGAAGAAACCTTCCTGTTTAACGCTTTCTTTATATTTTCCGAAAAGTAAAATAACTTTTGAGCTGTTCGGGCTTACCACCATGAAACCACGGAGCAGCAATAAGTCAACCGGGATCAACGCTACTGGTATCAATTGGTTCTGCATCACAAAAACATATACGGTTGCCAAAGCGGCCATCAGAAAAATAACAATGATCAAATAGCCATTGAAGGGGGTAATGATCTTTTCAGTTTTCATAAACAATTATTTAAAATGATATCAAATTGATATCATAAATGTAATCGATAAAACTGAACTGCAAAAAATATTTTTGACAGGCGGCAAGCGTGGGTGGTTGAGTTTCTACATCAATGTTACCAGTGGAATCGGGGTGTCAAATGGTATATCATCAAAAAAGCCTGTAAACAATGCTTACAGGCTTTCCTTTTGATTCTTTGCAATTATTTATTGTGCAGGAGCTGCAGCCGGGCCGCGCTGTGCTGCCCCACCTCTCAGCTGGTAATCATAAGGTGGTTCTGCGCCTAAAAGATTTTTTACAAAATAATCCCAGCGGCGACGCATCATATAAGAGCTGTAGGCTCCGTATCCATGTGCACTGTTAGGGAATAAAACGAGATCAAAACTCTTGTTCGCTTTTTCCAGGGCTTCTACAACCAATAGTGTGTTGGACGGAGGAACATTGTTATCCATCAATCCATGCGCAAGCATTAATTTTCCTTTGAGATTCTTTGCCATATTCTGGTTGGCTTGTGCATCATAGTTTGAATTTTCGGCAAGACCATCATAACGCTCGCCCCAATCATCTTCATAGTTTCGGTTCTCATGGTTGCCTGATTCCGAGATTCCCACTTTGAAAAAATCAGGATAACGGAACATCGCAGAAGCCGTTGCAAATCCACCACCGGAATGGCCCCAGATGCCTACACGATTCGTATCGATCGGGTAGCGTTGTGATAATTGCCTGATGGCAGTGATCTGGTCGGGCAAAGTATTCTCGCCCATGTTTCCATAATTCATGTCGTGAAAACTTTTTGACCTGTTTGGATTACTGGTTCCTTCTATCAGCACAACAATAAATCCTAATTCAGCCAATGCCTGGTGATCGCCGCGTGAGGCGGTGAATGACCAGCTTCCAACACTTCCACCTTGCGGACCAGGATAGATATAATCGATCACCGGGTATTTTTTATTCTTATCCATCATAGTTGGCGTAAACACCAATCCATAAATATCTGTTTTGCCATCGGCTGCTTTAACTGAAACAGGAGCTGGTGGTTTCCAACCGGTAGCAACCAATCTTGATACATCTGTTTTTTCCAATTCGGTGATGAGTTTACCATTCATATCACGCAGAACGGTTGCAGGCGCAACATCAGGTTTTGAATAAGTATCGAGAATATAATTTCCTGATGGAGAAAAATTTGCCTGGTGGTTTCCTTCACCCGGTGTAAGTTCTGTCAAACCTTTTCCATCAAAACCAATCCTGCATAAACGGGAGAAATAAGGATTGGATGCATCGCGACCTGTTGTTGTAAACCAGATCAGCCGCGCTTTCTCATCGATTTTTGTGATCCTGCTCACCACCCAGTCACCTTTTGTAACCTGGTTTTTTACTTTACCTGTGGTGGCATCGTATAAATATAAATGGCCCCAGTTATCACGTTCAGAATACCAGAGGATCTCGTTTGTATTCGCAAAATATCTCCAGTTAATACCTCCTCTTCCTGATTCGAAATAAGTTGGAGAAACTTCTTCGAACACTTCACGCACTGCCCCTGTTGCTGCGTCTGCAATACGGAACTTTTCAATTTTGTGATCGCGTGAAGTAGACACGAATGCAACCTGCGAGCCATCTTCTTTCCAATCGATATCGCCTAAACCACCTTCGCTTGTAATATCATCACCCAGCGTGATCCTGTGCGGGTCGGGAGGAATTTGAAAATTGATCACTTTCACTGCATCCAGATCAATGATAACCCTCGAGATCATCGGGATGTCTTTATCTCCTGGTAAAGGATACTTCCACGCGCGCAAAGTGGGTTTGCCTACGTTAGTAGAAACAAGATACATATCACTCACATTTCTCTGATCCTGTTTGAACGTAACCAGTTTTTTAGAATCGGGCGACCAGCGCACTACAGCCCTATCGCTTGATTTCCATCCCGCATTATCTGTAGCATAACCAAAATCTTTTACGCCATCGGTGGTGAGTTGTGTTTGTTTATCAGAAGCAACATCACGCATCCATAAATTCCAGTCCTTGATAAATACGGCGCGTTTACCATCGGGAGATATTACTTCGTTACCACCTCCGCCACCTCTTCCACCGCCACCTCCTGCGCCACGGCCGCGTCCACCGGGAGCAGCAGCAGCAGTGTTTCCGGCAGCAGTTCCATCATCAACAGAAACTACCCCGCTTTGCAGATCATATTTCCATTTTTTACTATCGGCCGTGAACAGAACGGATTTGCCATCAACAGAAAAAGCAATGGTTTGAAAAGGCAGTTTTGCCGCATCATATTTGCCGCCGGAAGCAGTGGCCAATGCATCTGCGAGCTTCTGGTGATCGAAAGCAGCTGCGCGGGTTTTCTTAACCGGATCAACTAAAATGAATTCACTTTTCTTTGGAGTAACAGCGAGATACCAGAACCTGTCATCAGGCAACCAGTTAGGACGAACTGTTCCGCCATCAATAAAACCATCTGTGTTGTAGCTCATGAACTTTTCGGCTCGTTCATAATCTTTTGCGGTTACCACCTGCTGGGCATTCGCGCTTATTGCCAGTACAATAGCCGATGCCGTAAATAAATATTTTCTCATGTGTTTTGGGGATGAAGGTGTTTAATGTTTGAGGGAAACAATATAGGATAAATTGGGGAATGATGGGGTTGGAGTCGGTGAAAGAGGGGTATTGTTCTCCTATACGGTTCAGAGAATTGTCGCATGGTTTAAATAGCTTAAAATCCGTAAATTTGGGATATGAACAGTCTTTCTTTTATACAACCTGAGCCCTCTGCATTTGCCCAGTTGGTGGATTCGCTGCGCGGTAAATCAGAAGGAGAACTGAAGATGCTCTACTTACGGTTTTTCCAAAAAGAACTGGAAGACGAATGGGAACAGATAACTGCACCGGCTGATTTTAGAAATGCTTCAGACGAAGATATTGTTGCAGCCATTTCCAAAAACCGTTACCAGAAATAATATGTACCTCGTTGTACTCGACGCCAATGTCTGGATACGTTTTGCCCGGGACAAAAACATCAAACCACTAACTACCCGGCTACTCGCTTACAAATTGGTGCCGGTTGTAGATAATTATCTGCTTTCTGAAATCTTTGATGCCCTGGTTGACAATCATTGGATGAACCAGGAACAAGCAATGGGCGTGATCAATTTTATTAAGCGCATATCAGCAATCCATATTGGCCAGGCGGTACCGCTTAAGTCCTGATCCTAAAGACAATTATCTTTTCGATCTGGCGATTCAGAATAATTGTCCATTTATTATTACAGATGATAATACATTGTTACAGTTTCAACATAAACCGGTAACCATGCATGGTACAAGTTGGTTCCTGAAGCATTTTCCCGTATTCTAACATCGTTTTACAATTGTCTTTTTAAACTTTCCGAATATTTCCTCAAGTTTTCGATCGATGAACAGAGGTTCTTTTGATTGATTGTTTTCCAATTGCGGTCTTATTAGACCTCATTATGAGAATATTCGCTTACCTTTTTGATATGTGTTTTTCAGCAACGGCAAGTTTTATGGCAGGCTCTGGTCTTTTATTGATCGGCGCGGTAGCCGTTACTCAATCGCGGAATGTTCCGCAGAAAGTATTTGCCTGCATTCCGCTCGTATTTGGGATACAGCAGTTAAGCGAAGGAATGGTTTGGTTGTCGATCAGCCATGAAACCTATGCTGGCCTTCACAATATCTCCATGTACACGTTTCTTGTTTTTGCGCAGGCCGTGTGGCCGGTACTCATCCCTTCGTCGGTCCTGCTGTTTGAGAAAGACAGAAGACGAAGAAAACTTTTGTATGTTTTGTGTGCGGCAGGTTCCTTCACTGCACTCTACCTGATTTGCGGACTTATTATTTTTCCTGTAAGTGTTTCTATTGATGGCCATCATTTGAAATACCATTTAGATTTCCCGCGTCTTATGAAATGGGTAACCGATATCGCGTATATGTCATCTGCGGCATTGTCGCCTTTTGTTTCATTGGATAAGCGTGTCCGTGTTTTTGGCTGGATGCTGCTTTCATCATACATATTAACCACGATATTCTACCAACATTACCTGGCATCTGTGTGGTGCTATTTTGCGGCTGTGTTAAGCCTGACTATTTTATTTATTATTCGTGGCCAGAATAAAGCAAGACAATCTGTGTAGGATATTACACACTTGCCAGCTACGGTTCCCACTTTATTTTAATCATCACGAAAGCTCCTTAAAACGTATATTTTTTTGAAAGGTTGCCTGAAGATTCCCGCAACATCCTGAAAAAAATAAAAAAATATTTTTCATGGGAGGGTATATTCTTTGCAGGGATAATCATACACAATACATAATAAGCAACCTATCACGCCCCTTGTATAGCGTTGTTTATTATTTGCTGTCACCCGTTTCATCTTAAAATATCAAACATGAAAAACCAGATCAGCAAAACTGCGACAGCTATTGTTGCAGGTGTAACTGCATTGCTCGCCTTAACAGGATTAAGCGGCTGCAAAAAAAATGACACGCCTCCCGATTATCCAACCAATCACCAAAGTTTTACGGTGACCAATCTTGTGGCGAGTGATGCGACCATCACAGCAACAAGAACGGATCCGCACCTGCTTAATGGCTGGGGTATTGCTTTTAGCGCAACAGGCACCGCATGGATATCATCGCCGGGCGATCACACCAGTCTCGTGTACAACAGTACCGGCGGTCAGCAGCTTGCTCCTGTGACCATCCCGTCCCATACTGCTACTACCGGCGGCGTACCTACCGGGCAGGTCTTCAACAGCAGTACAGGGTTTAAGCTCGGCAATGGCAATCCTGCAAAATTTATTTTCGTTGGGATCGACGGCGTTATTTCCGGATGGAACGGCGGTGCCGCCGCTGTAACCATGGTAGATCGAAACGGTACTTCTGTGTACACAGGTGTAACGATGGGGGTTTCGGGAACTGATACCCTTTTATATGCTGCCGATTTCAATTCGCATAAAGTGGATGTTTTCGATAGAAACCTCGCGATGCAAACTATGGGCTTCGCCGATCCCGGTATCCCCGCAGATTATTCACCGTTCAATATTCAGAACGTTGGGGGATTGTTATATGTTACGTATGCCCAGCCGGATCCTGTTACACATACCGAAAAAAAGGCACCCGGACTTGGTATTGTAAATGTGTTTACTACCGGCGGTGTGTTCGTGAAACGCCTCGCAACCGGTGGTACGCTTAATGCACCATGGGGCGTAGCAAAGGTTCCTGATGGCTGGCTTACCGGAACAACGGGAACCATACTGGTCGGCAATTTTGGAGATGGACACATTAATGCCTATGATGCTTCAGGCAGTTTTCTTGGACAACTACAGAATAACGGAACTGCTATCATGATCGACGGCCTTTGGGGGATTAGTTTTGCTCCGGCAACAGCTACTGCTATAAATCCTAATTGGCTTTATTTTACTGCGGGACCTGGTGGAGGTAGTAAGGGGTTGTTTGGATATGTGAGTAATTGAAAATATGGTGTCGCCTGGAAAAACGAAAGGTTATAAACAATAAAAAAGTAGACGGTAGCGGGTACATTCCAGCTACCGTTTTTTGCTTTATAGGTTTTAATGATGATTTTAGACAAATCTTTTGGAACGACTTTTTTTAAAATTGATCCATTGCAAAATATTGGCAATGTTTTGTCGGCATTCACCCCTAAACTTGTCGTTTTTACACAGTGTCAATTCCTGAAAGGGTCCCCATCTTTGTATTGTCAATCAGTTCAAAATAATCTAAATGATGCTTTATGAAAAGAGTATTGAAAGGATCTAATGGCCTCAAACCGGTATTAATAATTGTTGTTCTTTTTCTTATAGTATTCCAGTCTAACGGGCAACAAATCAAACCTTCCAGCAATGGCTACGCACCTGTTAATGGCATTAAAGTTTATTACGAAGTATATGGCGAGGGCAGGCCTATCGTTTTACTGCACGGCGCTTTTTTCACTATTGAGATGAACTGGGCGCAATTAATACCTGAATTATCAAAAACAAGAAAAGTAATTGCCATTGAAATGCAGGGACATGGGCACACACAGTTCTCAGACAGAAAATTAGACATTGCTACCCTGGCAAGTGATGTGGACGGAGTAATGAATTACTTAAAAGTTGACAGTGCAGATGTTGCAGGATTTAGCATGGGTGGCTCTGTGGCTTATCAATTTGCTACCCAATTTCCAAAACGGTTAAGAAAATTGGTGATCATTTCTTCTACTTATAAAACCAGTGGCTGGCTACCCATAGTAAATGGTGGGTTTAAAGATTTTAAGCCTGAATTTTTTGATAATACACCACTTAAAACCGCATATGATGCAGTGGCACCTGATAAAACAAAATGGAGAAAGTTCTTAGAGCAGATGTTTGCTTTCGCCAAGGAGCCATTCAATGTGGGTGACGACAATATTTCAAAAATTGCTGCGCCTGTACTGATCATATCCGGCGATAATGATGGAACGGATAAAGTTGAGTTAATGAAAACGTATCAATTATTGGGAGGTGGTGTTTCTGCTGACCTGCAGCCAATGCCAAAATCGCAATTGGCCATTGTTCCTGCGCAGGGGCATGTCGGCGTGATGATGCAGACGAAAACAATCTTAGGTTACCTGGATGATTTTTTGAAATAAGTATAATCATATCTGTAATAAAAGTGAACAATAAATCGACATTTCAATAAACCATAAATCAAAAATTATATGAGAAAGATAATCGTACTATCATTCATTACTTTAGACGGAGTAATGCAGGCACCAGGCGGACCTGATGAAGATTTGTCAAGCGGCTTCAAATATGGTGGCTGGGTTGCGCCATATTTTGCCGAAGCCGATGAGGCTGCTGGTGAGTTCATGGCAAAACAGTTGAAGCCTGCCGACATGCTTTTGGGCAGAAAGACATTCGACATTTTCGCTGATTACTGGCCAAAACATGCAGACATGTGGCCAGGTATCAATGATGTCACCAAATATGTGATGAGCAACACGATGGACAAGTCGGACTGGCAAAACTCAGTCTTCCTGAAAACTGTTGATGATATCAAAAAGCTCAGAAATTCAGATGGCGCTGACATACAGGTTCATGGTAGTGGCAACCTGGTTCAGACACTGCTCAAACACGACCTGGTTGATGAGCTGTGGCTCAAAACATTCCCGATCCTGCTGGGCACCGGGAAACGTTTGTTTGATGAGGGTACCACTCCTGCGGCCTTTGCATTAACAGAGAGTTTGGTTGCGCCAAATGGGGTGATCTTCGCTAATTACAAGCGGGCGGGAGGAGTCAGGACGGGGACTGTTGGAGCTTAACTTAAGAAGGCATAATATTTTCTGATTGGGTTTGTATCCCTTAAAACAGGAATTTTGCGCCATGACCATCATTGATACCCATTGTCACCTCTACCTCGAGGAATTCCGTGATGATATTGAGCAGGTAATTGAGCGCGCCCGTAAATGTGGAGTGGACCAATTCTATTTACCCGCCATCAACAGCGAAGAGACAGCCAATATGCTGTTCCTCGAAGCCAAATACCCCGGCGTGTGCATTCCAATGATGGGATTGCACCCTTGTTATGTAAAAGAAAATTATAAAGATGAATTAGCCGCGGTTGAAGACTGGCTCAGCAAGCGCGCTTTTGTGGCCATTGGTGAAATAGGATTGGATTTTTATTGGGATAAGACTTTTGTAAAAGAACAATACGAATCATTCAACCATCAGATGCAACTGGCCCTGGACCGGAACCTGCCAATCGTAATCCACACCCGTAACGCCATGAAAGAAACGCTTGAAACTGTAAAACCATTTGCAGATAAGGGTCTGCGCGGTATTTTCCACTGTTTCAGCGGCAATGCCGTTGAGGCGCAACAGGTGGTGGATATGGGGTTTTATCTCGGTATCGGTGGCGTGATCACATATAAAAACGGCGGTTTACCCGAGGCGCTGGCCAATATCGGCCTGGAGTATATGGTACTGGAAACCGATTCCCCTTATCTCAGCCCGGTTCCTTTCCGGGGGAAAAGGAATGAAAGTAGTTATTTGCAACACATTATAACAAAGCTGGCCGAAGTAAAAAGTACTACTGAAGAAGGCGTAGCAGCCCTCACCACCGCTAACGCCCAAAAAATATTCGGTGGTGAACTGTGAAAAGCTATTTTTGCAGTCCTTTAAAAATACAGAGAGGTGTCCGAGTGGTTGAAGGAGCACGCCTGGAAAGTGTGTATACGGCAACGTATCGAGGGTTCGAATCCCTTCCTCTCTGCTAATCCCGCTATTCGCGGGATTTTTTGTCTGCAAAAAGTCGTGATCGCCTAATCCCTGCTTACTGCCAGGGATTAAGATGGGGTCAACCTTTTAAATTCATATCCCTCCGTACTAAAATGCTCCAACACTTTCGGCAGCGCATACTTCATTCTTTCCCATGCTTTCTCACTATCATGAAACACAATGATGGAGCCGCGTTTTGTGTGGTATAGTACATAACCCAGGCAGGCTTCCCCGGTGAGATCGGCGTCGAAATCGCCGCTAAGTACATCCCACATGATGGTTTGGAGTTTGGGGTTTGTGGCTTGGAGTTTTCTGATTTGCGAGCGCTTGATCCTTCCGTAAGGTGGGCGAAAGAGATCAGACTGAATTAATGTGGAAGCATCTTCAATGTCTTTTAAATAAACATCATCTTTTACTTTCCAGCCGTTCGTGTGATGATAGCTATGATTTCCAACGCTATGCCCCTCATCGATGATCCTTTGATAGAGCGAAGGATGCGCCGTTACATTTTTCCCGATGCAGAAAAAACTGGCTTTGGCATTGTACTGTTTTAGCTGGTCGAGCACAAACGGGGTGGCAGTTTCATGCGGGCCATCATCAAAGGTCAAATAGATCGTCTTACCCGGCTCTTTAATGCGCCAGGTCAGAGACGGGTACAGTGCCCGTAGCCACCAGGGTGTTTTTACGAGATACATTACATAAAGATACAAGGTTCAAGAAACAAGATACAAGGAACAAGAATCAGCAAACAAGATTCAATGTTCAAGACCTAAGCGTTAAAGTGTGGGAATCACGAAACGCGGTGGTCCCTTGATCCTTGCCTCTTGTGCCTTGTATCTTGTTCCTCGTATATTTGCAACATGAGTAAGAAAGTACGTGTACGTTTTGCCCCCTCACCTACCGGGGGATTGCATTTGGGTGGGGTGAGAACGGTTTTGTTCAATTACCTGTTTGCCAAACAACAGGGCGGCGATTTTATTGTAAGGATAGAGGATACTGACCAGGCCCGTTTTGTAGCGGGCGCCGAAGAATATATTTTCAATACACTGAAATGGTGCGGACTGGAGCCTGATGAAAGTCCTGTGCATGGTGGGCCGTTTTCTCCTTATCGGCAGAGTGAACGCAAAGCCAGTTACAAACTGTATGCTGAACAATTGGTGAAAGATGGTTTTGCATATTACGCATTTGACACACCGGCTGAACTGGAAGAGATGCGCAGTAAATTTAAGACTGCAGAAAATCCATCACCGCAATACAATCAATCATTGCGCGATAAGATGCGTAATTCATTAACGCTCGGGCAACAGGAAGTGGATACTTTTCTTGCGGAAGGAGTGCCTTACGTGATCAGGATCAAAGTGCCGTTAGATGAAACCGTTGTTTTTACCGACATGATCCGTGGTCAAGTTTCTTTTCATACTTCACAGGTAGATGACAAAGTTTTATTGAAAGCTGATGGCATGCCTACGTATCATCTCGCGGTAGTAGTTGATGATTATTTAATGAAGATCAGCCATGCATTCCGTGGTGAAGAATGGTTGCCTTCGGCGCCTGTTCATATTTTGTTATGGAAATATTTGGGATGGGAAGCCGATATGCCGCAATGGGCGCATCTTCCATTGATCCTGAAACCGGATGGCAATGGCAAACTCAGTAAACGTGATGGAGACCGTTTGGGTTTTCCTGTGTTTGCGATGGACTGGACGGATCCCAAAACAAATGAAACAACGACCGGTTTTAAAGAACACGGATTTTTACCGGAAGCATTTGTGAACCTGCTCGCCATGCTCGGCTGGAACGATGGAACAGACAATGAAATTTTCACGCTGGACGAACTCGTAGAAAGATTTTCGATGGAGCGTGTACATAAAGGCGGGGCGAAATTTGACTATGAGAAAGCGAAATGGTATAACCATGAGTGGATAAGGAAGTTAGAAGTTAAAAGTCTGGAGACTGGGGTTAGGGCAGAGTTTGAGAAAAAAAGTATCAGTATAACAGATGAAGTGTTGTTAGAAAAAGTGATAGGGCTTGTGAAAGACCGTTGCACTTTGTTGCCGGATTTTGTACAGCAGGGGTCTTTCTTTTTTCAGACACCTGTGACCGTGGATACTGATGCGATCAAACCGAAATGGGATGATAAGAAAAATATGTTCTTCACCGAATTGATCCGTGCGTATGAGCTAAGTACACTTTGGGAAGTGCATGATCTTGAAAGAGAATTCAAAGAACTGGCCGCAGCCAACCAATTAAAACCGGGCGATTTGATGTTGCCTTTCCGCGTGATGTTAGTCGGGGGCAAATTTGGCCCTGGTGTATTTGATATTGCGGCATTGATCGGTAAAGAAGAAACTATCAAAAGGATCCAGCATACGATGAGCCTTTTGTAACAAAAACATCCATCATACGTTAAAAAGGAGCCACAGTAAAAGCGGCTCCTTTTTTTTATATCTTGTTAAACAAAAACAGCCCGATGAATTCTTCATCCCGTTCAAAACAGGTCATTGCGATCTTTGCTTTGATCAAACTGCTTATTCCTTTCGTCTTCATCCACCCCCAATTTGAATTGCATCGCGATGAATATTTATATCTCGCCGATGCGGATCATCTTGCCTGGGGTTATATTGAAATGCCGCCCTTGCTTGCTTTTCTTGGGTATATCAGCAAACTATTGGGCGGGACCGTTTTTACCGTGCACCTATGGGGTGGAATATCCGGCGCGTTAACGGTTGTTGTGATCGGTAAGATCGTTTTACAATTGAAAGGAAATACCAACGCTGTATTTTTTGCCTGTCTCGCTTTTCTCTGCGCAGGCTTTCTGCGGATGAATATTTTGTTCCAACCAAATTTCCTGGATGTATTTTTCTGGACGCTTAGCAGCTACTATATTATTTGCTGGATCGACACTGACGAGAAAAAATATTTCTACTATCTCGGCATCTGTTTTGGTTTTGGCATGCTTGGCAAATACTCAACATCATTTTATATTATTTCTTTTTTAGCTGCCGTATTACTAACGGATAAAAGAAAATGGTTACGCAACAAACATTTTTATTTCGCGTTGTTATTGGGCCTGGCCATTTGTTCGCCCAATCTTCTCTGGCAATACCGGCACAATTTCCCGGTGATGCATCATATGGACCTGCTCACCAACCAGCAACTGAAATATAACAGCCGTGCAGAGTTTTTAGCGAACCAGGTATTGATCGCCCTTCCTTCTGTTTTTATCTGGATAGGTGGGTTGTGCTATATTTTATTTAACAGGGAAGGCAGAAAATACATCGCCATTGCGATCATTTATGCGGGCATTATTGCCATCCTCTTATATTTTAACGGGAAAGGATATTATGCCGCGGCTATTTATCCAACACTGATGGCTTTTGGTGGTATCTGGTTTTCAAGAGTTATTTCAAAAAGATATTTTGGCTGGCTCAAATGGGTTGCACCGGTTTGTATGCTCCTTCTTACAGCAGTTTTGTTTCCGTTGCTCGTTCCGTTTATGTCGGCCGAAAAACTGGCGGGCTTCTATAAGACAATGCATATGGAAAATGCTTCCCCATTAAAATGGGAGGATCATAAACAACATCCATTGCCGCAGGATTTCGCGGATATGCTGGGATGGAAAGAGATGGCAGAGAAAACGGCAAAAGTATATCATAGCCTGCCGGATTCTGTTAAGCAGCAAACCATGATCTATGGCGATAATTATGGGGAAGCAGGCGCTTTGAGTTTTTACGGGAAACGGCTCAATCTTCCGCAGATACATAGTGATAATGCGAGTTATGCTTTCTGGCTTCCCGACCAGTTTACCGTGAAATATTTTTTATTCGTTACAGATGATCTGCCAGATCCTGATGATACATTCTTTAACCATTGGGGCAAACGAGAGATCTTGGATTCGGTAACACAGGTTTATGCGAGAGAATACAGGGCAAAAATTGTTCTGTACAGCCATCCCGATGATTCAGTGAGAATCATTGCAGAACAACATACCCTTCATGATAAGAAACTATTCGGATTAAGATAACCCTCCTTGAAACTCTGTGTCCTCCGTGTCTCTGTGTTGAAAAAAAATCGAAGCGAAGGCTTCACCACAGAGACACGGAGGACACAGAGTTTCACAGAGAATATCAACCTTGCTTTTCCATCATTTCCATTACCAGTTGCCAATGGGTTTGATATAGTTCCTGTAAATGTTTTTTGTCGGCTTCATCTATCGAAACCAAATGATCTGTATTCAGAGAAACATGTTTGGGTGTTCGTATACCTGGTATAACTGTAGAAACTTCAGGATAACTCAAAATATAACTGAGTGCCAATCCTGATTCTGTTGTATTGTATTTATTGCATAAGGGCCATACTTCTTCTTTTAAAATTTTCAAAGCAGCGCCCGTAATTGCCGGTGTAACACGATAACTGCGGTGATCATCATTTGAAAAAGTTGTTCCAGGTTGTATGTTTCCTGACAGCAAACCAAATTGCAAAGGCATTCGCGCAATCACGCCATATCCCCTGGCAGCGGCCTGCGATAAAATGGGTAATGCTTTTTGATTGATGAGATTAAATACCAACTGGAAACCATTCCCCAGGTTGTTATCAAAAAAGAAATCCGCTTCCGGGAAGGGATTAAATGTGATCAGTGAGATACCCCAGTAACGGATCTTTCCTTCTTTTTGTAATTGCTGCATCGCTTCAATGCATTCGCCATTTTCGAGGTGATGCATTCTTGCCACGTGCAGGTGATGAAAATCTATGCTATCTCTTTTTAATCGTTTCAAACTTTCATCGCAGGCTTTGATCATATAGGCTTTGGTATAATCATGCGCCACTTTGCCATCAACACCCGCCTTCTGCCCTACTTTCGATGCGATCAAAATATCTTTCCGATTACCGATCGTTTCACCTAATAAAGTTTCAGAATGCCCGAGGCCATAGAAATCCGCGGTATCAAAAAAATTGATCCCTGCATCCATTGCTGCATGTATGGCCGCAATGGAAAGGTTATCATCTGATGGTCCCCAGCCGATCGCGAGATCACCAACAAAAGCAGCGCCGCCAATGGCCCATGTGCCAAAACCAATTTCGCTTACTTTCAGATCTGTATTGCCGAATTGCCTGTAGTTCATGAATGCAAATTAGCGAATTGACGGATTATGGAATTGTGTGTGAGTGATTTTCTTGATATTCATACGCCAATCCATTAATTCACAATTCGCCAATTCATCAATCCTAAAGGATTTCAACTATTTTTACACCTGATATGAAAAGACCCATCCGTGTTTTAGTTGCCAAAGTTGGACTCGACGGCCACGACCGTGGCGCCAAAGTGATTGCTACCGCTTTGCGCGATTCAGGTATGGAAGTGATCTATACCGGCCTGCGCCAAACGCCCGAAATGGTGGTTAATGCAGCATTGCAGGAAGATGTTGACGCGATAGGCATCAGCATATTAAGTGGCGCCCATATGACCGTGTTCCCGAAAGTGATGGCCATACTGAAAGAAAAAGGAATGAATGATGTATTGGTTACAGGCGGCGGAATCATTCCCGAAGATGATATGCAGGCTTTGAATGAAATGGGTGTAGGAAAACTGTTTGCACCAGGCGCGGCTACTGCTGATATTGCTACTTATATAGGTGATTGGGTGCGGGATAACAGGAGCTTTTGATAAGAATTAATAATTAGTAATTAATAGTTAACGTGTTGTGCTATTTAAATTTCTCTGTGAAACTCCGTGTCCTCCGTGTCTCTGTGGTAAATCCTTCGCTTCGATTTTTTTTTCAACACAGAGACACAGGGAGCACGGAGTTACACAGAGAGATGCGCATTTCTTTTGATCATTTTTAATAGCAACAACACGTTAATAGTTAATAATTATTAGAACCAATTCGAGATTTCGCGTTCCAATTATTAACTGCCTTCTACACCTCCGGCAAACGCAATCGCTTTCTCTTAGAAAAGATCCTTACAAACACAACAATGCACACACAAATAAACAAACCAAGATCGTGTTCAACGCCTGCTTTCTTTAATAAGATATAGATCAGCCCACCAATAGCGCAGGCAGTAGCATATAATTCACCACGTTTCAACAAATCCGGTTTTTCTCCGCAAAGCAGGTCAGCCAGTAATCCGCCGAATGTTGCTGTGATCACTCCCATGATCACGGCGTAGCCATCGTTGATATCGTAAGCGATGCTTCTTTCAATACCCGCAGCTGTAAAGAGTCCAAGTCCAATTGCATCCGTAAAAAAGATCGTTTTCCTGAAACGGATCTGGTTCGAATCGAACAGGGAAACAATGATCACAGCGCCTATCACCAATCCCAATGCGAGATAATCATTTACCCAGTTAACCGGATGCGCACCAATAAGCAGATCGCGGATCGTCCCGCCGCCATACGCTGTCGCGAAAGCGATCACCGCACCTCCGAAAATATCCATATGGTGTGTGCGGGCCTTGAGTGCACCGGTACCGGCAAAAACAAATATGCCGATATACATGATAAGGAGAATCAGGTTCATGATACAAATTACAAAACAAGCTTGTCTAAACCGTGCCTTTGTGTCCCTGTGTGCAAATTTATTTCTGACGGAAGGCACGACTACTTACCGCAATAAAAAGGTCGACAAAAACTTCACGTCTAACCCGCCTTAAGACCGACGGCAGTCTAATCCGCAAAGCCGCAATACTCCTATCTTTACTAAAACATCTTTGTTATGTACGAAACATTGATCACTTCTCTTGAGAACGGAATATTTACGGTAACAATTAATCGTCCCGATAAATTAAATGCATTGAACAGGCAGGTGTTCGCCGATCTGAACAAGGCATTGGATGAAATATATACAAACAAAGAAATAAAGTCTGTGATCATTACGGGTGCCGGCGCGAAAGCATTTGTTGCGGGCGCGGATATCACGGAATTCAATGGACTAACACTTGAAGAAAGTAAATCTTTGGCTAAGAACGGACAGGATACTTTTTTCCGGATCGAACGTTCACCCAAACCCATCATTGCCTGTGTGAATGGCTTCGCACTGGGTGGCGGATGTGAGCTCGCAATGAGTTGCCATTTCAGGATCGCATCCGATAACGCTAAGTTTGGCCAGCCCGAAGTAAACCTTGGGTTGATACCAGGCTACGGCGGTACGCAGCGACTTGTGCAATTGATAGGCAAAGGAAGAGCTATGGAAGCGCTCATGAGTGGAGGAATGATCGATGCAAATACTGCAAGTCAATATGGCCTCGTGAATTATGTTATGCCACAGGAAGAACTCTTGGCTAAGGCGAAAACTATTTTAGATATGATCAATTCAAAAGCCCCGATTGCTGTTGCAAAATGTATTGAAAGCGCCAATGCTGTTTTTGATGAAACAAAAAATGGCTACCAGGTAGAAATAGATTCTTTTGCTGATTGTTTTGGAACAGATGATATGAAAGAGGGAACCAATGCATTTCTTGAAAAAAGAAAAGCAGTCTTCACAGGAAAGTGATTTCTCTGCGAAACCTCATGTAACTCTGTGGCTCTGCGGTTGGATTGATATTGTACCAACCGCAGAGCCGCCAAGAACGCGGAGTTGACACAGAGAAGAATTAATGAAACAACATTGACGCCGGCACTTCCATTTTTACGCCGCCAAGCGGCTGGTAACTGAACAATAAATTATTATCCCCCGCACTATCGAAATAGCGGAGTTTTATTTTGTGGTATCCTTTCTCAAGAAAACATTTTCCTTCTTTTTCGGTAGAACCATGATTGCCATCATTGTTCACTACTTCTGCGCCATCAATTTCAAGAATGCTGCCATCATCACTTGTTGTGAAAAAAGCATAGCCCGCTGTTTTATCGATATTGATATATCCTTCAAAAAACAACCCGAATTTATCTTTACGTTGTTTTATGGTAAGGGATACTTTCTCTGTTACTCCCTGTTTAACAGGCTTTGATTCTTTCATGACCTGCATATTCATTTTTTCTGCTTCATAGTAGTTATAAGAAAGTCCTTTTTGCGGTGATGCGATGTTGGTAGCTTTCATTAAACTCAGGCCGGTTACTTTTATTTCAGCCGTATCACTGGAGATAATACCTTCTTTTACTGCAAATGCCCTGATCACTGCATCGCCTTTTACTTTTACCGGCGTCGCATAAGCCATCGCCGGGCCAGTACCTATCGTATACATGATCTTTCCGGCCGGGCCATCTGCATTTGTTATATGAACAGCTGCGCCCGACATATCAGCCATGTATTCAATTTCCATTTTAGGTTTACGAACATAGGCACCGTAATTTTTAATACGGAGCACGTACGCGTAAGGTGATTTGATTTTATTAGGATCATACTCGGGTAATGAAACAACCACATTATTCCCCTCTGCTGTGGTTCTTACTTTTTCATTGGTTGATAAGAAAGTAACATCCTTAACATTAGCAGCACCTGGAAGATCTTTCAATACCAGTTTCCTGTTGGATGGATATTTTGGAAAAATGGCGTAGAGTGAATTTGTGTTACGATTATAAGTATAGAAAACTTCCTTTGTTGCATAACCTGGAGAGGGATCAACAGTGAGTTTCATCATAATATCCTCTCCTTTTTTCGCATTGTAATCCTGTCTGCCTGCGCTCCATTGCGATACTTTTCTCCAGCGTTGTGATCCATAGATCGCTTCTCCATTTATTTTCAGCCACTCGCCTATCTGCAATAATCTTTCCTGCATGATAGGTGGGATCTTACCATGTTCATCAGGACCAATATCCAATAAAAAATTCCCACCACGGCTTACTTTATCCAGTAAATGATATACGAGCGATTGTGCTGAATTATAATCCCATGCATCTTCTTCACGGTTATAACCATACGAGTAACCCATACCGCGACTCTCTTCCCATGCATGATTTTCAAAATCGAGCTCTGGTTGATATTCCGGTGTGTACACGGAACCATGTTTAAAACGAACACCGGTTCCCCATCTGTCGTACGTAACTACTTTGTCTTTTACCGGGCTCTCATTATACATCCATGTTAAAAATTCTTTTGACTTCCATACATTCTCGCTCAGGTCCCAATCGCCATCGGTCCAGAATACATCGGGCTGATAAGTGTTGATGAGTTCCTTCATCTGCGGCCACATATGTTCCATTGCATAGCGCGGCTTATCTGTTTTCCATAAAGGATTGAACCACTCGTACAGGGAATAATACATCCCCGCGTGAACGGATGTTTTGCGAACCGCTTTAAACAGATCACCTAAGAGATCTCTTTTCGGCCCCACTTCTTTTGCGTTCCATGGAAATCCCCAGGTGCGGCTCGCGTCTTTACTTGGCCATAACGCATATCCATCATGGTGCTTGGAAGTAAGTACAATATATTTTGCACCTGATTGTTCGAATAGTTTTGCCCATTCATCGGGATTAAATAATTCGGCTTTGAATTGATCAGCTAATTGATAGTAGGTAAGGTTACCGAATTTGGCCAAATGAAACGCTTTCTTGGCGCTGTCTTTTCCTTCCAGGCCGTTCTGGTACCATTCTGCATAACTTCCCTTGGTTGTATAAGCCGGAACGGCGTACACTCCCCAGTGAATAAAGATGCCAAATTTTGCATCCGTGAACCATGTGGGAACCGGGCGTTTATCCAACGACTCCCATGTGGGTTGATACGTTTGCGAACGGGTAGTAATAGTGGCTGATAACAGCAGGATAAGAAGGAGTGTTTTTCTCATGTAGCAAAGATTGCCCTAAATATAAAAAAAGATAGCACGCGGATGACACGGATTAAACGGATTGGCGCGGATTTAAAAACAAATTGTAAGAAAATCCGTACTGATCCGTCTAATCCGCGTCATCCGCGTGCCATTTCTCCTAACAAAAAGAGTCCCGCCAACCGGCAGGACTCTTTTAGAAAATTGATTTAATTCTTAATATCCAAACAACTGTTCCAGGCTCAGCTTTTTCACTTCGCCGTATTTTTTCAAATCATCTACGTTGATCTTCTTTTCAGACGCCACGATACAATACGTGTATGCTTTGTTTTTTAATTCATCATCATGTAATTTCTTGAGGTCCTCGAATTTCATCGTTTTCATCTGTTCATAAATATCTTTCCTCATATCATGATCGATGCCTTTTTTCTGAAGCGCCAGGTAAGTGAATACAATATTCTCTTTGGTGATCCTGTCTGTTTCATAATCTTTCAAAGTTCCTTTACGGCTGTCTTCAAAAGTTTGTTTGGTTTCGGGCATATCGTTCAGCAATTCATTCATCCCCGCAACCGCTTCATTAAGTTTATCTGCCTGGCTGCCTACATAAGCGATAAAAGAAAAATTATCTTCTTTCTTTGTCGGTTTCAACAAAGATGCCTGCGTTGAATAGGCCAATGCTTTCGATTCGCGTATCACCTGGAATACAATAGAGCCGATACCACTTCCGAAATAGCCATTAAAGAGATCGATCTGCGCTTCTTTCCTTGCATCATAGGCTTCCAGGTTCCTGATCCAATAGATCTCGGCCTGTACCATATCATAATCGGCAAATAATACCTGGTTGGAAGTTTGTGCTGTTCTTGGAAATTTCAAGGCAGGTGGAGCAGCCGTCCAGCTTGCAGGCATGCTGTGCCATTTTTTTAATCCCGCAGTAAGATCAGCCAAAGGCATCGGGCCGTAATAAATGATCTTATGCTGGTAGTTCAACAGCGAATGAAGGATATCTACCAGGTCATTGGCTTTCAGATTTTTGATCTCATCATTGCTCAATGTGTAGTTGGTAGGGTTATTCGAACCATAAGTACCATAACTTCTCAACGCCGCCATGATCGCATTCTTGTTGAGTTTGGTGTTGGCACGTGTTCTTAATAAACGGTTCTTTAGTCCTTCCAGCGCCACATCATCAGGTTTGCAATTGCGCACAAGGTGTTCAAACAGTTCCACTGCTTTTCCAAAATTATCCTGTAGGCCACTGATGCTTACAGTAGATTCTTCGGTAGCGGCGGTTGCATTAAAATTACAGGCGAGGTTATAGAATTCTTTACTGATCTGTTCCGCAGTGTATTTATCTGTACCAAGGAATTGCAGGTACTGCAATGCCAGCGGCAATACTTTATTGTTCCAGCTACCCATGCTGAAACGGTAATACATGCGGGTGAGGCTGTTGTCTTTGTTCAGCACATGAAACACTTCTGCATTACCCACTTTTGCTTTTTGAAAATCTTTGGTGAAATCAAGCCATAAAGGCTGACTTGGCAACAAAGGTTTTTCATTGATCATTTTTACATAAGGTGATTGTTTGGTAGGGTTGGTCTCTACCGGTGTAATAGCAGGTTTTTCAACCTTTACAATACTCTTATCTTCACCTTTTCTTTTGTATAACAACACATAGTTTTTATCGCTCAGGAAACTGTTGGCAAAATCAACCAGTTCTATCTTGGTGATCTTTGCCATCTCATCCAGTTCATCTACACTTTTATCCCAACCATTTCCTTTGTTCTTGATGAATTGATCCGTAAGTGTGGTAGCGCGGTTATTATTGCTTTCAAGTCCCTGTAATTGAGAAAGTTTTGCATTAGCAACGATTGCTTTCAACAACGACTCATCAAAATCGCCTTTCTTAACGATCGCTAATTGCGCCATCAAAAGGTCTTTTACTTCTTCAAGTGTTTGTCCTTGCTTAGGGGAAGCCGCTACAATAAACACACCATAATCTTTAAACGCAATGGTACCGGCATTTGCGCCCAACACTTTTTGTTGTTTATTAAGATTCAGATCAAGCAGCCCGGCCTTCCCATTTGATAAAACAGAAGATAAAAGATCGGCAAGCATTGCTTCATGCGTACCAGCCGCAGTTGTTCTGTAAAGGATTCGCATGTTCTCTGCGCTTGGTCCAAATATATCTTTTACGATCGGGCCAAGAAGTGGTTTTTCAGGAGCTGGTTTGTATTCTTCAACCGGCTTGGGTTTCATGTAAGCAAATTTCTCATCGATCATTTTGATGAGTTTATCCGGATCCATGTCGCCCGACATCACGATCGCCATATTATTCGGCACATAGTATTTATAGTAATAATCGCGGATAGCAGTAAGTGATGGATTTTTCAGGTGTTCAATTGTTCCGATGGTGGTTTGCTGACCATAATTATGCGTTGGAAAAAGATTATAGAACATCGCTTCCTGCATTTTATTGGCATCATTGTCGAGGCCGCGGTTCTTTTCTTCATATACCGCTTCGAGTTCGGTGTGGAAGATCCGGAGGATAGGATTGCGGAAACGTTCACTTTGTACATCTAAGAATTTTTCAACGGCATTGGAAGGAATATCTTCTTCGTAAACAGTTTCTTCAACAAAAGTGTGCGCATTACTTCCCTGTCCGCCCATCGCCTTCATCATCTTATCGTATTCATTCGCGATAGAAAATTTAGCGGCTTCACCAGATGTTTTGTCTATCTCAGCATAGATCTCTTTGCGTTTGGCTGGATCGGTTGTCTTATTGTATTGCTCATACAACCCATCGATCTTATCCAGCAATGGTTTTTCTTTGGCCCACTCGAGGCTTCCGAATTTATCGGTGCCTTTGAAGAGCAAGTGTTCGAGGTAGTGTGCCAACCCGGTATGATTTCTCGGATCGGTGTTACTTCCCGCCCTAACCGGTATTTTAACGGTTAGTCGCGGCTCCGTTTTATTGGGAGAGAGAACAACCGTTAACCCATTCTTCAAAGTATAGAATCGGGCATGAATAGGATCATTGGTCACATATTTATATGTATACCCGGCGGCAGTTGCCTGCTTCCATTCATATTTTTTCTGCGCAGATACGCATTGGACGCCTGTAGCCAGCAGGACCACAAACAAAAATCTCATCAGTTT
Organism: Bacteroidota bacterium; assembly: GCA_040388705.1. Taxonomy (GTDB): domain Bacteria; phylum Bacteroidota; class Bacteroidia; order Chitinophagales; family Chitinophagaceae; genus Sediminibacterium. Next base: position 157,196 of record JAZKBI010000007.1, on the reverse strand, counting down.
CATAAAGCAGTTTTTTATAGCGGGTAAGATAAAAAAATATATGATATGGGCTTGGGGATACTTTGTTAAAGCAGGCGTTTTTGTTATGGAACAGGCTATAAACCGGACGAACGGCTCGGAAGTCTGAAGCCTGGAGACTGAAGGCTGAGCAGTTTTTACCTATTCTAAGTCGCCGCAATCCCAGTCTCCAGACTTCTAACTTTTAACTAATGGTTTTGGACAATTCCAAAAAACATCCAGGATTCATGCCTTACGACTCATGCATGGCTTACCTTTGCCGCCTATAAACCAAAACAATGGAATACCGTATAGAAAAAGACACCATGGGCGAAGTGCATGTACCTGCAGATGTTTACTGGGGCGCTCAGACACAGCGTAGTATTGATAATTTCAAGATCGCGCAGGATATCAATAAAATGCCGAAAGAGATCATTAAGGCGTTTGCTTACCTGAAAAAAGCGGCCGCGCTGACAAACCGCGACGCTGGTGTATTACCGGAAGAAAAATCAGCTTTGATCGGCCAGGTTTGCGACGAGATACTGGAAGGAAAATTAGATACCCAATTCCCACTCGTTGTATGGCAAACCGGAAGCGGTACACAAAGCAATATGAATGTGAATGAAGTGGTGGCTTACCGCGGGCACGTGATCAAAGGTGGCGCACTGACTGATAAGGATAAATTTCTGCACCCGAATGATGATGTGAACAAATCACAATCATCTAACGATACTTTTCCCACCGCGATGCATATCGCTGCCTATAAAATATTGATTGAAACAACGATCCCAGGGATAAAAAAACTCAGAGATACACTCGCGCAGAAAAGCAAAGACTTTATGCATGTGGTGAAGATCGGCCGAACGCATTTTATGGATGCCACGCCGTTAACCCTGGGACAAGAGATCAGCGGCTATGTATCACAATTGGATCATGGATTGAAAGCAATCAATAACACGTTAGCACATTTAAGTGAACTCGCATTGGGCGGAACTGCAGTCGGGACGGGAATCAATACTCCAAAAGCATATGATGTAAATGTTGCCAAACATATTGCCGACCTTACCGGCTTACCATTTGTAACTGCAGAAAACAAATTTGAAGCGCTTGCCGCACACGATGCGATCGTTGAAGCGCATGGTGCATTGAAAACAGTGGCAGTGAGTTTGATGAAGATCGCGAATGATGTACGCATGTTATCATCAGGCCCGAGAAGCGGTATTGGAGAATTATTTATTCCTGATAATGAACCAGGTTCTTCTATTATGCCTGGAAAAGTAAATCCAACTCAGTGTGAAGCATTGACCATGATAGCTGCACAGGTGATGGGCAATGATGTTGCCATTAATATCGGTGGAGCAACCGGGCATTTTGAATTGAATGTTTTTAAACCGGTGATGATCTTTAATTTCTTACACAGTGCGAGATTGATCGGTGATGGCTGTGTAAGCTTTAATGATAAATGCGCAATAGGTTTAGCGCCGATAGAAGCGAATATTAAAAAGCATGTCGATAATAGTTTGATGCTTGTGACGGCACTGAATACCAAAATTGGTTACTATAAAGCTGCTGAAATAGCGCAGACTGCACATAAGGAAGGGACTACTTTGAAGGAGATGGCGGTGAAACTGGGATATCTGACTGCCGAGGAATTTGATCAGTGGGTTATTCCGGGGAATATGGTGGGAGAGATTAAATAATATTTTTTTTTGCCACAGACTACACAGATTATCACAGAAAAAAAACTGTGGTAATCTGTGTCGTCTGTGGCAATTATTTTTTTACTGGAGGGGCCTTCAACAATTGCGTATCCGCCGCTATAAATTCCAGGCGATAATTTCCTGAATCGATCTTTGCTTTCGGAAACAGCTTCTGCAGCGAAACAATATCATTTCCTTTTATCGATGTTTGTCCTACGTACAAACTTTCCAGTTGTGGGAGATCTTTTAATTGTTGTACTCCCTGAACAGATACTTTTGTTCCCACAAGATTCAAATACTGTAAGTTTTTAAGTTCGGTGAGGTATTTGAGATTCGCATCTGTGATATTCGTATGCTCAATACTTAAACGTGTAAGATTTTTACATTGCCCGATGATCTTCCATGAATTTTCCGAAAGATCTGCATAACCAAGTTTTAACCAAACCAATTGTTTTTTTATTTGATCCAATAAAGAAACCGTGCGATCTGTGAGTTTGGGAATGCTGACAAAATTGGCCAGTAAATAATTACTGTTAACCGAAACAGGCAATACAACAATACCTGCATTACGCAATGTATCAAGTACTGATTGGGAGACTTTATCAACTGATCCGTCCGGGATAGCCGCTTTCTTTTGTGTAACTGCTGCAGATTGCATGGCTAATAAAGCAGGTATTATTTGCGCAGGCTGTGTAACTTCTTTTACTTTTTTCTCAAAACCCGCATCACTGCTGATCCACCATTGAATAAGATTGATCTCCTGTTCTGTTAATTGCGGCTTGCCTTTGGGCGCCATGTGTTTTTCCTCGAGTGGATCGAGAATGATACGTTTATATAGTTCACTTGCATTGGCATTGCCCTGCACAAATACTTTTCCATCTTTACCGCCTTTTAAGATCCAATCTTTACCATCGATGCGCAATCCGCCTTTTTGTTTTTTGGCGCTGTGGCATCCGCCGCATTTATCCGTTAATATCGGTTGAATAATATCTCCAAACACTTGTGCTTCCTGCACATTGGCTATTACTTTACGCGCAGATCCGGCACTATCTTTTGAATTAAAAATGCCTTTGGTAAGAAATCCTTCTCCATGTGTTAAGGTTCCGCCCAAATGCCCGGTGATGATGATCAGTACAACAGTTGTGAGGGATAGGACATTCTTGACTACTGAATTTGGTTTTGAAGAATATATATATCCTATCAAAGAAAAAACAGCTACGCTGATGCCAAACCATCTGTGCAGGTCCAAAGTAGCCTCATCATACTCTCCGCTCGACGACAATGACCATCCCGATAAACAGGAAACCACCGCACTGATCATTCCCAATAAAAAAGCAACACGAATCGCCGGAAGTATGGCCATGTATTTTTCTTTCCTGCCAAGCCATTGAAGTATCAATGCCAATAGCAAAAAACCAATTGGCAAGTGAACCAATACAGGATGGAAGCGACCAAAAAATTCGATCAGTGCATTCATCAGGCGCGGAGATATCTTTTACGGAGTAATTGCATCATGTATTCATTGATGCCCCACTGGTCGGCAACAGGTTGTAATGTATAAGGTAGTGCAGGCAAGTAATTCGGTGGCCCGAATTCGGTAAGTATCGTTAATTTATTGGTACCGTTTTTGATCTTCATCTGAACGATCGCATCCCACCATTCCAAATGTCTTTTTACCGCACCCTCCCATTCAGGTGCACGCGGATCATTCACCTGTGGACCTTCCTGGTGTCCGATTCTTGCATGCACATGATCGGTTCTCGTTAAAGCGAGTTGAACGGTTTCTTCCTGGTCGTTTAATAACGATTCATGCACATTGCACCAGTGAGAGATATCCAATGTTAATCGCAGGTCGGGATATTTTTGAATGTATTGTTTGGCCACATGCGCCGCGAATAAAATACGGCTGCGGTGTGTTTCATGACAAACAGTAATTCCCGTTTCCTTTGCAACCTTTGTTGTGTGCTCTATAAATTTTCCATTGTCTTCCATCGAAAAAAAATCTCTTCCTGAATGGCAATTGATATACAGAGGTCTTTGCGAGCTATGCGCCGCGCCATCAAACATGGTTTTGAATTGTTCAAAATGTTTAACCGGATCTTTATCAGAACCACCTGACAGGAATCCAATTTCGAGCTGGTGTTTCTTTAATGCATCCAGCATTTCTTTTTGTGCGGCAACTGTTCCTGGCCACCATAATTCAACGCCATCATAACCTGCTTTCTTTGCTTTTGAACAGAACTCATCCATGGTTCCGGGAAAGCCCCAGTTGGTTCCCATGATCTTCAAAGAAAAATCTGCGGGAATGCTGAATGCAGGTTTTGATGCGAGTAATTCTTCAAATGGTGTCATGGCGATTGCTCCAAAGGTTGCGGCGGTTGATAAAAATTTTCTTCTGTCTAGTGTCATAAGTTAGTTTTAGAACGTCACTGGGAGGAACGAAGCAGTCTGTGTTTCAATTGTCAACCTGAATGTTTAGACTCAGGCTGCTTCGTTCCTCGCAGTGACGTTTACTTTGTTATTGCTGACTGGTTATCAACAGTTTTACTTAAGCAATAATTTCGTTGATCACTCTCCCATGCACATCCGTCAATCTAAATGGCCTGCCCTGGAATTGATACGTCAATTTCTCATGATCAAATCCCAATTGATTTAAGATCGTTGCCTGCACATCAAACGCTGTTGTTTTTCCACTGATGGCACTATAGCCTATCTCGTCTGTTTCACCGAAACTGGTTCCGCCTTTGATACCGCCGCCTGCCATCCAGATCGTGAACGCTTCGGTATGATGGTCCCTTCCTTTGAATGGATTCTTTTTGCCGTCGCGGTTTTCCGCCATGGGCGTCCTGCCAAACTCTCCGCCCCATACAACCAAAGTTTCATCAAGCAATCCGCGTTGTTTCAGATCGAGTAATAATGCAGCTACCGGTTTATCCACGCTGCGGCATTTATTTACAAAGCCATAATCGATCGCTCCATCTTCAGAGGTCCCGTGACTGTCCCAGCCCCAATCAAACAACTGAACAAAACGAACGCCTTTCTCCACTAATTTTCTTGCGAGCAAAACATTATTGGCGAAACAGGCTTTGCCGGGTTTGGTCCCATACATTTCATGAATATAATCCGGCTCATCATTAATATTCATTACCTCAGGAACAGAGATCTGCATCCTGTATGCCATTTCGTATTGAGAGATGCGTGATAATATCTCAGGGTCCTTAAATTCTTCATAACTCATCCTGTTCGCATCATTGATCGCATCGATGGATGCTTTGCGAAGATCGCGATCCATGCCTTCGGGGTCTTTAATAAATAAAACAGGATCACCTTCGCTTCTGCATTGCACACCCTGGTAAACAGAAGGTAAGAACCCACTACCCCAAACACTTTTACCCGCATCAGGAAATTTACCTCCTGAGGTGAGTACAACAAATCCAGGTAAGTTATTATTCTCAGTTCCCAAACCATAAGTTGCCCATGAGCCCATGCTTGGTCTTCCCAATCTTGGTGAACCGGTATGTATCAATAATTGCGCGGGGCCATGATTGAATTGATCTGTTTGCATGGCTTTTAAGAATGCCACTTCATCTGCAACAGTTGCCAAATGTGGTAGGTGTTCAGAGATCCATGCACCGCTTTGTCCGCGTTGCTTAAAACTTGCCTGCGGCCCCATCATTTTAGGGACACCGCGTATGAATGCGAATTTTTTTCCTTCGAGTAATGATTGCGGGCAATCCTGTCCGTCAAGTTTCATCAGGTCGGGTTTGTAATCGAATAACTCCAACTGTGATGGTGCGCCGGCCATGTGTAAATAAATAACGGATCTTGCTTTGCCTGGAAAATGCGGAGAATGCGGTGATAAGGGGTTGGCGCTGTTAAATAAATCTCCTGTATTGCCTGATCCAAAATTGCAACTGCTTAAGAAAGAACCCATCGCCATACCGCCCATACCAAGCAGGCAATTTTTTAAGAACAGCCTGCGCGTATCCAATTCAAGATTTTTATTTCTTGCTTCGTTGAAAATTTTATCGTTGTTCTTGCTCATGTTTATTTGAGATTAACTACATCCGAAAAAATAGCACGCGGATGACGCGGATTGGACTGATTTACGCGGATCAGATCCGTTAAGATCCGCTAAATCCGCGTCATCCGTGTGCCATTCTTCGCTCCAATCAATTCTTCGTTATAAACTCATCCAAATTCATCATCGCCCCCGCCACTACTACTAACGCGGCCGTTGCCGCATTTCGTTTTTCCGGAATCCCCGCCATTTCACACATTTTCATTTCATCTGCCTGGAATTTCTGCAAAGCGTTATTGTATAATTTTTCAAACACCTGTATTTTTTCCGGTGATGCGGCTTTATACATCGCCAATTCATACCCTTTACTGATCTGTTGCCGCACATTGTTACCACCCAAATCCTGCATCCGGTAAGCGAAGTGTTGCGCGGTTTCTATGTAAGCAGAATCATTTAAAGTTGTTAAAGATTGTAATGGTGTATTCGTTCTTATTCTTCTTGCCGTACATACTTCATGTGATGTACCATCGAATGTGATCATAGATGGATAAGGTGCTGAACGTTTCCAATAGGTGTATACTGCTCTTCTGTACTGGTCGCCGTTCTCACTTTTTTTCCATAGTGCGCCGTTCCATGGCGACATCCAGATTCCTTCGGGTTGATACGGGAACACACCGGCACCATACATCTTCTCGCAAAGCAATCCACTCACCGATAAAGCCTGGTCGCGGATCTGTTCTGCAGACAATCTTACACGGGGACCTCTTGCATAATATTTATTGAACGGATCTTTCTCAGTTGCATTTTTATCAAGCTTCGAATCCTGCCGGTAGGTAGCAGACAACACGATCTCTTTCATTAATTTTTTAAGATCCCAGTTATATTCGTTCATGAATTTCCAGGCCAGGTGATCAAGCAGTGCTTTGTGTGTGGGAGGCAATCCTTGTGTTCCCAGGTCTTCCAATGTTTCCGCAATGCCCTGACCGAAGAATTGTTCCCAGATGCGATTTACAATAGCTCTTGAGGTCAATGGATTTTTTTTGTCGGTTACCCACATCGCAAGGCCCATCCGGTTGTTTGGTGCGCCTGCAGGTAATGAACCCAATGATCTTGGCACTCCGGGTTTAACTTCTTTTCCTTTCACTAACCAATTGCCTCTTTCAAAAACATTTGTCCTTCTAAATAAGGAAGAAGGATTTTCGAACATCACCGGTGTAACGGTAACCTGTTTTGAAGCCAGCAGGTCATTAAAATATTTATACGCGCTGTCATATCCTTTGATACCTTTTCCAGGAAATGGATCGCTGATATAGAACCAGTCGAATTGCATCCCGGTTTCTTCAGGCGTTTTTAGTTTTGTGTTTTGATAGGTAAAGAAAATATCGTGCGCACCACTCATTTCAGGAATACCAACCGTAGCGATCTTCCATGCACCTTTTGAATCTGCTACAGAAGCGGTACTGATAACCTGGCCATCAGGCCGGTCAAGATGAATCGTCCATTTACCCGCATCGTTCCAGCTTTTATATCGATATAAAATTTGCGAATGTTTTTCAAAATCTATATGGGCCACCCTTGCCACTGCATTATTTCTCAACACCAGCCATTTGGTATCCGTTATGGCACTGTTCGTTAATTGATCCGCTACCAATAAATTGATAGCTGGCTCTCCTGTTCTTATAAATTTCACCAGCTCTTTTTCTTTCGCAGGGGCATTCTGTGTAAGCCATTGTTTGCACTGGATGAACTTAACACTATCCTCTTTGTGAAACTCATGCAGCAAAGGATAATCATCATAGGTATCCTCATCTCTTGTGTTGTTGAAGAATGCCATGAACTCGTAATACTCTTCATGCCTGAACGGATCATAAGGATGGCTATGACATTGCACGCAGGCAAATGTTGTTCCCATCACAGTTTCCCAGGTTGTGTTCACACGATCAATGATGGCAGCGGTTCTGAATTCTTCATTGTCAGTTCCACCCTCATCATTGGTCATAGTGTTGCGATGAAATGCGGTGGCGATGTATTGTGCATCAGTTGGATCCGGTAAAAGATCTCCTGCCAATTGTTCCGTTAGAAATTGATTGTAAGGTTTGTTCTCATTGAACGCATGAATCAGCCAATCGCGGTAGCGCCATATAGAACGACGGTCGTCTCTTTCATATCCCTTGGTATCTGCATAACGCGCAAGATCCATCCACATAGCGGCCCATCGTTCCCCATAATGTGGTGAGGATAATAATGTGTCGACTAATTTTTCATACGCATTCTTACTTCCATCTTTCAGAAATTGTTCTGCAAGCGAAGAAGGCGCGGGCATGCCTGTAATATCCAGGCTCACCCTTCTTAATAAAGTTGCTTTATCAGCTTCTACAGAAGGTTTCAATCCTTCTTCGCGCATGCGCTGGTAAATAAAATTATCTATCGAATTGTTTGTCCATGATCCGCCGCCCGTTGTTCCGAAAAACCAGTTATCAACTTTAGGCGCTTCTGTTTTTACAACGGGAACATAGGCCCAGTGATCGCCCCACTGCGCGCCTTGTTTGATCCATTTTTTTAGTGTAGCAATTTCATCATCCGATAATGGCGGATGTTTATAAGGCATTCTTTCTTCAGGATCTTTGAGTGTTAATCTCCTGACCAGTTCGCTGTTCGATGGATCACCTGGAATGATGGCAGCCTTTCCTGATTTATTTATCGCGAGCGCATCTGAACGGAACAGCAAACTAAACCCGCTCTGTCTTTTCACGCCGCCATGACAGGTAATACACTTTTTATTAAAGATGGGTTTGATCTCGGTATTGTAATCAACCGTATGTCCTGAAGTGATGAATGAGAACGCAGTGACCCCAATTACAAGGACCAGTATGATCCATATGGTTTTCGAAAGTGGGGGCAAGCGCATAGTAAGGATTTATCGTTCTAAGTTAACGCGAATTACATTAGTTAACACGAATTTCAAATGAATTACACGAATTTTGAACACGAATTACACGAATTTTGAACACGAATTACACGAATTTTAGACGAATTCCATAAATGGCCAATTCGCTCAAAATTCGTGTAATTCGTGTTTTCTAATTCGTGTTTCCCAATTCGTGTTTCCCAATTCGTGTTTCCCAATTCGTGTTTCTAATAAACTTTCTTGCCGCCCAGGTATGTCGCCTTTACTTTTGTATTTAGAATATCAGTTTCCGCAACTTTCATCAGGTCCTTATCCAACAAAATAAAATCTGCTTTTTTACCAGCTTCAAGGCTGCCCACTTCATTTTCCAGGAATCCAGCTTTTGCGGCCCAGATGGTCATCCCACGGATGGTCTCTTCACGCGTTAATGCATTCTCCATTTGAAATCCGCCGGCGGGAAACCCTTTGGCGTCTTTGCGGGCAACCGCGGCTAAGAATGTTTTGAATGGTGAGATATCTTCCACCGGAAAATCCGTTCCCAATGGTATCCATCCGTTCTGCTGTAATAATTGTTTGAATGCGTAGCCACCCTTCAATCTTTCTTTACCCAATCTTTCTTCGGCCCAATACATATCGCTGGTGGCGTGCGTTGGTTGAACAGAGGGAATGATGCTTGCCGATCCAAACAAATTAAAATCATTCTGGTTCACGATCTGTGCATGTTCAATGCGCCAGCGCTTATCATTTTTCCCTTTGAGGTATTTGTTGTAGACATTCAATATTTCACGATTAGCGCTGTCTCCGATAGCATGCGTGCACATTTGAAAATCGGTATTAGCCAACACTTTTGCGAGAGAATCATAATGTGATTTATTTCTTAGAAGAAATCCCTGCCAGCCTGGTTTATCATTATAAGGTTGAAGTAAACAAGCTCCACGGCTTCCTAACGCGCCATCCGCATATACTTTAAACGCGCGCACCGATAATTTATCTGTTTTTAACGGGCCGGATTTTAAATATTTATTCAGGTTCTCATCATTATCACTCAACATCACAAACAAACGCATATCGAGTTTCCCCGCTTTTTGCAATGCATTGATGGCATCAACATCCTGGTAACTCACACCGCAATCGGTGATGGTTGTTAAACCCTGCTCAAAACAGTTTTTCTGCGCGGCCTGTAACCATTGTATATAAACTTCTTTGGTGGGATCAGGGATCTGGTTGTACACTTTATCATCCCCATTGTCGATCAACACACCAGTCAACTTTCCATCTTTTACTTCAATGGATCCGCCAACTATTGTTTGTCCCGCTTTGATCCCGGCAAGGTCCATTGCTTTCTGGTTGGCGATAGATGCGTGCCCGTCCACTCTTTTCAACACCACCGGTTTATCTGGAAATAGTTTATTCAAAGCGTCATTGGTAGGATATGTTTTGCCCGGCCATTTGTTCTGGTCCCAGCCGCGGCCCTGTATCCATGGGAGGTCGGGATGTTTTTCGGCAAATTCTTTTACGCGGGCAACTGCTTCTTCAAATGAAGTGGTACCAAACAGGTCCACCTGGAACAAAGAACTTCCGTAGCCTACAAAATGCGCATGTGCATCGATCAGGCCGGGGTAAACAGCCGCTCCGCCTGCATCAATATTTTCGGTAGCTGTATATTTTTTTTGGATCTCATCGTTCTTACCAACCGCAACAATTTTTCCATCTTTTACTGCCATTGCTTCTGCAATGGTGAAGGAAGAATCTACTGTGTAGATCACTGCGTGGTGAACGATCAGGTCAACTTTATCGGTAGAACAGGCGGCCAATGAAAAAAGCAACATGATGGAAAAGAATCTTCTCATAGTAATAGTTTGTATACCCCCCAGCCCCCTAAAGGGGGAGTTGGTATCCGTTTCAAAAGTTGATTGTGTTACAATAATACGGAAATGCGCATTTATCGCGCATAGATTACATCACCACCTGGAATAACGCAATAAAGAGATCTTCAGATTGTTTAGAGGGCCTGTCAACTCCCCCTTCAGGGGGCTGGGGGGTGTTTACTTCAACAATTCACACGGCTTAAGTCCCGTATGCTTTTTAAACGCCGCAGAAAAATGCGAGATAGAAGAATAACCTAACAAAGCAGATACATCGGTAACGCTCAATCCTTTTTCATACAAAAGATATTTGGCATGTTCCATCCTTTGTTGCTGGTAGAAATCGAATATGGTGGTACCAAAAACTTCTTTGAAACCTTTTTTGAGGTAACATTCGTTCATGGCCACTTTGCGGCTGAGTTCCTTGATAGTAATGGGATCGCCGATATGTTGCAATAAAATATCACGCGCCTGGTAGATCCTGTCGCGGCCGCTTTCGTCAGCTAAAAATTTACAGGCAAAGCCTTCTTCCTTATCATCAACCAAACATTCAAGGCTGTACAATAACAGCTCATGCACTTTGGCATTCATGAAAATATTTTCGAGCGCACCGGAATAACTGTGGTTGAGTAAACCATCCAGTACATTTCTTTTTTTGGTGCACAAAGGGAATACTTTGGTAAACGCGTGCGGGTGTTTAAATGCCAGCACTTCATCCTTACGGTTGCTCAGTTTTACATTATGTACAAACTGGTGCAGGAAAGTAGACGTAAAATGGAAAGTGAACACATCCACCGTTTGATGTTTGCCACTGCAATTGTTGGTGGGTAACTGCACGCATTGGGCGCAGCTTTTCTCTTCACAATAACGGTTACCGGTGGTGCAGTACCTGAGTTCAAGGTAATTCTCATCAGGCTTTTTGGTATTGTAATGGTACACCATCATACCAGTATCTTCCGCCACCCATGGGTGTTGGGCATAGTAACGCCTGATATTGTACTGAATAGAACCGGGTATTTGCTGGCCCTTCTCATACAACAGATCCATGCTGGGTTCTATGCCACCACGGTGCGATACTTTCAATATGTCCATTACCTGTAACATGCGAACACAAATTTAATGTATAAACATCTATTTTGCAAGTGAAAGGTTGTAAGCATGGTCACAGGTCGGTCATTTTAGCCAGTTGGCATTACCATTTTCCTTTGCCTTTATTAGCGTGAACACCGGGTTTCATGGCATGTGAGCGGTCTGTGGAAATCTGTCCTATACTAAATACACTTTACGCAACTGTAAAGCTATAGCCGTATAAGACCCTCCCCTGTAAAATTTTTTAAGTACAAGACACCCCCGGGACTCAGGGACTCAGGTCCATCACAAGTCCATGATAAGTCCATCACAAGTCCATGACAGGTCCATGACAGGTCCATAGTAACCTAATCCCAATAATTACCTAACCCTTATACTACCATTATCTTACCATTATCTTACCGTATACCTGCCATTGGGTAAAAGTGTTTCACAGGGCCGGGACGGAGAGGCAACCCTGCCCTGTCCAGAATTGGTCCCGGGGACTGATGTTTTCGGTTCTCTTTGTACTTCCTTCGTACCATACTCGGTATTCATTCGGTACTGCACCGCCTTTTTTTCGACCCGGCTTCGCTCTTCCTTCGCTTTTATAGTGGTTTTGTTCGCCCTGCACCGAAGCGGGGGACGAACAAAGAGCGAAGAAAATACGATTTTGGTAAGAACCAGGTACGAACGAAGTAAGAAGGAGTAAGCCGTGGCAGCGTTTCTACCAACATTCTGCCTTTGCCCTATCACGGCTCACTCCTCATAACTGCAGTTCCCGTAAATACTTACGGTGTTGTGCAAGCGTTACAGAGGTTGTGAGTTATACAGAGAATTGCGATAAATTCAATAGAATTTAATAACACAACACTCTGCTTTATTAGATAATCCCTATTTTGTACGTTCTCAATTAATTGTAAAATGAAACTGATCTTTCTTTTTTTGATCATGGCAACAGGTGCGGTAACCAGCGGTAAGGCGCAGGGGTGTAAAGTTTTATTGAAACCGCTTGCAGGCAGCTATGATGGCGATTGCAGATCAAATAAAGCCGATGGCCATGGGAAAGCCGTGGGTATTGATACCTACGAGGGCGAATTTAAATCGGGTTACCCGGAAGGGAAGGGCATTTACACCTGGAAAAGCAAAGACTGGTACGACGGCAACTGGAAAAACGGCATGCGGGAAGGCGAAGGCAGTATGCATATAATGCAGGAGGGTAAGCGTGACAGCATAGTTTCCGGCTTCTGGAAAAAAGACAGGTATGTAGGCAAATTCGAAAAGCCATATAAAATACTTGGCCAAACGCAAACCATATCAACAGTTGATGTTACACCGGGGGAGAGTAAGTTCAACGAAATTGTGGTCATACTTTCCAATGTTACGGGTGGCCTGAACACGATTTCTTCCCGCCAAAGAACGGGCGGCCCTATTCCAAAAATAAAATTGACCGCTGTAGATGTAACCAAAGGCAGTTATGATGGATTCTTTAGTGAAATTCCTTATCAGCCCAATGCCACTAAATATATTATGCGCAAAGTGGTGTATCCCTTTACTGCCTATTTCAGAACCGATACCGATTTTGTTGAGATCGCTTTTTATGAAGAAGGCAGTTATTCGATCGATATAAAAGTATTAAACTGACCGGCTTTTGGCTATTTTTTCACGTGGCTTTCCATGCATTTTATATAGTCCCCAAACGTGGATAAATAGCTTGCTTTTTTGCACCAAAAACCCTTTATTTTCCGTACCTTCGTCGACTTCTGAAAAATAGTTAAAATACAGGATCCACAAGCATTTATGAGCCAGGAACAACAGCGTAGTAACGAGGCCCAGAACAGGAATTACGGGGCCGACAGCATACAGGTATTGGAAGGTTTGGAAGCGGTGCGAAAAAGACCCGCGATGTACATTGGAGATATCGGTGTAAAAGGTCTCCACCACCTTGTTTACGAAGTAGTAGATAATTCCATCGATGAGGCCCTTGCAGGCTATTGTAAGAACATCACCGTTACCATACACGAAGACAATTCGATCAGCGTACTGGATGATGGTCGCGGTATTCCTACCGGCATCAATACCAAAGAGCAAAAAAGCGCCCTCGAAATTGTAATGACCGTATTACATGCGGGTGGAAAATTTGATAAAGACACGTACAAAGTTTCCGGTGGTTTGCATGGTGTGGGTGTGAGTTGCGTAAATGCGCTGAGCACCACCTTACATGCAACCGTTCACCGCGAAGGCAAAATATTTGAGCAGGAATACAAGACCGGGATCCCGCAATATGAAGTGAGGGAAATAGGTGAAAGTGCCACAACCGGTACCCTGATTCATTTCTGGCCCGATCATACCATTTTCCAGGAAACAGTTTATCGCAGAGAGATTCTTGAAGGACGTTTGCGCGAACTTTCGTACCTCAATAGGCGTATCAGTATTACATTGATAGATATTCGTGAGAAAGACGAAGAAGGAACTACCTATTCAAAGAATTTCTATAGTGAAGGAGGAATTGTTGAGTTCGTTGAAATGCTGGATAAGAACGGCAACCGTAACCCACTCATCCCTTCGCCGTTGTATGTGGATGGGCATGATGAAGCGTCCAATATTGCTGTGGAAGTGGCGCTTACTTACAATGATGATTTTAAAGAACATATTTTCTCATACGTAAATAACATCAATACCATTGAAGGCGGTACGCACGTAACCGGTTTCAGGCAGGCATTGACCCGCGTGTTTAAAACCTACGGAGATAAACAAGGGCTGTTTGAAAGAGCAAAAGTGAGTATTGAGGGAGATGATTTCAGGGAAGGATTGAGCGCCATCATCTCCGTAAAAGTTCCTGAGCCTCAGTTTGAAGGACAGACTAAAACAAAACTGGGTAACAGCGAAGTGAGCGGTATCGTTCAAACAACCGTTGCACGCGCACTGGAAGCCTACCTGGAAGAGAACCCACGCGAAGCAAAGAATGTGATCTCAAAGATCATCCTCGCTGCACAGGCAAGGGTTGCCGCCAAGAAAGCGCGTGATATGGTACAACGCAAGACCGTGCTAAGCGGTGGCGGTTTACCCGGCAAACTGGCCGATTGCAGCGAACGCGATCCCCAAAAATGTGAATTATACTTAGTGGAAGGAGATTCGGCGGGCGGTACGGCCAAACAGGGTCGCGACAGAAGCTACCAGGCCATCCTGCCATTACGCGGTAAGATATTGAACGTAGAGAAAGCCATGGAGCATAAGATCTATGAGAACGAAGAGATCCGCAACATGTATACCGCTTTGGGTGTAACGGTTGGTACCACGGAAGATCCGAAAGCATTGAATGTTGCCAAACTGCGTTACCACAAATTGATCATCATGACCGATGCCGATGTGGATGGTTCACATATTGCCACGCTGATATTGACCTTTATCTTCCGTTATATGAAAGAATTGGTTGAGCAGGGTAATGTGTACATAGCCCAGCCGCCTTTATACCTTGTAAAAAAAGGAAAGGAACAGGAATATGCCTACAGCGAAGAACAACGTAAGGGCTGGGTTGAAAAATTAGGCGGAGGTAAAGATGACAGCGTTACCATACAGCGTTACAAGGGTTTGGGAGAGATGAATGCCGACCAGTTATGGGAAACCACAATGGACCCATCCCGCAGAACGTTGAAACAGGTAACCATTGAAAGCGCTGCAGAAGCCGACCGCATCTTCAGTATGCTGATGGGCGATGATGTGGCCCCGCGCCGCGAATTCATTGAAACACACGCGAAATATGCCAAGATCGATGTATAGATCTAACCGTAAACGATAGTCAAGAGCCGGTTTTATGCCGGCTTTTTTATGTCCCGGCCCTTGCCATTGTGTGGAAATATCGGGTAAAAATGAAATAAAGCGCCCATTGGTTCGTTTTAGAGCATATCACCGCTTAGCCGCTATGGGCGCAGGTTTCCGGATTCATGTGAAAATCGAAAAGGGGCATCAGGAGCAAGGAAACGGGGGTCGGGACGGGTCAAGTGGGCTTTTTGCTGAAAAAATGGTAATTTGTGGTCTATAACCCATTGTTTATCTACTAACTTTTAAATTCTAACAACTATGGACACTTCAAAAATGATCAAAGCATATTGCCTCAAAACAAAGGAAAAAAATGTTCCTATGCAGGATGCCGTGATTACCAAAACAGCTAAAGGCGGTTATATGGCCGGCGGTCATGATGGTAAGGGTAATAAAATGGCAGCTATTATGAGCGAAGCCAAAGCTTTACAGGCAATTGCTGATGGCGTTGCTAAAAAAGGATTCTAAGCCATATAAGAACAAGACATTAGATCCCGCCGATTGGCGGGATTTTTTTTGCGCAATACTTCTGCTCACAGGTATAAATACGGAGAATTAACCTATCAAGGCTTTTTAAAAATACTCACCTCTTTATCGCAATTTTAATGGCACGCGGATGACGCGGATCTGGCGGATTATGACGGATTTATTATACAGTGATATTACTGATAAAGTTTTGAAGGCCTTTTATACTGTTTATAATAGGCTGGGATTTGGTTTTCTGGAGAAGGTGTATGAGAATGCCATGCTACTGGAATTAATGGAGATGAATATTTATTGCGAAAGGCAAAAGCCTATTAAGGTTTACTATAAAAATAAAATTGTGGGTGAATATTTTGCAGATATAATGGTGGAGAATAAAGTAATCATTGAATTAAAAGCCGCAGACGGATTAGCGGAAGAGCATGAGTTGCAACTTATTAATTATTTAAAGGCCACTGAACTTGAAGTAGGCTTGTTATTAAATTTTGGCAAACAACCTTTGTTTAAAAGGAAAGTCTTTACCAACATCAAGAAAAATCCGAATAGATCCGCCTGATCCGCGTCATCCGCGTGCCATTTCCCCAACAACCTCTTTATGCATATGCGTCAAAAACCGCTGCATCGTTTCCATATCCTTTACACTATCTACGATCAGCAGGAACATTCTGCCGGTTTGTTTCAGCCGCGCTTTGTTTGTTCCGGTTTGGAGAAAGGCTAAAACTTTCCTGAACAGGTCGGATTCAAAATAAGGTGAATCAGGACGATTGATAAAATAGCAGCGCAATGTTTCATCCTTCAATGCCATCTTCTCAAACCCAAGCTGCACGGCCATCCAGCGACAGCGGACGGTTGTAAAAAGGTCTTCCACCTGCGGTGGGATGGGGCCAAACCTGTCTACCATTTCTGTATGAAACTCCTGCAGCTCTTCTTCTTTCTCACAACTATCCAATCTTGTGTAGAGCGATAGTCTTTCAGTGATACTTTCTACATAGCTATCCGGTATCAATATTTCGAGATCGGTATCGATCGTACAATCGCTTACAAAATCATCCTGCTTGCTGATCTCTTCTTTAAAAAGATGTTTGAATGAAGTACGTTTCAGTTCGCGTATCGCTTCTTCCAATATTTTTTGATACATCTCAAAGCCGATCTCGGCCATAAAACCTGTTTGTTCACCACCCAATAAATTTCCCGCGCCCCGTATATCCAGGTCACGCATCGCTATCTGGAAACCGCTGCCCAGGTCGCTAAACTGCTCAAGCGTTTGTAAACGTTTACGCGAATCGGTCGGCATGGTGCTCATCGGCGGGCCCAGTAAATAACAGAACGCTTTCTTGTTGCTGCGCCCTACCCTTCCGCGCAATTGGTGGAGATCACTCAATCCAAAATGATGCGCATTATTCACGATGATCGTATTCACATTCGGAATATCCACGCCGCTTTCTACGATATTGGTACATACCAGCACATCATATTTTTTGTCGATGAAATCCATGATCCTTTCTTCAAGCTCATGCCCTTCTAATTGTCCATGTGCAAAGCCAATACTCAAATCAGGGCAAAGTCCCTGTATCATCGCACACATTTCAGAAAGGCCCTGTACCCGGTTATGAATAAAGAATACCTGGCCACCTCTTTCTGTTTCGTAGTAGATCGCATCGCGTATAAAATCATCATTGAATATGCGCACTTCTGTTTGTATCGGCTGGCGGTTCGGTGGTGGTGTGTTGATGATGCTGAGGTCGCGCGCACCCATCAAACTAAACTGTAGTGTACGCGGAATAGGAGTTGCCGTAAGCGTTAAACAATCCACATTCGTTTTTAATGTCTTTAATTTTTCTTTATGACCCACACCGAATTTCTGTTCTTCATCTATCACCATTAAACCTAAATTCTTAAACTTAACTTCCTTACCGAGTATACCATGCGTTCCGATGATGATATCGATCTTTCCTTCTTCTAATCTCTTCAGTGTTTCTTTTTTCTCTTTCGATGATTTGAAACGATTGATATAATCTACCGTAACAGGAAAATCCTTTAACCTTTCCTGGAAAGTTTTATAGTGTTGGAACGCCAGTATCGTTGTGGGAACCAATACAGCAGCCTGCTTACCATCCAGGCATGTTTTGAATGCGGCGCGTATGGCCACTTCTGTTTTTCCAAAACCCACGTCACCGCAAACCAGCCTGTCCATCGGGCTCTCACTCTCCATATCTTTCTTCACATCCGCAGTGGCTTTGCTTTGATCGGGCGTGTCTTCGTAAATAAAAGATGCTTCCAGTTCAGTCTGCATATAATTATCCGGCGAATGCGGAAACCCATGCTGGGCCTTTCTTTGCGCGTATAATTTAATCAGGTCGAAAGCGATCTCTTTTACTTTCGTTTTTGTTTTTTCTTTCAGCCTGTTCCATACATCCGAACCTAATTTGTTGATCTTGGGAACAGTTCCTTCCTTGCCTGTATATTTTGATATTTTGTGCAGTGAATTAATATTCACATAGAGTATATCGCTGTCTTTATAAATGATACGCACCGCTTCCTGCACCTTCCCGTTCGCTTCAATTTTTTGAAGACCGCTATAGGTTCCTACACCATGATCGATATGGGTTACATAATCACCCGGCTGCAGGTCGCGCAATGTTTTCAGTGTAATGGCTTTGTTCTTATTGTACGCCTGTTTTACCTTGTATTTATGGTATCGCTGAAAGATCTGGTGATCGGTATAACAAACCACTTTCAGTTCTTCATCAATAAACCCTTCGTGTATTCCGGTGCCTACCGGAACAAATTGTATCTCGGTATTCAGATCGGTAAAAATGCTGTTCAGCCTTTCCAGTTGTTTTACCTGTTCTGCAAACAAATAAATTCCGTAACCCGCTGCCTCATGGGCTTTCAGGTCTTTGATCAGCAGATCAAACTGGCGGTTAAAAGAAGGTTGTGTGCGTGTTTTGAATTCAATTTCGAAATCAGAAAGATGTGGTTTGTACCCGAACTCAACAACGTGCCTCGATCCCAATTGCTGTTCAATGGTTATGCTGCTTACAAAATCTTCCCTGTTAACTTCTTTCAGGATCTTCGTATCATCTTCATCATCATTGTTCTTCATCCGGTAGCCGCTGTCGAGTATGTTGATAAAGCCCTGCAGGTCCTCTTCCTGGTGATCAATTTTTTCTTTGATCACATCCCAATCCTTCAGCCATACGATAGTGTTTTCTGAAAGAAATTCGAGCAGCGAAACTTTCTCACCGCTTTCAAACTGTGTTTCTACATTGGGAATAATATTTACCTGTAATAATTTCCGTTCACTCAACTGTGTCTCGGGATCGAATATGCGGATGCTGTCTACCTCGTTGCCGAACAATTCTACGCGGTAAGGTTTTTCATTTCCAAAAGAATATATATCCAGTATCCCGCCACGCAGTGCAAATTGCCCGGGCTCGTACACAAAATCCGTTCGTTCAAATCCATACATCACAAACAGATCCATCAGGCTGTCCGGATTGATGGTATCATTCGCTTTGATGCTGATGATATTGCTGCTGAGTGTTTTGGGTAGCACTACTTTTTCAAAGAGCGCTTCGGGATAGGTAACAATAATTTTCCGGTTGCCACCGACTGATAATTTTGTCAATGCTTCAGTACGCAACATCACATGCGAACTGTTTAATAACCTGAAATTCTTCCGGTTCTTGAATGAAGAAGGAAAATAAAAAAGATCAAGCGCATTGGTCAGGTTCTCAAGCGTGTTGTGAAAATAGGCGGCATCTTCAGCATCATTCAGAACCACGAGATGGTTTAACTGCTGGCAATTGGGATGCATGAATACCGAACTCACAACAAATTCTGAACTGCTTCCCTGTAAATTTTTTAGAAATAATTTTTGCGTTTGGGCAAAAGAGAGCCTGTCCGCCAGCTGAAAAAGGTGGGGGGAATCTTTATACTGCTCCAGCAACACATTCAAATTCATATCCTCGTGGTCAATTCCTTTCTGAAAGGGGGCAAAGATAGGAGAAATAGGTGTTAGGCATTAGGTGTTAGGCATTAGGTGTTAGGCATTAGGTGTTAGGCATTAGGTGTTAGGCA